>NZ_JALJRK010000009.1 GCF_024519725.1 Microvirga sp. Mcv34 | reverse complement strand
GGTGATCCAGCCCGGCGGCTCCATGCGCGACGACGAGGTGATCAAGGCCGCCGACGAGGCCGGTCTCGCGATGGTGTTCACCGGCTACCGGCATTTCCGGCACTGACGACTGCGTGCGGACCCTCGGGCCCGCACACTGCGCCAGCGCTTAGATCAGTTCGCCGCGAAGCAATAAAAGAGCCCCGCGCCGCCGGTGCTCTTCAGGGCGTCCTGGCTGCACCCGCCCGGTGACGCATGGGACGAGTTCCAGGACTTGGCCGGCGGCGACTCGTCAAGGCCTGCGCGGTCGTGGTGCCCGAGCATGGCGGCGCCGTCGGCGCCGCTTTTCGTCCAGTTGCCGCAGGTCATGTCCTGATTGCCGGCGAAGGCCGTGCCGTCGGGCTGCGTCCCGGTCAGCATGTCGTGCTCGTTCGGCTGGTCGCCGCGGCCCTTCACCGGCTCGCCCTTCTCGGTCAGGGCCGTCTGCTTGGTGAGATTGTTGCCGGGCCCGTGCAGGTTCGCCACATCCTTGGCGATCACGACACCCTTGGCGTTCTGCCACGGACCGCGCCCGATGCGGTCCTTCGCATTGACGGCCGTGCCGCCGCCCGCGCTTTGAGTTGAGAGATACGCCCGCCAGATCTTCCCGCGAATGCCGGCCGCTTCGGCCAGGGATTGGCAATGCCGGTCCGCCCCCTCGAGCCCGCCGAGATCCGCGCCCTTGCCGGAGCCGACGCTGGTGACGAAGAACGTGGTGTCCTGGGCGCTCTGCGCCAGAGCGGAACCCGCAGGTAAGAGGGCGAGCCACCCGATTGCGGCCAAAAGCCTGCCACCATTCACAACGCGCATTGTTTCCTCCGTGATGGATTGAGGACCGCCCTTGTTCGAGACGGACGGTTTCAGAGACAATCCTGACAGGAGAATCATTCCCTCCTCACGGCGCTTTTCGAGGGCGAAACGGGACCCTTCGGGATGGGGTGGCCCGTCAGGCCTTCTGGCGCAGATGCTCCACTAATTGTCGCGCGGAAGGCGGCAGGTCCTTGAGGGACCGGATGCAGAGGGTGAGGTCCCGGGCGGCCCAGGCATCCTCCAGCTCGACCGGCACGATAGCCGTGCTGCGGGCGGCGCGGCGGGCGGTGGTTTCGGGCACGATGCCCAGGCCCACCCCAGCCTCCACCATGCGGCAGACCGCGTCGAAGCTGCGCAGCTGCACCCTGAGCCGAATGGGCTTGCCGATCCGCGTCGCCTTGCCGGCGAGGAAGCGCTGGAGGGCGCTCGCCCGGTCGAGGCCGACGAAATCGTGCTCCAGCACCTCGGCGAACGGGATTTCGACCCGGGTCGCCAGAGGATGGCCCTTCGGCACCACGAGCACGAAGCGGTCGCTGCGGAACGGGTAGGTCTCCAGCCGGCCCGTATCGACCGTGCCGGCCACGATGCCGAGATCCCCGACCCCTTCGGCGATCAGGCCCACAATCTCGTCGCTGAGCCGCTCCTCCAGGTCGATGGAGACGTGCGGATGCTCGGCCAGGAAGGCACCCAGGGCCTCGGGGAGGAACTCCGTGAGGGCGTTGGTGTTCGAGAGGATCCGGATCTGGCCCGACAGCCCGCCCGTATAGGTGCCCAGATCCTCGCGCAGGCGCTCGGCTTGGGCGAGGAGGGCGCGGGCGTGCTGGAGCAGGGTCCGGCCGGCGGGCGTCGGGGTCACCCCCGCGCGGGTCCGCAGGAGCAGGGGGGCACCGAGGGATTTTTCCATGTTGCGGATGCGGGTGCTCGCCGCCGCCAGCGCCAGATGGGCCCGCTCGGCCCCGTGGGTGATGCTGCCGGCCTCGACCACGTGGCGGAAGAGGCTCAGGTCCGTCAGATCGAATTGCATCGGTATCCTTCGTCAACTGCGAAGGGAGATAAGAATAATTAAAAATTGTGCGATAAGCGACCCTATAGCAAACTTCGCGGCCGACGAAGTGTGCCTGCCGCCGTCCACCCGGCATAAGGCGCATTGCGGTGTTGCCGCGCTTCCATTACGAACCGTTCCAAACTACGGGCGGCCGACGTCGCCGATCAGGAGTGAACACCATGGCTGAGGCGAAAGTGGCCCCGCGGCCCCTGTCCCCGCATCTTCAGATTTACCGGTGGAGCTGGACGATGGCGATGTCCGTCGCCCACCGCATCACGGGCATCGCCTTGTACGGGGGCATCGCGCTCTTCGCCATCTGGCTGGTGGCCCTGGCCTCCGGGCCTTCGGCCTTCGATGCCGTGCAATGGTTCTTCGGCTCGCCCCTCGGGTACCTGATCCTGTTCGGCTACACCTGGATCCTGATGCACCACATGCTGGGCGGCGTGCGCCACCTGGTGTGGGATTTCGGCTACGGCATGGAGCCGGAGCAGCGCATCAACATGGCCCGCTTCACCCTCGTCGGCTCGATCGCGCTCACGCTCGCGATCTGGGTCGTCGCCTTCATCGCCTTCTAAGGAGCCGGATCCATGGCCGACAACAGGGCTGATACCCGCGTTTCCATGCGCACCCCGCTCGCCCGCGTGAAGGGCCTCGGCGCCTCCGGGCACGGGGTCGAGCATTGGTGGATCCACCGCGTCACGGCGGTGTCGAACGTCCCTCTCATCATCTCCTTCGTGATCATCGTCGCGGCGCTGGCGAATTCTCCGTCCTACCAGGACGCCATCGCGATCATCTCGCACCCGCTGGTGGCGATCATTCTCATCCTCGCGGTGATCTCGGTCGTGAACCACATGCGGCTCGGCATGCAGATCGTCATCGAGGACTACGTCCACGACAAGGGCCCGAAGATCGCGGCCGTCATCGCGAACAATTTCTACGCCGTGATCGTCGGGGTGGCCTGCCTCTACGCCATCCTCAAGGTCAGCCTCGGCCGCATCTTGCTTTAAGGAATTCACACATGGCTCAAGCAACGAACGGCGCCGCCGTCAACGGCAAGGCCTATACGATCATCGACCACACCTTCGACGTGGTGATCGTGGGCGCGGGCGGCGCGGGTCTTCGCGCCACCGTCGGCTGCTCGCAGGCCGGGCTGCGCACCGCCTGCATCACCAAGGTGTTCCCCACGCGCTCTCACACGGTGGCGGCGCAGGGCGGCATCTCCGCCTCCCTCGGCAACATGGGGCCGGACGATTGGCGCTGGCACATGTACGACACCGTGAAGGGGTCGGACTGGCTCGGCGATCAGGATGCCATCGAGTACCTCGTGCGCAACGCGCCGGCCGCCGTCTACGAGCTGGAGCACTGGGGCGTTCCCTTCTCCCGCACGGCCGAGGGCAAGATCTACCAGCGTCCCTTCGGCGGCATGACCACCGATTTCGGCAAGGGTACCGCGCAGCGCACCTGCGCGGCCGCCGACCGCACGGGCCACGCGATCCTGCACACGCTCTACGGCCAGGCGGTGAAGAACCAGACCAACTTCTTCATCGAGTATTTCGCCCTCGACCTGATGATGGATTCCGACGGCCGCTGCGTCGGCGTCGTGGCGCTCAACCAGTCCACCGGCGAGATCCACCGCTTCCGCGCCCACATGACGATCCTCGCCACAGGCGGCTACGGACGCGCATACTTCTCCGCGACGTCGGCCCATACCTGCACGGGCGACGGCAATGCCATGGTGCTGCGCGCCGGCCTGCCCCTGCAGGACATGGAATTCGTGCAGTTCCACCCGACCGGCATCTACGGCTCGGGCTGCCTCATCACCGAGGGCGCGCGCGGCGAGGGCGGTTACCTCACCAATTCGGAAGGCGAGCGCTTCATGGAGCGCTATGCGCCGTCCGCCAAGGACCTCGCCTCCCGTGATGTGGTCTCGCGCGCCATGACCATGGAGATCCGCGCCGGTCGCGGCGTCGGCAAGAACAAGGACCACATTTATCTCCACCTCGACCACCTCGATCCGAAGATCCTGCACGAGCGCCTGCCGGGCATCTCGGAAAGCGCGAAGATCTTCGCGGGCGTCGACGTGACCAAGGAGCCGATCCCGGTCCTGCCGACCGTCCACTACAACATGGGCGGTATTCCCACGAACTATCACGGCGAAGTGCTGACCCTGAAGAACGGCAACCCGGACACGGTGGTGCCGGGCCTGATGGCGCTGGGCGAAGCAGCCTGCGTGTCCGTGCACGGCGCGAACCGCCTCGGCTCGAACTCGCTCATCGACCTCGTGGTGTTCGGCCGCGCGGCCGGCCTGCGCTGCGCCGAGATCCTGGAGCCGAACGCCCGTCACGCGGACCTGCCCAAGAGCGCCGACGAGCTCGCGCTCTCGCGCCTCGACAAGTTCCGCTACGCCAACGGCTCGACCCCGACTGCGGAGCTGCGCCTCCAGATGCAGAAGACCATGCAGAACAACTGCGCGGTGTTCCGCACCGGCGAGGTTCTGGAAGAGGGCCGCAAGCTCATCCACGACGTGTGGAGCGCATCCGCAGACATCAAGGTCACGGACCGCTCGCTGATCTGGAACACCGACCTCCTCGAGACGCTGGAGTTCGACAATCTGATCGGACAGGCCGTCGTCACCATGGAGGGTGCGGCGAACCGCGAGGAATCCCGCGGCGCCCATGCCCGCGAGGACTTCACCGAGCGCGACGACAAGAACTGGATGAAGCACACCCTGGCATGGCTCGACGACACCTCCCACAAGGTGACGCTCGATTACCGCCCGGTGCACACCTACACCATGTCGAACGACATTCAGTACATCGAGCCGAAGGCTCGCGTGTACTAAGGCAGCGATGCGTGGTGAAAAAGGGCTGCATGCTTGTGATTGGTTTCGCGCTGCTTTGCAGCGTGGCCCATGCGCAACCTATCAATCCTCAGAAGAGGATCATTGGGTGCTGGGACAATGGCCAAGCGGGCAGCGCTTATTCAAGCCTTTGCTTCAATGAGAATGGGAGCATGTCTCACAGCAATCCTACTACTGAGGGGGCTTACCGCTTCTCTGGTAAAACTCTTGCAATGAGTGTTGTGAGTTTTGGGGCATTTCCTGCTGCTAGTGGCAGCACGACCACATGCGGCTTTACGTTCGATCCGACACCTAACCGCAGCAAACAAGCAGGGCGCACGGTAACTGTCAGCTGGGCGCGAGCCGGAAGCTGGCTCAAGCTGACTGATTGCGCTTTATCCGGAACGTGGCTCAAGTCATGCGACAAGCTTGAGAGCGCTTACGGAACGTGTCCTCGAAAAACAAACATTACCGCTTACTGATAGAGTTAGCAGGCAACACATGGCTCAGTTCACGCTTCCCAAGAACTCCAAGTACACCGAAGGCAAGGCCTGGCCGAAGCCGGAAGGGGCTTCCAACGTCCAGGAATTCCGCATCTATCGCTGGAATCCGGATGACGGCGCCAATCCGCGCATCGACACCTACTACGTCGACCGGGACGATTGCGGCCCGATGGTTCTCGATGCGCTGCTCTGGATCAAGAACAACGTCGATTCCACGCTGGTCTTCCGCCGCTCCTGCCGCGAGGGCATCTGCGGGTCCTGCGCCATGAACATCATGGGCGGCAACACGCTGGCCTGCACGCTGGGCATCGACGATTGCGCGTCGGACTCGATCAAGATCTATCCGCTGCCGCACATGCCGGTGCTGAAGGATCTGGTGCCGGACCTGACGAGCTTCTTCGCCCAGCACGCCTCCGTTGAGCCCTGGCTCCAGACGGAGACGCCCGCGCCGGAGACCGAATGGCGCCAGACGCCGGAGGAGCGCTCGAAGCTCGACGGCCTCTACGAGTGCATCCTCTGCGCCTGCTGCACCACATCCTGCCCGAGCTATTGGTGGAACGGCGACCGTTTCCTGGGCCCGGCAGCCCTGCTCCAGGCCTATCGCTGGCTCATCGACAGCCGCGACGAGAACACCGGCGAGCGCCTCGACAACCTGCACGATCCGTTCCGGCTCTATCGCTGCCACACGATCATGAACTGCGCCAACACCTGCCCCAAGGGCCTGAACCCGGCCAAGGCCATCGCCGAGGTCAAGAAGATGATGGTCGCACGCGTGGTGTAACCGGACAAAAGGCCTAGCGCGCCTTGCGCGTTTTATTGTAACACTCCGGGGATGGGATGATATCCATGCCCGGAGTTTTTTATGCCGGCCCTGCTTGCGATTATCGGCGCCCTCGGGGCTGCCGCCTTCTGGTACTATCGTCTGCGCGATGTGGGGCACGCCGCCCACGAGGTGCTTGATGCCGCGCAGCGCGCGCGTGGCGCCTACCGGCGGAAGCGGTTTCGGCACAAAGCCGAAAGCTCGCCCATCGAGGCCGTCGATGATCCCGCTGCGGCGGCAGTCGCGATGCTCATCGCGCTGGCTTCCGAGCGCGGCACCTTGAGCCCTGCGGCGGAACGGGCGATCAAGGCTGAGATGGAACAGGTCATAGGCCTGTCTCCCGTGGATGAGGTCTTCACCTTCGCCAAGTGGGTGGCCGATCACGCGACCGATTCCAACACCTTGTCGCTCCGGTTCTCCAAGTTGTGGCTGGAGGCCTTGCAGCCTTCGGAGCGGATGGATCTCCATGCCATGGCGGCGCGCATCGCCGCCATCGACGGAGAGCCGACTCCGATCCAGGTCAACTGCCTCAAAATGCTCAAGGATCGTCTCGCCTTGACTCGAAGCTAATCTCTGCCATTTGACGGTAGCCCGCCCTTCTAAATCCAAAGAGTAAAGCACCTGCCGCGATGATGATGAAAAGTCGTTATGCTCTGACTGCCGCTCTGTGCTCCGCCCTGGCGCTCGGCGCGTGCTCCTCGACCCGCCTCGGCGGTCCGCCGACCCGCGGCGCCGCGGCGGCGACGATCACGGAGGCTCCGCCGGTCGAAGCCGTGCCTTCGGCGCCCATCGAGGCATCTCCGCTGCCGCCGATCGCCGGCGCGCCCATCGCTCCCGACATGACGGCACCCCCGGCCGGTGGGACTGAGATCGCCGGCCTGCCGCCTGCGCCTCCTCCGCCGACCATCGGCGGGCCGGCCGCCTCGCCCGCTCCCGCCGCGGCGCCGACGAGCCGCACCGCCATGGTGGGCAACTGGAGCGTCCAGACCTCCGGCGGCTCCTGCCGGGTCCAGCTTTCGAGCACTCCCGCGCTCGATCTCTACCGTGCCTCCGCGTCCGGCTGCTCCAACCAGGATCTGTCCAAGGTCAACGCCTGGGATTACCGCGACGGCGAGGTTTACCTCTACCAGACCGGCGGCTCCGTGACGGCGCGCCTGCGTGGATCCTCCTCGTCCCTCAGCGGCGTTCTTGCCAAGTCCGGGGCACCGCTCAGCCTGACGCGCTGAAGCCAAGGGCGGGACTTTCCTAAATTCAGTCAATGAACCTCCACGTCATGGCCGGCCTTGTGCCGGCCATCTCGATTGGAAGGGCGAGGCGCTTCAAACCATCAGGATCACCGGCACAAGGCCGGTGATGATGTAGTGGGTAAGCGGTCGACCAAGCTTTGAGAGTTGGCCGTTTTTCCAGCGTCACCACTCTCAAGATATTTGCGCTCCAAGGCGGGGAGGGGTATCGGTCTTCCCGTGAACGACACCTCCTTTTCCTCGCCTCAATCCATCACCGCCCGCTATCAAGCCCTGGTCACGTCGGGCGCCATCGAGCGCGATCCGGCGCAGGTGGCCCTGCTCAAGCGGCTGGAAACGCTCGCCGAGAGCCTCGCCAACCATCGTCTCGCCCGCAAGCCCAGCGCGCTCGGCTGGCTGTTCGGCAAGAAAAGCGCGGAGAAGACGCCCAGGGGGCTCTACGTCTGGGGCTCGGTCGGGCGCGGCAAGACCATGCTGATGGACCTGTTCTTCGAGGCGCTGCCCGTTCGGCGCAAGCGCCGGGTCCATTTCCATGCCTTCATGGCCGATGTGCATGGGCGCATCCACGATTACAGGCAGAAGCTGAAAAGCGGCAAGGTCACGGGCGACGACCCCATCGCACCCGTGGCGGAGGCCCTGGCCCAGGAGGCCTGGGTGCTCTGCTTCGACGAGTTCACCGTCACGGACATCGCCGACGCCATGATCCTCGGGCGCCTGTTCACGGCGCTTTTCGCCCATGGGGTCGTGGTGGTCGCTACCTCCAATGTCGAACCGGACCGGCTCTACGAGGGCGGTCTCAACCGCTCGCTCTTCCTGCCCTTCATCGGATTGCTGCAGGAGCGGATGGCGGTGGTGAAGCTCGACTCCCGCACGGATTTCCGGCTCGAGAAGCTCGCGGGCAGCCCGGTCTTCTATGCGCCGGCGGACAACCACGCCCACCTCGCGCTCACCCGCGCCTTCAAGAGCCTGACGGGCCGCGAGAGCGGCAAGCCCGTCACCCTGACCGTCAAGGGGCATCCTGTCGAGGTGCCGCAGGCGGCGGGCGGCGTGGCGCGCTTCTCCTTCGCGGATCTCTGCTCCAAGCCGCTCGGCGCGGCCGACTACCTGGCGGTAGCCGAGGAGTTCCACACGGTCGTTCTCGAAAACATCCCGGTCATGTCCTTCGAGCGGCGCAATGAGGCCAAGCGCTTCATCATGCTCATCGATGCCCTCTACGATGCCCATGTGAAGCTCCTCGCCTCCGCCGAGGCCGAGGTGCTCGCGCTCTATCACGCCGACAGCGGTCGCGAGGCTTTCGAATTCGACCGCACGGTGTCGCGCCTCATCGAGATGCGGTCCGAGGAATACCTGTCCCTGCCGCATGGGCGGGAGGAACTCGGCAGTTCCACGGGACTGGTCGAGACGTAAGCAGACATCAGCCGAGCAACAGGCTGGCGATGAGGGCAAGGACGGTCAGGCCCATGAGGCCCGTCGCGCCCCAGCCGACCCAGGCGAGCCAGGTCTTTACCGTGTAGTCGCCCAACACGCGCTTGCTGGTGACGATGCCCATCATCAGGGCCATGATCGGGGCGGCCGCGATGCCGTTGATGACGGCGCTCCATAGAAGGAGCTTGATGGGATCGATGCGCGTGAGTGCCAGAAGAATGCCGAGGCACGTGGCGCCGCCGAGGATCAAGTAGAAGCCGCGCGCCTTCATCACAGTCAGTTCGAGGCTGCTGCGCCACCCGAAGGCATCGGCCACCGCATAGGCGGCGGACCCTGCGAGAACCGGCACGGCCAGCAATCCCGTTCCGATGATCCCCGCCGCGAAAACGAAGAAGGTGAAGGGGCCCGCGATGGGGCGAAGCGCCTCGGCTGCCTGCGAGGCCGTCTGGATATCGGTGACGCCGCTTTTGTGCAGGGTGGCGGCCGTCGTGACGATAATGAAGAAGGCGACGAGGTTGGAAAACGCCATTCCGATCCAGGTGTCGATGCTGATCCCTTTCAGCCGGGCCTGCGCCCGTTGAGGCGAGTGCCTGAAGCTGTTGCTGTGCTTCAGCCTGTCTTCCTCAACCTCCTCGGCGGCCTGCCAGAAGAAGAGATAGGGGCTGATGGTGGTGCCGAGAATGGCGACGACGAGGAACCAGTAATCCGTCCCGGAAGAGAAATGAGGGACGAACGTCGCCGCGAAAACCTCTCTCCAAGGCACATCGATGCTGAAGGCTGCCGCCACATAGGCGAAGAGCGCGAGGGTCAGACCCTTGAGGTAAGGCGCATAGCGCCGGTAGGAGACGAAGACCTCGAACATGAGGCAGAAGAGCCCGAAGGCGGCGGCATAGACATGGGGAGGGCCGCCGGTCAGCATCTGCATGGCTTCGCCCATGGCGGCCAGGTCCGCCGCGATGTTGATAGCGTTCGCGACGCAGAGCAGGGCGATCAGCCCGAGCACGAGAGGGCGCGGATAGATAACCAGGGCATTGGCCGTGATCCCGCGTCCCGTAACCGCGCCGATGCGAGCGCTGATGATCTGGATGGCGGTCATGAAGGGCGTCGTCAGGAACACCGTCCACAGCAGGCCGAAGCCCGTCTGGGCGCCGGCCTGAGAGTAAGTGGCGATCCCGCTCGGGTCGTCATCCGCCGCACCCGTGATCAGGCCCGGACCCAGAAGGTTGAACAAGGATCGACGATGTCTCGACACGGGTTTCGTCACGACGGGCCCTGGGGTGCGGATGACCGGGAGCCCGACCAGTAGGGGCGATGGGACCCCAGTCCGTCAAGCGGATGCGTTCTGGCCCGTCCTCCTCTCTTCATGTTAACGAGGCTCCTGACCGATCCCGCTTCACCCGAGGGCTCCTCGGACCGGATGCCATGAAGAACGTACGCCATACCATGCCGGTGGAGACGAGGCTCCTCGCCATTGCGGCCGATGAGCTGCGCCGCCACGGCCCCCGGCACATCACCGTGGTGGGCATCGCCGATGCGGCCGGCATGACCCACGCCAATGTCTACCGCTACTTCGCCAACAAGGCGGCCCTCATCGACGCGGTGGCCGGGCAATGGCTGCGGCGGATGGAGGCGACCATCGCGGATATCGCGGATTCCCCCGATCCCGCCGACGACAAGCTGGAGCGCGTGATCCAAGCCTGGGCGCGGATCCATCGGGATCTTCTCAAGGAAGACCGGAACCTCTTCGACGTCTATTGCTCGGCCACCGAGACCTCCCGGCCGCTCATTCGGAAGCACCGGTCCCGGATGCGGCTGCTGATCGACCGGGTGCTGGACGAGGGCATCGCAACCGCCAAGTTCGACCCCCGCGACCGGGAGAAAGCACACGCTTTCGTCACGGATTCCGTCTATCGCTTCATCAATCCCCTGACGGTCCGGCTGGACGCGGAGGTGCCTGAGGACATCCTCGACCAGCGGCTCGCGACCATGATCCGGGTCATCTTGAGGGCGCTGGCCAATGGAAGCGTGTAGCGTCAGTTACAAAATTTGGAATTTGTAACACAAAAATTCCGATGGTCTAAAAGCGTTCAAGTTCCTGTAATAACGAAGTATTTTAGAACTGTTAAGCTTGCCGAGACTTTCCCTGTGGCGGAAAGCCCTGCCTGTTAACCTTTTGGTCGCTTGATGGCGGCCCATCTCTCATGGCAAACAGCGCCACCTCAAAAAGGCGGCGCCTCAAATAAGGCTTTTGCCAAAACCCAAGGACAGACCATGGCCCGGAAAAAGATCGCGCTCATCGGTGCAGGCCAGATCGGCGGAACCCTCGCCCATCTCGTCGGCTTGAAGGAACTCGGCGACGTCGTGCTCTTCGACATCGCGGAAGGCATCCCGCAGGGCAAAGGTCTCGACATCGCCGAATCCGCGCCGGTCGATGGGTTCGATGCCAAGTACAAGGGCGCGAACGATTACGCGGCCATCGAAGGCGCCGACGTGATCATCGTGACCGCCGGCGTGCCGCGCAAGCCGGGCATGAGCCGCGACGATCTGATCGGCATCAACCTGAAGGTCATGGAAGCGGTCGGCAACGGCATCAAGCAATATGCCCCGAACGCCTTCGTCATCTGCATCACCAACCCGCTCGACGCCATGGTGTGGGCGCTCCAGAAGTTCTCCGGCCTGCCGCAGAACAAGATCGTCGGCATGGCCGGCGTGCTGGACTCGGCCCGCTTCCGCCACTTCCTGGCCGAAGAGTTCAACGTGTCGGTGGAGGACGTGACCGCCTTCGTGCTCGGCGGCCACGGCGACGACATGGTGCCGCTGGTGCGCTACTCCACCGTTGCCGGCGTTCCGCTGCCCGACCTCGTGAAGATGGGCTGGACCTCGCAGGAGAAGCTCGACGCTATGGTCGAGCGCACCCGCAAGGGCGGCGGTGAGATCGTCAACCTGCTCAAGACCGGCTCCGCCTTCTACGCTCCGGCCGCCTCCGCCATCGCCATGGCCGAGAGCTACCTCAAGGACAAGAAGCGCGTCCTGCCCTGCGCGGCCTATCTCAACGGCCAGTACGGCGTGAAGGACATGTTCGTGGGCGTTCCGATCGTGATCGGCGAGAACGGCGTCGAGCGCATCGTCGAGGTCGAGTTCTCGGCCGACGAGAAGGCCATGTTCGAGAAGTCCGTCGCCTCCGTGCAGGGCCTCGTCGACGCCTGCAAGCAGATCAACGCGACCCTCGCTTAATCATCGAACGTGTTGGCCGGCTCCGTGCCGGCCATCCACGTCTTCAACCGCTGACGCGGAGAGAAACGAATGAACATCCATGAATATCAAGGCAAAGCGGTCCTGAAGGAATTCGGCCTGCCTGTCTCCCGCGGCAAGGCCATCTTCTCCGCCGACGAGGCGGAAGCCGCGGCACAAGAACTCGGCGGTCCGCTCTGGGTCGTGAAGTCCCAGATCCACGCGGGCGGTCGCGGCAAGGGCAAGTTCAAGGAAGCCGCCGCCGGCGAGAAGGGCGGCGTACGCCTCGCCAAGTCCATCGACGAGGTCAAGGAGTTTGCCAAGCAGATGCTCGGCAACACCCTGGTGACGATCCAGACGGGCGAAGCCGGCAAGCAGGTCAACCGCCTCTACATCGAGGACGGCTCCGACATCGACACCGAACTCTACCTGTCCATGCTGGTCGACCGCGCCACGGGCCAGGTTGCCTTCGTCGTCTCGACGGAAGGCGGTATGGACATCGAGCAGGTCGCCCACGACACCCCTGAGAAGATCCTCACCTTCTCGGTCGATCCGGCCACCGGCGTGATGCCCCACCACGGCCGCACGGTCGCCAAGGCGCTCGGCCTGAAGGGCGCGCTCGCCAAGGAAGCCGAGGACCTGGTGACCAAGCTCTACACGGCCTTCATCGCGAAGGACATGGAGATGCTGGAGATCAACCCGCTGATCATCACCAAGGACCAGCACCTCAAGTGCCTGGACGCCAAGATCTCCTTCGACGGCAACGCCCTCTATCGTCATCCCGACATCGTCGCGCTGCGTGACATCACGGAAGAGGACGAGAAGGAAATCGAGGCCTCCAAGTACGACCTCGCCTATATCGCCCTCGACGGCACCATCGGCTGCATGGTCAACGGCGCCGGCCTCGCCATGGCGACGCTCGACATCATCAAGCTCTACGGCGAAGAGCCGGCGAACTTCCTCGATGTCGGCGGTGGCGCTTCCGAGGAGAAGGTGACGGCGGCGTTCAAGATCATCACGGCCGATCCGAACGTGAAGGGCATTCTGGTCAACATCTTCGGCGGCATCATGAAGTGCGATGTCATTGCCCGCGGCGTGATCGCGGCCGTGAAGGCCGTCGGCCTGCAGGTTCCGCTGGTGGTGCGCCTCGAAGGCACCAACGTGGAAGAGGGCAAGCAGATCATCCGCGAATCCGGCCTCAACGTGATCCCGGCGGACGACCTCGACGACGCCGCCCAGAAGATCGTGAACGCGGTTCGCAAGGCTTAAGGCTCGAAGCGGCATACAGCGATGGCTCTGGATCTGATACTCGAAACAGCGACTTGGCTCCTCAAAGACGATGGCGGCCAACGTAGTGTTTCGCGTGCTGTGAAAAAGATCTGGCTGTATGCCGTGGTTTTGATCGTTGTCGGCGCTGTACTAATTTGCCTGCTGGGTAGCTTAAGCGGCTATCTCGATGCACCAGGCGGCACAAGGCATGTCCTCGCATTGGCGGCGGGCCTGTTCTGCATCGCTACCGTGACGGCCGGCGTTCTACTCCTGATCTCATTACTCATTCAGAAACTTGGATCGACCCTCGGTCGAGTTACAGGAAACACGAATGTCCATCCTGATTGACAAGAATACCAAGGTCATCTGCCAGGGCTTCACCGGCAAGAACGGGACCTTCCATTCCGAGCAGGCCATCGTCTACGGGACCAAGATGGTCGGCGGCACCTCGCCGGGCAAAGGCGGCTCCACGCACCTGAACCTGCCCGTGTTCGACACGGTCATGGAAGCGCGCGAGAAGACCGGCGCCGACGCCTCGGTCGTGTACGTTCCGCCCCCGGGCGCGGCGGACGCCATCTGCGAGGCAATCCAGGCAGAGATCCCGCTCATCGTCTGCATCACGGAAGGCATCCCGGTGCTCGACATGGTGCGCGTGAAGCGCGCCCTCGTCGGCTCCAAGTCGCGCCTCATCGGGCCGAACTGCCCCGGCATCGTGACCGCCGGCGAGTCGAAGATCGGCATCATGCCGGCCAACATCTTCAAGCCCGGCTCGGTCGGCATCGTGTCGCGTTCCGGCACGCTCACCTATGAGGCCGTGTTCCAGACCACCAATGAAGGCCTCGGCCAGACGACGGCGGTCGGCATCGGCGGCGATCCGGTGAAGGGCACCGAATTCATCGAGATGCTCGACATGTTCCTGTCCGACCCCAAGACCGAGTCGATCGTCATGATCGGCGAGATCGGCGGTTCGGCCGAGGAAGAGGCGGCCGAGTTCATCGCCCGCGAGGCCAAGAAGGGCCGCAAGAAGCCGATGGTCGGGTTCATCGCCGGCCGCACGGCTCCTCCCGGACGCCGCATGGGCCATGCCGGCGCCATCATCTCCGGCGGCAAGGGCGGTGCCGAGGACAAGATCGCCGCCATGGAGGCCGCGGGCATCCGCGTCTCCCCGTCGCCGGCCCGCCTCGGCAAGACCCTGGTCGAGGTTCTCAAGGGTCGATAACGAACAGGCCGCCCCGACGATGGGGCGGCCAAACAGCTTTTTGGATTGTAGGTTGCCATGGCACGCCAAGACGCCAACGAAAACTTCCTGAACACCGCTTTCCTCTATGGGGCCAACGCGTCCTATATCGAGGAGCTCCAGGCCCGCTACGAGAAGGATCCCGGCTCGGTCGACGCCGAGTGGCAGGCCTTCTTCGGTGCCTTAAGGGACGACAAGCAGGCTGTCGAGAAGGCGGCCAACGGCCCCTCCTGGGAAAAGCCGAACTGGCCGATCCATGCCAACGGCGAATTGATCTCCGCCCTCGACGGCAACTGGGCCCAGGTCGAGAAGGCGGTGGGCGACAAGATCAAGGCGAAGGCTCAAGACAAGGGCGCCGAGATCAGCGAGATCGACGTGCAGCAGGCGACTCGCGATTCCATTCGCGCCATCATGCTGATCCGCGCCTACCGGGTGCGCGGCCACCTGCATGCGAAGCTAGATCCGCTCGGCATCAATCCGCGTCCGAACGACCAGGAACTGCATCCGTCCCATTACGGCTTCACGGAAGCCGACTGGGACCGCAAGATCTTTCTCGACAACGTGCTCGGCATGGAATTCGGCACGATCCGCGAGATCGTGGCGATCCTGGAGCGCACCTACTGCCAGACGCTCGGCGTCGAATTCATGCACATCTCCGACCCCGTCGAGAAGGCCTGGATTCAGGAGCGCATCGAAGGTCCCGATAAGGAGATCACCTTCACCAAGGAAGGCAAGCGCGCCATCCTCAACAAGCTCGTCGAGGCGGAAGGGTTCGAGAAGTTCCTGGATGTCCGCTACACGGGCACCAAGCGCTTCGGCCTCGACGGCGGCGAGTCGCTGATCCCGGCCCTCGAGCAGATCATCAAGCGCGGCGGCAATCTCGGTGTGCAGGAGATCGTGTTCGGCATGGCCCATCGCGGCCGCCTCAACGTGCTGACACAAGTGATGGGCAAGCCGCACAGGGCCCTGTTCCACGAGTTCAAGGGCGGCTCCTTCGCGCCCGACGACGTGGAAGGCTCGGGCGACGTGAAGTACCACCTCGGCGCTTCCTCGGACCGCACCTTCGACGGCAACAACGTCCACCTGTCGCTGACCGCCAACCCGTCACACCTCGAGATCGTCGATCCCGTCGTGCTCGGCAAGGTCCGCGCCAAGCAGGACCAGCACGGCTGCACGCCCGACAACCGCACGGCCGTGATGCCGCTGCTCATCCACGGTGACGCCGCTTTTGCCGGCCAGGGCGTGGTGGCGGAGTGCCTCGGCTTGTCCGGCCTGCGCGGTCACCGCACCGGTGGCTCGATCCACTTCATCATCAACAACCAGATCGGCTTTACCACCGATCCGCGCTTCTCGCGCTCCTCGCCCTATCCGTCGGACGTGGCCAAGATGGTCGAGGCGCCGATCTTCCACGTGAACGGCGATGATCCGGAAGCCGTCGTGTTCGCCGCCAAGGTGGCGGCTGAATATCGCCAGCGGTTCCAGAAGCCCGTTGTCATCGACATGTTCTGCTACCGCCGCTTCGGCCACAACGAGGGCGACGAGCCGGCCTTCACCCAGCCGCTCATGTACCGCAAGATCCGGTCGCACCCGGCGATCGTCGAGCTCTATTCCAAGAAGCTCGTCGAGGAAGGCGTCGTCACCGAGGCCGAGGTCGAGGAGATGAAGTCGAGCTGGCGCTCGAAGCTCGATGCCGAGTTCGACATCGCGTCCAACTACAAGCCCAACAAGGCCGATTGGCTCGACGGGCGCTGGTCGGGTCTCAAGGCGGTCCGCGAGGACCAGGACGATCCGCGTCGCGGCCAGACCGGATTGTCGTCCGAGACCCTGCAGCAGATCGGCAAGGCGCTCACCACGGTGCCGGAGGGCTTCCACGTCCACCGCACGATCCAGCGCTTCCTCGACAACCGCAAGAAGATGCTGGAGACCGGCGAAGGTCTCGATTGGGCCATGGCCGAGGCGCTCGCCTTCGGCTCGCTCCTGCTCGAAGGCCATCGCGTGCGCCTCTCCGGCCAGGACGTCGAGCGCGGCACCTTCTCGCAGCGCCACTCGGTCCTCACCGACCAGGAGAACGAGGAGCGCTACACCAACCTCAACCACATCAGCGAGAACCAGGCCCGCTACGAGGTCATCAACTCGATGCTGTCGGAAGAGGCGGTGCTCGGCTTCGAATACGGCTACACCCTTTCGGAGCCCAACGCCCTGACCCTGTGGGAGGCGCAGTTCGGCGACTTCGCCAACGGCGCCCAAGTGGTGTTCGACCAGTTCATCTCCTCGGGTGAGCGCAAGTGGCTGCGCATGTCGGGCCTCGTCTGCTTGCTGCCTCACGGCTACGAGGGCCAGGGTCCGGAGCATTCCTCCGCCCGCCTGGAGCGCTTCCTGCAGATGTGCGCCGAGGACAACATGCAGGTTGGCTACTGCTCGACGCCCGCCAACTACTTCCACATCCTGCGCCGCCAGCTGAAGCGCGACTTCCGCAAGCCGCTGATCCTGATGACGCCGAAATCCCTGCTGCGCCACAAGCGCTGCACGTCCGGCCTCGCCGACATCTCGGAGGGAACCTCCTTCCACCGCGTCCTGCGCGACAGCGCCCAGGGTGCGTCCGAGGGCATCAAGCTGGTGAAGGACGACAAGATCCGGCGCGTGGTGATCTGCACGGGCAAGGTCTACTACGACCTGCTCGAGGAGCGCGAGAAGCGGGGCATCGACGATGTCTATCTGCTTCGCGTCGAGCAGCTCTATCCGTTCCCGGCCAAGTCCGTGGCGGCCGAGCTGTCCCGCTTCAAGAAGGCCGACGTGGTGTGGTGCCAGGAAGAGCCCAAGAACATGGGCTCCTGGATGTTCGTCGAGCCCTATCTCGAATGGGTGCTCAAGACGGCCGGCTCCAAGGTGGATCGTCCGCGCTATGTGGGCCGCCCCGCCTCGGCGGCCACCGCGACCGGCCTCATGTCCAAGCATACGGCCCAATTGCAGGCCTTCCTCGACGAGGCTTTCGCGGCTTGATCGCCGCGAAAGTTCTCTCCCCATTCCGAGGGGCCTAACCTCAAGCCCCGCAAGACCCAAAGACGACCATGGCAACCGAAATCCGCGTACCCACCCTTGGCGAATCCGTGTCAGAGGCCACCATCGGCCGCTGGTTCAAGAAGCCCGGCGATCCCGTGAAGGCCGACGAGCCCGTGCTCGAGCTCGAGACCGACAAGGTCACGCTCGAGGTCAACGCTCCCGCGAGCGGCACGCTCGGCGACATCGTGGCCAAGGACGGCGAGACGGTGACCCCCGGCGCGGTGCTCGGCTCCATCGTCGAGGGCGGCGCAGCCGCTGCTCCCGCGGCCGCTCCGAAAGCGGAAGCCCCCAAGGCTGCTCCGGCCCCTGCCGCCGCTCCCGCTCCTGCCCCCGCAGCGGCCGCCCCCGGCGCCGCCAAGGATCACGGCCCGGCGGTCGCCCGTCTCGCGGCCGAGAGCGGCGTGAGCCCGGCGGGCGTCGCCGGCTCCGGTAAGGACGGCCGCGTGACCAAGGGCGACATGCTCGCCGCCATCGCCACGGGCGGCGCTTCGGCGGCAGCGCCCGCGGCTCCGGTCCAGGTCCGCGCTCCCTCGGCTCCCGTCGATGCGGAGCGTGAAGAGCGCGTGAAGATGACGAAGCTTCGTCAGACCATCGCGCGCCGCTTGAAGGATGCGCAGAACAGCGCCGCCATGCTCACCACGTTCAACGACGTGGACATGAGCGCGGTTATGAACCTGCGCAGCCAGTACAAGGACGTGTTCGAGAAGAAGCACGGCACCAAGCTCGGCTTCATGGGCTTCTTCACCAAGGCGGTGATCCAGGCGCTCAAGGACGTTCCGGCGGTGAATGCCGAGATCGACGGCCAGGACCTCGTCTACAAGAACTACTACCACATCGGCATTGCGGTCGGCACTGAGAAGGGCCTCGTGGTTCCCGTGGTGCGCGATGCGGACGATCTCTCGGTCGCCGGCATCGAGAAGAAGATCGCCGATTTCGGCCGCCGCGCCCGCGACGGCAAGCTCTCCATCGACGAGATGCAGGGCGGCACCTTCACGATCACCAATGGCGGCATCTACGGCTCGCTCATGTCGACGCCGATCCTCAACGCGCCGCAATCGGGCATCCTCGGCATGCACCGCATCGAGGAGCGTCCGGTGGTCCGAAACGGCCAGATCGTCGTGCGTCCGATGATGTATCTCGCGCTCTCCTACGATCACCGGATCGTCGACGGCAAGGAAGCCGTGACCTTCCTCGTGCGGGTCAAGGACGCGCTGGAAGATCCGGCCCGTCTGGTTCTGGACCTGTAATCGCAACACTTCGTCATGCCCGGCCTCGTGCCGGGCATCCACGCCTTTCGAGCCGGGCGGCTACCCCAAGACGTGGGTGGCCGCGACAAGCCCGGCCATGACGTTCAAGGGGATCACTCCCATGTCCTACGATGTTATCGTCATCGGCACCGGCCCCGGCGGCTACGTGGCCGCCATCCGGGCCGCGCAGCTCGGTCTGAAGACCGCCGTCGTCGAGAAGCGCAAGACCCATGGCGGCACCTGCCTCAACGTGGGCTGCATTCCCTCCAAGGCCCTGCTGCACGCCTCGCACATGTTCGAGGAAGCGCGGGATCACTTCGCTGGTCTCGGCATCGGCGTGTCGATGCCGACCCTCGATCTCAAGACCATGCAGTCCTTCAAGCAGGAAGGCGTCGACGGCAACACCAAGGGCGTCGAGTTCCTGCTCAAGAAGAACAAGATCGACGCCTTCATCGGCACCGCGCGCATCGCGGCTCCCGGCCAGGTCGAAGTGACCGCCGAGGACGGCTCGAACCAGGTGCTCGAGACGAAGAACATCATCATCGCCACGGGCTCGGACGTGACGCGCCTGCCCGGCATCGAGATTGACGAGAAAATCGTGGTCTCGTCCACGGGCGCGCTCGAACTCGAGAGCGTGCCGAAGCGCCTCGTGGTCATCGGCGCCGGCGTGATCGGCCTGGAGCTCGGTTCCGTGTGGCGTCGCCTCGGCTCCGAGGTGACGGTGGTGGAATATCTCGACCGCATCCTGCCCGGCATGGACGGCGAGGTCGCCAAGAACTTCCAGCGCATCCTCTCCAAGCAGGGCTTCCAGTTCAAGCTCGGCTCCAAGGTCACCAAGGTGGAGAACACCGGCAAGGGCGCGACGCTCACCTTCGAGCCCGCTGCTGGCGGCGCGGCTGAGACCATCGAGGCTGACGTGGTGCTCGTCGCCATCGGTCGCGTGCCCTACACGCAGGGCCTGGGCCTCGACCACGTGGGCGTCCAGCTCGACAGTCGCGGCCGCATCCAGACGGACGCGCATTTCTCCACCAACGTCACCGGCATCTATGCGATCGGCGATGTGATCGCCGGCCCCATGCTCGCCCACAAGGCCGAGGACGAGGGTGTCGCGGTGGCGGAGATCATCGCCGGCAAGGCGGGCCACGTGAACTACGACGTGATCCCGAGCGTGGTCTACACGTTCCCCGAGGTCGCCTCCATCGGCAAGACCGAGGAAGAACTGAAGGCCGCGGGCGTCACCTACAATGTCGGCAAGTTCCCCTTCACGGCCAATGGCCGCGCCAAGGTGAACCGCACCACGGACGGCTTCGTGAAGATCCTGGCCGATGCGACCACCGACAAGGTGCTCGGCGTGCACATCATCGGCCCTGAAGCGGGCAACCTCATCCACGAGGCGGCGATCACCATGGAATTCGGTGGATCCTCCGAGGACATGGCCCGCACCTGCCACGCGCATCCGACGCTCGCGGAAGCTGTGAAGGAAGCGGCTTTGGCGGTGGAGAAGCGCGCCATCCATATGTAACATGGATTCATGGCAAAGCTTCACTTCATCTACTCGGTAATGAATGCAGGCAAGACGACCCATCTCCTGCAGGTCCGATACAACTACATCGAGAACGGCGGCCATGTGCTGCTGTTCACGAGCTTGATCGACGACCGCTTCGGCGTCGGCAAGGTGAAGTCGCGCATCGGCCTCGAGGCCGATGCGATCCCGCTGCGCAAGGACGAGGATATCGCCGCCTACGTGGCGGCGGAGCATGCCCGGAAGAAGGTGACAGTCATCCTCATCGACGAAGTCCAGTTCATGACGGCCGAACAGGTCCGCCAGCTGGCCTGGATCGTCGACGAGCTGAAGATCCCCGTCATGGCCTATGGGCTGAAGAACAACGTCTACGGCACCCTGTTCAGCGACGCCATCGTGACCATGATGGCGCTGGCCGAGGACTTTCAGGAGATCAAGCAGCTCTGCCATTGCGGCCGCAAGGCCACGATGATCTTGAAATACGACCGCAACGGCGAGGCCGTGCGCTCGGGCGAAGTGGTGGAGATCGGCGGCGAGGGCCGCTACGTGTCCGTCTGCCGCCCTCATTGGACGAAGGGCGACATCGGCCCCGCAGCGCGCCAGCTCCTGGCGCATTCCATCGCGGCCGAGTAACCCGCGATCCTCCGCCGTCATGGCCGGCCTTATGCCGGCCATGACGCTTCTGTGAGCCACTGCGCTTGTCCAATCGAGATCACCGACACATGGCCGGGAATGACACGTGGAAAGCTACTTCACCCTGGCCCTCGGATGCGCCGCGTTGAAGGCGTCCATCAATCGTGCCGCATCGACCTTCGTGTAGAGCTGGGTCGTCGAGAGGGAGGCGTGGCCCAGGAGTTCCTGGATGCCGCGCAGGTCGCCGCCCTTGGCGAGAAGATGGGTCGCGAAGGAATGGCGCAGAGCATGAGGCGTGGCGCTGTCCGGCAGACCCAGCGCCCCACGCAGTTCCTCGACGGCGAGCTGAATGATGCGGGGCGAGAGCGGGCCGCCCCGTGCTCCGACGAAGAGTGGGCCTTCTGGCGGAACCGCGTAGGGGCAGAGCTGCAGGTATTCCTCGACCGCGCGCTGGATCGGCGGAATGACCGGCACGCTGCGCATCTTGCCGCCCTTGCCGGTCACCGTGACCGCGTCGATGCCGTTCACCGGGGCATCGCGCCGCTGCAGGCCGAGCGCCTCCGAGATGCGCAGGCCTGCCCCGTAAAGGAGGGAAAGAACCGCGGCGTCGCGGGCGAGGATCCAGGGCTTACGGTCCTCCGACGCCCGCGTGTCGGCGCTGGTCACCGCGACGGCCGAGGCGGCGGAGAGAGGGCGCGGCAGGTTCTTGTCCACCTTCGGGGTGCGAATCGCCGCGAAAGCCGAGGCCGTGCCGTGGCCCTCCCGCTCCAAGTGGCGGGCAAAGGAGCGCAGGGCCGCGAGTTGGCGCATGAGCGAGCGGCTTCCGACCGAATCCATCCGCCGGGCCGCCAGGAACGACCGGATGTCCATCGGCTTCAGGCTCAAGATGCCCTTGACGCTCGGCGGCTCGCCGAGATGGTTCGTGAGAAAGGCCAGGAATTGGCGCAGATCCCGCCCATAGGCCTCGACGGTCTTGGCCGAAAGCCTTCGTTCCTTGGCGAGCGAAGCAAGCCAGGCCATCGCCTCCCGGCGGGTATCGTCCGTGCCGGGAAGGACCAGATCGAGAACATTTTGTGTGGCGCTGCTTGACATGAGTCCCATTTATGCAAGGGCAGGACCCTAACATTCACAGGTTAACTCCTTATCGATGACAAGCCGCATCGCCGATGTCCTCATCCCGCTGGCGCTGGACACGGCCTATTCCTATGCCGTGCCGGAGGGCCTCGCCGTCGAGGAGGGCGATGTCGTGCAGGTGCCCCTCTCCAACCGTGAGGTGGCCGGGGTCGTCTGGGGGATGCGGGACGGGCAGGGGGGCAACCTCAAGAAGGTGACCGGCGTGATCGACGCGCCGAACCTGTCGCCTAGGATGCGCAAGTTCCTGGACTGGATCGCCTGGTACACCCTGGCGCCCAAGGGCTCGGCCCTCGCCATGGGGCTGAAGATCCCGGATCCGGACCGTCAGGAGGTCGTCCGCGTCGGTGTGAAGCTCGCAGGAGCCCTGCCGAAGCGCATGACGCCCGCGCGGCAGAAGGTCATGGAGATCGCCCAGGATGGAGCCGTGCGGCTCAAAAGCGAGCTGGCCCATGCGGCTGGTGTCAGTGCGGGCGTGGTCAATGGCCTCATCGACGAGGGCGTCCTGGAGACCGTGGCGCTCTTGGCCGAGCCGGTGGCCGAGATGCCCGATCCCGCCTTCGGTCATACAGCGCTCTCCGACGGCCAGCAGGTGGCAGCCGAGGAGCTTGTTGCCGCCATGGGCGAGGAGCATGCTCCCGTGATCCTGCTCGAAGGCGTCACGGGCTCCGGCAAGACGGAAGTCTATTTCGAGGCGGTGGCCGAAACCGTGCGGAATGGCCGGCAGGCGCTGATCCTCATGCCGGAAATCGCGCTGACGGCCCAGTTCCTCGACCGCTTCGCTGCCCGATTCGGCGTGAAGCCGGCCACCTGGCACTCCGGCGTCACGGGCCGGAAGCGGGAGCGGCTCTATGCGGCCATCGCGGCGAACGAGGTGAAGGTGGTGGCGGGCGCCCGCTCGGCCCTGTTCCTGCCTTACGCGGATCTCGGCCTCATCATCGTCGATGAGGAGCACGAGACCGCCTACAAGCAGGACGATGGCGTCCATTACCATGCCCGCGACATGGCGGTGGTGCGCGGCAAGATCGAGAACGCCCCCGTGGTGCTGGCCTCCGCCACGCCTTCCATTGAAAGCAGGGTCAATGTGGAGCGCGGGCGCTACCGCCATGTGAAGCTGCCCGAGCGGTTCGGGGGGCGCTCCATGCCGCAGATCCGGGCCGTGGACCTGCGCAAGGAGGCCGTGCCCAAGGGCCGCTGGCTCTCGCCGACCCTGGTGGCGGCCGTGGAGGATACGGTCGCCCGGGGCGAGCAGGCGCTGCTCTTCCTCAACCGGCGAGGTTATGCGCCGCTCACCCTCTGCCGGGCCTGCGCCCATCGGTACGAATGCCCGAACTGCTCGTCCTGGCTGGTGGAGCACCGCTTCCGGCGCTCCCTGGTCTGCCACCATTGCGGCCATGTGGAACGGACCCCGCACGCCTGCGTGGAATGCGGCACCGTCGATTCGCTGGTGCCCTGCGGGCCGGGCGTCGAGCGAATCGCCGAGGAGGCCTCCGAGCTTTTTCCGGACAAGCGCTGCATCGTCCTGTCGAGCGATTTTCCCGGTGGCACGGAGCGACTGCGGGCGGAGCTGGCGGCGATCGCGGCGGGCGAGTTCGACATCGTCATCGGCACCCAGCTCGTGGCCAAGGGGCATAACTTCCCGCTCATGACCCTGGTAGGCGTTCTCGACGCCGATATCGGCCTCACGTCCGGCGATCCGCGCGCCGCCGAGCGCACGTTCCAGATGCTCCAGCAGGTCACCGGCCGGGCCGGGCGTGGCGAGAAGCCGGGCCGGGCGCTCGTCCAGACCTGGCAGCCCGACCATCCGGTGATCGCGGCGCTCATCTCCGGCGACGCCGAACGCTTCTACGAGGAGGAGACCCGCGTCCGCGAGATGGCCGGCCTGCCTCCCTTCGGACGGCTCGCCTCCCTGATCGTTTCGGCGGCCGAGCGCGAGGCGGCGGAGGCCCATGCCCGCGCCATGGCCCTCGTGGCCGAACCGCCGCCCGGCGTCACGGTGCTGGGCCCGGCCGAGGCGCCCCTCGCCCTGATCCGCGGCCGCTATCGCTTCCGACTCCTGGTGAAGACCGAGCGGGAGGTGGATCTCCAGGCCTACCTGAGGGGTTGGATGGCCCGATGCCCGAAGATCCGCGGCAACACCCGCGTGTCCATCGACGTGGATCCGCAGAGCTTTTTGTGATCAAGAGAACACCAACAGCAAGACAAGGCCCCATGACCAAGATCGTCCACTGCATCCGCCACGGCCAATCGACCTTCAACGCCCACTACGCCGAGCATGGCGAGGATCCCGGGCATATCGACGCGCGCCTGACCGAGCTCGGCCTGCGGCAGGTAGCCGAGCGGGCGCCCGAGCTGCGCCCGAACCCTTATGAACTTATCGTGACCTCGCCGCTGACCCGGGCCATCCAGACCACCATGGGCCTGTTCGGCGACCATCCGGCCCGGCCGGCCATTCTGGTGGAATGCCTCCACCGGGAGCACCTGGAGAGCAGCTGCGACGTCGGCAGCGCCGTCTCGCACCTGTCGCGGGAGTTCCCCCACCTGTCCTTCGATCATCTTGACGAGGTCTGGTGGCACAACGAGGGCGAAATCAACGAGAGAGGCTTCGTCTATGAGCCGGCCCACGTCTTCGAGGAGCGGGTCGAGCGGTTCCGCGGCTGGCTCGCGGAGCGGCCGGAGACGATGATCGCCGTGGTGGGACACGGCACCTTCTTCAGCAGGCTCACCGGCCGGTTCCTCGCCAATTGCGAGGTCGCCACCCTGGAGCTTTAGGACCTTTCCGGCGGCATGCGGCCGAAAATGCCGTACGGAGAAGGAGGGCTGCTTCCACCGAGGGGAGGCGGCTCTGGCGCTTTACCTTAATCGGCAACCCGGTTTTTTCCAGGCAAGACAGGGCCTAGCTCGCCTTGCGCCTCAGAAAAACCCATGCTAGTGCACCCTCGCCCGGCAGGTGGATTAGGCTTCCGCCCCGGGCTCATTTCCACACCTGACGGGTTTCCCGAGCGCCTCCTGCAGGCCGTCCCGGTCCGAAGGCCCGTTAAGACACGAGAGAGACGGTTACGTGGCGCAAAGCGGTTCGCAAGAAGGACCCCTCCTGTCGGGCGTAGCATTGCGCTATGCTTCGGCGCTGTTCGAACTCGCCCGCGAAGCGAATGCCGTGGACGCCGTCGCCGGCGACTTGGCCCGCTTCGACCAGCTGATCCGCGGCAGTGACGACCTGCAGCGCCTGATCCAGAACCCCATCTTCACGGCCGAGGAGCAGTCGGCCGCGATCGGAGCCATTCTCGACAAGGCCGGCATTTCGGGCCTCGCGGGCAATTTCATCCGCCTCGTCGCCTCCAAGCGTCGCCTCTTCGCGCTTCCCGACATGATCCGCGCCTTCCAGAACCTGGTGTCCGACGCGAAGGGCATCGTCCGGGCGCAGGTCATCCTGGCGGAAGCGCCGTCCGACACCGTTCTCAACGAAATCAAGGCGGCGCTGCGCGACGTCGCCAAGGCTGACGTCTCCGTCGACGTCAAAATCGACCCGAGCCTCATCGGCGGTCTCATCGTGAAGATGGGGTCCCGCATGGTGGATGCCTCGGTGCGCACCAAACTCAATTCCATTCGTCTAGCGATGAAAGAGGTCCGCTGATGGACATTCGAGCCGCTGAGATCTCCGCGATCCTCAAAGAGCAGATCAAGAACTTCGGCACCGAGGCTGAAGTCACCGAAGTCGGGCAGGTCCTGTCCGTCGGTGACGGCATTGCTCGTTGCTATGGCCTCGACAAGGTCCAGGCCGGCGAGATGGTCGAATTCGAGAGCGGCGTGCGCGGCATGGCCCTCAACCTCGAGACCGACAACGTCGGCGTCGTGGTGTTCGGCTCCGACCGTGAGATCGCCGAAGGCCAGACCGTGAAGCGCACCGGCGCCATCGTGGACGTGCCGGTCGGCAAGGGCCTGCTCGGCCGCGTCGTCGACGCGCTCGGCAACCCCATCGACGGCAAGGGACCGATCCAGGCCACCGAGCGCCGCCGCGTGGACGTGAAGGCTCCCGGCATCATTCCGCGCAAGTCCGTGCACGAGCCGATGGCGACGGGCCTCAAGGCTATCGACGCCCTGATCCCGGTCGGCCGCGGCCAGCGCGAGCTGATCATCGGCGACCGCCAGACCGGCAAGACCGCCGTCGCGCTCGACACGATCCTGAACCAGAAGCCCCTGAACCAGGGCAACGACGAGAGCCAGAAGCTCTACTGCGTCTACGTGGCCGTCGGCCAGAAGCGCTCCACCGTTGCCCAGTTCGTGAAGGTGCTCGAGGAAAACGGCGCGCTGGAATACTCCATCGTCGTCGCCGCGACCGCGTCCGACCCGGCCCCGATGCAGTTCCTGGCGCCCTTCGCCGGCTGCGCCATGGGTGAGTTCTTCCGCGACAACGGCATGCATGCCGTGATCGTGTACGACGACCTGTCCAAGCAGGCCGTCGCCTACCGTCAGATGTCGCTGCTGCTGCGCCGTCCGCCGGGCCGCGAGGCTTACCCGGGCGACGTGTTCTACCTGCACTCCCGTCTTCTGGAGCGCGCCGCGAAGCTCAACGACAGCCAGGGCGCGGGCTCGCTCACCGCTCTGCCGGTCATCGAGACGCAGGCCAACGACGTGTCGGCCTACATCCCGACCAACGTGATCTCGATCACCGACGGCCAGATCTTCCTCGAGACGGACCTGTTCTACCAGGGCATCCGCCCGGCCGTGAACGTCGGCCTCTCGGTGTCGCGCGTGGGCTCCTCGGCCCAGACAAAGGCGATGAAGAAGGTCGCGGGCAAGATCAAGGGCGAGCTGGCTCAGTACCGCGAAATGGCGGCCTTTGCTCAGTTCGGCTCCGACCTCGACGCCACCACGCAGCGCCTGCTGAACCGCGGTTCGCGCCTGACCGAGCTCCTGAAGCAGCCGCAATTCTCGCCGCTGAAGATGGAAGAGCAGGTCGCCGTGATCTATGCCGGCGTGAACGGCTACCTCGACAACCTGCCGCTCAACCGGGTGCGCGCGTTCGAGGACGGTCTGCTCTCGCTCCTGCGCGGCAAGCACGCCGATATCCTGGAAGCCATCCGCGCTTCGAAGGACCTGTCGAGCGACTCGGAAGCGAAGCTCAAGGACGTCGTCCAGAACTACGCCAAGTCTTTCTCGTAAAGGCTTGAGTTCTCTTAAAGATCGAACCGGGATACCGGAGAGGTAGGGCTGCTCGATGCCGAGCTTGAAAGACCTTCGTAACCGCATCGCCTCGGTCAAGGCGACGCAGAAGATCACCAAGGCCATGCAGATGGTGGCCGCCGCGAAGCTGCGCCGCGCGCAGACCGCGGCGGAAGCCGCGCGTCCCTATGCGGAGCGCATGGCGGTGGTGCTCGGCAACATCGCGTCCGGCATCACCGTCGGGCCCGAAACGCCGCGTCTTCTCGCCGGCACCGGCTCCGACCGCGTTCACCTGCTGATCGTCTGTACTGCGGAGCGCGGTCTTTGCGGCGCGTTCAACTCCTCGATCGCCCGTCTCGCCCGCGACCATGCCAACCGGCTGCTCGCCGAGGGCAAGACGGTCAAGATCATCTGCGTCGGCAAGAAGGGCTACGACATCCTTCGTCGCCAGTTCGCCGAGCAGATCATCGAGCTCGTGGACCTGCGCTCCGTGCGCCAGATCGGCTTCGAGCAGGCCGACATGATCGCCCAGAAGGTGCTCGCCCGCTTCGAAGCCGGCGAGTTCGACGTGGCGACCCTGTTCTACTCGCGCTTCCGCTCGGTGATCGCCCAGATCCCGACCGCGCAGCAGATCATCCCGGCCCAGATCGAGGCCAGCGCCGGCTCCAGCGATGCGGTCTACGAGTACGAGCCCGAGGAAGGCGAGATCCTGACGACGCTCCTGCCGCGGAACCTCACCGTGCAGATCTTCCGCGCGCTGCTCGAGAATGCCGCTTCCGAACAGGGCGCCCGCATGAGCGCCATGGACAATGCGACCCGCAACGCGGGCGAGATGATCAAGAAGCAGACGATGACCTACAACCGGTCGCGTCAGGCGATGATCACCAAGGAACTGATCGAAATCATTTCAGGCGCCGAGGCGCTCTGACGAATCCGAGAGGAGCCAATCATGGCCAACACCGCTACCACTGCCGGTAAAGCGACCGGTCGCATCACCCAGGTCATCGGCGCCGTCGTCGACGTGCAGTTCGACGGTCACCTGCCGGAGATCCTCAACGCTCTCGAGACCACGAACGGCGGCACCCGCCTCGTGCTCGAAGTGGCGCAGCAGCTCGGGGAAAGCACCGTGCGCTGCATCGCCATGGACACCTCCGAAGGCCTCGTTCGCGGCCAGCCCGTCGCCGACACCGGCGCGCCGATCTCGGTGCCCGTCGGCACCGCCACCCTCGGCCGCATCATGAACGTCATCGGCGAGCCGGTGGACGAGGCCGGCCCGATCGTCGGCGAAGGCACCCGCGCCATCCACCAGCCCGCTCCGTCCTATGCCGAGCAGTCCACCGAGGGCCAGATCCTCGTGACGGGCATCAAGGTCGTCGACCTGCTCGCTCCCTACGCCAAGGGCGGCAAGATCGGCCTCTTCGGCGGCGCCGGCGTCGGCAAGACCGTGCTGATCATGGAGCTCATCAACAACGTCGCGAAGGCGCACGGCGGCTACTCCGTGTTCGCCGGCGTCGGTGAGCGCACCCGCGAGGGCAACGACCTCTATCACGAGATGATCGAGTCGAAGGTGAACGTCGATCCGCGTGAGAGCGGCTCGGCCGCCGGCTCCAAGTGCGCTCTCGTCTACGGCCAGATGAACGAGCCCCCGGGCGCCCGCGCCCGCGTCGCTCTGACCGGCCTCACCGTCGCCGAGAACTTCCGCGACCAGGGCCAGGACGTGCTGTTCTTCGTCGACAACATCTTCCGCTTCACCCAGGCGGGCTCCGAGGTGTCGGCTCTTCTCGGCCGTATTCCTTCGGCCGTGGGCTACCAGCCGACCCTGTCCACCGACATGGGCGCCCTGCAGGAGCGCATCACCACCACGACCAAGGGTTCGATCACCTCGGTGCAGGCCATCTACGTGCCCGCCGACGACCTGACCGACCCGGCCCCGGCGACCTCCTTCGCCCACCTCGACGCCACGACCGTGCTTTCGCGTTCGATCGCCGAGAAGGGCATCTACCCGGCGGTGGACCCGCTCGATTCGACCTCGCGCATGCTCTCGGCTGCCATCGTCGGCGACGAGCACTACAACGTGGCCCGTCAGGTCCAGCAGGTGCTGCAGCGCTACAAGGCGCTCCAGGACATCATCGCGATCCTGGGCATGGACGAGCTCTCCGAAGAGGACAAGCTCACCGTCGCCCGCGCCCGCAAGATCGAGCGCTTCCTCAGCCAGCCGTTCCACGTGGCGGAAGTGTTCACCGGCTCGCCCGGCAAGCTCGTCGCGCTCGAAGACACCATCAAGGGCTTCAAGGGTCTGGTCGAGGGTCAGTACGACCACCTTCCCGAGGCGGCCTTCTACATGGTCGGCACGATCGACGAAGCCGTCGAGAAGGCCCAGCGCCTCGCGGCCGAAGCCGCCTAATCTCCAACAGGCGACATCCCGGAGCCGTGTCCGCACGCTCCGGGATGTTCTTGTCCGAACGACTTTTCCAAAGCGTATCTCCCAAACGATTCCCGGCCGTCCACCGGCCACGGGATGACGAGGAGCTCAGATGGCTACCTTCACTTTCGAACTCGTCTCTCCCGAGCGCGTGCTGTTCTCCGGCCAGGTCGACGCCGTGGTGCTGCCGGCGACCGAAGGCGACATGACGGTTCTGGCCGGCCATTCGCCCGTGATGACAACCCTCAAGACCGGGTTCCTCGTCGTGACCAGCACGCCCGGCAATGGGAAGCGGATTCTCGTCCGCGGCGGCTTCGCCGACATCAACCAGAACGGCCTCACGGTTCTGGCCGAGCGCGCGCTCCCCGAGGAGGAGATCACCCAGGACATCCTCGACCAGGAGATCCTGACCGCCGAGATGCATTACGATGCCACCAATGAGCCGGCCGCCAAGCACGTGGCCGAAGCGGCCATCGCGCAGCTGCGCGAAGCCAAGGCGGCACTGAACTTCTGAAGCCTCGGACCCGAAGGCGGGACCCGCCTTTGAGACCAGATCCGATTCAACAGACTTGAAACAACCCGGCCCCGAGCCGGGTTTTTCTTTGATGGAAGCCACCGCGCCGCTCATCCTCACGCTCCAGCTCGACGAGCACTCCCATGCCTTTTTCGACGCGCAACGACGGTGCTACTTTCCGCCCGAGCGAAACTTCATCCCGGCCCACCTGACCCTGTTTCACACACTCCCGGGCGAGCACTTGCCGCGCATCGAGCAGGACATCGAGGCTCACGCTTCCAAGCGGCCCCCCTTCACGCTCGCCGTGACAGGTCTGCGTCCTCTCGGCAGCGGCGTCGCCTATGCGCTCGCCTCGCCGGAACTCGCAGGACTGCGGCGCGATCTGGCGCTGCGATGGAATGACTGGCTCAAGCCGCAAGACCGGCAGAACCACCAGCCGCATGTGACCGTGCAGAACAAGGTCCACCCGTCCGCCGCGCGTGCTCTGCTGGAAGAGCTGCGCGACGGCTTCACACCGTTCGAGGTGGAGGCGGTCGGGCTGGAGCTGTGGTGGTATCGCGGCGGGCCGTGGGAGCGGGTGGCAACACTTGGCTTCAAGCGAGAAAACCGATTACAGTCACCACCAATAGTTGATAACGGGTAAGCAGGGGAAGATGAGTAATAGTCCTATAGCGAGCTTGTTTGGTGAGCCTGAAGATAGCTACTACAAATTTATGGGCTTTGGGCCTCACACACGCCTATCCCTATTCATGCTTTTCAAGCACAAAGCTTTGTTCTTCGCTCACAAGAATGTTCTAAATGACCCGACGGACTGCACTCCGTACCTAAATAATGACTTGAATGACGAAGAAGCAGCCGACCATATACGAGCCATGTTAGCAAAAAATCACAATCTCTCGGCCTATATGAAAAGTTCTGCGGAGGCGGCACTCGAAGCGTTCAATAGATCCATTTCCTCATCTACATCAGATCAGAAAGGTCTCTTAGGGAGTGGAATATTAGGCACGCTAAGCTCACCAAAAGATTTTATCACTGCCTACATGAAGGAGCGCTTTGCTGACGCCCGCATCTTCTCCATGTCCAAGACATGGAATGAGCCACGCATGTGGTCTCATTACGCGTCATCACACACGGGATTTTGTCTGGAGTTGACGGGTTTCACAAATCGTCCAACCGGCATGCTACTAGACCGAGTTGATTACACCACTCGGCGACCGACCGTTTTAGCGACAGAGGTATGTGCGCTCGCAGTAAAAGAGGGTCGCGACCTAGAGCATCAAGTGTACAATCGAAGTTATCTGCAAAAAAGCGTAGGCTGGCAATACGAGCAAGAATACCGGCTAATCCTACCCGCCCAAAAGCTCAAAAATGAAATTTCGATATTGTCTCTCCCGGAAGGTGCCTATGTTCATCTTCCAAATTTGCAGATAAAGTCCATCACACTTGGATTGAACTCATCCAAACAGGATCAAAGATTAATCCAAGATTCATACTTCCAATTCCTTGAAGATGAGCCGCATCCGGTCATCTGGAAGATCGTTCAACCAGCCGACTCATTTGATATCGAACGCGTATCTTGGGAAGATCCTCGAAATTCAGATCGGCTATACATAGCGTGGACGGAAGCGCTCACCGACTTCACAAAGTCAGGAGCGCCAAAGAAATCTGCAAAGAACTCCCGAAAGTAGCTCTCACTCCCCCATGGCGATCAGGTTGGCGTTGCCGCCGGCGGCGGCGGTGTTGATCGTGACCGTCTGTTCGGTGGCGAAGCGCAGGAGGTAATGCGGGCCGCCTGCCTTCGGGCCTGTGCCGGAGAGGCCGTGTCCGCCGAAGGGCTGCACGCCCACCACCGCGCCGATCATGTTGCGGTTGACGTAGACGTTGCCGACGGACAGGGCCTGCACGACCCGCGCGACCGTCGCGTCGATGCGGGAATGGACGCCGAGCGTCAGCCCGTAGCCGGTGCTCTCGACGGCGCGCAGCACGTCCTCCAGACGGTCGGCCTTGTAGCGCACCACGTGCAGAACGGGGCCGAACACCTCCTGGGCGAGATCGTGCGGCTTGTTGAGTTCGAAGATATGCGGCGCCACATAGGTGCCGGTCGCGGGCGCTTCTCCGGCATAATGCACTTTCGCCGAGCGCTTCATGGCCCCGATATGCGCGTCGAGCTTGTCTTTCGCTTCGCGGTCGATCACGGGACCCACATGGGTCGAGACCTCGCGCGGATCGGCGATCTTCAGCTCGCGGGCATTGCCGGCGATCATCTCGATCATCCGGTCGGCCACGTCTTCCTGCACGCAGAGCAGGCGCAGGGCCGAGCAGCGCTGCCCGGCGGAGCGGAACGCCGACATCACCACATCGTCGGCCACCTGCTCGGGCAGGGCGGTGGCATCCACGATCATCGCGTTGATGCCACCAGTCTCGGCGATCAGCGGCACGATGGCCGCGTCCTTGTTGGCAAGCGTGCGGTTGATGATGCGGGCGACCTCGGTCGAGCCGGTGAAGACCACGCCCGCCACGTCCTTGTGCTCCACGAGACGCGCGCCGACACGACCGTCGCCCGGCATGAGATGAAGGGCGGTCTTGGGCACGCCTGCTTCATGCAGGATGCGCACGGCGAGATCCGCGATCAGCGGCGTCTGCTCGGCGGGCTTCGCCACCACGGCATTGCCCGCCATCAGGGCGGCGCTGACCTGGCCGAGGAAGATCGCGAGCGGGAAGTTCCAGGGCGAGATCGCCACGAACACGCCGCGACCGCGAAGGCGCAGCACGTTGCTCTCGCCGGTCGGTCCCGGCATCGTGTCTCCCGCGCCGAACAGGGTGCTGCCCTGCACCGCGTAATAGCGCAGGAAATCGACGGCCTCGCGCACCTCGGAGAGCGCATCGTCGAGTGTCTTGCCAGCTTCAACCTGCAACAGGTGAAGCAATGCGCCGCGCCGCTCCTCCAGCAGGTCGGCCGCGCGCTGAAGCGCTTGGGCCCGGGTCTTCGCATCCGTGCGGCTCCACGCTTTGAACCCTGCCTGCGCGGCCGTCATGGCCCGGTCGGCCACCTCCGGCGAGGCTTCCGTCACCTGTCCGACCACGGTCGAGCCGTCGATGGGGCTGACGACCGGACGCGCCGTGCCCGCCGCCGCCTTGCCGTCGATCAGCGGTTCGGCCTTGAAGGTCTGCTGCCGCCCCTTCTCGATCTCGGCCAGGAGCCCGTCGAGGGAGGCGCGATGTCCGAACTCGACACCCCTCGAATTCGCGCGCTCGGGGCCATAGAGATCGCGCGGCAGGGGGAGCTTGGGATGGCGCGCCTTGTCGGCCGACACGATGATGTCGGCAGGACGCTTTAGCAGCACCTGGACCGGCACGGTCGGATCGGCCGCCACCGACACGAAGGAGGAATTCGCGCCGTTCTCCAGGAGACGGCGCACGAGATAGGCCAGCAGGTCGCGATGGCCGCCCACCGGCGCATAGGCGCGGCACGCCAAGCCCGGATTATCCTCGAGCAGGCGCGCATAGAGCGCCTCGCCCATGCCGTGCAGGCGCTGGAACTCGTAGCCTTCCGTGCCGCCGGCGCGCTCGATGATGGACGCGACGGTGAGCGCGTTGTGCGTGGCAAATTGCGGGTAGATGCGCGGGCGCAGAGCCAGCATCTTCTCGGCGCAGGCGATGTAGTGCAGGTCCGTCATCGCCTTGCGGGTGAAGACCGGATAATCGTCGAGCCCGCGCTCCTGGGCCCGCTTCACTTCCGTGTCCCAATAGGCGCCCTTGACCAGGCGCACCATGAGCTGGCGGTCGTATTTCTCGGCCATGGCCGCGATGGCATCGACGACCGAACCGGCGCGCTTCTGGTAGGCCTGGATGGCGAGCCCGAAGCCCTTCCAGTCCGCAAGTGACGGATCGGCCAGCACGGCCTCGATCACCTCGAGGGACAATTCGAGCCGGTCGGCCTCTTCCGCATCGACCGTGAAGTTGAGATCGTAGGATTTCGCCTTCTGCGCCAGCGCGATCACGAGCGGTACCAGCTCGCGCATCACGCGCTCACGGCTCGTGGCCTCGTAGCGCGGATGGAGCGCCGAGAGCTTCACCGAAATGCCGGGGCGGTTCGGCAGCGGCTCGTTGCCGGCGGAGCGGCCGATCGCGTCGATGGCGGACGCGTAAGATTCGAAATAGCGGCGTGCATCCTCGGCCGTGCGGGCGCCTTCGCCCAGCATGTCGAAGGAATAGCGGTAGATCCGGCCCTTGGACGAGGTGGCGCGCTTCAGCGCCTCCTCGATGGTCTGTCCGAGCACGAAGTGGTTTCCCATGACCCGCATGGCCTGGCGGGTGGCGGTGCGCACGGCCGGCAGGCCGAGGCGCTTGGTGAGCTGGCCCAGGATACTCTCCGGCGTCTCGCCGGGCTGGATGATCCGCGCCGTGATGCCGAGCGCCCAGGCCGAGGCCGAAACCAGGAAGGCGTCGGACTTGGCTTCGTGGCCGGCGAAATCGGCCTGGCCCAGCTTGTCCTCGATCAGCCGGTCGGAGGTGGCGGCATCGGGCACCCGCAGCAGGGCCTCGGCGAGGACCATGAGGGCGAGGCCTTCCTTGGTGGACAGCGCATATTCCCGGAGCATCTCCTCGACGCCGCCGAGCCCGCCGCCCTTGGCGCGGATCGCCTCGATCAGGCGGGTGGCCTGCTCGTCCACGCGCCTCTCGCGCTCCGGCGAAAGACGGGCGCTCGCGAGAAGGCGGGCCGCCAAGGCCTTGTCGTCCTCCGCGAAGGGCGGGTTGAAGGGCAGGGGGGCAACGGGGGCAGGGCTCATCGACAATCCTCTGGATATTATCCGGAAATATAGGAGGCCTCCGGCCGTGTTTCGATGGCGAAATTGACGATTTAGCCTTATGAACGGAGGAAGAATTGCAGAAAGACCGTGAAAATGACGGATTTGGACCGGATCGATCGCAAGATCCTCAAGGCTCTCCAGGCGGATGGCCGGATCGCCACCGTGGAACTGGCCGAAAAGGTGGGGTTGTCGCCCACCTCCACGGGGGAGCGCGTCAAGCGCCTGCAGCGCGAAGGGGTCATCGCCGGCTATGGGGCGCGACTCGATCCGCACCGACTCGGGCTCGAACTGCTCGTCTTCGTGGAGGTCTCCCTCGACAAGACGACGCCCGACGTGTTCGAGAAATTCGCCGCTGCGGTGAAGCGGGCGCCTGAGGTTCTCGAATGCCACATGGTGGCGGGCGGCTTCGATTATCTCGTCAAGACCCGGGTGGCCGATATGGCCGCCTATCGCCACTTCCTCGGCGAGATCCTCCTGGCGCTTCCGGGCGTGAAGGAGACCCGCACCTATGCGGTCATGGAGGAGGTGAAGAGCGACGGGATGCTGCCGGTGTGAGGGTCGGGCGCCCTCTTACGTCATCACCGGCCTCGTGCCGGTGATCTCGATTGATTGAGGCGGGGCGCTTTTCCGTATCGAGATGGCCGGCACAAGGCCGGCCATGACAGGGCAGAGATGCCTTACCCGGAGATCGTCTCCGGCTCGTTCTTCGTCTTCCAGAGGGAGAAGACGACGCCGCCGGCGATCAGCGCGAAGGTGACGCCGAGCGAGATCGTGGGGTCGAGCTTGCCGACGAGCTGGTTCCAGAAGATCTTGCCGCCGATGAACACGAGCACCAGGGCGAGCGCGTATTTCAGGTAGTGGAATCGGTGCACCATGGCGGCGAGCGCGAAGTAGAGCGCGCGCAGACCGAGGATCGCCATGATGTTCGCCGTGTAGACCACGAAGGTGTCTGTCGTGATGGCGAAGATCGCCGGCACCGAATCGACCGCGAAGATCAGATCGGCCACGTTGATCACCACCAGGGCGAGGAAGAGCGGTGTCGCCCAGGTGACGATCCGGCCCGTCTTCGGGTCTGGCTCCCGCACGAAGAATTGCTGCTCGTGCAGGCGGTCCGAGACCCGCATGTGACGGCGGAGGAAACGCACCATGGCGTTGTTGTCGATATTCGGCTCGCTCTCGGGCACGAGCAGCATCTTGATGCCCGTGATGATGAGGAACGCGCCGAAGAGATAGAGCATCCAGGCGTATTCCTGCACGAGGGCCGCGCCCACGGCGATCATGATGCCGCGCAGGACGATGACGCCGATGATGCCCCACACGAGGGCCCGGTACTGGTATTTCCGGGGGATCGCGAAATAGCTGAAGATCAGCGAGATCACGAAGACGTTGTCGATGGACAGGGACTTCTCGATAAAGAAGCCCGTGAAATAGGCGATGCCCGCATGGCTGCCGTCCTGGGTCACCAGGAGGCCGGTCTCGAAGGACCACCAGATATAGGCGCCGAAGAGCGCCGCGATACCGATATAGAAGGCGGACATGAGAAGGCTCTCCTTCACGCCCAATTCCCGGTCCTTCCTGTTCAGGACACCGAGATCGAAGGCGAGAAGAAACACGACAAGGCTCAAGAAAGCCGTCCACATCCAGACGGGCTTCCCCAGCCATTCCACGAGCAGGAATTCTGGCATAACCGGACCTATGATTGCTTTGCGTACAAGCATCGGCTCCGACATCACAGTCGTGTGCTCACGTCCTGCCAGAGGGGCCCGGTCGCCGATGGATGTCACGTGGGAAGTCCCTTCGCGACCGTCAAGGGGCGCCGGTGTCCATCGATCTGCTCAATTTTCCGTCAGATGCCTGCCCCTGGGGCAGTGATGCCCGGGCAAGAGACTTGACCCCGGAGGCCGATCTGGTTGCATGGTCAGGAACCGGGCAGGCGTCCAGGAAGAGCGCCACAAGGCTCCCGACATAAAAACAGAGGTGACGGTGATGTTTGCGGATCGTGCGACGAAGGCTGCGTGGATCAGGGGAATGCTGGCCGGGGCGGCCGTGCTTCTCGGGTCCGCGACGGCCCAGGCTCAGACCCCGGTGCGGTTCTCCCTGGACTGGCGCTGGGAGGGGCCGGCGGCCCCCTTCGCCGTGGCGCTCGACAAGGGCTACTTCAAGGCCGAGGGGCTCGACGTGACCATCGATCCGGCGGCGGGCTCCCGCGAGCCGATCTCCCGTGTGGCGTCGGGCACCTACGACGTAGGCTTCGGCGACGTGAACTCCCTTGTGCGCTTCCGCGACGAGAATCCCGGCACGGACATCAAGGCCGTGATGGTGATCTACGACCGTCCCCCCTTCGCCATCATCGGGCGCAAGAGCCGCGGCATCAGCAAGGAGGTGTCGAGCCTCGCGGGCAAGAAGTTCGGCGCTCCGGCGGCCGACGGCGCCTATGCACAATGGCCGATCTTCAAGGCGGTGAACAAGATCGACGATACCACCATGAAGTTCGAGAATGTGGGCTTCCCGGTCCGCGAGCCCATGCTGGCTCAAGGAGAAGTCGATGCGGTGTTCGGCTTTTCCATGTCGTCCTACATCAACCTGAAATCCCGCGGCGTGCCGGCTGACGACATCGTCGTGCTGCTCATGAGCGATTACGGCGTCGATCTCTACGGCAACACCATCATCGTGTCGCAGAAATTCGCCCAGGAGAAGCCGGAGGCCGTGAAGGGCCTTCTGCGCGCGATCATGAAGGGCGTGCAGGACACGGTGAAGGATCCGTCGAGCGCGGTGGACTCGGTGATCAAGCGCAATGACGTCGCCAAAAAGGACGTGGAGCTCGAGCGCCTCAAGATGGTGCTGGAGCAGAACATGATCACCCCCTGGGTCAAGGAGAACGGCTTCGGCGGCATCGACAAGGACCGCTTCGCCAAGGCTCTCGACGAGATCGGCCTGACCTTCACCTACAAGGCGAAGCCCACGGTCGAGGGCGTGTTCACGGAGGAGTTCCTCCCCGCGGCCGACCAGCGCAAGGTGAACTGATCCCGCAAGCCCGGCCGTCCAGCGGCCGGGCTCTTCTTCTGGCTCGCCGGCTTCGTGTCATGAAACCCTTTGTCGACATTCACGACGTCACCCATGTCTATGCGCGGGCCGAGGATGGCCTGCCCGCGGTCAGGAACCTCACCCTCAAGGTGAACGAGGGCGAGTTCGCCGCCATCGTGGGGCCTTCCGGCTGCGGCAAGTCCACCCTCATGAAGCTCGCCACCGGTCTGCAGTTTCCCCGCGAGGGAACGGTCATCGTCGATGGCAGGCAGGTGGGAGCTCCTGTCAAGCTCGCCGGCATGGCCTTCCAGAACCCGACCATGCTGCCTTGGCGGACCACCCTCGACAACATTCTCCTGCCGCTCGAGATCGTGGAACCGCACCGCGCGCGGCTGCGCCGCCACAAGGCGGAATACGTGGCCAAGGCCGAGAGCCTGCTGGAGCAGGTCGGCCTGAAAGGTCAGGGGCGTAAGTATCCCTGGCAGCTCTCCGGCGGCATGCAGCAGCGCGCCTCCCTCTGCCGGGCGCTGATCCACGAGCCGAAGCTCCTGATGCTCGACGAGCCCTTCGGCGCGCTCGACAGCTTCACCCGCGAGGAATTGTGGTGCGTGATGCGCGACCTCCATGCGGCCCAGAAGGTCACGATCATTCTCGTCACCCACGATCTGCGCGAGGCCGCGTTCCTGTCGGACCGGATCTTCTGCATGAGCGCGCGGCCGGGCCGGATCGTCGCCGAGCGGGAGGTGGAGTTCCCGCGGCCGCGCGATCTCGAGATCACCTACACGCCGGAATTCTCCGCTCTCGTCCATGAGCTGCGCGGGCATATCGCGCAGGCGCGCAAGGCGGCCTGAAAACCATGAAAACCAAGAACCAGCTCGCCCTCGCCCCCTGGGTCTTCACCATCGGGTTCTTCCTGCTGTGGGAGATCGTCTGCCGCGTCCTGAAGGTATCGAGCTTCATCCTTCCGGCACCCTCTACGATCCTTCTCGCCGTGTGGGAATACCGGACCCAGCTTGCCTACCATGCCATGCACACCCTGTGGATGACGCTGGCGGGCTTCGGCCTCGCGGTCGGGTTCGGCCTGCTGCTCGGCATGGTGCTCGGCTCCTCGCGGCTCATCAATGCGGGGTCCTATCCGCTGCTCGTGGGCTTCAATTCGATCCCGAAGGTGGCCGTGGTGCCGATCCTCGTGTTCTGGTTCGGCGTCGGCTGGGTGCCGCCGGTGCTGACGGCCTTCCTGATCTCGTTCTTCCCCATCGTGGTGAACGTGGCCACCGGCATCTCCACGGTGGAGCCTGAAATGGAGGACGTGCTGCGGGCGCTCGGCGCCTCGAAGCGGGATATCGTGCTCAAGGTCGGCGTGCCCCGCGCCATGCCGTATTTCTTCGGCTCGCTGAAGGTTGCAATCACGCTCGCCTATGTAGGCTCGGTCATTGGCGAGCAGAACGCGTCCAATGTGGGCATCGGCAACCTGCTCACCCGCGCCTCGGCGGCGTTCGAGGTGCCGCTGGTCTGGGCGGCCCTCGTGGTGCTCGCGGTGCTCGGCGTCGTCATGTACGTGATCACGGCCTATGTGGAGCGCTCCATGACCGGCTGGGCGCAGCGCTCGCAGATGGCCGCGTGAGGGAACGCCGGGCTCACATGTCGGGCAGGGCTGTCCCCGCCTTGTAGGTCTCGGTCAGGCTCCAGGTCACGGTGACCTTGGCCTTGCCGCTGTAGGCGGCGTTCGCCAGCGGCAGAACGACGATCGGCTGTTGCAGGCTGATCGTTTCGGCTTTCGTGCCGGAGAGCGGCGCGCCCTTCAAGGTCCTGCTCACCCATGCGGCGATCTCGCCGGGAACGGTCGCCTTGACGTTTCCGGCATTCGCCTGCAGGGCGGCCGCCTCGGGAAAGAGGAAGCCCGGCAGGAAAAGCCGGCCCGCTTCCTCGTCCACCACCGACATCGGATAAGACAGGCACAGGGACGGCTTGTCCTGCGCGATATCGAACCTGACCTCGTGGTTCCACGGCTTCGACGCGCCCACATCCGACACGGAACCCCGGCCGATGTCGTTGCGGGTCGCCCTGAACTTGCCGGGACACCCTTCGAGGCCGAACCATTGCCGGTAGACAGCCTTGTCCTCCTGGGTTGTTGCGGTATCCGGGATGCCGGGCCGCATGGTGGCCCCGGGAGGCGGGGTCATCAGGCCGGGATTCGATTGCATCACGGCGGCCTTGATGCAGGCTTCGTCACCTTTGCACCGGGCATAGGCCTGCATGATCGCCTGGTTGACCTGCTGCTGCATGGCGGGATTCGGCGGGGCGGCGGGCGCGAGCGCCCTGTTGCGCTCCTGGATCTTCTGGACGTTGGCGATCTGCCGGGCGCTGGTTTCCTGCGCCTTGCGCATGGAATCCGGATCGAGAGGATTCATGGCATCGAGGCTGTCGCTCGGCTCCAGGACCGTCGCTAGGTAGAAGTGCTCCGAGATCGTTCCCTTCTCGGAGCTGACCTTGGTCTGCCAGCCTTCCGTGCCCTCGACCCGCACGTCGATCTTGAGGATGCGCTTTCCCGGAGGCTGCTTGGCTTGAACCGGAACGGCGAGGGCCGTTCCGCACAGAAGAACGGCAAGGAGGAATTTCGACACCTGCATCGCAATCAGCCTTACAGAATCAGCGTTATAGAATTGCTATAACCTATCCGAGGACCAGCTTTTGCGAAAGTGTCCTTACCGTCGAAGAGACAGCGGGTTGTCTGAGAGCGCCGCCGCGTCCGGCGCATCGATGGCGGGGCGCCCGAGAAAGGCGTCCCAGAGCTTTTCCACGGTCTCGCGCTCCAGGTCGTCCACGATGAACACGATACGGCTGCGCCGGTCATCGCTGGGCCAGCGCGGCAGTACGGCGGGAACATGGATCACATGCTGCACGCCGTGGATCACCACCGGATGCTCGGGATCCTCGGCCAGCGCCACGAGGCCCTTCACCCGCAGCAGTTTCGCGCCCTGCGACGAGCGCAGGAGGTCCAGGAACATGTCGAGCGTGCCCTGGCGGATCGGCTCGTCGCTGGTGAGGCAGAAGGAATGAATCCTGTCGTCGTGCCGGTTCACGTCGTGATGATGGTGGTGATGATGATCGTGCCCATGACCATGATGGTGGTGATGACCATGCTGATGGGCGTGGCTCTCGCGCTCCGCCTCCTCCACGGCCTCCGTCTTCAGCCACTGGGCCACGTCGGCGATCTTGCCGTCGAGGCCGAAGAGACCGCCTGCGATGACCGCTTCGGCCGGCGCATCCGCCTCCAGGAGAGCGGCGCCGGGATTGAGCTGGTGCAGCCGCTCGCGCAGCCGGTCGAGGCCCTGCCGGTCATCCATGAGATCGGTCTTGGTGATGACGATCCGCTCGGCGACGGCCGCCTGTTTCACGGCCTCCCGATGGGTGTCCAGGGTGGTTGTCCCGTTGACAACGTCGACCGTCGTCACCACGCCTTCCACCGCGTAGCGCATCGACAGATAGGGGTGATACAGCACCGCATGGAGGATCGGCGCCGGGTCGGCGAGGCCCGTGGTCTCGATGATCACGCGCTTGAAGGGCAGGATTCGGCCGTTGTCGCGCTTGCGCAGGAGGTCTTCCAGGGTCGCGATGAGGTCACCGCGCACCGTGCAGCAGAGGCATCCGGCGGAGAGCAGCACCATGCCCTCGTCGACGGTCTCTACCAGCAGGTGGTCGAGGCCGATCTCGCCGAACTCGTTCATGATCACCACCGTGTCCCGCAGGGCCGGATCCTTCAGGAGCCGGTTGAGAAGCGTCGTTTTCCCGGAACCCAGGAATCCTGTGAGAATGGTGAGCGGGATCGGCGGGGGAGGTGTCGTGGTCGTCATCGTATCAATCCGCAATCGTCGCCAAGGCAACGGATATTGAGATCCAAGGCTCTCAGTTTTTGGTTTCCGGCATCGTCTCACGCAAAACCGGCTTCCAGTTTCGCGGTCGACGCTCAGGCGCATCCTTCGGACGCCGCTGGTCCAGAAGAACGTTGGCCATGATCGCGGCCAGCACAAGAGCCCCGCCGGCGATCTGCATCGGCGCCAGGCTCTCGTTCAGGATGAGGGCCGAGGACAGGGCCGCCACCACCGGCTCGAAGCAATAGACGATCCCGGCCGCCACCGCCGAGATGCGCCCGAGCGCCAGGAACTGCAGGACGAACCCGCCGACATAGCCGGCGATCGTCATCGTCACGGCGAAGGGCGCCAGGGCCAGGACGGATGGGGGCGCCAGCTGCCCCGCGGTGAGGCCGATGAGGATCGCCGTCGGAAGAATGATCAGCTGAAGCCAGAACACCTTCGCCACCACGCCCGTCTTCGTGCAGCGCGCTGCGGTGAAGAACTGGACCGCCGTGGCGATGCTGGCACCGAAGGCGAGGGCCAGACCGCGCCAATCGAGATCGGAGAAGGCAGGCCCCACCACCAGGCCGACGCCGAGGGTTGCGACGGCGACGATCGCCACCAGGGTCCGCGTCAGGGGCGTCCTCTCCACGAACGGGCTCGCGAGGACGATGATGATGGGATAGGTGTAGAAGACGACCGCCGCAACCGCCACCGGGATGAACGCGACGGACGACAGATAGCCGATGCCCTGTAGGGCGCTGGAGATCCCGAGGAGGACGAGCTTGCCCCTCTCCTCCCGTGCCATGGCGAGCGAGCGTCTCGCGACGGCCGCCACGATGCCGATCAGCGCCAGCATCAGGAAGACCCGGTAGACCACGATGGCCGACCCGCTGGCCCCGGCAAAGGACGCCATGCGCGCGTAGACAATGTTGAGCCCGTAGAGGCTGGCCGAGGCGAGGGCGAAGAGGAGGCCGTCGGTGGGGGAGGAGGAGCGGGTCATGACGACGTGTTATACTCTGGACCCTGAACCGTTCGCGCGGATCGGCCGCGAAAGCAAGGGAGCAAGCAAAACGCCCGGTCGATGACCGGGCGTTGCGGAGGATCTCTCGTGTCGCGGATCAGTTCGCGATGGATTTGGGCTTCCCGTTGGCGTCGGCTTTCTGGGGAGCCTTCGCGGCCGGCTTGGACGCGGGCTTGGCGTTGCCGGTCACCGGCTTCACGGCGACGCTGGCGCGCCCATGGTCCTTGCCCTTCGCCGTGGACTTCACGGGCTCCTTGTCGGCCGTCTCGCTCTCCTCGGAAGCCTTGGCGTCGCTCTTCTTGGCCGGCGCCTTCTTGGAAGCGGTGGCCTTTTTGGTCTTCGCCTTGCGGGCCTGCTCGGCGGCGTCTTCCGCGGCCGCCTGGGCGGCGAGCTCGGCCTCGGACGGAGGGTTGAGGCCGATCCAGACGCGCTCCGGCTGAACCGCCGCGCGGGGGCCGAGCACGGTGCGCACCGGCTTCTGGGCCGTGTCCCCGGCAAAAGCCATGACCTCGGAGGAGAACAGGTTCGGGATGTTGCTGTCCGTCTCGGCCACGGCCGGGGCGTCTTCCTCCTGCGGCATCGGTCCACGACGGTCGCAGATGACGGGCCGCATGTCCGGCGGCGTGGAGTTGCTGGAGACCGGCAGGGCCGCGAGTTCCGGGTTGGTGAAGTTCACCTTGCTGCTGAAGCCCCGGTCGAACAGCTCGGCCGCCTTGATCGTGCGCTCGTTGGCCGATGGGGCGCCGAGCACGACCGTGATGAGGTGGCGGCCGTTGCGCGTGGCGCTCGCCACCACGTTGAAGCCCGCCGAGCAGATGAAGCCGGTCTTCATGCCGTCGGCGCCGGGATAGCGGCCGATGAGGCCATTCGTGTTGCGCATGATGCGCCGGCCGTACTGAACCGCCCCGATGTCGAACAGCTCCCTGTCCTCCGGGAATTCGAGCAGCAGAGCCCGGGCCAGAACCGCCATGTCGCGGGCCGTGGTCTGGTTGCGCTCGTCGGGCAGGCCGTGGGGATTGACGAAATGACTGCTCACCATGCCGAGGCGCTGGGCATGGGCGTTCATCAGGTCGGCGAAGCCGTCGATCGAGCCGCCGATATTCTCCGCGATGGTCGCGGCGATGTCGTTCGCCGACTTCACCATCATGATCTTGAGGGCGTTGTCGAGGCGGATCTGCGTGCCGGGCTTGAAGCCCATCTTGGACGGAGGCAGGGCGGCCGCGCCGTCGGTGACGGTGAGCAGCGTCTCCATGCTCATCTGGCCGGAGCGCACCTTGTCGAGGGCCACATAGGCCGTCATCAGCTTGGTGATCGAAGCCGGAAACCAGGGGTCGGTCGCCCGTTCCGCGTGCAGGACGCGGCCGGATTCGAGTTCAACGACAAGAGCAGGGCCGCCGGCCGCCAGCGCCGAACCGCTGAACAAGGCGGCAAGGGCAAAGGCTGTCGCGCGGAGGGCACGGCTAACGTTCATGCGGAACGACTCCTTGGCTTCGTCCAACGATAGGAGAGGATCTCGGTGAGGCCCCGCCTGTCAGCTGGGCCATTTGTAGGGCCAAACCCTAACCTTGGCTAGGTTGGCCGGATTTTTGTCAGTTTATACCGCCCTTCTTAACGAAATTCGTGTCAAGAGAGTGGCAAGAGCCGCGCCGTTTGAAGATCGACATGACAACATCCCTTCTCTGGATCCCGGTGACCCTGGCCGCGGCGGCGGCCCAGACCGGCCGCAACGCCACCCAGCGGCGCCTGACCGAAACCATCGGAACCGTGGGCGCGACCCAGGTCCGCTTTCTCTACGGCTTTCCCTTCGCCCTCCTGGCTTTGGTCGTGATGAACCTTGTGACCGGAGAGGATGTTCCAGGGCCGAATGCCACCTTCCTGACCTATGCCCTCACCGGAGCGGTCACCCAGATCCTCGCCACGGCCCTCATGCTCGCGGCCATGCGGGAGCGCGCCTTCTCGGTGGTCACGGCCTATACCAAGACCGAGCCGGTCCAGGTGGCCGTTTTCGGGCTCTTCCTGCTGGGCGATCACCTCACGCCCGCCATGGCGCTGGCCATCGCGGTGGCGACCTCGGGGGTCGTGCTCATGTCCCTGAAACCGGGCACGAGCCTCACCTCCTCGGGCGTGAAGCCGGTTGTCTTCGGTCTCGCCTCGGGGGCCTTCTTCGCCCTGGCGGCCATCGGCTTCCGCGGCGCCATCCTGTCGCTCGACCACGGCTCCCCGCTGATCCGAGCCTCCACGACCCTCGTCTGGGGCCTAGGCTTGCAGACGGCCATTCTCCTGGTCTGGCTCGGACTCTTCGACCGCAAGGCTCTCATGGCGAGCTTCGCCGCCTGGCGTCCCTCCCTGGGGGCGGGGTTCCTCGGGGCGCTGGCATCCCAGTTCTGGTTCATCGGCTTCGCGCTCACGACCGCCGCCAATGTGCGGACGCTGGCACTCGTCGAAGTCCTGATGGCGCAGGCCGTGTCCCATCGCTTCCTGGCGCAGGCGACGACCCGGCGGGAGCTGGCCGGAATGCTGCTGATCCTAGCGGGCGTCGGGTTCCTGCTCCTGGCGCAACGGTAGCTTGCCGCTGCAGCAAAGGCATTCTAATAAATGAGATAACATATTGCTCAAGCCTGTCTGGACCGCCCGATGACCGATTCCGCCGTTCCTGAAACTGAAACCGCGCAGCCGGCCTACCGCATTCTCCAGGCTGGCGATCCAGTTCCCTGGTTCAAGCAGAGCTCGACCAGCAACCCGCATTTCAGCTTCGACACGGTGGCCGGGCGCTATATCGTCCTGTGCTTCTACGGGACGGGCTCGGACGAGGGCGGGCGTGCAACCCTGGCGTCGTTCCAGGAGACCCACCGCGACCTGTTCGACGACGACAAGGTCGCGATCTTCGGGGTGAGCGTCGATCCCTCGGACGAGTCGGAGGGGCGGGCGAAGCAGGTCATCCCTGGCATCCGTCATTTCTGGGACTTCGACGGCACCGTCGGGCGCCTCTATGGGGCCCTCCCGCGCAACACGTCGCCGGGCCAGTCGCAGCTCCAGATCCGCCGCTTCTGGATGGTGCTCAACCCTACCCTGCGCGTGCGCGCCGTCTTCCCCTTCGAGCCGGATGGCGGCGATCGGGAGAAGGTGATGGCCTACCTGCGCGACCTGCCGCCGGTGGACCGTTTCGCCGGGTTCGAGATCCCGGCTCCCGTACTCGTGATCCCGGACGTGTTCGAGCCGGAATTCTGCCGGCACCTGATCGGTCTCTACGAGCGGCACGGCGGCCAGGAATCGGGCTTCATGCGCGAGGTCGACGGCAAGACCGTGGCGGTCCATGATGCGAGCCACAAGAGCCGCAAGGACTACACGATCGAAGACCCGAACCTGATGCGGCAGGTGCAGCACCGCATCATCCGCCGCATCAATCCGGAAATCGAGCGGGTGCATTTCTTCAAGCCCTCCCGCATGGAGCGCTACATCGTCTCGTGCTACGCGGCGGAGGACGGCGGGCACTTCCGCGCGCATCGCGACAACACGACGAGCGGCACGGCCCATCGCCGCTTCGCGGTCTCCATCAATCTGAACGGTGATTTCGAGGGCGGCGAGGTGAGCTTCCCCGAATACGGATCGCGCAGCTACAAGGCGCCGCCCGGCGGCGCGGTGGTGTTCTCGTGCCCGCTTCTTCACGCGGTGTCGCGCGTGACCGAAGGGCGCCGCTTCGCCTTCCTGCCCTTCCTCTACGACGAGGAGGCCGCCCGGATCCGCGAGGCGAACAACGCCCGGCTCGGCGAGGGCGTGGGCGCCTACAAGGCCTGAGCGGCGCCGTTCAGCGACAGGGCGAGGGGCAGGACCGTGTCGCGCGTGAGCGGGGCCAGCGGTGTGGCTCCCGGCGCGCGCGGGTCGAGCCAGATATGGTCCTCGATCTCGGCGTTGCAGACGAGGTCGCCCTCGAGGCTCGCCGCATAGATGGCAGCCCGTACCCGTTGCCCCGGCTCGTTCGCCGCCGGAGCCTCGAAGACGCCTAGTTTACTCGTGGAGCCCGGAATGAGGCCGCAGCCGAGTTCCTCGGAAAGCTCCCGCGCCAGGGAGTCCAGCTCGCTTTCGCCCGGCTCGCGCTTGCCGCCCGGCTGCATGAAGCTTTCCGTGCCGCGCTTGCGCACGAGCAGAACGCGGCCGTGCCGGTCGCGAACCAGGGCGGTGACGATCTCGATCACCGCTCGCCCGCCTTGATCCACTTGTCGACCTTCGGCGGCTCATAGGCGCGAATGGCCGCGACGAGGGCCGTGGGCTCGTCCTCGACGATCAGCATCGCCCGGTGGATCGGCTTCACGAAACCGCGCTCGACCACGTCGTCCAGGAAATCCGTCAGCTTGTCGTAGAAGCCGCCGGCGTTCAGGAGGGCGCAGGGCTTGCGATGATAGCCGAGCTGCGCCCAGGTCCAGACCTCGAACAGTTCCTCGAAGGTGCCTAGGCCCCCGGGCAGGGCGATGAACCCGTCGGACAGTTCCGCCATCAGGGCCTTGCGCTCGTGCATGGAGCCCACCACCCGCAGGTCGCTTAGGGACCGATGGGCGATCTCCTTGTCCACCAGCGCCTGCGGCATCACGCCGATCACATGGCCGCCCTTTTCGAGAGCCGCATCGGCGACCGCGCCCATGAGCCCGACCGAGGCGCCGCCATAGACCAGCTCGATCCCTTGAGCCGCCAAGGTTTCCCCGAGCGACCGGGCCGCCGCCATGTAGACCGGATCCTGGCCGCTGCTGGAGCCGCAGAAGACACACAGGCGCATGGGATTGTCCTTCGTGATTCGCTTGAGCCACCGATGAACGACAGGAACGGGACGGGCTCAAGACCTCGATGCGGGTCTGAGCGTCGAATGTGCGACTTGCTGAAGGCTCCAAAGAGGGCCACCTTGTCCTCCAACAACACGTTCCGCGAGGAGACATCCATGACTGCCTGCATCGTCGGCTGGGCCCACACCCCCTTCGGCAAGCTCGACGCCGAATCCGTCGAGAGCCTGATCGTCCGCGTCACCCGCGAGGCGCTGGATCATGCGGGTCTTGGCCCGGAGGACGTGGACGAGGTGGTGCTCGGCCATTTCAACGGGGGCTTTTCGGCCCAGGATTTCACCGCCTCCCTGGTCTTCCAGGCCAGCGACAGGTTCCGGTTCAAGCCGGCGACCCGGGTCGAGAACGCCTGCGCGACCGGTTCGGCCGCCGTGCACCAGGCGATCAAGACCATCGAGGCGAGGCGCGCCAGGACGGTGCTGGTGGTTGGTGTCGAGCAGATGACGACGACGCCCGGCCCCGAGATCGGCAATATCCTGCTGAAGGCCTCCTACCTGCCGGAGGATGGCGGCACGCCCGGCGGGTTCGCGGGCGTGTTCGGCAAGATCGCCGGCACCTATTTCCAGCGCTATGGCGACCAATCCGACGCGCTCGCCCTGATTGCGGCCAAGAACCACAAGAACGGCGTCGACAATCCCTATGCGCAGATGCGCAAGGATCTGGGCTTCGATTTCTGCCGCGCCGAGAGCGAGAAGAACCCCTACGTCGCCGGTCCCCTGAAGCGCACCGATTGCTCCCTTGTGTCCGACGGCGCCGCCGCCCTGGTGCTGGCGGATACCGAGACGGCGCTGCGCATGAAGCGCGCGGTGGCGTTCCGGGCCACGGCCCATGCGCAGGACTTCCTGCCCATGTCGAAGCGCGACATCGTCCAGTTCGAGGGCTGCGCGGAAGCCTGGCGGCGCGCCTTGGACCAGGCCGGCATTCAGCTGGAGGATCTCTCCTTCGTCGAGACCCACGACTGCTTCACCATCGCGGAGCTCATCGAGTACGAGGCCATGGGCCTGACGGCTCCCGGACAGGGCGCCATCGCGGTCAAGGAAGGCTGGACGAACAGGGACGGCCGGTTGCCGGTGAACCCCTCCGGCGGGCTCAAGGCCAAGGGCCATCCCATCGGCGCCACAGGCGTCTCCATGCACGCGCTCTCCGCCATGCAGCTCTGCGAGGAGGCCGGCGGCATCCAGGTGAAGAACCCGAAGCTCGGCGGCATCTTCAACATGGGCGGGGCGGCCGTGGCGAACTACGTGAGCGTGCTCGAGCGGATCAAGTGACGAAGCCGTCCGGTTCCGTCCTGTGAGAATATCGGCGACGTCGTCACCGGCCTTATGCCGGTGATCGCGATCGGAAGTGTGCGGCGCTTCACAGCATCGAGATGGCCGGGACTTATCCCCGGATCAAGTCCGGGGACGGCCATGACGCAAGTGGGCGTCGACCCCGGTCCGGACGACGGTCGAGGTCTATTCCCCCGGCGCCTTGGCCTGGATCGCCAGGGCGTGCAGACCCCTGTCGAAGGCGCCCTTCAAAACCTCGTTCACGAGCCGGTGACGCTCGACCCGGCTCTTGCCGGAGAAGGCCTGCGACACGATATAAACCTGGAAATGAGTTTCCCCGCCTTCCCGCCACCCGGCATGGCCGTGATGCTTTTCTGATTCGTCGATGACGGTCAGGTCGGTCGGCTGCAGGTTCTCCTGCAAAGTCAGTGTGATCCAGTGCTGAAGGGTCATGCTGATTTGTAAAACCTTTTTGAACGGGTCTGCGGCGAAAAGCGTTCAGGCCTTGGCTCAAGGCCCCAAGCCACTCATAATCACTGAATCATGGATCTCAACTCGCCTCTTTTCGACCGTATCCGGATCAAGCCTTCCTGCGAAGAGCCGCAGGAGACCAAGGGACCCGTCTGCGAACATCCGACCTGCAAGGCAGCGGGGGAGTTCCGCGCGCCCAAGGGGCGGGATCGCGAGGGCCAGTACTGGCGCTTCTGCCTCCAGCACGTGCGCGAGTACAACGCCTCGTACAATTACTTCGCCGGCATGTCGGATTCGGCCGTGGCGGCCTTCCAGAAGGATTCCATCATCGGCCACCGTCCGACCTGGACCATGGGCATGAACGGGTCCGGCCAGGGCGAGGAGCGCGAGGCCAAGGCCGAGCCGCGGGATTGGGGCTATTTCGACCCCCTCGGGATCCTCAAGGGCGAGGACTTCACCCAGGCCCGCACCAGCCGGGCCCGGCCCGAGCCGAAGCGTCCACGCTACAGCGGTGCGGTGCGCCGGGCGCTCGACATTCTCGGGCTCGACGAGACGGCCGATGGTCCCACCATCAAGGCCCAGTACAAGTCCCTGGTGAAGCGCTTCCATCCGGATGCCAACGGCGGGGACAGATCCTTCGAGGAACGCCTGCGCGACATCATCAAGGCGCACGATGCCCTCAAGAGCGCCGGCCTGTGCTGAAACGGTAGTCTTTTAGGCAAGGCAGCCAAGCGCATTAGGAAATTGCGCCATTCCGCCATGGGGGTTAAGAAGCCCATGACGTTTTCGAGACAAACTTCAAAGACCGAGAGGCCCCTATGACGGCACAAACCGAGACAGCGACCCTTCTGCCTGACATGAAGGTGTCCGTGCGACAGGTCTTCGGGATCGACTCGGATCTGGAAGTTCCCGCCTTCTCCCAGGCCGAGGGGCATGTCCCGGATCTCGACCCCGATTACCTCTTCGACCGGGATACGACCCTTGCCATCCTGGCTGGCTTCGCGCGCAACCGCCGCGTCATGATCACGGGCTATCACGGCACCGGCAAGTCGACCCATATCGAGCAGGTGGCGGCCCGCCTCAACTGGCCCTGCGTGCGCGTCAACCTGGACAGCCACGTGTCGCGGATCGACCTCGTCGGCAAGGACGCGATCGTGCTGCAGGACGGCAAGCAGGTCACCGCCTTCCAGGACGGTATCCTCCCCTGGGCCCTGCAGAACAATGTGGCTCTCGTGTTCGACGAATACGATGCGGGTCGCCCGGACGTGATGTTCGTGATCCAGCGCGTGCTGGAGCAGTCGGGCAAGCTGACCCTGCTCGACCAGAAGCGCGTGATCCGGCCTCACCCGGCCTTCCGCCTCTTCGCCACCGCCAACACGGTGGGACTGGGCGACACCTCGGGCCTCTATCACGGCACGCAACAGATCAACCAGGGCCAGATGGACCGCTGGTCCATCGTCACGACGCTCAACTACCTGCCGCACGACAAGGAGGTGGACATCGTCCTCTCCAAGGCGAAGCACTACCAGGAGGATCCATCCGGCCGTGACATCGTCAACAAGATGGTGCGCGTGGCCGATCTCACCCGCTCGGCCTTCATGAACGGCGATCTGTCGACCGTCATGAGCCCGCGCACGGTGATCACCTGGGCCGAGAACGCCGAGATCTTCGGCGATACGGGCTTCGCGTTCCGCGTGACGTTCCTCAACAAGTGCGATGAGCTCGAGCGCACCCTCGTGGCCGAGTTCTATCAGCGCTCCTTCGGCAAGGAACTGCCGGAGAGCGCCGTGAATATGGTGCTGAGCTAATCAACGATCAGGCATCCTCATCCTGAGGAGCGTAGCGTCTCGAAGGACGTGGATGCCGGGTCCAGAGTTCTCTGGAAACGCCCTCATCCTTCGAGACGGACCTGACGGTCCTCCTCAGGATGAGGGCTTATCGGAAGCGACAGGCAAACATGTCCATCTCGAACCGCAAGCCGGGTGAGAAGAAGGAAGCGCCGGCGGAGCCGCTGAAGCGCTCCATCGCCGGCACCATGAAGGCGATCGCCCGCAAGCCTGATCTCGAGGTCGCCTATGCGTCAGACCGTCCGGTTCTCATGGGGCAGGACAAGGCGCGTCTGCCGGAGCCGCCCCGGCGGCTGACCTCGCAGGACGTGGCGATCTTGCGCGGCAATGCCGATGCCATGGCGCTGCGGCTGGCCTGCCACGACACCGCCCTGCACCGGAAGCTCGCACCCGAGGGCCAAGCCGCCCGCGCGGTGTTCGACGCGGTCGAGCAGGCGCGCGTGGAATCCCTCGGCTCGCGCCGCATGGCTGGCATCTCGTCCAACATCTCGGCCATGCTGGAAGACCGCTACCATCGCGGCGGCAAATACGAGGAGATCACCGACCGGGCCGATGCGCCGCTCGAGGATGCGCTCGCCCTCATGGTGCGCGAGCGCCTGACCGGCGAGAAGCCGCCTGCATCGGCCGCCAAGATCGTCGATCTCTGGCGCGACTACATCGAGGATCGCGCCGGGCACGATCTCGACGGCCTGCTCAAGAACATCGAGAACCAGCGCAGCTTCGCCCGCAACATCCGCGACATGCTCTCCTCCCTCGACATGGCCGACGAGGCCGCCCTCGATTCCGAGGACGAGGAGAACGAGGACGAGAACGAATCCGAGGAGCAGGAACAGCAGGGCGAGGGCGAGTCCGAGCAGGAGAGCCAAGGCGATCGCGCCGAGGTGGAGATGAGCGAGGATTCGAGCGACGAGATGGAGGACGGCGCGACGGAAGAGGCCGATGGCCCTTCCGGCGAGATGCCCGAGGAATCCGAGGAAGCGGATTCGGAGGATGCGGGCGAATCCTGGCGTCCGCCATCGCGCTCCAACGAGGCGCGGGGCCCGGACTATAAGGCCTTCACCCAGAAATTCGACGAGATCATCCACGCGGAGGATCTCTGCGACGCGGACGAGCTCACGCGCCTTCGCGCCTATCTCGACAAGCAGCTCGCCCATCTGCAGGGCGTCGTCGGGCGTCTGGCGAACCGCCTGCAGCGCCGCCTCATGGCGCAGCAGAACCGATCCTGGGAATTCGACCTGGAGGAGGGAACACTCGATCCCGCGCGCCTGCCGCGCATCGTCATGGATCCGTACCAGCCCCTGAGCTTCAAGCAGGAGCAGGACACGAATTTCCGCGACACGGTGGTGACGCTGCTCCTCGACAATTCCGGCTCCATGCGCGGCCGCCCGATCACCGTCGCGGCCACCTGCGCGGACATTCTCGCCCGCACCCTGGAGCGCTGCGGCGTGAAGGTCGAGATCCTCGGCTTCACCACCCGCGCCTGGAAGGGCGGCCAGTCCCGCGAGATGTGGCTGCAGAACGGCAAGCCGGCCAATCCCGGCCGCCTGAACGATCTGCGCCACATCATCTACAAGTCGGCGGATGCGCCCTGGCGCCGGGCGCGCAAGAATCTCGGCCTGATGATGCGCGAGGGTCTGCTCAAGGAGAACATCGACGGCGAGGCGCTCGACTGGGCGCATAAGCGCCTGCTCGGGCGGCCCGAGCAGCGGCGCATCCTGATGGTGATCTCGGACGGCGCGCCGGTGGACGACTCGACCCTGTCGGTCAATCCCGGCAACTACCTCGAACGGCATCTGCGCTTCATCATCGAGGAGATCGAGACCCGGTCGCCCGTGGAGCTTATCGCCATCGGCATCGGCCACGACGTGACGCGCTATTACCGTCGCGCGGTGACCATCGTCGACGCGGAAGAACTCGGCGGCGTCATGACCGAGAAGCTCGCGGAACTCTTCGAGGAGAATGCCGCGCCCCCGTCCCACGGAGCCCCCCGCCGCAGAGCCGTCGCTTGAGGCTGACCCGGCGGAACTTCCTTATCGGCGGCGGCGCGGCCGCCGCGACCCTGGCTTGCACCGGGGTCGCCCTCGCGCAGCGGCCGCAGGCCTTCAGGGGCGCGACCTCCATCGACGTGGAGGCGCGGCCGATCAGCCGCCTGTCCACGGCCGATCCCGACCGCTCCCGCTTCGGCGCCCTGATGTTCCGCTCCGGAATCGATCTGCGCTCGCGGGTCTCGGCTTTCGGCGGCTTTTCCGGTCTCTGGCGCTCGGCCGACGGGCAGGACCTCATCGCGCTCGCCGACAATGCGCAGGTGCTGAAAGCTCGGATCGAGACATCGGACGGACGGCTCTCGGGTCTGTCGAGGCCGATGCTGTCTCCCCTGATCCTCAGCAACGGCGTGCCGATGCGGCGCTCGCGCTATTACGATACGGAAAGCTTCGCGCTCGCAGGCAACGCGGTCTATATCGGCGTCGAGCGCAACCATGCGGTGATCAAATTCGAGCGCACCGATGCGGGCAGCATCATCCGCGGCATGCCCATTCCCGTGCCGCAGGCGGTGAAGGATCTGCCGAGCAACGGCGGCCTGGAGGCTCTCGGCGTCGCGCCCCGGCGCTCACCCCTCAACGGAGCACTCGTGGGAATCGCGGAAGGCGGCAGCGGCTTCATCCTGACGGGTCCACGGCAGGGCGCCTTCGAGACCGTTCTCTCCGGCGGCTATGCGGTAACCGATCTCGCCTTCCTGCCCGAAGGCGATGCGGTGATCCTGGAGCGCCGCTTCTCGCTCGTCGGCTGGTTCGGCTGCCGCCTCCGCCGGATCGCGGCCGATGCGCTGAAGCCGGGGGCTCGGGTCGACGGCGAGGTTCTCTACGAAAGCGAAGCCTCGCATCAGGTCGACAACATGGAGGGATTGGCGATCCATAGGGAAGGTCGCGATACGGTTCTTTCCCTGATCTCCGACGATAATTTCAGCTCCCTGCAGAAGACCGTGCTGCTCGAGTTTTCCCTCGTGGGCTGATCCTGCCTTACGAATGGGCATTCGCCTTTTTTCTCATCATTCTTTGCCGCTTCTATCCCATCGTCGCCCTTGAAGCCTCCGGTTTCAGGCCACTAAGCTCCTTCATGCGGGCCCGCTGCCAATTTTTGCGCCGGGTGTCCGCGTCACGAGGCTTGAGGAGATCCGGTGGCGGCACGGGCGGTCTTCGACGAGATGAGCGGCCATGACGGCCAGAGCAGGGATGCCTACCGGGTCCTCCAGGACTGGCTGAAATCCGCCCCACCGCACTTGCTGGAGCATCGCCGCGAGGAAGCGGAACTCTTCTTCCGCAGGGTCGGCATCACCTTCGCGGTCTACGGCAACACGGAAGCCGAAGAACGGCTGATCCCCTTCGACATCATCCCGCGCATCCTGTCGGGCAAGGAATGGAAGCGGCTCTCGCAGGGTCTCGAACAGCGCGTGAAGGCGCTCAACCTGTTCCTGAAGGACATCTACGGGCCGCGGGAGATCCTGCGCGCCGGGATCATCCCGCCGGAGCTCGTCTATCTCAACCCCTATTACCGCCCGCAGATGCACGGATTGTCCCTGAACAGCGACATCTACGTGCAGGTGGCGGGGATCGACATCGTCCGGGTCGACGACCAGGATTTCTACGTGCTCGAGGACAATCTGCGCACGCCTTCCGGCGTCTCCTACATGCTGGAGAACCGGGAGGTGATGATGCGCCTCTTCCCCGAACTCGTGGGAATGCAGCGCATCCGGCCCATCGAGAATTATATCGATGAGTTGCTGGGCACCCTCAAATCCGTCGCGCCGTCGAGCTCTCCCTGGGACCCGACCGTGGTCCTCCTCACGCCCGGTTCGCTCAACTCCGCCTATTACGAGCACAGCTTCCTTGCCGACCGCATGGGCGTCGAGCTGGTCGAGGGGCGCGATCTCTTCGTGCGCGACGAGATGGTCTACATGCGCACCACCGAGGGGCCGAAACGCGTCGACGTGATCTACAGCCGCATCGATGACGACTTCCTCGACCCGCTGGTCTTCCGTCCGGATTCCGCCTTGGGCGTGCCGGGCCTCATCGCGGCTTATCGTGCCGGCAACGTCGCCATCGCCAATGCGCCCGGAACGGGCGTCGCCGACGACAAGGCCATGTACTCCTACGTGCCCGACATCGTGCGCTTCTACATGGGCGAGGAGCCGATCCTGAAGAACGTGCCGACCTGGCGCTGCCGCGAGCGGGAGGCTTTGTCCTACGTGCTCGACAACCTGCACGAACTCGTCGTGAAGGAGGTCAACGGTTCGGGCGGCTACGGCATGCTCGTGGGGCCCCATGCGACCGTGGAGGCGCGCGAGCATTTCAAGGGCCGCATCCTCGGCAATCCGGACAATTACATCGCCCAGCCGACGCTCGCACTCTCGACGAGCCCGATCTTCACCGAGACGGGGCTCGCGCCCCGCCACGTGGATCTGCGCCCCTTCGTCCTGACTGGCCGCGACGGAGTCAGGCTCGTGCCGGGCGGGCTCACCCGCGTGGCGCTGACGGAAGGCTCGCTGGTGGTCAATTCGAGCCAGGGCGGCGGGACCAAGGATACCTGGGTGCTGAGTGAATGAGCGGGAGCGTTTCGCGTGCTGAGTCGTGATGCCGACAGCCTCTATTGGCTCTCCCGCTACGTGGAGCGGGCCGAGAACACGGCGCGCATTCTCGATGTCGCCTATCGCATGGCCTCGATGCCGATCTCCTATAACGGGGTCGAGACCAATGAATGGGAATCGGCTCTCGTCACGGCCGGCGGTATCGATCAATTCCGCGCCGTCTACGGGGATGCGACGCCGGCGAACGTGATCGAGTTCCTGGCCTTCTCCGAGGCCAATCCGTCGAGCATCCAGAGCAGCTTCGACACGGCGCGGCAGAATGCCCGCTCCGTGCGCTCCGCGCTGACCTCCGAGATGTGGGAGGCGATCAACTCCGCGTGGCTGGACCTGCGCCGCTACCGGTCGAAGAAGATCAACGTCGAGGATCTGCCCCGCTTCCTGAACCTCGTGAAGGAAGCCTCGCTGCGCTACGACGGCTCCGCCATGCGCACCATGCTGCGCAACGACGCCTACTGGTTCTCGCGGCTCGGCGTCTATATCGAGCGCGCCGACAACACCGCACGGGTGCTGGACGTGAAATACCACGTGCTCCTGCCGCAGGACGCGGCGGTGGGCGGGGGCATCGATTATTATCAATGGGCCGCCATCCTGCGCTCGGTCTCGGCGCTGGTGAGCTATCAATGGGTCTATCACCAGAACCTGCGGCCCTGGCTCGTGGCCGATCTCCTGATCCTGCGCGAGGAGATGCCGCGCTCGCTCGCCGCCTGCTACGCGTTCCTCTCCCGCAACCTCGATGACATCTCTCACCGTTATGGAACGTCGGGAGCGGCGCAGCGACAGGCACGTGCGACTCATGCGCGCCTCGCGAACCAGAACATCGAGGAGATCTTCCAGCACGGGCTGCACGAATTCCTGCAGGACTTTCTTGCCGAGAACAACCGGCTCGGACAGGCCATCACGAACCAGTATCTGGGCTGACCCATGCGCATCCGCATCACCCACGAGACGGTCTATCACTACAGCGAGCCCGCCCGGTCGGCGATCCAGCTTCTGCGGCTGACGCCGCGTGGCAGCGACTGCCAGACGGTCCTGTCCTGGAACATCGACATGGACGGCGACGGCCGGCTCATGCGCCGGGAGGACTGGTACGGCAACATCGTCCACAGCCTGTCCGTCTCCGGTCCTGTGAGCCAGATCACCCTGCATGTGGCCGGCGAGATCGAGACCACGGATACGGCCGGAATCGTCCGGGGAGCGGTGGAGCGCTTTCCCGAAATCTTCTACCTGCGGGATACGCCCCTGACCCGGGCCGATGCCGCCATCCGCGAATTCGCCGAGCTCACGGCCGGCCGCTTCACCGATCCGCTGGACCAGGCCCATGCGCTCCTGAACGCCATCCCCGAGCGCCTGCGCTTCGACACGCAAGCCACCAACGCCACGACGACGGGAGCGGACGCTTTCGCGGCGGGCCATGGAGTCTGCCAGGACTTCACGCATGTCTTCGTGAGCGCGGCGCGGTCCTTGAAGATCCCGGCGCGCTACGTTTCAGGCTATCTGCACAAGCCCGGCGAGGTCGAGCAGGAGGCGGGCCATGCCTGGGCGGAAGCCTGGCTTCCGGATCTCGGCTGGGTGAGTTTCGACCCGGCCAATGCTGTTTCCGCTACGGAACACTACGTCCGATTGGCCATCGGGCTCGATTATCTTGATGCGGCCCCGGTTCGAGGGAGCTATTACGGTATTACCCGTGAAGCGCTCGACGTTCGTCTGAGGATCGAAAGCGCCCGTCAATCGCAGGCGTGAGAATGGCCTCGACAACAGAGCAGCTCGACCAGAAGGCCCCAGGAGGAACCCCCATGACGTATTGTGTCGGCATCCTGGTGCGGGACGGCCTCGTCATGATCGCCGATACGCGCACCAATGCGGGCGTCGACAACATCGCGACCTTCCGCAAGCTGCACCTGTTCGAGAAACCCGGCGAGCGCATCCTCACGCTGGCCACGGCGGGCAATCTCTCGGCCAGCCAGTCCGTCATGTCCCTGCTGACAGAGGGGCTCGAGAATCCCGAAACCGGCGCGGTGGAAACGCTGCTGACGGTGCCGAGCATGTTCAAGGCCGCCCAGCTCGTCGGCCGCGCCATCCGCCAGGTTTATGAGGTCGACGGAATCGAGATCGAGAAGCGTCAGATGACCTTCGACGTCACCATGCTGCTCGGGGGGCAGATCGGCCCGGGCCCGATGCGGCTCTATCAGGTCTATTCCGCCGGCAACGCCATCGAGGCCACCGTCGATACGCCCTTCCTGCAGATCGGGGAGCCGAAATACGGCAAGCCGATCCTCGACCGGGCGATCTCCCACGGCACGAGCCTCGTGGAGGCCCTGAAGCTCGGCCTCATCTCCATGGATTCGACCCTGAAATCCAATCTCGGCGTCGGCCTGCCGATCGACATCGTGGTGGCGAGGCGCGATGCCTTAAAGGCCCAAGTGACCTATCGGATCCAGGAGGACGAGCCGTATTTCCGCGACCTGCGCGAGCGCTGGTCCGCCGCACTGCGCGCGGCCCATCAGGCGATTCCGCACCCGCCCTATGCGGAAGAGGTTCTCTGATCTCGGATTATCGGCAGCTCGACCGGCGACGGTTCAAGCGGCCCGATGGTGATGCTTCGCCTCGTAGCGCATGAGCCGCAGGATCGCCCCATAGGGAGCGATCGAGATCGCCGCGAGCGCGAGCTTCACCAGGTAGTCTGCCACCGCCAGATTGGTCCAGGGCAGGGCGATGCACTGATCCACGATACCGGCATGGCCGAGCGCCTCGCTGACGGTGAGGCCGAGGCCGGGCACCACGCCGCAATAGAATGCGAAGGAGAAGAAGATCGCGGTGTCCAGACCAGACGAGATCACCGAGGACACGAAGGGCGGCATCCACCAGGCATGGCCGCGCAGGCGGAAGAAGATCTGGATGTCGAGGAGCTGGGCCACCAGGAAGGCCGCTCCCGAGGCGATCGCGATGCGGGGGGATGCGAGAAGGACCGAGAGCACCACCGCCAGCGCGAAGCCGGCATAGACCACCCGGCGGGCGCCTTTGGGGCCGAACCGCCGGTTCGACAGGTCGGTGACCAGGAACGAGAATGGATAGCTGAAGGCACCCCAGGTCAGGTAATCGCCCAGGCCCAGATGCTGGAAGGGATACTGGACCAGGATATTCGACGAGAGGACGACCAGGGTCATGGCCGCTAGGGCAATGAGGAAGTCGCGGCGGTCGATCTGGGACATGGCGGTCTCTCGTGGATGGTGTCTCTTGAGCCAACAGCTAAGGCTTCATGCAACGCAAAACGGGCGGCACCGAGGCCGCCCGCAAAGCCGATTCACTGGCGATCCGAGATCAGCTCGCGGCAGCGAGCTTCTTCTCGATCTCGCGCTTCACCGCCAGAGCGGTGGTGGAGAGCTCTCCCGCCTTGGCCTTGGCCAGGAAGGCGTCGAGGCCGCCGCGGTGCTCGACCGAGCGGAGCGCATTGGCGGAGACGCGCAGGCGCACGGAGCGCTGCAGGGTGTCAGACTGGAGCGTGACGTTGCAGAGGTTCGGCAGGAACTTCCGCTTCGTCTTGCGGTTCGAGTGGCTCACCAGGTGGCCACTCAGCACGGCCTTGCCGGTCAGTTCGCAACGGCGCGACATGGGTTCAATCCTATTCGTCTATGAAGGGTCGCGACCACAAATTCGCGGGTTTGCCTGATCGCAGATCCCACGCGGCCGGACACCAGAAGTCCTTGGAAGGTGGGAGCCTATAGGCCAAAAAAGGGGAGGACGTCAAGAATAGTGCGACGCCGCATCTCGTTTTTTTGAAGCAGCGCGGTCATGATTTATTCCGAATCTCGTGCGATGCAACGGAATAGACTATCAGGATAGCCTCCATGCGCCTCATCGCCTCAGCTCTCGTGACGTTGGCTTTCGCCGGATCGGCCTCGCTTGCGCACGCCCAGACCCTGAAAGTGAGCTACGACATCACCCTGGCCGGCCTGCCCCTGGGCAAGGCAGACCTGTCGTCGTCCTTCAAGGGGGCGAAATACGAGATGGAAGGACGGGCGAAGCTCACCGGGCTCGCCATGATCCTGACCGGCGGCCGGGGCGAGGCCAATGCCTCCGGCACCCTGGACGGCGACGCACCGCCCCGCTCGAACAACTTCTCCGTGGTGTCGAAGACCTCCGACAACCAGCGCATCGTCCGCATGGGAATTCGCAGCGGCCGGGTGGCCCAGGTCGAGATCGACCCGCCCCTGGAGCCCAAGCCCGACCGAGTTCCCGTCAAGGCGGCCGACAAGAAGGGCGTGGTCGATCCCATGAGCGCGCTGCTCATGCCGGCCGTGGCGTCGAAGAGCCTGACCGATCCGGCCAATTGCGACCGGACTCTCCCGGTCTTCGACGGCGCCTCCCGGATGAACGTGGTGCTCTCCTATGCGGAGACGAAGAAGGTCGAGGTGCCGGGCTATTCCGGGCCCGTCCTCGTGTGCAATGCCCGCTACGTGCCGATCTCCGGCCATCGCAGCGAACGCCCGGGCACCAAGTTCATGCAGGACAACAAGGACATGTCCGTGTGGCTGGCGCCCGTCGAGGGGCCGCGCGTGCTCTTTCCGGTCAAGGTCTCCGTGCGCACCATGATCGGCATGGGCGAGATGCAGGCCTCCCTCTGGTCCCTGGAGGACGGTAAATCGCCTGCGCCGTCCCGCAAGGCCATGAAGGCCGACGAGACCGTCAAGGCCGAGATCGTTCAGTAAGTCCTGAAAACCCCTCGGGATTCATGCCGTTTCAGGTAGCGAAAGCGCGCTGCGGCACCATATAAGGGGTTAACCGCAGCCTGCCGCATGGGCTCGAGGCTGCTTCGTAGGGAAGGCTCCTGGCGCCGGTCTCCGGCTCTAAAGCCTCTCGGCTCTCATTCCGGGACCTTTTCAGCATTACCCGTCATCCAGGCATGTCCCGTCGTTCCCTTCCCCCGCAAGTGCGTGCGCGCGGCGTGACCGCCGTGCTCGGCCCCACCAATACCGGCAAGACCCACCTGGCGATCGAGCGCATGCTCGGTCACGACAGCGGCATGATCGGCCTGCCCCTGCGCCTCTTGGCCCGCGAGGTCTACAACCGCGTGGTGGAGAAGGCGGGGCATCACAACGTCGCCCTGATCACGGGCGAGGAGAAGATCAAGCCGGACCGGCCGCGCTACTGGATCTCCACCGTCGAGGCCATGCCGCGGGATCTCGATCTCGCCTTCGTGGCCGTGGACGAGATCCAGCTCGCCAGCGACCTGGACCGGGGCCACGTGTTCACGGACCGCCTGCTGAACCAGCGCGGGCGCGAGGAGACGCTCCTCATCGGCTCGGCCACCATGCGCCCCCTGATCGAGGCCCTGATCCCCGGCGTGCACGTGGTCACGCGGCCGCGCCTGTCGAAGCTGTCCTTCGCGGGCGAGAAGAAGGTCTCGCGCCTGCCGCGCCGCTCGGCCATCGTGGCCTTCTCGGCCGAGGAGGTCTACGGCATCGCCGAGCTGATCCGGCGCCAGAGCGGCGGCGCCGCGGTGGTGCTGGGGGCCCTGTCGCCTCGGACCCGCAACGCCCAGGTCGAGCTCTATCAGAACGGGGACGTGGACTACCTGATCGCCACCGACGCCATCGGCATGGGGCTCAATCTCGACGTGGACCATGTGGCCTTCGCGTCCGACAAGAAGTTCGACGGGTTCCAGTTCCGCAAGCTCAACAATCCCGAACTCGCCCAGATTGCCGGCCGTGCCGGCCGCTACATGCGCGACGGCACCTTCGGCTCCACGGGGCGCTGCCCGCCTTTCGATGCGGAAACCGTCGAGGCGCTCGAGAATCACACCTTCGACCCGGTGCGAATCCTGCAATGGCGCAACCCGGACCTGGATTTCTCCTCCCTTGCCCGCCTCCGCGATTCCCTCGGCCTGCAGCCGAGGGAACACGGCCTCGTGCGGGCGCCCACGGGCGAGGACGTGACCGCCCTCGAGGTCCTGGCCCGGGAGGACGACATCCGGGCGATGACCCGTACCCAATATGCCGTGGAACGGCTCTGGCAGATCTGTCAGGTGCCGGATTACCGGAAGGTTTCCCCGCAGACTCATGCGGATCTCGTCGGCCAGCTCTATCGTTTCCTCATGAAGGACGGGGCCATCCCGGCCGACTGGTTTTCCCGCCATCTGTCCGCCATGGACCGGACGGACGGGGATATCGATACCCTCTCCAACCGCATCGCCCAGGTCCGGACCTGGTCCTTCGTCGCTAACCGTCCCGACTGGTTGAAGGATCCAGAGCATTGGCAGGATGTTGCGCGTCAGGTAGAGGACAAGCTATCGGATGCGCTCCATGAACGCCTCGCCCAACGATTCATCGATCGGCGGACGAGCGTTCTCATGCGGCGCTTGAGAGAGAAAACGATGCTCGAAGCGGAAATCACGACCACCGGCGACGTCACCGTCGAGGGTCAGCACATCGGTCACCTGCACGGCTTTCATTTCGTGCCCGATCCCCAGGCCGACACTACGGAGGCCAAGACCCTGCGCAATGCGGCCAGCAAGGCGCTTGCCGGGGAGATCGACGCGCGGGCGGACCGGTTCGCCGAGGCTCCCGATGCCATGCTCGTGCTGTCGAACGACGGCACGATCCGCTGGACGGGCGACCCGGTCGCCAAGCTGGAGGCCGGCGACAAGCTGTTCGAGCCCCGCGTGCGCATCCTATCGGACGAGCACCTCACGGGCCCGGCCCGGGAGAAGGTGGACACCCGCCTGCGCGCCTGGCTGAAGGCCTATGTGGTGCGTCTGCTCGGTCCCCTGCTGCAGCTCGAGGACAGCGCCGAGCTGACGGGCCTCGCCCGCGGCATCGGGTTCCAGATCGGCGAGGCCCTGGGCGTCCTTGAACGCGCGAAGGTTCTCAACGACGTGCGCAGCCTCGACCAGGATGCCCGCGGCGCCCTGCGCAAGGCCGGTGTCCGGTTCGGCGCCTACCACCTTTATCTGCCTGCCCTCCTGAAGCCGGCGCCCCGCGTCCTGGCGACCCAGCTCTGGGCCCTGCAGAACGGCGGCCTCGACCAGAAGGGCATCGACGAGATCGCCCATCTCGCCCAGTCCGGCCGGACCTCGATCCCGGTCGATCCCGAGATCGCCCACGGCCTCTATCGCGCGGCCGGCTTCCGCGTGCTCGGCGGCCGCGCCGTGCGCGTCGACATCCTGGAGCGCCTGGCCGACCTGATCCGTCCCGCCATCGCCTATCGTCCCGGCATCACCCCCGGCGAGCCGCCGGCCGGTGCGGCCGATGGGGAGAGCTTCGTCCCGACCGTGTCCATGACCTCGCTCGTGGGCTGCGCGGGCGAGGATTTCGCCACGATCCTCAAATCCCTCGGCTATGTGGTGGAGCGCCGTCCCGGTCCCGCCATCACGGTGCCGCTGGTCGAGGCTCCGAAGGTCGTCGAGGCCCCGGCCGCTGCCGCCGAGGCTGATGCTCCGGCTCCGGTCGACCAGGCTCCGGCGGATGCGTCCGAGGCTGCCGTCGGCACCGAAGAGATCGGCGCCGTGGCCGTCGAGGCCCCCGAGGCCACCGTGTCCCAGCAGGAGGTGGAGGCTAGCGCCGCCGAGGCCGTGGCTTCGCCCGAAGGCGAACTCCTGGCCCCCGCCGAGGCCTCGACCGAGGCTGCGGCGGCTGAAACGCCTGCCGAGCCCGAGCTGATCGAGGTCTGGCGCCAGGGCCGCCGCCACCACGAGGGCGGACAGGCCCGGCATGGCCGCGAGTCCCGTGGCGGTCGTCACCAGGAGCGCGGCGAGCGTCGCCAGCGTCATGGCGGCGAAGCCCAGGGCGAGCCCGGCGAGCGCCGTCCGCGTCCCGAGCGCCGGGAGGCGCAAGGGGAGGGCGGTCGTCCGCAGAACCGTCCGCCGCGCGGTCCCGGCCGCGGGGAGGACCGTCGCGGTCCCCGTCCCGACAAGCGCCCGGACAACCGGCGCGAGGCCGGGCACGAGCGTCGCGAGAAGCAGCCGGACCCGAACTCGCCCTTCGCCAAGCTGATGGCCCTCAAGGCGCAGCTCGAGGACAACAAGAAGTAAGCAAGAAGGGATGCGACGCGCATGCGTGAGGACCGGCAGCGGCTCGACAAGTGGCTGTGGTTCGCACGCTTCGCGAAGACCAGGACGCTGGCGGCCAAGCTGGTCACCGGCGGCTTCGTCCGGCTCAACGGCCAGCGCACCGACAATGCCGCCAAGGCGGTCGCGGTCGGCGACGTGATCACCCTGGCCTTGGCCCGCACCACCCTGGTGATCCGGGTCGAAAGCCTCGGCGACCGGCGCGGCCCTGCGCCGGAAGCAAGGCAGCTCTACATAGACCTCAACCGGGACAACGCGGCGCTTGTCAGCGACCCCGACAAGAGCTAGAGCGGCGGAATATCGCCGTTTCGCTGACGTTCGAACAGACCCTCGAAGGACCGTGCATGACCTACGTCGTCACTGAAAATTGCATCAAGTGCAAATACATGGACTGCGTCGAGGTGTGCCCGGTCGATTGCTTCTACGAGGGCGAGAACATGCTCGTCATCCATCCCGACGAGTGCATCGATTGCGGCGTCTGCGAGCCGGAATGCCCCGCCGAGGCGATCAAGCCCGATGCGGAGCCGGGCCTCGAGCAATGGCTGAAGCTCAATGCCGACATGGCCAAGAGCTGGCCCAACATCACCATCAAGAAGGATGCGCCCGCCGACGCCAAGGAATTCGATGGCGTCGCAGGCAAGTTCGAGGCTTATTTCTCAGCCAACCCGGGTGAAGGCGACTGATAACGGACCGGGGCCCGCCTTACGAGCAGCTCCCATTGCGTTCGCATCTCGGCTGGCTCGAGGCCGAAACCGGAACCAGTTCCCTCACGATGCGTTAGCTTTCTAAGCGCGGCCATAAAGGGCCTGATTTACGCTGCCCGTTGAAATATTTTTGCTTTTTCGGCCGGACTGTGATAGGGTCCGCAAATGCCGTCGCTTGCGCTCAAGCCGTGCACCGTCCCTGCAGACCGGCGGTTCGCATAATTGAAGCAAAGATTCGCGTCCTTTGACTTAAGGGAGCGTCGCTGCCTTGGTCAAGGGTATGAGCGTATTGAGCCGCTGGCTTACATCAGGGAGACGAGCGGAATAGTCAAGTTCCGTGATGCTCAATCTCGATCCTCGTTCCCCTGGGTCCCTGCCCAGTGGAACCACAGCTTCCTCGCTGCCAAGCGAGGACCATGCAAGGAGGCCTCTCTCGCATGACAACCGCCAAGAAGTCCGCCCAGCGCCTTGGGTTCAAGTCCGGTGAAGCGATCGTGTATCCCGCTCACGGTGTCGGCCGCATCACGGCCATCGAAGAGCAGGAAATTGCAGGCTTCAAGCTGGAGCTCTACGTGGTCTCGTTCGACAAGGACAAGATGGTCCTTCGCGTACCGACCGGTAAGGCTTCCACTGTGGGCATGCGCAAGCTTGCCGAACCGGCCCTGGTGCAGAAGGCTCTGGACGTGCTGACGGGTCGTGCCCGCGTGAAGCGCACCATGTGGTCGCGCCGCGCGCAGGAATATGAGGCGAAGATCAATTCCGGCGACCTGATCGCCGTCACGGAGGTCGTGCGCGATCTCTACCGCTCCGAGGCCCAGCCCGAGCAGTCCTACAGCGAGCGCCAGCTCTACGAATCCGCCCTCGATCGGGTGATCCGCGAAATCGCCGCCGTGAACAAGATCACGGATACGGAGGCCCTCAAGCTCATCGAGCAGAGCCTCGCCAAGTCTCCTCGCCGCGCCAAGGGTGCCGAGGCCGAAGGCGACGACCTCCAGGAAGAAGCCGCCTGATCCCGGGCGCCTCCATTCCCGAAAAGCCCGGCGCCAGCCGGGCTTTTTCTTTTTCAGAGCCTTGTTTTTCAAGGCTTGGAATCTATTTTGCAAAACTTGGCTGTGAGAAATGAACTTTTCGCGGCCTCGCTCGTTGTGTCTCTGCCAAGGGAGAGCACACAATGGGAGAAATCTCAGGGGTTCGCCGCCGGTTCGTCCGCGCAGCCATGAATGCACCTTTTCTTGAGCGGGAGGAGGAGCACCTTCTTGCCGTGCGCTGGAAAGAGAACCGCGATGAGGCGGCGCTTCATCAACTGACTGCTGCCCACATGCGCCTCGTGATCGCGCTGGCAGCCCGTTTCCGTCACTACGGCCTTCCGATGGCCGATCTCGTTCAGGAAGGCCATGTGGGGCTTCTCGAAGCCGCCGCTCGGTTCGAGCCTGAGCGTGAAGTCCGTTTCTCGACCTATGCGACCTGGTGGATCCGTGCCTCCGTGCAAGATTACATCCTTCGCAACTGGTCAATCGTCCGCGGCGGAACGAGTTCCGCCCAGAAGGCGCTTTTCTTCAACCTGCGCCGCCTGCGCGCGCGCCTGACCCGCGGTGGCGAGGACCGCATTTCTTCCGAAGTGCATGCGAAGATCGCCGAGGCGATCGGCGTATCGAAGGCCGACGTGGCTCTCATGGATGCCCGGCTCTCGGCACCCGACACGTCCCTTAATGCGCCGGTTCTGGACGCCGACGCGGGGAACTCCGCCGAGCGCGTGGAATTCCTCGTCGACAACAGCCCGCTTCCCGACGAGAGCGTCACCGACGTGATCGACACCGAGCGCCGCGTGCGCTGGCTGCAACAGGCCCTGGAAGTGCTGAACGAGCGCGAATTGCGGATCCTGCGCGCCCGCCGTCTCGATGACGAGCAGGTGACCCTGGAATTCTTGGGCGACCGCCTGGGGATCTCGAAGGAGCGCGTGCGCCAGATCGAGAACCGTGCCCTGGAAAAGCTCAAGCGCGCCCTGGTCGAAAAGTACCCGCAGGCTTCCGGCGCTTTCGTCTGATTCAGCTGCGAAACAAGGATTCTCATCGGCGAAGCGGGTACCCGCTTCGCCGTTTTCGTTTGAGCTTGGCGGCGTTACTCGACGACGATCTTGTAGCGCTCGCCCACCTTGAGCGCGTCGCTCCGGTTCAGGCCGTTGAGCAGCAGGAACTTGTCGAATGCCCTGTCGACGGGCATCCGGGCTGCCAGGTTCTGAGCCGTGTCCCCCCGCTGGGCGGTGACGACCTGCAGCTTCAGGGGCCTGATCCGGCGGGCTTCGTCAGGCTGCACCTGACGGACGCTGTTGAGGGTCTGCTGGAAGATGCCTTCCAGGTCTCCCCTGTTCCCGCGGGTCGCCATGATGAGCCGGAAGGTGGTGTTGCCGATCCGGATCGCCGAGAGACGGAAGGTCCATTCCTTTCCATTGGACAGGGCGGTGACCACCGGAAGCCCGTTCACCGTGCCGATCGTGAGGGTGCCGGGCTCGATCGTATCCGTCCAAGTGGAGCGCAGCACATCCTCGAGGCTCTGTCCGAGCGGCGTATCGGCGGCGTCGAACAGAAGGCGGCGCTCGCTGTCCCCGGATGCGCCGAGAACCGCCTGGGAGGTGTTCTCAAGTGTGAAGCCCTCCGGCGCCTCGAAGGCGACGCCAAGCCGCGAATGGATGAACCGGCGGCCCTTCACGACACCGTCGGCCGGATCATCCCCGTAGGAGAGGCCGTCAAGCGCCGTCAGATAGGCGAGGCGGCCTGTCTCGCCCGTTCCCTGCATGCCCGTGCGCCGTGCCGCCTGGAGCGCCCGCGCCACCCGGTCGTCCGTCCGTGGGTGGGAGGCGTTCCGCTCGGCCGTCGAGGAATCCGAACTGGCGCTTGAGCGCCCGAGCGCCGTGAGGAAACGCGGAGCCCCGTAGGGGTCGAACCCGGCCCGGGCCAGAACCTTCACGCCCGTCTGGTCCGCTTCGAGCTCCTGCGCTCGCGAGAAGCTGGCGAGGGCTGAACGGGCCTGGTTCTGCGCCATGGCAGCTTCTTCGGCATCGTTCAGCACATTCTCGGCCACGCGCTCGATCAGGTCCGACCGGGCCTGCAATTCGCTGCGCTGGGACGCGTGACGGAGGGTGACGTGCGCGATCTCGTGGGAGAGCACAGCCGCGACCTCGGAGGTGTCGTTCGCGAGCGCCAGGAGCCCGCGCGTGACGTAGAGGCGTCCGTTCGGCAGGGCGAAGGCATTGACCACGGGCGAGTTGAGGATCGTCACCTGGAAGGCCTCGTCGGGCCTGTCGGTGGCCATCACGAGCCGGTTCGTCACGTCGGTCAGCATCTGCTGGAGCTGCGGGGCCCGGCCCTCGCCTCCGAACGCCCGTACGAGCCGGAGATGGTCCCGGTCCCGGTCCGGGCCGATCACGCGGGGCGCATTGGCCGGCAGCGAAACATCGCCGCCGAAGCCCGAGCAGCCTGCAACGAGGGCCGCAAGCAGGACGCTGCCGACTAACGAAAAGCTACCTCTCTGACGTATTGTGCTCATGCTCGTTCATCGTGGCAGGCGGCCGCCTTCAAGGCGTTCGATCATGTCCGGAATGACAATGGAGAAGGCTGTCCCTTGCCAAGGCTGCAAAACGCCTCGGGCCCTGATCCGCCGGCCCTTAAGCGCCTCGGCGCCCATGCCGCGGTCGGACATCTGCTTCCAGGTTTTTCGAGGAATGATGATCGTGAAGTCTTCTGCCCAGTGCTCCCCGAAGTTCAAATAGGTCCGCTGATTGCGCTCACCGATGCTTCTGACGCGCCCCTCGACCAGAATGAAGGTGCCGATTCGGGCCCGCAGACGCTCGGAATGATCGACGTCCATGGGCTTATAGCGGTCATCAGCCCAAACACCAAGGCGTCGTTCGCGGGCATTGGCCTCGATGGCGAGCAATTCCGGTTGGCAGAAGGGATTGTCCAAGCCTGCATCCGTCACGGCAAGGCCCACCTCGACGAGGCCGTGGCTCCAATCGACAGGAGGCATCGGGCCGATGGATCGGATGCGGACGGGTCTACGGCCCCAGCGGTCCGATTGGCCCGTGCCCTGAACGAGGCTGGCCTCGCCAGCGTGATTCCGCAGCCAGGCGAGGGCTTGGTCGCGGAAAGGGGGCGCATCCGGAAGCCGGATTCCGGCGAGCCGGGCCGGGCCGAGCTCCGCCAGGATGAGATCGCCGTCCGGGGAGAGATCCTGGAGCCGGTCGGGCCGGGCTTCCGCGGTGCACGCAGCGCCCGCCCGCCCGCCTGCGGCAGGCTGCGCCCATCCGGTGGGAGCGGCCAGCAAGAGGGCCGTCCCGATGCCGATGGTTAATGCTGTCCGCAGGGCCGATCCCGTCATGGGACGGGATCATACCCATTCGGAGCGAAACGGCTACGCTTGTTCTACCACCGGATGACCACGACCCTCTGGCGTCCGTTGCCCAGCTCGACCGCTTCCGTTCCTTCCGCCTTGCGGTTCTGGGCCTTCGCATCCTCGATGATTTCGATTTCGGCCACATGAGCGGCGAAGGCCTCATCCACCTCGGCGACACAGAGAAGGGTGTCAGGGGGAAGATTCTCTATCTGTTTCAGGAAATCGCGAAGCGTCTGCGCCATGATATGCCTCCGGTTCCTTCTCAACCGGGTCGGGCCAAGCTCGGTTCCTTGGGGCCGCGCAAGGGACGGCCGTCAGCCTCTCCCCTGAAGGGCCCGAGAGGCGTAAAATGAGCGGCGCCGGTCGCGCAGTAACAGGAGGTGGGCCATGAATGGGCATCGCACTCTCACCTGGTTCGCGTGCAGCGTCATCTCGTCCCTCGGTTTCATCCCCGCGGCATCCGCCCAGCATCAGGGCATGGCGGGCGCCATGAGCGACGAGGACATCATCAAGAGCGCCATGGCGGCGGCGCCACCCGCTGTCGCCAAGGAGGCGACCATCGTGGATGTTTCATCGGACGGGAAAACCCGGGTCGTCCGCAAGGGGACGAACGGTTTCACCTGCTTGGCGGACAATCCGAACACGCCGGGGCCCGATCCCATGTGCGGCGACCGTAACGCCATGGAATGGGCCCAGGCCTGGCTCGAAAAGAAGGAGCCGCCGCAGAACAAGGTCGGCTTCATGTACATGCTTGCCGGCGGTACGGATGCCAGCAACACCGACCCCTATGCCCAGAAGCCCGAGCCGAACAACAATTGGGTCGAGACCGGGCCTCATGTGATGGTGGTCGGGGCCAAGGGCATGATGGAGGGCTACCCTCGCACCGCGAAGCCCGATACCACGCAGCCTTACGTGATGTGGCCGGACACGCCCTACGAGCACCTGATGCTCCCGGTCCGGTCGCCGGAATCCATGACCCGTTAGCCACTCTGCCCGGGCCGCCGTGCCCCTGGCCGGCGACACGACGACCCGGTCGGCCCAGATCGCGTCGCCACTTGCCGTGCGCCCAGGGCACGAACCCCCTGGAATGCCCCTGCCGACCGTGCTAAGTCCCATCCTCTCAGCGGTCCCGTAGCTCAGCAGGACAGAGCAGCGGTTTCCTAAACCGAAGGTCGGAAGTTCGAGTCTTCCCGGGATCGCCAGTCCTTCAACGCATGTTGTTCCTCACCGCGCCATCCGGGCGACGGCCGCCTTGGCGTCGTCGAGATCAGGCGCGTCGATGTGGCGGTAGCGGGCCTGGACGAGGCCGAAGAGGCCGAAGGCGAAGAGGCCCAGGGCCGTGAGGGCCAGGAGCACCCAGCCATAGGGTTGCCGCTGCAGGGCCTGGAGTGCGCCGCCGAGGCCATGCACGTCCGAGGACGAGGCGTGGAGGGCCGCCAGGATCAGGAAGCTGCCGATCATCAGGAACACGACGCCCCGGGCGGCGAAACCCATGCGGCCGAGCGTAACGAACCAGTCGTGCTTGTCGCTGGGCAGCGAGAGGCGCTCCGTCACGTTTCCGCGCCAGGCTTTCCAGAGGAAAGCGACGCCCGCTCCCGCCACAGCGAGGCCCACGAGGCCGACCAGCCATTGGCCGAAGGGCTGGCTCATGAGCCAGGCCGTCCAGTCCTGGGCCGCCTTGTCTTCGCCGCCTCCCGAGGAGCCGCGGCCGAGGGCGAGGTTCAACGCCGAGAGGGCCAGTCCCGCATAAATGACGCCGCTGATCAGATGGGCTCCCCTGATGCCCCAGCCCTTGGCGTCGGAGCCGCGCTTGTCGGCATCGGTCAACGCTTCGATCACCCGCCAGGCGCAGAAGCCGAAGAGGCCGACGGCGATCAGGGCCAGCCAGACCTTTCCGAAGGGTTGCGAGAGCAGCGATTGCAGGGCGCTGCGGCTGCCTCCCGTCTGCCCGCCCGAGCCGATGGCGGCGAGGAGGGCGAGGCCGCCGACGAGGCCGTAGACCACGCCCCGCGCTCCATAGCCGAAACGGGCCAGGGCCTCGACGGGGTTGGTGCTGATCCGGGGCATGACAGGCGGCTCCTTCGTGTCAGGGGTGAACCGTCCAGCCTTCGCAGATGTTCCTCAAAGAGGATGATCCGGAGCGGCCCGGCTCTGCCGGCGCCAGATCGTCAGGAGGGCGGCCATGAGGACCGGGCCGAGGAAGAGGCCGATCAGGCCGAAGGTTTCGAGCCCGCCGAGGATGCCGAACAGGGTCCACAGGAAGGGAATGTGCGCCGCGCCGCCGATCAGGGCTGGCTGAACGAGATTGTCGCCGATCAGCATGACGGCCGCGCCCCATCCCACGACGCCCGCGGCCGCGAGAACAGAACCGCCGCCGAGAACCAGCACGATGGCGGCGGTCACGAAGGCGAACCAGGCTCCCATGGGCAGCATGGCGAAGGCGGCGGTCAGGAAGGCGAATAGGATGGCATGCGGCACGCCCGCGACCACGAATCCGATGCCGATGAGGACGGCTTCGCCCACGGCCACGAGGATCGTCCCGTTCACCGTTCCGCGTACGGCGGACGCCATGGTTTCCGCCAGGCGCTCGCCCGGTGCGCCGAACCAGCGGTCGATGGCGGCGAGAACGTGCCGGCCGATGTCGCGGCCGTGGCGCAGGAGCATGAACAGGACCAGGAACGTCAGGAAGGTATGGAGAACGCGCGTCGCCAGCGCGCCGCCGAGGGTTCTCGACCACTCGGTCAGGGTCTGGCTGTCGATGCCGCTCAGGAGCTGGCCGGCGGATTCCGGCCGCCCCAGATGGGCCTGCCACCAGGTGTCCAGATGCTGGCCGACGAGCGGCAGTCGATGGACCCATTCCGGCACCGGCATGCCGTTCTGCTGCAGCCGCGTGAGCCATTCCATGACGAACTGGCTTTCCCGGCCGATCTCGGTCAGCACGAGGGCGACCGGGACGAGAAGGAGGACGGCAAGGCCGATCGTCGTCAGCAGGGGAGCGGCGAGGCGCGAGCCTCCCAGGCGAGCCTGGAAGCGGCTATAAAGCGGCCAGACGCTGATGGCGATGATCACCGCCCAGCCAATGGCGGTGAGGTAGGAGCCGATCATCCAGAGTGTCAGCCCGACGAGCGCCAGCGCGCCGATGAGGCGCGTGACCCGCCGGGCGCGGGCATCGGGAGCATCGCCGTCTGACGGCTGGGACAGAGGAGCCACGGCTTTCTCTTGCATGAAAGAGATCTAGGCTTCTTCGGCCCCGGGCCAATGGCGTGTCAGGGCTTCGTCATCCGGCGGGCCAGGGTCGCGGCATCCTCCGCGAGGGGCGGCCCGGCCAGCAGAAGCAGCAGGAGCGCGAAGGGCAGGGCGAAGAGGAAGCCGACATGGCTGAAACCGACCGCTCCGATCACGCCCCCGATGAAGAACGAGGCGAGAAGCAGGAGGAGCAGGCGCAGCTTCTCGCGGTCCGCCATGATCCTATCCGGATTATGCGGATTCCGGTTCCAGTAGAGAAGTTTTCCAAGCTCGATGCCGATATCCGTGACGATCCCCGTCACGTGGGTGGTGCGCATGCGCGCGCCCGAGATCTTGGTCACGGTGGCGTTCTGCAGGCCCATGATGAAGCAGAGCAGGGGGATCGCGATCGCCACGAAACCCGGCGACGGGTGGGCGAGCCAGCCCAGGATCCCGAAGCCGAGAAGCAGGAAGGACTCGAGCATCAGGGGCATGGCGTAGCGACTGCCCAGGTGATGCCGCCGGCCCCAGTTGATCAGCATGGCCGAACAGGCCGCGCCCATGACGAAGGGCAGGAAGCCCAGAAGCCCAAGGCTCGCGAGACCCAGCGAACCCAACGCGAGATTGTCGGCCATGGACGAGAAGATGCCCGACATGTGCGACGTGTACTGGCCGACGGCGAGGAACCCGCCCGCATTGATGGCTCCGGCCACGAAGGTGAGGGACATTCCCAGTAGGGTATCCGTCACGTTCGTCCGCTCGAAAGCCGCGATGGTCTTCACCGCCCGGATGGTGAAGTCGCGCGTTTCCGGTTTCGTCGACTGGGCGCTCATGGCAGCCAGCTTAGCGCATCGTGCGGAAAAGGGGATCCGGCTTTCGTCGCGACGCGCCGAGCTGTCAGGCGATGAGCCGCCTCCGTCCGTTACTGCGCGACCCCGGTCGATACGGAGGCGCGGCGCTCCAGGGGCGGGATACGGAAGGTCTTGAGGATCTCGGCCTCGCCAACCTGATCCGCGAGCGACGAACCGCCGACGAAGACCTGGATGGCGCCGGCCTCGACGAGATAGGTGCCGTCGTCGAGATGGAAGCCGAGCGACTCGATCGGCACCCGCAGGGTCACCTGCTTCGTCTCGCCGGGCTTGAGGGCGATCTTCTCGAAGGCCTTCAGCTCGCGCAGAGGCCGGCTGCGGCTTGCCACCGGATCCCGGGTGTAGAGCTGCACGACCTCCTGGCCGTCCCGCGCGCCCGTGTTCTTCACGGTGACGGAGACCTCCAGAACCTGCCCCTCGTCGATCCGCAGGCTCGCGATCCGAGCATCGGAATAGGCGAAGTGCGTGTAGCTCAGGCCCCAGCCGAAGGGGTAGAGCGGCGTGATCGCTTCGTCGATGTATTTCACCGTGAAGCGGTTGTCCGAGAGGGTGGGACGACCGGTGGGGAGGCGGTTGTAATAGAGCGGCAGCTGCCCCGTGGCGCGCGGCCAGGTGAGCGGAAGCTTGCCGCTCGGGCTTACGTCGCCGAACAGCACGTCGGCCACGGCGGGGCCCGCTTCCGTCCCGGGATACCAGACCATCAGAATCGACGGGATGCGGTCTGCCACCGGGCCGAGAACCTGCGGGCGCCCGCCCATGATGACGAGGGCGATGGGCTTGCCGGTCCTGGCGAGCTCCTCCAGCACCTCGATCTGCCGGCCGGTGAGATCCATGTTGGCCCGGGAAGCGGCCTCACCCGACAGTTCCTGCGGCTCGCCGAAGACGGCGATCACGAAATCCGACTGCCGGGCGGCCTCGATGGCGGCGGGCAGCGCATCCGTGTTGCGGCAGAACAGGTCGCAGGCCGGAGCATGCCGGACCGTGATGCCCGCATCCTGCGCGCGGCGGCGGACGCCTTCGAGGATCGTGACGCTGTCCTCCTTGTGGCCACGGGCCGCGTGAGGGCCCATCTGGTCCTGGGGCGCGTCGGCGAGCGGGCCGACGACCGCGATGGAACGGACCTTCGACGGGATCGGCAGCACGTCGTCCCGATTCTGCAGCAGGACGAAGGTTTCACGGGCAACCTCGCGGGCGGCTTGGCGCGACTCCGGCGACGGAAATTCCGAATCCAGGTGAGAGGAATCCACGTCGGGGTGATCGAACAGACCAAGGCGGAACTTGGTGCGCAGCACGCGCCGCACGGATTCGTCGATCACGCTCTCCGGCACCCGGCCGGCGCGCACCTCGTCGGGCAGATGATTGATGTAGAGCTGCCCCATCATGTCCATGTCGACGCCGGCGAGGATCGCCTTGCGGGCGGCCTCCGCGCCATCGGCCGCGATGCCGTGGTTGACGAGCTCGCCGATGCCGACCCAATCGGATGTCACGAAGCCGTCGAAACCCCATTGGGTGCGCAGCACGTCCGTCAGCAGCCACGGATTGGCCGTCGAAGGCTCGCCGTTCAGGGCGTTGAAGGCCGCCATGAAGCTCGCCGTGCCGGCGTCCACCGCCGCCCGGAACGGCGGCAGATAGGTGTCGTACATCTCCGCGCGGGGAATGTAGGTTGTATCGTAGTCGCGCCCGCCCTGCGGAGCGCCGTAGCCGGCGAAATGCTTGGCGGCAGCGGCGAGACCGCCCTTGCGGAAGCCTTCGACGCGGGCCGCCGTGAGGGTGGCGCCGAGCGTGGGATCCTCGCCGAAGCCTTCGACGATGCGGCCCCAGCGGCTGTCGCGCGACAGGTCGGCCATGGGCGCGAAGGTCCAGTTCACACCCACATAGGATGCTTCCCGGGCAGCCCATTCGGAGGCGAGGCGGGAGACGCGCGGGCTGAAGGCCGCGGCCTCGCCCAGCGGCAAGGGAAACTGTGTGCGGAATCCGTGCAGCACGTCGAGCCCGAAGAGCAATGGAATCTTCAGGCGGCTTTGTCGGACCAGTGCCTGGGCGCGCGCCACATCCTGGGCGCTGTTGAAGTTCAGGACGGCTCCGGCCTTCCCTTCCGAAATGTCCTCCCAGCGCAGCGGCGGCCCGTGGGAGACAAGATTCAGCTGGCCGACCTTTTCTTCCAGGGTCATTCGGCCGAGAAGCTCGTTCACGCGGCGCTCGATGGCCTGTTCTTGGGATTCCTGGGCACTTGCCGTTGGGAGAAACGCGACCGTGAGGGTCAATGCAAGGGCCAGTTGCGCCAAGCCAGGGACATCAGAAAGCCGCACAATTATCTCCTTTATGGAACAATAACACTTAATCGCGAGGTCGCCCGCGCTTGCCGCCCGTTCGTGCTATACAAGATAGGTTGCAAGTGGCGTCTGGGGGGCGTCAGGTCAAATCATATTTTAGAAACGCCTTATGCATCTGCTGCCCGTCTCATTGAAGCTGTCTCTGCTGAGTCTGTCCGGCGCCCTGATCATGTCGGGCTTCGCGCTGGCGACGGCGGCCTATGTCAGAAACTCGGCCCTCGTGGCCGCGTCGGCGGGGCTTTTCCTGCTGATCGTCGCCGGTGCTCCCCTGCTGATCGGGCGGCAGATCAAGCAGGCCTTCCGCCACAAGGACGATGGCGCGTCCGACGAACTGACGGTGTTCGAGGACGTGACGGCCGCTCCCTTCGAGCCGCCCGCCGAGACCCTCCTGTCCTTCGCCGAGTTCTCCGCTTTCGAGGAGACGCCTGCCGCCGAGGAAGACGACGCCCTGCGCCGCATGCAGAAGGCACAGGCAGTCGACCGGCTGCGGGACGGCATCGCTCACGATCTCAACAACCGACTCATGGTGATCAGCGCCAACATCGATGCGGCGGCCCGCCAGTTGAAGGATCAGCCGATCCTGCAGCGCAAGCTGCTCTCCGCTCTCGTCGCTTCCGACCAGGCCGCCAAGCTCATCGCCCAATCGACCGCCTTCGCCCGGCAGGGCGAGACCAAGGTGCAGTATGTGAATCTCGCCGAGCAGGTGAGTACGGTGGCCGATCTCATGAGCCACTCCCTGCTGCGCGACACGGTCGAGCTGCGCGTCTCGCTCGCGGAGGATCTCTGGTCCATCGAGGCCAATCCGGACGACATCCAGACCGCCATCGTGACCTTGAGCGCCCATGTCCGGGATGCCTTGCCCCAGGGAGGCACCATCACGCTGGAAGCCCGGAACGTGCAGGTCGAGAAAGGCTCGCTGCCGGACCTCACCCGCGAGGGCGATTTCGTGCAGCTCGCCATCCGCAGCTCCGGCCCCGAGGAGGTGCGCCATGCTCCGGAAACCGATCTGGAGCAATCCTTCTCCGTGCGGGATCTCGACCTATCCTCCTGGCTGTCCCTGCGCCAAAGCCTGCACTTCCTGCAGGATCTCGGGGGTGCATCGGAGGTGCGGCGGGACGGGGGTGAGACCTCGATCCTCCTCTACATCCCGCGGACCGATGCTGCGACCCTGTTGCCGTCGAGCTCATTGAGCGATGACGAGGCGCCGGACGAGAGCGTGCAGGGCCATACGGAAATCCTCGTCGTGGACGACGAGCTCGAAGTCGCGCTCGCGCTGCAATCGACCCTGGAAGAATTCGGCTATGTCACCAGCATCGCCACCGATGCGGCGCAGGCGGTGAAATCCTTGAGCGTGCGCCGGCCCGCCCTCGTGCTGGCGGATGTCGCCATGCCCGGGAGCATGAACGGCGTCATGCTGGCGCGCGAGGTGCGGCAGGTCTTCCCGAGCCTGCCCGTGCTGCTGATCACCGGCAATCCCGACCTGGCCGGTGGGGACAGCGAGTTTCCGCTGCTCCAGAAGCCCATCGTCAGCCGCGACCTGCATGTGGCGATCCAGCGGCACCTCAACGTGCACAGCGACAACAAGGTCATTCCGTTCTTCCCGCGCACCTCGCGGCGGGCACGCTGAATCTAAAGCATCGAACGCAAAAGGGAGAACCGGTTTTGCGTGAAAAGATGCGTCAAACCAATCAGTGAGAGCCTCGGACGCGAGTTGGATTTCACGTCCGCGGTTCTAGAGAGCGAGCGCCGTCGCTGAGAGCGGAGCCGCAGCCTCGTGCGCCGCGTCCGCGAGAGCCGCGAACAGTCGCTGCTGCGGCTTCTTCCAGACCAGCAGCTCCGGATGCCATTGAACGCCGAGCAGAAACGGCGCGCTGTCGCTCTCGATGGCCTGCACGATGCCGCTCTCGTCGCAGGCGGCGATTCTCAATCCCTGGCCGAGACGGTCGACCGACTGGTGATGCAGCGCGTTCACCTGGCAGGGATTGCATTTCAGGATCCGGTCGAGCCTCGAGCCCCGTTCGATGGTCACGGTCTTGCGCGGCAGTACCGTGCGCATCTTCGGCGCCTGGACATAGACCTCGTAGATGTCAGTGTGCAGAGTGCCGCCGAGCGCCACGTTGATCATCTGCGAGCCGCGGCAGATGCCGAGGATCGGCAGCCCGGCCGGAAGCGCCGCCTTGAGTAGGCCGAGCTCCAGTTTGTCGCGCTCGGGATCGATGCGCACATCCGGCAAAACCTGGCCGCCGTAGATCTCAGCGCCGATATCGTCGCCGCCGCCGATCACCAGCCCCTGCAGAGGCTCTGTCGGTAGCGGGTGGCCGGGCATCAGGCGAACGGCGCGCGCGCCCGCGCGGGAGAGGGCCAACCGATGCATGAGGTAGCTGCGCCATCCGCCACGCCTTGACGTGGTGACGCCGATCAGGGGACGCGTCATGACCTTACGATCTGCTCCACCACGTTGGCCCAGCTCTTGTCCTCGCCCGCGAACGACAGGTAGGCCGCCCCGACCGCATCCAGCTTCTCCCGGTCCGCGGCCAGCCGCTCGACACAGACCCAGCGGTTCCAGTCCGGCGCGATGCTCCAGCCGGGATCGCTCACCCGGGCATCGGGCAGGCGGTAATGGAAGGTGGGGCGGCCGTTGATCTTCTCATTCGGCAGGACGGCCCGAACCCGCGCCGCATCGAAATCGTGCAGCAGCGGCAGGAGATCGAGATCCCGGTTCCGGGTGGCATTGTAGGCGAGAGAGTCGTCGATGAAGGTGGGAATGTCCGGCCAGTAGTTCGGATCGCCGATCCGGCGGACGTATTCGGCCGGGAAGGGATCGGCAAAGCCCAGCAGGTTGCGCGTGGCGTCGGGCGAAGCCTCGCGCCGGAGCCACGGATTGAGCAGGGCGAAACTCTTCATGAAGGCCGTGAGGGTGGCGGCATCCCGGCGCGGAATTTCCGGGTTGAAGTGCAGGCCGAAGGCGTAGAAGGGCCCATCCTGCGTGCCTTTGGCGCCGACCCTGCGCAGGATCGCCAGGATGCGGTTGAGCTCCTGCAGCCGGTCGACCGGGATCGGCGCCGTGACGAGTTCGCACGGCACGAGATAACGGGCCGCGAAGCCGAACAGGGCGGCGATCTTGGGCAGAACGCCTTTCTGCGTCCCGGCCTGCTTGCCGGGATGCAGGATCCGGCTGTCGAGCTCCACGGTCAGGTCGCCGACGGATGATTCCTTCAGGGCGAAGGCATGGGGGTCCACCTCGATGAGCCGGCCGCCGAGCGCTTCCTGCAGGGCCTGAACGGTCCTCTCGGCCGAGGGGCCCACGAACTCGATCTCGATCCCGACCGTGCGCATCTGCCCCTGCTCGTTGAGCAGGACCGGCGGCAGTTCGAAATCGATCTCGGTTGAAAGCGCCGGCTGCGCCATCGAGAACTCCGGAAAAGAACACGCAAACGTGAGCAATGGGATGAACGGGCGCGCTTCCGCTCAGGTTCCGTCTTCCGGGACGACTTCCTCCCGGCTCCGCAGGTGTGGCTTTCCGCCTGCGGGTTGGTTACAAGCGCGCCATCATGATCGCGAGAGAATCGACCCTCGAGCGCGCTGCCTGGATGACGGAGCTGCGTGCGACCCTGGCCCTCGGCTGGCCCCTGGTTCTTGCCACCATTGCGCAGAACGCCCTGATCACGTCCGACGTCATTCTGATGGGCTGGATGGGATCGGACGCTCTGGCGGCGGGCGCGCTCGGCACCAACCTCTACTTCGCCTTCCTGATCTTCGGGATCGGCCTCGTCAACGCGACCTCGCCGATGATCGCCGAGGAGCTCGGCCGCAAGCGCCATTCCGTCCGCGAGGTGCGCCGCACGGTACGCCAGGGCTTCTGGGCCTCGGTCACCGTCGCGGTCCCGATCTGGATCGTGGCCTGGAACGGGGAGACGATCCTGCTCGCCATCGGGCAGGCGCCCACGCTCGCTCACAATGCGGGCCAGTATATCCGCGCCCTGCAATGGAGCCTTCTGCCGTTCCTGCTCTTCCTGGTGCTGCGCTCGTTCCTGGCCGCCCTGGAGCGCCCCGGCTGGGCCCTGTTCATCGGCCTGCTTGCCATTCCGGTCAATTTCGGCGCGGCTTATGCGCTGATGTTCGGCGCCCTCGGCCTGCCGACCCTTGGGCTCGTCGGGGCGGGGCTCGGCACGGTGATCTCGAGCGCCTTCATGTTCGTGGCGCTCGCCGTGGTGATCGCCCTCCATCCGCGCCTCAAGCGCTATCACGTCTTCGGGCGCTTCTGGCGGCCCGACTGGCCGCGCTACCGCACCCTCTGGCAGATCGGTCTGCCCATCGGCCTGACGCTGATGTTCGAGGTGACGATCTTCAATGCGGCCGCCATGCTGATGGGACGGATCGGCGAGAGCGAACTGGCCGCCCATGCGATCGCTCTGCAGATCGCCTCCTTCTGCTTCTCCGTCCCGCTCGGCATCGGACAGGCCGTGACGGTGCGCGTGGGCCGGGCCTACGGCGCTCAGGACGCGGCCGGCGTCACCCGGGCCGGATGGACGTCCTTCGCGCTCGGCACCGGCTTCATGGCTGTCACGGCATCGCTCATGCTGTTCGCCCCGCACCTGCTGCTCGGCGTCTTCCTGGACGTGAACGATCCCAAGAACGCGCTCGTCATCGAGCTGGCACGCACCTTCCTGGTGGTGGCGGCCATCTTCCAGCTGGTGGACGGCGCGCAGGCGGTCGGGGCCGGAATGCTGCGCGGGCTGCAGGATACCCGCGTGCCGATGATCTACGCGGCGCTCGGCTATTGGGGCGTAGGCCTGCCGCTCGGCGCCACCCTGGCCTTCGGCACGTCGCTGCGGGGCGTGGGCATCTGGATCGGGCTGGCCAGCGGGCTCGCCGTGGTGGCCTGCCTGATGCTGTGGCGCTGGCTGCGCCGGGACAGGCTGGGGCTGGTCACGGCGACGCCGCGGGACGTTCAGGAGGCGTTCGCGAGCTAGAGCTGTTTCCACGAACGTGGAATCAGCTCTCTTCTTTGTTTGATCGCGTTTTCGACGGTGAACCGGATCCGGTTTTCCGCCCTAAAACAATGCGCTCATTGAGAAATGAGCATCGAATCGATCCCGAAAGAGGTGTCCACTTTCGGGATCGATGCTTTGCCCTCAAGCCGCGACACATCGACGGGCGCGAACTCCGCGTCCTCATGGGTCACGCGCACCTCCTCCACCGTGAGCCGCCGCCATTGCGCGAGCTGGGCCAAGGCCTCCTGCACCAGGTCTTCCGGCGCGGAGGCGCCTGCCGTCAGGCCGATCACGGCGGCCCCGTCGATGAAGGAGAGCGTCAGGTCTTTCGGGTCCTGCATGAGGAGCGCCTGTCGCCCCTCGTTGACGGCCACCTCGCACAGGCGGTTCGTGTTCGATGAATTGCGCGCGCCGCAGACGATGATCCGTTCCGCGCGCCGGGCGATCACGCGCACCGCCATCTGCCGGTTCTGCGTCGCGTAGCAGATCGTCTTGACGTCGGGGCCCTGAATGGCGGGAAAACGCTTTTTCAGGGCCGCGATGATCTCGCGGGTGTCGTCGACGGAGAGCGTCGTCTGGGTGATGTAGGCGATGCGCTCCGGGTTCAGGACCGGAATGGTCAGCGCTTCAGCGACGCTCTCGATCACATGCACGGTGCCGTCGATCTGCCCGGTGGTTCCCTCGATCTCCACATGGCCGCGATGACCGATCACGATGACCTCGCGGCCCGCCTTGGAATGGCGCTGCCCTTCGAGATGGACGCGGCGCACGAGCGGGCAGGTGGCATCGAGCACGGACAGGCTACGGCCGGCCGCCTCCCGTTCCACCGCGCGCGAAACCCCATGGGCGCTGAAGATGGCCACGGCCCCGTCCGGGATCTCGGCCAGATCCTCGACGAAGATCGCGCCCTTGCGCTTCAGGTCTTCCACCACGCGGCCGTTATGCACGATCTCGTGGCGCACATAGACGGGTCTGCCCGTCCGGTCGAGGGCATCCTCGACGGCCCTGATGGCGCGCTCGACACCGGCACAGAAGCTGCGCGGCGCCGCGAGCAGAACGGTCAGCGGGGGATGGTCCTGGATCATGCCGCATCCTCCGTCTTCAAGGGGCGGTCGCGCGGAACCGATGGGCGGGTGCAGCGGGTGTGCCGCAGCAGGGAGGCTGCGTGCTCGCCGGCCATGACGGCGCTCTCGATGGTGGCGGGAAGGGAGCCGAGCCAATCTCCCGCCAGGGCGAGATTGGACAGGGGGCGCAGGGGAGGCTGCGGGAGCTCCTCGGCGGCCTGGCGGATGGTCGCGCGCTTCTCCTTCAGCACCCGGCTCTCGGGCTGGCGATTGCTGTCCGCATCGAGCCCGAGGCTGTGCAGGGCCGGCGCGACGTCGCGCCAGATCCTTGCCGCCAGATCGGCTGCATTGAGGTCCACCACCGCGTCGGCGGCCGAGACCGTGACGCTCACATGCGAGGGGCGAACCAGCGCCCATTGCGCGAGCGTGCCGGTGAAGCCGATGAAGCGTGGGCTCGCCAGGCCCTTCATGCGATAATGAACGTTGACGATGGGCTCGAAAGTGGTCGGCACGGGAAGCGTCGGGAGCAGCCGCTCCACCTCGTAAGGCGGGAGCGCGAGAATCACGCGGTCGTCGGGGCCGAGCATCACGGTGCGGTCCGTCAGGGCCAGCCCGATGACGCGCTCCTGGCTGGTCAGGAGCCTGCGCAGGCGCTGGCCGGTGTGAACGGCTGCGCCTCTTCTCTCGATAGTGGCGACGGCGGGCTCGATCAGGTCTTCGCTCAAGCCGTTGCGCGCCACCAGGAGACGCCCGGCACCGGGCCGGATGAGGCGTCGCAGGGCGCAGGCGAGGCGCTGCGAGGAAGCCTGCGCGGGCGGCGTGTTGAGCACCGCCACCGTCAGGGGCTCGATCAGGCTGCTCATGATCGGTCGATCCCCGATGATCGACGCGACCGGGCAGTCCTTCGCCGTGAAGACGAGGCGCAGGATCCGCGCCAGATCGGGCAGGGTTAGGCCATGAGGCCGGCGCGAGGGTAGGAGCCATGACCAGGGCGAGAGGCCCACCCGCCGCAGCTCTCCCGTGCGCCCGTCGTAGAGCGGGAGTCCTTTAGGCTCCGGCTCGATCCAGCGGTCGCGGGCGCCGATCGCCTTGAGGAGTTCGAGCGCGCGTCCATTGGCGGAGAACAGCACATGGGTGCCGTTGTCATGGACGAAGCCGTCGGTGGGCTGGATTGTGCGGCAGCGTCCGCCCACCTGCGGCGCGCCCTCATAGACGATGGCCTCGCCACCCTCAGCCGTGACGGCGAGCGCGGCGCTCAGGCCCGCGATTCCCGCTCCGACGATATGGGTGCGCCGTGCGGTCATGCGGGCCTCATGGCGCGGGTGATGAGATGCAATCTGTCGGCGGTGCTCAAGCGCAGCCGGCCCTGGCGCAGGCCCCAGCCGCGCGCTTGCAGCCGGTCGAGCACGCGACGGTAGTTCTCCATCATCAGGATCGCCGGTTTCAGGGCCCGACGGTCGAGACGCAGGAGGGTCTCGTCCGCCGCCGCAAATCCGGCGCGAGCCTCGTCGGCAAGGGCTTCACACACGCGGGCGAAGCGCGGATCGGCCACGAGAGCGGACGCGGGAGCATCGCGCAAGCCGAGTTGCGCCAGCCGCGAGAGGGGCACGTAGACACGCTCGCGGGCCGCATCCTCGTCGACATCGCGCAGGATGTTCACGAGCTGCAGGGTGCGCCCGAGATGAAGGGCGAAATCATGGGCGGACGGAACGCCGAAGATGCGGATCGACAGTGCCCCGACGGAGCCCGCGACACGGCGGCCGTAGAGCCCGAGCTCATAATCGTCGGCAAGACGCACCCGGTCGGCGCTGTCCGTTTCCATGCCGTCGAGAAGCGCGTGGCATTCCTCCAGGGGCAGCTTGAAGAGGGTCGAGGCGCGGGCGAGTTCACGCCCGATCGGCGTTCCCGGCGCACGGTGCAGCCGGTCGAGCTCACGCCGCCACTCCCGCAGGAACGTCCGCTTCTCGGCAGCGGGCGCCGCTCCGTCGGCGACGTCGTCCACCGCACGGCAGAAGGCATAGACCGCATGAATGGCGCGGCGGCGCTCGGGTGAGAGACTCTGCATGCCGAGGCGGAAGGACGAGCCCGAGCGCCGCACCGCCGCCGCCGTCACGCGGTGGTCGCCGGAGGCGGGCCGTCCAAGCGTCCCGCGAAGGCCGCGCAGGAACGCGATGCCCGCATCGGTCTTGCTCACCTGCACGCGCTCCAGCACCGGGTCGGCCTGCCGCAGGCGCCGGCTCAAACGCCGGGCCAGGGCGACGGTCGCGATGCTCTGCGCCCGCAGACGCGCATTCTGCAGGTGCTCGGGCAGGGATTGCGCCTGATCGATCAGTGCATCGACCCGGTCGAGCATGGCGTCTAAGACATCGCGTCGGAGCGCCGTGCGCGACGGATCGAAGAACGCCGTCTCGGAACCGGCCGCCAGCATCCACCGGATCGGGATGTAGATGCGGCCCATCCGTTCACGGTCGCGGCCGCAATCCTGCAGGTGGTTGAGGATCTGCAAAGCCGTGCAAAGGGCGTCCGCCGGCCCGTGGGCCGAACTGCGCTCGCCGTGCAGCATCAGCAGGAAGCGGCCGACTGGGTTGGCGGAGAAGCGGCAATAATCGATCAGCTCCGCCCAATCGTTGTAGCGGGCCTTGACCACGTCCTGACGGAAGGCGCGCAGCAGCTCGCGGGCTTGCGTCAGGCCGACCCTGTGCTCCCGGTCGACGGCATGGAGACGCGCGGCCTGCGGGACGGACGGGTCGCCGGACACGAGTGCCTGTTCGAGTGCATCGAGACGCGCTAGTTTCTCCGCAGCCCCGAGATCGGGTGCGTCGGCGATGTCGTCGGCCATGCGCGCGAAGGCATAGAAGGCCAGGACCGCGTCCCGGTGCTCACGCGAGAGCACGAGAGATGCGACCGGGAAGTTCTCGTCGCGCGGTCGCTTCGTTGCTCGGGAGACGTCCGTGCTCATGGCTTCTCCTCCAGAGGATAAAGCCTGCCTTTCCATCCCGCGCGGCGCGCCTGCCCGATCCGCAGGAGCACGCTCCATTGGATCACGAGGCCGACCAGGACGGTGAAAGGATGGAGCGGGATCGACCAGGGATTCTCCCGCGTCGCGACGGTCACGAGCGTGCGTGCGCCGAGGGGGAGAAGAGCCGCGCAGGCGAGCAGGAAGCCCGGCGCGAACGGCAGGAGCAGGAACGGCATCACATGGCCACCGAGCAGGAGCACGGTCCAGACCGGCAGCGCCACGGGTGTCGCCATGCCCTCGTGAGCATTCTTGGCAAAGCCGGCCCAGGCTTCGTCGAAACGCGTGTACATCCGGCAGGTGGCGAGGCGCTCGCCCGGCACGAGATCCGTCATGAGGCCCTTGCGGCGGAAGAGCCGCGCCAGCTGGATTCCGTCGTGGATGCGCGTGCGGATCGCCGCGTGCCCGCCGCTCGCCCGATAGGCCTCGCGCTCGACGAGCATGAGCTGGCCGCAGGCCGCGCCTAATCCTGGATCGCGGGAGAGGCGCATGAAGCCCATGGGGAGGTAGCCGAGCAGGAGCAGGTTGATCGTCGGCACCGTCAGCATTTCGCCGAGCGTGATCATGACCTGACGCGGCACGGCGCTGACGAGGCTCGCATCGGCCGCCTGCGCATGGCCTGCCAGCGCGGCTGCCGCTTGAGGGCCCAGGCGCACATCCGCATCGACGAACAGGAAATGCGTGCCCCGCGCGGCCTCGGAGAGATGGTGGCAGGCATGGACCTTGCCGGTCCAGCCGTCGTCGAGGGGCGGGGCGGTGAGCAGGCGCACGCGGACGTCGCGGGCCGCGTAGGCGCGGACGATGTCGGCGGTGGCATCCGTCGACCCGTCGTCCATGACCAGGACCTCGACGGGAACGCCCATGCTGCCGAGCGCCGCATCGAGGGCGGGGCCGATATTCGCCGCCTCGTTGCGCGCCGGGATGAGGATGGAGACGAGCACGTCGCCCTGCGGCGCCTGGCGCGGCGTCGCGCGCAGGACGCCCAGGTTCATGAGCGCGAGCACGAACGGGATAGCGGCCAGTGCAAGCACGACGAGAGCAAGCACCGTCATGACGGCCGTCCCTCGTGAGATGGGTCGAAGGCGCGCCCGCGCAGGGCCGCCGCCATTCGACGCCACCCGTCGTAGATCCCGCCGATGCCGGCGCGGCCTTCGAGAACCGCCCGGAAGCGGGCCGGGTCGCGGCTCTGCACGTCGGCGCTCAAGTGATCGAGCGTCGTGGTCAGCGCGCTTTCGAGCCGCTCGAGACGGTCGGCGCGCGAGAGGTTCAAAAGGTCCTGTCCGCGCATCGGCTGGCCGAAGGCTAGGAAGGCTTCCGCGCCGCGTTCCAGCCAGAAGCCATACTCGATGGCGAGCGGCAGGATTGTGCAATCGGGCGCGCGTTCGACGATGTGCGCCACGCCGGGCTTGAGGCCGAGCGGTCTCTCGCGCACGTCGCCGAAGCGTCCCTGCGCGGTGATCCAGAGGGCGCGGTCGGGGGCGGAGAGGATCTCCGCGCCGGTCCTGAGGAAATCCACTGCGCCGCGCGGGCTTTCGAGATCGACTCCGAAAGCGCCGATGCGGCCGAAGATGCCGTATTGCTTCAGCATCGCGGCATCGATGGGCGCGTAGCTCTCATAGGACGGAAAGAAGCGGTCCGCCGTCAGGACATAGATGGCCGCGTCCCACCAGGCCGGGTGATTGGAATAGACGATGACCGGGCCTTGCTGGGGAATGGCCGGGATGCCCCAGGAGGCGATCCGCAGGGCATTCATGTGGCGCGTGAAATAGCGCCGGAAGGTCGAGACCATGAAGCGATGGAGCAGGACGGAGCGACGCGCGACGGGAGAGCCTCCCGCGCGACCGGATGAAGAGTGATCCGTTCCTGCCTTGCCCGTTTCCTGCCTCAAGACACGTTCCGTAGATTCTCGACCTTGCCATCCGCATCGAGGGCGTCGGCGGCGATCCAGCCCGACATCATGACCATCGGCATGCCCGGACCCGGATGAGCCGCGCCGCCCGCGAGATAGAGGCCGCGCACCTGTCGGCTGCGGTTGCCCGGCTTGAACGCGCCCATGAACTTGCCGTGGCTCGCAAGACCGTAGATGGCGCCGTTGAGCACCTTGTAGCGGTCGTGGATGTCCTGCGGCGTCAGGTGGCGTTCGACCACGATGCGCTCCTCGATATCGCTCATGCCAGCCGTGCGTTTCAGCTTGTCGATGATCACCTGCCGATAGGCGGGGAACATCTGCGACCAGTCGTGGTGCGGACGAAGATAAGGCGTATGGACAAGCACGTAGAGCGCCTCGCCGCCTTCCGGCGCAACGCTCGGGTCCGTCGCGGACGGCGCTGCGAGATAGCAGGTGGGATCCGGTGCAGGTTCGCCGCGCCGGTAGATGAAGTCGAACTCTTCTTCCGGATCGCGCGAGAACACAAAGTCATGATGGAGGATGTGGTCGTAGCGCTTGTTCAGGCCGAGATAGAGCACCACGCCCGAGCAGGCGGGCTCGAAGTCTTTGCGTGCGTAATGTTCCCCGACCTCGCCGCCGACGAGTTCGCGATACGTGCGGATCGAATCCATGTTGGAGATGACGTTGTCGTAGGGAACGACCTCACCGCTCGCGAGGACGATGCCCGTGACCGCTCCGTTCTCGATCCTGAGCGAAGCCACGTCGCTGTCGGTCTGGAACGTGGCGCCGAGTTCGCCCGCCAGCTTCGCCAGGGCCTCCGCGACCGCGCGGGTGCCGCCCATGGGATACCACACCCCGTCCGCCGCCTGCATGTGGGCGATGGCGCAGAGCACGGCGGGCGAGCCATAGGGCGACGAGCCGACATATTGCGTGAAGTGATCGAGCATCTGCGCCAGGCGCTCGTCCTTCACCTTGGACCGGATGGTGCCGGCGACGGACGAGCCCATGCGCAGAGACAAAACATCCCGCAGGGTTGCGGGATTCATGTTGGCGCGAATGTTGATGGTGTCGAAGAGATCCTCCACCGGCTTCCAGAAGAAGAACCGGTTCGAGATGTCGTGGAGATGCGCTGAGATTTCCTGGAAGCGCTTGTATCCCTCGCCGGCGTTCTTTCCGGGCGCGAAGCGATCCATGGCCTCGGCCATGGCGTCGATGTTCTCCTGCAGGTCGATCCGGGTGCCGTCGTCGAAGAAGCAGCGCCATTGCGGATCGAGCCGCACGAGATCGAGATAGTCGGAGAGGTTTCGGCCGGCCTCCGCGAAGATGCGCTCCAGGACCCGCGGCACGGTCAGGATCGTCGGACCCATGTCGAAACGGAAGCCGTCCTCATGCAGAACCGCCGCCTTGCCGCCGATCCAGGCGTTCTTGTCGTAGAGGGTGACCTTGTGCTCGCGGGCCGCCGCGACGCAGGCCGCCGCCAATCCGCCCAATCCTCCGCCGATGACCGCAACCGAAGTTCTTTGAGCGTTCACGCATTCCTCCCGAAAGGCACGAGTCTATCCGTTATCTGCCCATGTCCCAATCGTGATGGTTCTAGGAAGCGCATGGGGCAGTTCAAGTCAAATCACGAACGTTTGGGCGGCGGGCGCAGATCATGCGCAGCGCGTGCCGGCCCGGCGCGCGGATTACCGGGTTGAATCCGGCGGCAGCCAGGCGGGGCCTCAGGTGGTCCATGGCGCGCGTGTTGCCGCCCCAGAGCAGGTTTTTCAGCCGGTTGACGGCCGAGACCGTCCCGCCGCCTTCCTGGGACAGGACGGCGACAAGAAGCCAGCCTCCGGGCCGCAGCGAGCGGAAGATCCGCTCGATGGCGTCCTGGATAATCGCCTCCGGCAGGAACATCTGCGGCAGGAAGGCGAGGTCAAAGGCCCGCTCGTCGTCCAGCTCTTCCGCCCGTTGCCGTCGCATGACGATGCGGCCCTCGAGCCCGGCCTCCCGCACGTGGCGCTCCCCGATGTCGGCCGGACGGGGCGCAGGCTCAAGGGCCACGGCTGTCAGATGAGGAAAATGCCGGCAGAGCGCGATCGAAAGGCCTGCGGCCCCCGCGCCCACGTCGAGAAGGGCCGCGCCGGGCTTTTCGAGACGCGGGACGAGGCCCGGCAGGAACTTCAGCTTCGGCAGGGCCCGGGTGGTCCAGAGCCGGGTCAGGGTGCCCTGGGACTCGATGATGGCCTCGTTCGTATGGGTCCAGCCATCGAGGGTCAGGGTGCGGTCGGCAAGCTTGCGCCGGAAGCTCTCGGCCTGCAGGAGAGGGGCCCGCAGGGACGCGCGGAAGGTCGCCACGCCCTCGGGCGTCGTGAAGGGCAGGAGGGCAGGGGCTGCCTGGACCCGGTCCTGGTTCCACACCACGAACCTGTGGCTTGCGAGCACGTCGACCAGCGTCCGGACGAGCGCCGGCGAGAGGGAGATGGCTTGCGCCAACGTGTCGATCGTCGCCGGCTTGTCGAGATGGGCGAGAAGGCCCGTCTCGGCGCAGGCCGAGAGGGCGCTTGCCGACCAGATGGCGGTGTCGGCCTCTTCGAGCACCTTCAGCACGTCGCCCGCCCGCTGGAGCGAGGGCGCGGCCGGGCCGTGCCAGGACGACAGGCCGATGGAGCCGAGGCCTATGCGGTCTCCCCCGTGGGACAGAAGTGCATAGGCGCGCCACAGCATGGGGACCTCTATCGGACCGGGATCACGATCGTCGTCGCAGGCTCCCTGACGACGATGCGGGCGGCGTCGAAATTCGGAGGGCCGCGACGGCCCACGTCGTTCGAGAAGCCGTAGGGCTCGCTGGGCAGGCCGATGAAGTTGCGGTCGAGCTTACCGTTGCCGTTCACGTCATGAAAGGCCGCGATGGCATAGGTGCCGGGCTTCACGTTCCTGATACGCAGTTCCACCGTTCCCGCGGTGGCCTGGCCGCGGTCCTTGTAGGGGCAGGTGGCCTCCTCGAAGCTGGTATCGCAGACCCCGGCATAGACCATCTTGCCGTCCGGCTGAACGCCTTGGGCGCGGATCGTCAGCGTCGCCGCGTGGGCGGACGAGACGGACAGAAGAAGAAAGGCGGTCAGTCCAACGCGTCTCATCCGGCACCCCTTATAGAGCCGCTTCGCCGAGCGGCGCGACGGCTGGCTTCGCTTCGTGGTCGCCCGCGCGCTGGCGCTCGCGATCCTCCAGCAGCAGCCGCGTCGTGATGCGCGCGCCTTCATAGATCACCGGCAATCCGCTGCCGGGATGCGTGCCGCCGCCGACCAGATAGACGTTGCGGCCGAAGCGGTTGTGCGGGCGGAAGTAGAGCATCTGCGTCAGGTTGTGCGCGAGGTTGAAGGTGGCGCCCTCGAACACGGAGAACTCGTTTTCCCAGCCACGTGGCGTCACCACGCGCTCGAAGCGGATGCGGCTCTCGATATCGCCCAGCCCGAGCACCTTCAGGCGTTCGAGCGCAAGCTTGCGATAGCGCGGTGCCTCGCGCGTCCAGTCGATCCCGCAGCGCAGATTCGGCACGGGCACGAGCACATAGAGGCTCGTGTGGCCCTGCGGGGCCAGCGATTCATCGGTCGCGCCGGCGTGCTGCACGTAAACCGATGGTTCTTCGGGCAGGATGCCGTTGGTGATCTCGTGAATGTTGCGTTCGTAGTCGCGCGACAGCAGGATCGTGTGATGGGCGAGATCGCCCACTTCGCCTTCGATGCCGAGATAGAGCATGAAGGTGGAGCAGGAGATCTTCGCGCGAGCGAGCTTCCTGTCCGTCCAGCGCGGACGCATGGATTCCGGCACCAGATGGCGCATGGCATGGCCGAAATCGCCGTTGATCACCACCGAGCCCGCAGCGAACCGCTCGCCGCCCGCCTCGAGCCCGACGGCCTCGTCGTTCTCGTAGACGACGCGCTCGACCGGCGTGTTGAGGCGAATGTCGACGCCCATCTTGCGTGCGACCTTCGCCATGGCTTCCGAGACCGCGCCGCAGCCGCCCATGGGATGGAAAACGCCGTGCTCGTATTCGAGGAACGAGAGAATGGTGAACAGGCTCGGGCACTGGAACGGCGACATGCCGAGATATTTCGTCTGGAACGAAAAGGCGAGGCGCACGCGCGGATCGGCGAAATAGCGCTTGAGATCGCTGTCGACGCTGGAGAAAGGTCTCAGCTTCGGCAAGGCGGCCAGCATCGCCGGCGAGAAGAGATCCGCCGGACTCGAAAAGGCCTGTTCCAGCACGGGCCGGAAGGCTTCGAGCTTGTCGCGGTTGTCGTCGAGAAACCGGCGCACGTTGCGCGCGTCGGCGGGTGCCAGACGGGCGATTTCCTGTTCGAGGCGATCGAGATCGTACGTGGCGCGAATGGAGCCGCCACCCTCGAAGACGACGTGATATTGCGGGTCGAGACGCTTGAGCTCGACATGATCTTCCAGCCGTTCGCCGCAGGCTTCGAAGATGTCTTTCAGAACGCGGGGATACAGGAAGAAGGTCGGGCCGATATCGAACTTGTAGCCGCCGGGCGCATGGATGGTCCGGGTTCGGCCGCCGACGGCCGGCTCCCTTTCGAAAACCGTGACAGGAATACCCTCGCGCGCCAGCAGCATGGCGGAGGCCAGGCCTCCAGGGCCAGCCCCCACGACGGCGACCTGAGATGAACGGGCGGATTCGCGCATGAGCCGGGAGCCCTGAATGGCGTGGAACATCGGCTACCTGAACTAGACCGATTGCGGTTTTAGACCAGAGGCAATGATTCACAATTGCGAGAGGGGTAAATCGCGCCCTGGAATATCGTAACGTTTACTCAGGCTATCTAGGAGGGATGTCGCATTTGTCTAGGCTATTTCTCGGTATAGTTTCACATCTCGGAAGAGTGAGCGAACGTATAAAAATCCGCAGCGCCTTATTCTTGCCTTTTTAAGGCTCAGTTTCACTTCCAACCGAAACGGAAGGGGAGACTGTCCTTGAAGAACATCCTCACCCGGGCATCTGTCATTGTGCCTATTCTTCTCGTAGCAGCCTGCAATACAACCGCCTCGAACGACCCGCTCACCACAGGATCCATCTCACAAGCCGATATCGACGCCGGACCGGCCATTCAGCGCGGCACCGCCTCCTGGTACGGCCCAGGATTTCACGGCCGTAAGACCGCCAGCGGAGAGCGCTTCAATTCCTCCGACATGACCGCCGCGCACCGCTCCCTGCCGTTCGGCACGAAGCTCAGGGTCGTCAATGAAGACAATGGCCGCTCGGTCGTCGTCCGGGTGAACGACCGCGGCCCCTTCGCCCACCGGCGGATCATCGATCTCGCAAAAGGCCCCGCTCAGGCGCTCGGCCTGACCTCCGACGGCACGGCCTACGTGTCGCTGCATATCATCGATTAGGCGCTTCTTAATTCCTTCCGGCGATTCTGGCTCCGATTCGGGACCAAGGGTTGCTTACATGGAATCGAGATCGTCTCAGCCGACGAATGTCATACGCTTTCCGGGCGCACGCTCGTCGGCGAATCCCCACCGCGATCAACGAAGCCTGATGGATGCGGTCTATGCCGCAGGCTCGTTGCCGATTGCGGCAGGCGATCGCGCCACCAAGGTCATGGCCACGCGTCTCACGATCTTCGGCTTCGTCGTCATCGATGAAATCCAGGCTGACGGCAGCGCCCGGCGCCTGCGGCCATCTGAGGCGTTCCACGCATCGACGGAGTGCCCATGGCGCGTGTCGAAGCCGTCGGGCCGCTATCGGATCGCCGAGGAATGGCCCGAATCGGATCGCGAATTGTTCGCGGCCCTGCAGGCCTAACGCATCGACGATGCGTTCCTCGAAAAGGTATCGGATCGATCCGATGCTCTGACGGAGGCCGGAGGTCTCGCCTTTTCCGTCCCCTGAACTATTTTCCTGCGCCATCCGATGGCGTTATTCAGGGGATGCCGATGCATCTGGTTCAGATTCTGCTGCCGCTCGCCGACAACAAGGGCCGCCGTCTCGACGGGGCGGTCTATGCGCGGGTCCGCAAGGAGCTGTCCGAGCGCTTCGGCGGGATCACGAGCTTCACGCGCGCGCCCGCTGAAGGCGTCTGGAAGGAGGGCGGTCATACCTCCCACGACGATATCGTCGTGTTCGAAGTGATGGCCCGCGAACTCGACCATGCCTGGTGGGAGCGCTACCGCGCGGACCTGGAACGGCGGTTCGAGCAGGAGACCATCGTGATGCGTGCGATCAAGGTGGAAATGCTGTAACGAGGGAACCCGAGCCGCACTGCTTCGCTTGTCGTAGAAAAGTGGAGCATTCCCATGGCCAAGCCTCTCGTCGTTTCAATTCCCCATAATCTCGGTCAGGCCGAAGCGATGCGACGGCTTCACGGCGGTATGTCGGGCCTGAAATCCCAGTTCGGCGACAAGGTCGCATCCATCGATGAGACATGGGACGGAAATCGCATGGATTTCCGCGTCGGTGCCATGGGCCAGAACGTGAGCGGCCATCTGGAAGTGATGCAGGATCAGGTGCGTGTCGAAGTGCAGTTGCCTTGGATCCTCGCGATGGTTGCGGAGAAGGCCAAGGGCTTCATTCAGAAGCAAGGCACTCTGCTTCTCGAGAAGAAATGATTACAGCTCGCGTCATGAACAGCTGTTCACAAAGATGAACGCGAGGGAACCAAAAAGCCCCATCTGCGTTGTACAATCGATTGCGACCACGACCCAACGCTGGTGCGCTTCACTAAAGACATCGCTTTTTCACCCTGGGCCGTGTTCTTCCGTCCGATCGCGACAACACACCTGTATTTGAGGATGGCGCTATGCATGAGCGTTTGATGACGCACTCCTATGCCCTTCGTTCGCCTGCCAAGACCGCTTCAGAAAAACCCCTCCTCGTCTGTTTCTCCCATCTGCGTTGGGATTTCGTGTGGCAACGGCCGCAGCATCTGCTCAGCCGAGCCGTCAAGCATTACGACGTTCTGATCATTGAGGAGCCGGTGTTCAAGGCGGGTGCGAAGCCTCACATGGATCTGAGCGATCGGCCCCAGGGCGTCACCATCGCCCTCCCGGTTCTTCCCGAAGGCCTGTCGCATGAAGATATTCTTGCCGAGCAGCACGACCTGATCGAGGAATTGATTGGTCGCGAGGCTTCGAGCCCGCGGGTGTTCTGGTACTACACGCCGATGGCCATGGCCTTCACAAGCGACCTCGAATGCGACCTGTGCGTTTACGACAACATGGACGAGCTTTCGCTGTTCCGCGGTGCGTCGCAGGAAATGCTCGACCTGGAGAACGCTCTCTTCGCCCGCTGCGACCTCGTCTTCACAGGCGGCATGAGCCTCTACGAGGCCAAGCGTCATCGCCATCGCAGCGTTCACGGCTTTCCGTCCTCCATCGACTTCAATCATTTCTCGCAGGCGCGCTCCATTGACAAGGATCCCGACGATCAGGCGCAGATCCCGCATATCCGCCTCGGCTTCTTCGGCGTCGTCGACGAACGCATGGATATCGATCTCCTGGCCGAGGTTGCCGATCTGCGTCCCGACTGGCAGTTCGTGATGATCGGTCCAGTCGTGAAGATCGACCCGTCCACGTTGCCGCAGCGGCCCAACATCCATTGGCTCGGCGGAAAGTCCTACAACGAGCTGCCCCATTATCTGTCTGGCTGGGACGTGGGCTTCATGAACTTCGCCCTGAACGAGGCGACGAAGTTCATCAGTCCGACGAAGACGCCGGAATTCCTGGCGGCCGGCGTGCCGGTTGTGTCGACCCCGATCACCGATGTGGTGCGGCCCTACGGTGAAAAAGGCCTCGTCGAAATCGCCAGGGATGCCAAGGAAGTCGTGGCGAAGGTCGAGACGATTCTCGCGCGACCGAAGGATGCGTGGCTCGCGAAGGTCGACCGGCACCTCGCAGCCGGGTCCTGGGATAAGACCTGGACTTCCATGCACAAGCTGATGCTGGATGTCACCGACGACACCGCGAGCGATCGCCCCGCCTCGTCCCTTCCCGTTTATGCCACCACGCCTGCGGAGTGATCTGAAACATGTATGATTGGTTGATTGTCGGCGCCGGCTTCGCGGGCAGCGTTCTGGCGGAGCGCCTGGCCACGGAGCGCAATGAGCGCGTCCTTCTGATCGATCGTCGCAATCACATCGGCGGCAACGCCTATGACCGATACGACGACAACGGCCTGCTCATCCACCAGTACGGGCCTCATATCTTCCACACCAACTCCAAGCAGATCTTCGATCACCTGTCCCGCTTCACGGAATGGCGCTTCTACGAGCATCGGGTGCTGGCGGAAGTGGACGACATGCTCGTGCCGATTCCGATCAATCTCGACACGGTCAACAAGCTCTATGGGCTGAACCTCACGTCCGAGCAGCTGCAGGATTGGTTCGCGGAGCGGGCGGAAAAGAACGGCGAGATCAGGACATCGGAAGACGTGGTGGTCTCCGCCGTCGGGCGCGAGCTCTACGAGAAGTTCTTCCGCGGCTATACGCGCAAGCAATGGGGTCTCGACCCGTCGGAGCTCGACAAGTCGGTGACCTCGCGTGTGCCGACGCGCACGAACCGGGACGACCGCTACTTCGCGGACGAATTCCAGTTCATGCCCAAGCACGGCTACACGCGGATGTTCGAGAAGATGGTGAGCCATCCGAACATCCACGTGATGACGCAGACCGATTACGACGACATCAAGCACGTCGTTCCTCATCGCCGCGTCATCTATACGGGCCCGATCGACGAGTACTTCAATTTCCAGTTCGGCAAGCTGCCCTATCGCTCGCTGCGCTTCGAGCACGTCACCCTCGACAAGGCTTGGCACCAGCCCGTGGGCGTGGTGAACTACCCGCAGACGCACGACTACACCCGCGTCACGGAGTACAAGCATCTCACCGGTCAGGATCATGCCAAGACGGCGCTCACCTATGAGTATCCGTCCGCCGAAGGAGACCCCTACTACCCGATCCCGAAGGCGGAGAATCAGGAGCTCTTCAAGAAATACGAGCGCCTGGCCCTGGCGACGCCCGACGTGTGGTTCGTCGGCCGTTTGGCGACCTACCGCTACTACAACATGGACCAGATCGTCGGTCAGGCTCTCGCCACCTTCCGACGCATCAACGAGTCCCTGCCGGTCGGAGCCGATACCAGTTCAGTGAAAGTCGTGTCGAATTCAGCCGCGATGGTTTCATAGTCGAAATGCATCGAACAATCCGCGCTAAGCATAGTTGTTGAGTGCCTGTAGTCATAGCTCGGAGCGTATGGATGAATCGACCGCTGGAACTCTGGGGCGGCCTGGAATGCACGGTTGCGAGAGTTGGAGACGACTATCGCGATCAAAGCCTGGAGACCGGTCATCACGATCGTATCGCGGATCTCGACCGCATCGCCGAACTCGGGATCCGCACGTTGCGCTATCCGGTGCTCTGGGAGAGAATTTCTCCCGAGAGCCCGGACCGCACGGACTTCTCATGGCACGATGAGCGCCTGACCCGCCTGCGGAGGCTCGGCATTCGTGCCATCGCCGGCCTGTGCCACCACGGCAGCGGCCCGCACTATACCCACATGCTCGATCCCGCCTGGCCCGAGCTCCTGGCGCGCCATGCCGCCAACGTGGCGCAGCGCTATCCTCATCTCGACCTCTACACGCCCGTCAACGAGCCGCTCACCACGGCGCGGTTCTCGGGCCTTTACGGCCATTGGTATCCGCACGGTACGAGTTACGACTCGTTCCTCAAGATCCTCGTCAACGAGTGCAAGGCCACGGTCCTGTCCATGCGCGCCATCCGCAAGGTCAGGCCGGATGCGCAGCTCGTGCAGACGGACGACATGGGCAAGACCTTCTCGACGCCGACGCTTGCCTATCAGGCCGAGCACGAGAACCAGCGTCGTTTCCTGAGCTTCGACCTTCTCTGCGGCATGGTCGACCGGGACCATCCCTGGTGGGGCATCTTCCTGGAGAACGGCGTCGCGCAGGCCGACCTCGAACTTCTTCTCGAAGCGGATGCCGCGCCCGATATCATCGGCATCAATCACTACCTGACGAGCGAACGCTATCTCGACGAGCGCACGGCCCGCTATCCCGAGCACCATTGGGGCGGCAACGGTCGGCATCGCTATGCGGATGCGGAGGCCGTCCGCATGCCCCTGCCGTCCGCGGAGCTTGGACCGGCCGCCCGCCTGCGGGAGGTGTGGGAGCGCTACAAACGGCCCATCGCCGTCACGGAGGCGCATCACGGCAGCTCTCGCGACGATCAGCTGCGCTGGCTCATGGAAGTCTGGAACGACGTCAATACGCTGCGCAATGAGGGCGCAGACATCCGGGCCGTGACCGTCTGGTCCCTTTACGGCGCCGTCGACTGGAACAGCCTGCTGACGCGCCGCGACGGCTTCTACGAGCCTGGACCCTTCGACGTGCGCGCTCCCGAACCGCGCCGCACGGCGCTCGCCCATGCGGCGGAGGCGCTCGCCAAGACCGGGAGCTTCGATCATCCCGTGCTCGACCGCGCAGGCTGGTGGAAGCGCGACATCCGGTTCTACAAGCTGCCCGCGCGGCAGTCGAAATCCTGCTGGCTCGCCGATGCGCCGCGGCAGCTCCTGATCACGGGCGCCACGGGAACGCTCGGCCGCGCCTATTCCCGCCTGTGCGATTTCCGCGGGCTCAATCACGTGCTGCTCTCGCGCCAGGACATGGACGTCGCAGATCCCAGGAGCGTCGCCGAGGCCCTCGCGTGCTATCGTCCCTGGGCGGTGATCAACACGGCCGGGTATGTGCGCGTGGCGGAGGCCGAGAACGACAGACAGGCCTGCTTCCGGGAGAACGCCGTCGGGGCCGAGGTGCTGGCCAAGGCCTGTGCCGATCTCGACATCCCCCTCGTCACCTTCTCGTCCGATCTCGTGTTCGACGGCACGCTGGGCCGGCCCTACGTGGAGAGCGACGAGGTTAATCCCACGACCGTCTACGGCGAGAGCAAGGCCGAGGCGGAGCGCAGGGTTCTGGCGGCGCATGACAAGGCTCTCGTCCTGCGCACGAGCGCCTTCTTCGGCCCATGGGATCGCTACAACTTCGTCTGGTCGATCCTGAACATCCTCAGCAAGGGCGAAGGCGTGAAGGCCAGCCTCGATGTGGTCTCGCCCACCTATGTGCCCGACCTCGTGAACACGTCGCTCGATCTCCTGATCGACGGCGGCACGGGCATCTGGCACATGGCCAATATCGGTGAGACCTCCTGGCGCGATCTCGCCGCCATGGCGGCCGAGCGCGCAGGGTTCGATCCGGGCCTCGTGACCGATGCGGGCGATCTCCCGGCCCTCAACACGACCCTGTTCACGGAGCGCGGCATCCTCATGCCGCGGCTCGACAGCGCGCTCGACCGGTTCTTCATCGACAGCGAAATGGAATGGTCCGAAGACGCGCTGAAGATGGCGGCCGAGTAGAATCTCCTTATCGACGATAAAAGAAAGGCGGCCGGAGCGATCCGGCCGCCTTTTCACTGTTGTCCGGCGTGATGCTCTACGCGGCAGCCTCCGCGGCCCGGACGGCTTCTTCGAGGCGCGCGGCCCGGGACTCCACGGCCAGCTCCACCAGGGCATCGGTCAGCACCGTGGCGGTCGGGTCGGCGAGGGGCTCGTCCCGGAACAGGCGCAGGGTCGAGGCCACCAGGCGGCCGCGGCCGTAGGAGCGTTCGACGCCGAGCGCGACCGGCTTGTGGATCCAGCCGACCACGAGGCCGGAGAACACGCGGGCCTGGAAGTCGAGCAGGTTGCAATTGGCGATCACGTAATCCGGCAGCACCCGATCCATCGTCTCGTCGAGCAGCGGGCCCGACGGGAAGCGGGCAAAATGGCCCTGGCGCCGCAGCCAGCCGAAGGATGAGGCCCAATCGCCCGACCAGAGGGTGCCGGCGCGGGACTGCACCCGCACGGCCTGCCAGTGCGGGAAGAACGGATAGAGGGTCATGTCCTCTTCCGGCAGGAGCAGGAGCTTGGCGCCCGCGCGCACGTGATCGGCAATGGCTTTGTTGTGCGTGCGCGACACGATCAGGGTCGATTCCTCGAACGCGCGGGCCAGGGTGTAGCCCAACGCCCGGAAGCGCTCGCGGATGTCCTCGTCCGGCGACCACACCAGCTCGCGGGCATGAACCGGCCGCGTGCGCTTGGGATGGATCGCGATGTCGTGGTGGTTATGCGCGATGACGCGTCCATCAGCCGTGCGCAGGTCGAAGGCGATACGACGCAGCGAGGGCTCGTCCATCTCCGGCAGACGGATCTCGATGCGGCCGAGATCGAGCACGTGCGGTGCCTCGAGACGCGGCAGATCGATCACTTGGCTTTCGCCGCAGAGGGAGATCTCCAGCTTGCAGTTCTCCAGAACCGGCCCGGCCCCGTGGGCGAGAGCGAGGCCCAGGGAAGCCGTCTCGCCTGCCCAATAGGATGCGCGCTCCCATTGCGGCACGATCACCGTGTCCGAATTGACAATGTGGAACAGCTCGTGGAACACGCGCGGGTTTCGGCGCATGTCGAGAAGGCCGTTCGATTCCCAATGGCAATCGTGCAGCTCGGTGATGACGTAGCCGGCGAGGTTCGGCTTCCGGCGCATGGCCTCGATCTCGTATTTCAACGCGCGGAACTGCTGCCACTGCGCCGCGATGACGAAGCGGCGCAGGTCGCCGAAGACCCGGTCGAGGCTCCAGTCCGAGAAACGGTTCTCGACGCCGTGAGCATACATGACGCCCTCGCCCCAATCGTGCCCGGTCTCGAACCACCAGGGCTCCTCGCCCTTGGCGTCGCGCAAATCCTTCGGATACGGCAGGCCCCAATTGCCGAACTCGGAGCACATCAGCGGCTCGCGCCCGGTGATGACCGCATCGCCGTGAGGCGAGTAGAGCCACGAGGCCCGACCCGAGAGCTCGTCGACGAACTGATCCCACGCCGCCCGGTGATCGGGATAGGCGGCGTAGAGGTGATAATCCGCGATGTCCGATTCCACGTGGAAGCTCGGCGCGAGCGGCGAATTGTCGACCACGAGGCGCGTCGGGTCATAGGCTTTCAGCCAGGCGAAGGTGCGCTTGAGCCAGTCGCGGTGATCCGCGTCGTTGACGAGATCGACGCCCCAGTTCTCGTTGATGATCGTCCAGATCACGATGGAGGGATGGTTTCCGTCGCGGTCGACGATGCCCTTCAAGAGCTTTTCCTTGCGCCCGCGGGAGCGGTCCGTGGCCATGCCGCCGTTCGGCAGCTCGGTCCAGATGAGCATGCCCATCCGGTCCGCCACTTCGTAATAGCGCGGGTCGGCCGCCTTGATGTGGCAGCGCAGGCAGTTGAGGCCGAGCTCCTTGGCCTTGCGGAACTGATCCTCCAGGAACTCCACGGACGGCACGGTGCAGATCGTATCCGGGTAGTAGTCCTGGTCGAGGGCGGAGCGCAGGTAGAGCGGCTCTCCGTTGAGATAGAATTTGCCGTTGCGCGTCTCGATGGAGCGAAAGCCGAAATTGTCCGCGATCTCGTCCTTTACTTCGCCGTTGCGGATGAATTGGAGGCGGATGCGGTAGAGATTGGGATAATCCGGCGACCAAGCGCGCACGTCGTCGATGGTGAACTCGAACGGCATGGAGGTGACGCCCACCTGCGTCTCGTGCATCTCGTCGAGCACGACATCGCCCGATGGATCCGTGACCTCGATGCGGATCTGCGTCGCGTCGGTGAGCGGACGCGCGAAAAATACGCCGGAGCTCACCCGACCCGTGGTCAGGTTGGGCACGAGGCGGACGCGGTTCATGTGATCGGGGATGCGGCGTTCGAAATAGACCGGCTGCCAGATGCCGGAGAGGGGGCCGTACCAGCTCTGCTTGCCGAACGGGATTTCCGCGAAGGGCGAATCCGGAAACTCGGCCGGGTTGTCGGTCGGGCTGTCGACGCGGACCTTGATCTCGTTCGCACCGGGCTTGAGATAAGGCGTCACGTCGAACGAGAACGGCAGGAATCCGCCCTCGTTGTGGCCGACCACCTCGCCGTTGATGAACACCTTGGTGTTGTGGAAGACGGCGCCGAAGCGGATCCAGATACTGTCGTGCAGCCAAGCTTCGTCGATCTCGATCGTCCTGCGATAGATGCCGATGCCGGCACGCATGCGCAGGTCCGCGAACTGGGCCTGCCACGGACTGGGCACCGTGATCTGGCGAACCTCCGCCGGGCCCGACAGACGGTCGTCGGCCACGTGCAAAAATTCCCAAGTCCCGTCCAGACTGATGCGATTGTCCTGCATGACGTCTCCTTGAATCAGAGATTACCCAAGGGTTCCGAAAACGGCGAAAACATGACTGAAGGCGCGTGGTTGCCGGCAGGTGTCCCGCCTGCGACATCGCGTTTCGTCGAACCCTTTTCGACCCATCGCCCCCTCGTCTCTGATCGTGCTTGGTGGCCCGTCTCGAACAACGGAGAAACGCTTCTTTGGATCCCGGGTCCAGGTCGACGGAACGTTTCGAACCGCCGGGCAGGACAGGAACCGGCTCTTGCATCTCGCGTTGCCCTGATAATGCCGAGCCTCGCTGCTCGCCGACACACCCCGTTTCTCGAAGAGGCTACAGATGGCTCAACAGATTCCCGACGATCGCGCCCGGCAGGGAGGTTCAGGCCGCCCGGTTCTGGGCGTGCTGATTGGTTCGCTCCTGCTCCTCGCCGTGGCCGTTTCCGGCTATCTCATCTGGGCGGGCTCCACGTCCCCGGACGATCCGGGAACCGATGCGGCTCGCGCCAATGTGACGGGCTCGACGACCGGCTCGTCCAACGCCAACCCCACCAACCGGACGTCGCCCGCCAATCCGGCCTATCCGGCGCCGGGCGCGCAGCCTTCGGCCAACGAAGCGCCGAAGCCATAACAAATTTCCCTTGCGGAAGCCCGGAGAGGCGCTCGCCCTCTCCGGGCTTTTTTGTTGCGCTTCGCCGGTGAGGCGGCGACTTTTCGCCTTAATGATTCGCAAAGAACCGGTCCGCTGACGCATCCCGCTGCGAAGATGTGCCGGTCTTTATCGCTCGCGCGCATACAGTTCGCGGGACGATGCACTCATGACAAGGCGATGGGGTTGGACTGAATGACGAGGATTGGCATGAAGGGGCTCCTCCGGGCCGCTGCGATCGTGTTGAGCATGGCAGCGGGCGGCGCGTCCTATGCGCAGCAGGCTCAGACCCCTCCCAATCCCCCGCCACAGGCTGCGACGCCCGCTCCGGCCGCGCCCCAGCCCCAGGCGGCGCCGGCTCCCGCTCCTGCGGCAGCTCCGGCTCCGGTTTCGCCCGAGACCAAGGCCGCCCGCGCCAAGCTCGACGGCTTCAAGGCCGATCTCGAGCAGAAGGAGGCCGCGGTCCAGGGTCGGGTCATGCCCGATGCGGATCTGCAGAACATCCGCCAGCAGCTCGAACCGATCATCGCCGAGATCCGCAAGGTCATCGAGGAGCAGGCCCCGAAGCTCGATGCCAGCAAGCAGCGCCTGAGCCAGCTCGGACCGAAGCCCGAGAAGGGGCAGCCGGAGGAGAGTGCCGACGTGGCCCGGGACCGCGCGGAACGCGAGGCCGCCGTGGCGGAGCTCGATGAGACCCAGCGGCTCGGGCGCGCCCTGCTGGTCCAGGCCGAGCAGCTGAGCACCCAGATCGGCGACCTGCGGCGCGCGGGATTCACCCGCGCCCTGTTCGAGCAGAGTGACGGCCTCGTCAGCCCGAGCCTCTGGATGAACGTGATCCAGGCCGTGCCGCGGGAATTGCGGTCGCTGGGAATTGTCATGGGCGATGCCCTGGAACAGCTCCAGCGCACCACCTCGCTCGGCGTCCTGCTCCTCATGGGATTGGCTATCGGCGCGGCCATTGCCCTTTATGTGGGGCGGCACTCCATTGCGCCGCGCCTGGTCAGGCGTGATCCCGCCATCACCGACCCGGCGCGCCGCAGCCGCCTCCTGGCTGCGCTCGGCGTCCTGATCCTGGGCGCGGTCCCGGCCATCGCGGGCAGCTGGATCGTCTGGGTGGCCTTCGATTCCGTCGATATCGTCCCGTCGCGGATCGAGCAGGTCGGCAAGGCCATCCTGAGCGGCCTCGCCTTCATCGCCTTCGTACGCGCCCTGATCGACGCCATCCTGGCGCCGGATCATACCTCCTGGCGCCTGATTCCGGTCCGGGACGCCTCCGCGGCGCGGATCATGAGCTTCTCCGTCACCCTGGCCACCATCATGGTCGTCGGCAAGGTGATCGAATCGTTCAACGCGGCCATCGCGGCCGCCCTGCCCATCACCGTCATGACCCGGGCGATCTTCGCCCTGGCCTGGGCCGTCGTCTTCGCCGAACTCCTGCGGCGCTTCGCGGCCCGCGAGAGCCAGGACGAGGCCTGCCTCGGGCCTTACGTCGCGCCGGACGTGGATATCGGCGGCCCCCTGCGAAGCCTGGGCTGGTTCCTGACGGCGCTCATCATCGGCAGCGTGCTCGGCGGCTATGTGGCGCTGGCCTCCTTTCTGGTCGATCAGGCGGTCTGGATTACCATCGTGGTCGCGCTGATCGGGCTCTGCGTCGCGCTCGCCGACGAGTTCATCGGCGGCTCCCTGCGCGGCCAGACGCGGCTTGCCACCACGCTCCAGGCCAATACGGGCCTGCGCCGCCGCTCCCTGGAGCAGATCGGCGTTCTCGGCAGCGGATTCGCGCGGATCGCCCTCATCGTCATCGGCTTCCTGCTGGTGCTGGCCCCCTGGGGCATCGAATCCACCGACGTGACCGGCTCCCTCAGGGCCATGTTCTTCGGGTTCAGCGTCGGCGAGGTCACGATCTCCCTGTCGTCGATCCTGATCGCGGCCGCCCTGTTCGCCGGCGGCTTCGCGGTCACGCGCATGGTCCAGCGCTGGCTCAACAACACCTTCCTGCCGGCGACGGACCTGGATGCGGGCCTGCGCAACTCGATCAGCACGGCGGCGGGCTATGTGGGCGTCATCATCGCGGGCGTGCTCGCCTTCACCTATCTGGGCCTCAGCCTGGAGCGGGTGACCATCGTGGCCGGCGCCCTGTCGGTCGGTATCGGTTTCGGCCTGCAATCCATCGTCAACAACTTCATCTCCGGCCTGATCCTGCTCTGGGAGCGCCCGATCCGCGTCGGCGACCTCGTGGTGGTGGGCGACGGCGAGGGCTATGTGCGCCGGATCAACGTGCGCTCGACGGAGATCCAGGCTTTCGACCGCTCGACGATCATCGTGCCGAACTCGAACCTGATCTCCGGCATCGTGCGCAACCGCGTGCGCAACGACCGCGTGGGACGCGTGCTCGTCTCGGTCCCGGTCCCTCGGGCGTCGGATCCGGACCAGGTCGCGGAGATCATGCGCAAGGCGGCGCTCGCCCACCGCGAGATCATGAGCGAGCCGGCCCCGCGGGTGCTGTTCAAGAAGGTGACGGAGAACACCATCGATTTCGATCTCGTCTGCTTCGTGGACGACATCGATTCGGCGGGCCGGGTCTCGAGCGACATCTATTTCGACATCTTCCGCGGCCTGCGGAAGGCCGGAATCGGCGTTCCCGCGCCGATCCCGGCCCCGGCGCCCAAGCCGGACGATGAGCCGCAGGACAAGGTCGCGAAGGCGGACGAGAAAGACGACGAAACCTTAACCCTTCTCAAGGATAAGACGCCCGCATGAAGCGTCTCATCCCGTTGATCCTCCCCGTCCTCGCCCTGGCCGCCTGCCAGAGCGAGAAACCCGCCCAGCGCAGTCAGACCCCGAGCTTCTACGTCTCCATGGCGAGCGCCGATGCCCGGGTGGATGCCGCCATGGCGCGCGACATGATCGGCGCCTATCGCGGCAATAACGGCCTGCGGCCGCTGACCCTCGATCCGGACCTGCAGGCGGCCGCTCAAGCCGAAGCCGACGCCATGGCCCGGGCCGACAAGCCGGGCTCGGCGGAGGCCTTCAAGTCCCGCCTGTCCTCGGGAGGGTTCACGGCCCCGGCCGCCAACATCTCGGCCGGCTACCACACCCTGGCCGAGGCCTTCTCCGGCTGGCGCGAGAGCCCGCAGCACAACCGGGTCCTCCTCGATTCCAAGGCGACCCGCATCGGGATTGCGACGGCCTACACGCCGAATTCCAAGTACAAGGTCTATTGGGTGATGGCGGTCGCGGCTGACAGGCGCTGACGACATGCCGCGCCCTGGAGCGGGGCCGGTCCGGAACCTAACTTATGTGAACGCGCTTTAGCTTGATGAACTCTCAAGCTCAACGAGTACGCGTTTCGTCACATGCCGGATTTTGACCCTAAACTGGGCAAGCAGCTGCCTCCGCCGCCAGCCTTGGGAAGCGAGCAGGAGGTTGGTCCCGGCCAAGGCAATACGCTGGCGAAGGAAGCCGCCACCGCGGCGGCGCACCATCCCGAAACGCCGCATTCCCCAGAGATGGCTCCCAGCATCGTGCGGGAGCTGTTCCAGCTCTTTCGCGACATGCTCCGCAACGGGAAGGGCTGGCCCATGCTCCGGCTCGGAGCGGCCATCCTGGTCATCCTGGTCGGCAACATGTTCGGCCAGGTGCGCCTCAACCAATGGAACGGCGCCTTCTTCGATGCGGTCGAGAAGCGCGACACCACGGCGTTCTTCCACCAGCTCCTCGTTTTCGTCGTCATCGTCGCCGTGCTCCTGGCCCTCGTGGTGGCGCAGACCTGGCTGCAGGAGCGCCTCAAGATCAGGCTCCGGCAGCGCCTGACCCAGGTGCTGCTCGACATCTGGCTCAAACCCAACCGCGCCTATCAGATGGGCTTCATGGGCGAGAACAGCGCCCAGCCGGACCAGCGGATGCAGGAGGATTGCCGCCTCTTCTCCGAACTCTCGACCGAGCTCGGGGTCGGCATGCTGCAGGCCTTCCTGCTCCTCGTGAGCTTCATCGGCGTCCTGTGGGCCCTGTCTGGCCCCGTCAGCTTCACCCTGGGCGGGCGCGAGATCACGATCTCGGGCTACATGGTCTGGGTGGCCGTGGGCTATGCCGGGATCGGCTCCGGCCTCACCTGGCTCGTCGGCCGCCCGATGATCCGGTTGAACACGCTCCGTTATGCCCGTGAGGCCGAGCTGCGCTTCGCGCTCGTGCGCGTCAACGAAAGCGCCGAGAGCGTCGCTCTCTACAATGGCGAGCCGGACGAGCGCCGGAACCTCGATGAGTTCGTCGAGGCCGTCCTCAAGGCCTCCCGACGCCTTTCCGGCGGCCTCGCCCGCCTGACCTGGATCACGTCCGGCTACGGCTGGCTCGCCATCGTGGTGCCGATCCTGGCCGCCGCGCCGGATTACTTCTCAGGACGCCTGTCCTTTGGCGAGATGATGATGGTGGTCGGGGCCTTCAATCAGGTGCAGTCGGCCCTGCGCTACTTCGTTGACAACTTCCCGAAGATTGCCGATTGGCGCTCCGCGGTCCTGCGCGTCGCCACCTTCCGGCAGGCGGCCATCGACCTCGACGAGGTCACGGCCGAGAGCCGCAAGATCGAGATCGGCCCCCATCCCAAGGGTTGGCTCAGCTTCGAGGCCGTCTCCATCGCGCTCAACGACGGCAGCATCCTCATCGAGGACGCGACGGCCGAGGTCCAGCCCGGCGAGCGGGTGCTGATCATGGGCGAATCCGGCGCCGGCAAGAGCACGCTGTTCCGCGCCATCTCCGGCCTCTGGCCCTGGGGATCGGGCAAGATCCGCATTCCCAAGGCGGAGGAGATGATGTTCCTGCCGCAGCGGCCCTACCTTCCCCTGGGGTCGCTCAGGGCCGCGATCAGCTATCCGGCCTCGCCCGACACCTTCGACGATGCCAAGATCCGCGAGGCCCTCGAACGTTGCGGCCTGGGCGAGTTCGTGGACATGCTCGACAAGCACGAGCGCTGGGACCGCAGCTTGTCGCTGGGCCAGCAGCAGCGGGTGGCCTTCGCCCGCGTGTTGCTGCACCGGCCCAAATGGGTGTTCATGGACGAGGCGACCTCCGCCCTCGATGAAGAGAACCAAGCCTCCATGCTGGGCCTGTTCGAGAACGAGCTGAAGGGCGCGAGCGTCCTGTCGATCGGCCACCGGCCCGGCCTGGAGGAGTTCCACACCCGCACCCTCCACATCCGCAAGACCCGGGAGGGGGCCATTCTCCTGGCCCGGCCGAGGTCGCGGCAGAAGGACGGCTCGGCCGCGAAGATCGGGCCGAAATGGATCGGGCGCTTCCGCCGGAGCCTGAGGCCGGCCCGGAGCCGCGCATGACCTGCGGAACCGGCCCGCACCGTCCCGGCTTTTCAAGCAGCGCGAAGTGCGCAACTCTTGGACGGAGACGACGTGCCCGACGTCACGTTCGCAGGTAGATCCCCATGCGGCTGATCAGGTTGTATATCCGCGTTCTGAGCCAGCTCGGGTCCGACATGAGGATCGGCGCCCTGCTGGCCCTAGCCAATATCGCCCTGGCGATTTCGGCCTTCGCGGAGCCCATCCTGTTCGGGCGCATCATCGACGTGCTCACCCGGGCCCAGATCCCGAACGCGCCGCCCGTGACCTTCGGCGTTCTCACGCCGCTCATTCTCGCCTGGGTGGCGTTCGGGCTCTTCTCCATCGGGGCGGGTGCGCTCGTGGCGCTGCATGCGGACCGCCTCGCCCATCGCCGCCGGCTGGCCGTGGTGGCGAATTACTTCGAGCATGTGCTCGAACTGCCGCTCGCCTTCCACACCTCGACTCATTCGGGCCGCGTGCTGAAGGTCATGCTCGAAGGCTCCGGCGCCATGTCGTGGCTCTGGCTCGGCTTCTTCCGCGAGCATCTCTCGGCCCTCATCGCCCTCGTCGTCCTGCTGCCGCTCACCGTATTCCTGAACTGGCGCCTGGGGCTCCTTCTCGTGGCGCTCGTGGCGGTCTTCGCGCTTCTCACCGCCATTGTGCTGCGCAAGACGGAAACCCTGCAGGGCTCCGTGGAGCGCTACCATTCGAGCCTTGCCGAACATGCGTCCGATGCGCTCGGCAATGTGCCGGTGATCCAGTCCTTCACTCGCATTGAGGCCGAAAGCCGCTCGTTGCGTACCATCATCCAGCAACTGCTCCAGGCGCAGAACCCGGTTCTGTCCTGGTGGGCCCTGGCCTCCGTCGCGTCGCGCGCCTCGGCGACGATCACCGTCACGGCGATCTTCCTCATGGGCACCTGGCTGCATCTGAACGGGCTCGCCACCATCGGCGAAGTCGTCATGTTCATGAGCATGGCCACCATGCTGATCGGCCGGCTGGAGCAGGCCGTGAGCTTCATCAACCAGCTCTTCATGCAGGCGCCGAAGCTGCAGGAATTCTTCGAGATCCTGGACACGACACCGGCCGTCCACGACCGCGCCAACGCGAGGAACGTGGAGCGCTTCCGCGGCGACGTGATCTTCGACGATGTCAGCTTTTCCTACGATGGCAAGCGCGCTGCCGTGCAGGATGTGACATTCGCGGTCCAGGCTGGCGAGAACGTAGCGCTCGTCGGCGCCACCGGCTCCGGCAAGTCGACCACCCTGGGCCTCCTTCACCGCGCCTTCGATCCGCAATCGGGCTGCATCCGCATCGATGATCTCGACATCCGCGACGTGACGCTCTCGTCCTTGCGGCGCAATATCGGCGTGGTGTTCCAGGAGCCGATGCTGTTCGCCCGCACCATCCGCGAAAACCTGCAGGTCGGACGGCCCGACGCCACCGACGCGGAGATGATCGAGGCGCTGGAACGGGCCCAGGCCATCGAGTTCATCTCGCGTCAGTCGGAGGGGCTCGACACCGTGATCGGCGAGCGCGGGCGCTCCCTCTCCGGCGGCGAGCGCCAGCGCCTGTCCATCGCCCGCGCGCTCCTGAAGAACCCGCCGATCCTTATTCTCGACGAGGCGACGAGCGCCCTCGACGCCGCGACCGAGCGCAAGCTCCAACTCGCGCTGGACGAGGTGATGAAGGGCCGCACGACCTTCGTCATCGCCCATCGCCTCGCCACCATCCGCAACGCCAACCGCATCCTCGTCTTTGACCAGGGGCGCGTGATCGAGACCGGCACCTTCGACGACCTCGTGGCGAAGGGCGGCCGCTTCGCGGAACTTGCGCGGGCGCAGTTCATGGCCACCGAGGAACCGCCACCGAAGCGCGTGAGAGTGTCGGCGCACGCATGAGTCAAAGCTTCGACCCACGAACCACGGGTGCGCGCCATCAGGTCGACGGCGTGACGCTCCATGCGGTCGAGGCGGGACCGGATAACGGGCCGCTCGTCATCCTGCTCCACGGCTTTCCCGAATTCTGGTGGGGATGGCGTCATCAGATCGGCCCTCTGGCGGAGGCGGGCTTCCGCGTGCTCGTGCCAGACCAGCGCGGCTACAATCTCAGCGACAAGCCCGAGAGCCGGCGCGCCTACGATCTCGACCGCTTGGCGAAGGATGTCGTGGGCTTGGCGGACGCGCTCGGCCGCGAAAAGTTTTCTGTCGTCGGTCATGATTGGGGCGGTCTTGTCGCCTGGTGGACGGCCTCGCGCTATCCGGATCGCGTCGAGAAACTCGTCGTGCTCAATGCGCCCCATCCGGCGGTTGCCGGTTCCTATATGCGATCGCATCCGAGCCAGATGCTGCGCAGCCTCTATGTGGGGTTCTTCCAGATCCCGTTTCTGCCCGAAGCCATGCTCTCCGCCAACGGCCATCGCAGCCTCAAGGACGCGCTCCGGCGCACGAGCCGACCCGGCACGTTCTCGGACGAGGATCTCGCGCAATACGAGAAAGCATGGTCGCAGCCCGGCGCGGTCACGACCATGCTCAACTGGTATCGGGCGCTGCCGTTCAAGCCGGACATAAAGGACCCGATCGTACAGGCACCGACGCTGGTCGTCTGGGGCACGCGCGACCGGTTCCTGGAGCGGGGACTGGCGGAGGCGAGTCTTGCCCTGTGCCGCTCAGGCGACGTTCGCTGGATCGAGACCGCCACCCACTGGGTCCAGCACGAGGAGCCGGAGGCCGTGAACGCGGCCATGGTTGGGTTCCTGAAGGCCTGAGAGCGGATCGGGCCGTCATCTCACACGTCATGACCAGCCTTGTGCCGGCTATCCACATCTCCATTGCCAACTCTCCGACCTCATCCTGAGGAGCCGCGAAGCGGCGTCTCGAAGGAGGATCCAGCGTGCCCGGGAGGCACCCTCGTCCTTCGAGACGCTTCGCTCCTCAGGATGAGGGCTCAGGCTGATGCCACCCCACCCTCACTCGACCCGGAGGCGGACCAGGGCGAGCGGGGTGATCCTTAGCGCCATGATCCGGTTGCGCGACTTGCGCAGGACCTGGAAGCGGAAGCCGTGGAAGGTGAAGATCTGGCCTGTGTCGGGGATGGTCTGCGCCTCGTGGATGACGAGGCCCGCGATGGTGGTCGCCTCCTCGTCCGGCAGGTTCCAGTCCATGGCGCGGTTGAGGTCGCGGATCGGCACGGAGCCATCCACATTCACGGAGCCGTTCGGCTGCGGCCGCACGCCCTGGACCGAGAGGTCGTGCTCGTCCTTGATGTCACCGACGATCTCCTCGAGGATGTCCTCGAGGGTCACCAGCCCCATCACCTCACCGTATTCGTCGACCACGAGGGCGAAGTGGGTTTTCTTGGCGAGGAACGCCTTCAGCTGATCGCGCAGCGACGTGGTGTCGGGCACGAACCAGGTTTCGAGCGCGATCGCTTCGACCCTGAGCTTGCTCGCATCGCCGCCGACCGCGTCGAGGGCGCGCAGGAGGTCCTTGGCGTGGAGCACGCCGACGATGTTCTCCTGGCTCTCGCGCCAGAGCGGCATGCGGGTATAGGGCGAGGAGAGCACCTCGCGGACGATCTCTTCCGACGACAAATCCGCGTTGATGGTGCGCATCTTGGTGCGGTGGACCATGACCTCCGAGACGGTCAGGTCCTCGAGGTCGAGGAGGCCGCCCAGCATGTCGCGTTCCACCTTCGCGACGCCGCCTTCCTTGTGCAGCAGGGCCACCTGTCCGCGGATCTCCTCGCTGGCGGACAGGATCGGCGTGTTCGCCCCGATCCTGATGCCGAAGGGGAGCAGCATGAGCCGCACGATCCGCTCGATGGCGATCGCGAGCGGCCCGATCAGCGCCACGGCCCACGTCATGGGGCGGGAGAGAGCGAGAGACGCGGTCTCGGGTGACGAGATGGCAAGTGTCTTCGGCAGCACCTCGGCGAAGACGATCACCAGGATCGACATGAGCACGGTGGCGTAGATCGCGCCTTCGTGGCCGAAGATCGCCACGAGCACGCTGGTGGCGAAGGACGAGACGCCGATATTGACGATGTTGTTGCCGATCAGCACCGTGCCGATGAAGCGCTCGCGCATTTCGAGCAGGCGGTTCACCAGCTTGGCGCGCTTGTCGCCGCCCCTTTCCAGAACCAGCATGCGGGAGCGCGACGAGCCCGTGAAGGCCGTCTCGCCGGCCGAGAAGAAGGCCGAGAGCAGAAGGCAGAAGATGACCACCAGGGCGGCGAACCAGAGATCGCCGGAGGATTCTTCGATCATGAGCGTGACGGGTCGAGTTCGCTGTCCAGGAAACTGCGGACCTTGTCGGCCTCGATGCCGGGAGCGATGAAGCTCTGCCCGATGCCCCGGGCCAGGATGAAGGTCAGGGCGCCGCCCTTCACCTTCTTGTCCTGGGCCATGGCGTCGAGAAGCTCGTCGACCGTGCCGCAGCCTCCGGGAACATGGGCGAGGCGCGTCGGAAGTCCAGCGGCCGACAGGTGCGCCTCCACGCGCTCGGCATCCGCCGGCGGGCACAGGCCGAGCGCGGCGGAGAAGCGGAAGGCGAGGCACAGTCCGATGGCGACGCCCTCGCCATGGACGAGGCGGGCGGAATCGTAAGCTGTGATCCGCTCGAGGGCATGGCCGAAGGTATGGCCGAGATTGAGCAGGGCCCGGTCGCCGTTCTCGTGCTCGTCACGCACCACCACGGCGGCCTTGGCCCGACAGCTCTGCGCCACGGCCTCGTCACGCTCGGGACCGCCGGCGAAGACGCCCCGCCAGTTGTCCTCGCACCACGCAAAGAAGCGCTCGTCGTCGATGAGCCCGTATTTCGCCACCTCGGCGTATCCGGCGCGCATCTCGCGGACCGGCAGGGTGTCGAGGAGGGCCGTGTCGGCCAGGACCAGGCTCGGCTGGTGGAAAGCGCCGACGAGGTTCTTGCCGTGGCGGGAATTGATGCCGGTCTTGCCGCCGACGGAGGAATCGACCTGGGAGAGCAGGGTGGTCGGCACCTGGACGAAGCGCACGCCCCGGCGCACCACGGCGGCCGCGAAGCCCGCCAGGTCCCCGATCACGCCGCCGCCGAGCGCCACCACGAGGTCCCCGCGCTCGATCCTGGCCGCCAGCACCGCGTCGCAGACCCGTTCCAGGCTGGCATAGGACTTGGTGGCCTCGCCGGGAGGCAGCGTGACCACCGAGGCGCGCAGGCCCTGGGCCTCCAGGGCGCTCGCGAGAGCCCCGGCATAGAGTGGCCCCACGTGCTCGTCCGTCACGATGGCGGCCGCGCGGGCGCCAAGAGCCGCGATCCGCGCCCCGGCCGTCTCGATCAGGCCGCGCCCGACCAGGATTTCGTAGGCCCTGTCGCCGAGCGGAACCGGAACCGTGATGAAGGAGGCGCCCTCCGGATGGGCGGCAAGGCGCGTCATGGTATGGCGTTCCCTTGTTTTTCGCGGGCGAGCCACTCGGCGAGCGCCTTAACGGCATCGGCGACCACCCGGTCGTGCGGCGCCTCGTGGGAATCGATGGTGATGTCCGCCGTGGCATAGACCGGGTAGCGCAGCTCCATCAGGCGGCGCATGGTGCCCTCCGGGTCCGGGTTCTGCAGCAGCGGTCGGGTCGCCCGCTTGCGGACGCGGCGCATGAGGATGTCGAGATCAGCCTTGAGCCAGACCGAGATGCCGTGCTCGGCGATCCGCTGGCGGGTCTCCTCGTTCATGAAGGCCCCGCCCCCGGTGGCGAGCACGATCGGGCCGTCCTGCAGCAGGCGGGCGATCACGCGGCGCTCGCCGTCGCGGAAATGCTCCTCCCCGTGGATGGCGAAGATCTCGGGGATGGTCATGCCGGCCGCGGCCTCGATCTCGTGATCGGCGTCACGGAAAGGCAGCTTGAGCGCCTGCGCGAGCCTGCGGCCCACGGTGCTCTTCCCGGCGCCCATGAGCCCGACGAGCACAATCGATCGCGTGCCGAGCTGGCGGGTCACGGGGTGGCCGCGCTGGCTTGCCTGGTTTTGCCCGCCGACTTCATCGAGCGAATTGAAGCGGCTGATAGTGTTCATGTGAATGTCGTAGAGCATCGGACCAAAAAGTGGAATGCACTTTTGGGAGCTATCCGGAGCTCATTGCCCGACTGGCTCGGGCGCGGCGCGCTGTCACAAGGGCGTTATTCCGTTTTCCCCGGCAAACTTAACCGAAGTCAAGGACTTGCCTTCCCGGTCCTGGCATGGTTGTAGCGCATCGTGCGGACCAGAAGGGCCACGCCCCTTAAACGTGGCCCGGGTTCCCCGTCTGAACGGTGCGCTGTTCAAGGAGTGGAGCATCGGATCCACCCGGGAGTTCGAATTCGCTCCTGGGATCGATGCCCCAGCGACCCAACGATTCAAGAGGCTCACTTGCCCACGCTGTTCCGATTTCTCTTCGTCGTCGCCGTCCTTGCCGGGCTTGGTTTTGCCGCCATGATCGCCCTGGCGACCTTTGTCCAGCCCGATCCGCGCGAGATCTCGGTTCCGGTGCAGACCAGCAAGACGCCCTCGTCCTCATGAGCGGCGCGCGCCACGCCAGCCTGTTCCTCGACATGCTCGCCGCCGAGCGCGGCGCCTCCAAGAACACGCTCGATGCCTATCGGCGCGACCTCGACGATTATCTCTCTTACCTAAAGGAAACAGGTGGCCAGCCCGATCATGCGACATCGGCCGCGATCCGGGGCTTCATGGCGAGCCTCGAGGAGCGGGGCCTGAAGGCCTCCTCGGCGGCCCGTCGCCTCTCGGCGGTGCGCCAGTTCCACAAGTTCCTCTACGTGGAAGGCTATGCCCCGGCCGACCCGACGGCCGCCGTCTCGGCGCCGAAGCGGGGCAGGGTGCTTCCGAAGGTTCTCTCCGTGGCCGAGGTCGACCGCCTGCTGCAGGTGGCCTATGAGGGCGCCCAGCACCCGGAGGCCACGCCCCCGGAGCGCCTGCGGGCCGCCCGCATGGCCTGCCTGCTGGAGCTGCTCTACGCCACGGGCCTGCGCGTCTCCGAGCTCATCGCCCTGCCGAGCAGCGCCGCCAGGACCCGGGATCGCTTCCTCGTGGTGCGCGGCAAGGGCGCGAAGGAGCGGCTCGTCCCCCTCACGGACGCGGCCCGGGACGCGGCGCGCGCCTACCTGGCCCTGCTGGAGGAGCAGAAGAAGCCCGTGGGCCCCTGGCTGTTCCCGGCCGACAGCGAGAGCGGCCATCTCACCCGCCAAGCCTTCGCCCGCGATCTGAAGGCTCTGGCCGGGGCGGCGGGGCTGCGGGCCGACAAGGTCAGTCCCCACGTGCTCCGCCACGCCTTCGCCAGCCACCTGCTCCAGAACGGTGCCGACCTGCGCATCGTGCAGGAGCTGCTGGGCCATTCCGACATCTCGACGACCCAGATCTACACCCACGTGCTCGACGAGCGCCTGAAGAGCATGGTGCGCGACCTGCACCCGCTGGCCGAGGGGGAGGGGTAGGGTTCTCCCACTGTCATTCCGGGGCCGCGTAGCGGAGCCCGGAATGACGTCGATGCGTTGATTTACCGCCGCTTCAGCAGGAACACGCCCTGGTCGCCGAGCAGGTTCCACACCCACCAGGGCAGGGTGACGCGCATAGGCTGGCCGCCGGCATTGAGCGCGACGGCCTTTTCCATCTGGGCGCCGACCTCGCGGCACAACTCCACGAAGTCCCGGATGGTGCAGAAATGGATGTTCGGCGTGTCGTACCAGGAATAGGGCAGGTTCTCGGTCATGGGCATCCGGCCGCGGAAACCGAGGTCGAAGCGCACGCGCCAATGGCCGAAATTGGGAAAGGATACGATGGCCCGGCGTCCGATGCGCAGGAGATGCTCCAGCACGACCTTGGGCTGGCGCGTCGCCTGGATCGTCTGCGAGAGGATCACGTAGTCGAAGGCGTCGTCGGGATAATCGGCCAGGTCCGTGTCCGCGTCGCCCTGGATGACCGGCAGGCCCTTGGCGAGGCACGCGCTCACGCCCTCGCGGGAAATCTCGATGCCGCGCCCATCGACTTGCCTGCGGTCGCGCAGGATAGCCAGGAGCGAGCCGTCGCCGCAGCCGATGTCGAGCACGCGGGCGCCCGGTTCGACCATGTCGGCCACGAGCAGGAAGTCGAGGCGGTGGCCCGTCTCGCTGTCGGTCAGGGGCAGGGTGGCGGGCAGGTTCATGCGATGCCCCGCACCCGGGCGGCCGCGTCGATGAAGCCGCGGGCGGCCGCGAACATTTCGGGCTCCTCGAGCAGGAAGGCGTCGTGCCCCTTGTCGCTCTCCACCTCGACGAAGCCGACGGAGGCCGCCGCCGCGTTGAGCGCGTGAACGATGGCCCGCGAGTCGGAGGTGGGGAAGAGCCAGTCGGACGTGAAGGAGATCACGCAGAAGCGCGTGGCCGAGCCCTTGAAGGCCTTGGCCAGCGAGCCGCCATGCTCGGCCGCGATGTCGAAATAATCCATCGCCCGGGTGACGTAGAGATAGGAATTGGCGTCGAACCGCTCGACGAAGGAGATGCCCTGGTAGCGCAGGTAGCTCTCGATCTGGAAATCCGCGTCGAAGGAAAAGGTCGGCGCGCTCCGGTCCTGGAAGTTGCGCCCGAACTTCCGGTGCAGGGCCATCTCGGACAGGTAGGTGATATGCGCGCCCATGCGGGCGACCGCGAGGCCCTTGGAGGGTCGCGTGCCCTCGGTCAGGTAGCGCCCGCCGCGCCAGTTGGGATCGGCCATCACGGCCTGGCGGCCGACCTCGTGGAAAGCGATGTTCTGGGCGGAATGACGGGCGGCCGCCGCGATGGGCAGGGCGGAAAACACGCGGGTTGGATAGCTCACCGCCCATTGCAGCACCTGCATGCCGCCCATGGAGCCGCCGACGACGCAGAACAGGCTCTCGATGCCGAGCTTGTCGATCAGGGCGGCCTGAGCCCGCACCATGTCGCGGATGGTGACGACCGGGAAGTCGAGCGCATAGGGCTCACCCGTGGCCGGGTTGATCGAGGCCGGGCCCGTGGTGCCCATACAGCCGCCGATCACGTTGGCGCAGATCACGAAGTAGCGGTTCGTGTCCACCGGCCGGCCCGGCCCCACCATGGTCAGCCACCAGCCGGGCTTTCCCGTCACCGGATTGTCGTTCGCCACATGCTGGTCGCCGGTGAGCGCATGGCAGATCAACACTGCGTTGGATTTGTCCGCGTTCAGGGTGCCGTAGGTCTGATAGGCGATCTGCCAGGGGGCGAGCGCCACCCCGGAATCCATCATCAGGGGCTCGTCCGCGCCAAAACGCATCACGAGGCTCGAAGGGTCGTCGACCTGGCTTCGCGGTTCGGAGGACAGGGGCGCAAAGGACATCATTCAGCGGAAACGTTCGTTCTTTCGAACAATCGGTACTGCGGAGCGGCTGCCGCGTCAACGAACATAACGTCTCGACTCAAGCAAGGCGGATGTTCCCTCTCCATCATGGCCGGGCTTACCCCGCCATCACGCTTGCTTGACGCGCTGCGCTTCTCAGATAGGGGTTACCGGCACAAGGCCGGTAACGACAGTGGAGGTCCCTCCCGCGATCCAGGATGACAAAGGGGTCTAAAACCGTCAAAGAAAAGCGCCCGACCGAAGGATCCCGCACCATGTCCGCCGAGAAGCCTGCCCCGTCCCTTGCCGAGCTGCGCCAGGAGATCGACCGGATCGACGAGGCGATGCACCGGCTGCTCATGGAGCGCGGCACCATCATCGACCGGCTGATCGCGTCCAAGAAGGCCTCTCAGACGGGGATAAGCTCCGCCTTCCGGCCCGGCCGCGAGGCCTCGATGATGAAGGCACTGGCCGAGCGACACCAGGGATTGCTGCCCCTCGACACGGTGGAAAGCATCTGGCGGGTGATCATCGGCACCTTCACCTATGTCCAGTCCAACTATTCGGTCCATGCGGACGTGTCGGGCGGGGATGCGCCCATGCGCGACTCGGCCCGGTTCCATTTCGGCTTCACGGTGCCCTACATCACCCATCCGAGCGCCGCCGCCGTGATCGAGGCGGTGGCGGCCTCCCGGGGCGATCTCGGCATCTTCCGGCTCGACCAGGGCGCGACCAGTGGTGCCTGGTGGCGCACGCTGGCCGACAAGCGCCGCCCGAAGATCATCGCGCGGCTACCCTTCATCGAGCGGCCGGACCATCCGGCCGGAACGCCGATTTTCGTCATCTCCAAGCCCCTGACCGACGCGGCCGTGCGGGACGTGGTGCTCTATGCGGCCCAGTTCGAGCGCTGGCACAGGGGTGCCAACGAGGCCCTGATCCAGCTCGGCGGCGAAGTGGTGGCGAGCGCGGCCGACACCAATGGCCTGTCCGAGCTCATCGCCGTGCCCGGCACGGTCGAGCCCGCGCAGCTGCGCCAGGCCCTCACCAAGGCGGGCGCGAGCCTCGCCCAGCTTGCCGAGATCGGCAGCCATGCCGAACGTTTCCACGTGAAATAAGTCAGCAGCTGCGCTAGAGCGTCTCCCATCAGTTGATTGCTAGGAAGTGAAGATGTCCACCCGTCCCCAGCCCCGTCCCGGCGTGATGCAGATCGACGCCTATGTGCCCGGCAAGAGCAAGGCCGCAGGGGTTGCCAAGGTCCATAAGCTCTCCTCGAACGAGACGCCTCTCGGCCCCTCGCCGAAGGCCATGGAGGCGTTCCGGTCCTTCGATCATCTCGAGCTTTATCCGGACGGCGCGGCGACCAAGCTGCGCGAGGCGATCGGGGCGAGATACGGCCTCGATCCGAGCCGGATCATCTGCGGGGCGGGCTCGGACGAGCTGCTCGCGCTGATCACCCATGCCTATGTGGGCCCGGGCGACGAGGGGATCTTCACCGAGCACGGGTTCCTGGTCTACCGCATCGCGATCATGGCGGCGGGCGGCACGCCCGTGGTGGCGCCGGAAAAGGACCTGCGCACGGATGTGGACGCGATCCTGAGCCGGGTGACGGAGAAGACCAAGATCGTCTTCCTGGCCAATCCCAACAACCCGACCGGCACCTACATTCCCTTCGACGAGGTGAAGCGCCTGCATGCGGGGCTGCCGTCCCATGTGGTGCTGGTGCTCGACGCGGCCTATGCGGAATATGTCCGCCGCAACGATTACGAGTCGGGCCTCGAGCTCGTCGCCACGTCGGAGAACGTGGTGATGACCCGCACCTTCTCGAAGATCTACGGCCTCGCCAACCTGCGCCTCGGCTGGATGGTGGCGCCCGCCCACATCGCCGACGCGGTCAACCGCATCCGCGGTCCGTTCAACGTGAGCGGCCCGGCCATGGCGGCCGGCATCGCGGCGATCCAGGACGAGGCCCATCTGGCGAAAGCCATCGAGCACAACGAGCGCTGGCTCGCCTGGCTCACCCGCGAGATCGAGGCCCTGGGCCTGAAAGTCACGCCGAGCGTCGGCAACTTCCTGCTGGTCCATTTCCCGAAGGAAGCCGGCCGGACCGCGCAGGACGCCGATGCGTTCCTGTCCGGTCGTGGCCTGATCCTGCGCCGGATCGACGCCTACGGTCTTCCGGATGCGCTTCGCCTGACCGTGGGCGACGAGGAGGCGAACAGTCTCGTAGTGGCGGCGTTGCGCGATTTCCTTGGGGGGCACCATGCCTGAGCGTCTCGGTCCTCCGCGCGACACGCCGCTCTTCGAGCGCGTCGCCCTCGTCGGCCTCGGGCTGATCGGCTCGTCCATCGCCCGCGCGGCGCGCCATCTCAACCTCGCGCGTACCATCGTGGCCATCGACGCGAGCGAGGCCGTGGTGGAACGGGTGCGGGAGCTCGGGATCGCCGAGGAGGCGACCTCTGACGTGGCCGCGGGCGTCACGGATGCGGACCTCGTGATCCTCTGTGTGCCGGTCGGCGTCTGCGGCACGGTGGCCGAGGCCATGCGGGCGAGCCTCAAGCCAGGCTGCATCGTGTCGGATGTGGGTTCGGTGAAGGCGTCCGTCATCGCGCAGGTGCAGCCGCATCTGCCCGAAGGTGTGTCGTTCGTCCCGGCCCATCCTGTGGCGGGCACGGAGCATTCGGGCCCGGACGCCGGCTTCGCGACGCTCTTCCACAATCGCTGGTGCATCCTCACGCCGCCGGACGGCACAGACGAGGCCGCCGTCGCGCGCGTGCGCGCCTTCTGGGAGGCGATGGGCTCCAATGTCGAGGTGATGAGCGCGCAGCATCATGACTTGGTGCTCGCCATCACCAGCCACGTGCCGCACCTGATCGCCTACAACATCGTCGGCACGGCGGCGGATCTGGAGACCGTCACGCAAGGAGAGGTGATCAAGTTCTCCGCCGGCGGCTTCCGCGACTTCACCCGCATCGCGGCCTCAGACCCGACCATGTGGCGCGACGTGTTCCTGCACAACCGGGAAGCCGTGCTCGAAATGCTGGGCCGCCTCAACGAGGACATCGCGCTTCTCGCCCGCGCGATCCGCTGGGGTGAGGGCGACAAGCTCTTCGACCTCTTCACCCGCACCCGCGCGATCCGCCGCGGCATCATCTCGTCGGGCCAGGAAACCCCGGAGCCCGATTTCGGCCGGCGGCGCGAGGACAAGGCGTAGCACGCGAAAATATGGCCGGGCTTCACGCCCGGCCATTGTCTTTATTAGGATAAGCGATCCGCTCAGTTCAGCCGCGCGCCCTCCGGCGGACGCTCCGTGCCGCCGACGGTGACATCGCCGATCATCAGGCCCATCGGGCCCGCATGCACCGGTACGGTCTCGCCGTCGTGGATCTCGCCGGAGAGGATGAGCTCCGCCAGCGGATCCTGCACGTTCTTCTGGATCACGCGCTTCAAGGGACGCGCCCCGTAGGCTGGATCGTAGCCCTTGTTCGCGAGCCAGTCGCGCGCCTCCTCGTCGAGCTGCAGCGTGATCTTGCGATCCTCCAGCAGCTTCTGCAGGCGCCGCATCTGAATGTCGACGATCGCCCCCATCTCCGAACGCTTCAGCCGGTGGAACAGGATGATCTCGTCCACGCGGTTGAGGAATTCCGGCCGGAAATGCGAGCGCACCACGCTCATGACCTCGTCGCGCACCGCGTCCGTGTCCTGGCCCTCCGGCTGGTTCACCAGATATTCGGCGCCGAGATTCGACGTCATGATGATGAGCGTGTTGCGGAAGTCCACGGTGCGTCCCTGTCCGTCCGTGAGGCGTCCGTCGTCGAGCACCTGCAGCAGGACGTTGAACACGTCCGGATGCGCCTTCTCGATCTCGTCGAACAGCACGACCTGATAGGGCCTGCGGCGCACGGCCTCGGTGAGCGCACCACCCTCCTCGTAGCCCACATAGCCGGGAGGCGCGCCGATGAGCCGGGCGACCGAGTGCTTCTCCATGTATTCCGACATGTCGATGCGCACGAGCGCGGTCTCGTCGTCGAACAGGAAGCTTGCGAGCGCCTTCGTCAGCTCGGTCTTGCCGACGCCTGTGGGGCCGAGGAACATGAACGACCCGATGGGCCGGTTTGGATCCTGCAATCCTGCACGCGCACGGCGCACGGCGGTCGCGACTGCCGTGACGGCCTCGGCCTGACCGACGACGCGCTTCGCCAGATCCTGCTCCATGTGCAAGAGCTTCTCGCGCTCGCCTTCGAGCATCTTGTCGACGGGCACTCCGGTCCAGCGCGAGACGACGCCTGCCACGTGGTCGGGCGTCACGGCCTCTTCCATCAGGCCGCCGCCATCGGCGCGGGACTCGACTTCGGAGAGCTGCTTCTCGAGCCCCGGAATGACCCCGTAGGACAGCTCGCCCGCCTTCGCCCAATCGCCGCCGCGTTGCGCGGCCGCAAGCTGGTTGCGCGCCTCTTCGAGCTTCTTCTTGAGGTCGGCGGCCGTGCCGAGCTTGTCCTTCTCGGCCTTCCAGCGCGCGGTGATCGCGGCCGACTGCTCTTCCAGGTCCGCAAGTTCCTTCGAGAGACGCTCGAGGCGGTCCTTGGACGCGTTGTCCGTTTCCTTCTTCAACGCCTCCTGCTCGATCTTCAGGCGCACGATCTCGCGGTCGATGTTGTCGAGCTCCTCGGGTTTCGAATCCACCTGCATGCGCAGGCGCGAGGACGCCTCGTCGACGAGGTCGATGGCCTTGTCGGGCAGGAAGCGGTCGGTGATGTAGCGGTTCGACAGCGTGGCGGCGGCCACGAGCGCCGAGTCGGTGATGCGCACGCCGTGATGCTGCTCGTACTTCTCCTTCAGGCCGCGCAGGATCGACACGGTGTCCTCCACCGTGGGCTCGCTCACGAAGACCGGCTGGAACCGGCGGGCGAGCGCCGCGTCCTTCTCCACGTGCTTGCGGTACTCGTCGAGCGTGGTCGCGCCGACACAGTGCAGCTCGCCGCGTGCAAGTGCGGGCTTCAGGAGGTTCGACGCATCCATGGCGCCGTCGGCTTTTCCGGCGCCGACAAGCGTGTGCATCTCGTCGATGAACAGGATGATGCCGCCCTCGGCGGACGTCACTTCCTGCAGCACGGCCTTCAGGCGCTCCTCGAACTCGCCGCGATATTTCGCGCCCGCAATGAGCGCGCCCATGTCGAGGGCGAGCAGCTGCTTGTCCTTGAGCGATTCAGGCACGTCGCCGTTGACGATGCGCAGCGCGAGGCCTTCGACGATGGCGGTCTTGCCGACGCCGGGCTCGCCGATGAGCACCGGGTTGTTCTTGGTGCGGCGCGACAGGACCTGGATCGTGCGGCGGATTTCCTCGTCGCGGCCGATCACCGGGTCGAGCTTGCCGTCGCGCGCCGCTTCGGTCAGGTCGCGCGCGTATTTCTTGAGCGCATCATAGGCATTCTCCGCCGTCGCGTTGTCGGCGGTGCGGC
>NZ_JALJRK010000099.1 GCF_024519725.1 Microvirga sp. Mcv34 | reverse complement strand
AGCGTTGATGAGCAGGCGTGTCCATGGGGCCCTTGTCGCAGCCCTCAGAACACAGGATATGGCAGCCAAATCCATCTGAGGATCAGACCCCAGAGCAGAGGAGAGCAGCGGACACAAACCAGTAGGGAACGGGGAGAAAACTTGACAAAATCTCTAAGGATAGTGGACTAATGCGCAGCTTTTTAGAGCTGCGAAGGTTGGTGAAAGTGGAAGAAACCCTGCGGGCGGAGGTGGTAATAAGACAATATGGGTTATTGAACCCTATAGATTGGGACAAGGATTGCGAAGACGAACTCCTGCGGATGAATCAGCTTTGGAACCGACTAGTTGAAATCGAGCATGCCTTCCGTGAGGGCTCTTCCGCTCTGATCATGTCCGATCCGGAAGTCGAGGATATCCATCGCCAATTGACGTCATTGTATGACACTCGAAGCTCCCTGATTGCAGAGAGAAAAAATCTTCGCAGGGTAAACCGAAGGAAAGTTGAGACTCTTGAGCTTGATGAGCACATTCAAGAACTTTCACTTAAGATTGCCGACCTTAGAGGTGGCGCAGCCTCCGCCCGCAAGACCGCTCGGGAGAAAGCTAGAGAAAGATTGCGCGCTCTTGAGGGCAAGCGCCGCACCTCGGTCAAGTTGGCGCGCCAAGAGAGTAGATTGTGGTGGGGGAATTACAATGCCGTTGTCAAAGCATATGAGCGGGGTCGACAGGGTGCGTTGCGAAATGGCGGTCAGATGCAATTCAAGCGTTACGATGGTACGGGGCGCTTCGTTAATCAAATCCAAGGTGGCATGACATTAGCAGAGCTTTTCGGGGCAACCCACTCCCAGCTCTCAGTTGGCAATCTTCCAGATGGTGCTTGGACGCATCCTAGTCGGGGCGAACGCCGCCGTCTCCAGCGTACCAACCTCACTGCTACGGTTTTTGTGCGATCCGGTGAGCGTCGCACCGTTACATGGCCGTTGGTTATGCATCGGCCTATCCCCGACGACTGTCTTATCAAAGAAGTAGTTGTAACCCGCCGTAAGCTGGGTCCGTCGTGGCGATGGCAAGTGACCTTTACCTGCACGAGAACAGTCGATGCGCAATGCGATCGAAAGTCTAGGGGCCGCGTGGTAGCAGTAGACGTAGGCTGGCGACGCATTCCCGAAGGAATCCGCGTAGCAACTGTCGTTCAAAACGACGGCACCCAAGCCCGCTTCGTTACCCTGCCGTCGGATATTGTAGACGGCTTCGCACTGGTCGAAACTTTGCAGTCCCGGCGCGATACCATGAGAAACGACATAATCGCATGGTTAAAAAGTCTCAAGTGGTCGGCCGCCCCGGAACCGCTCGCTACTCAATTGCTCGCGTTGCAGACTGAAACATCGGTCAGTGCAGCACGGGTTGCATCTCTCGCGATCATCTGGCGTGACTATCAGGGTTGGGCCCCGGAAGAATATCATCGTCTCGAGAAGTGGCGGCTTGGTGACAAGCGCCTTTGGTTATGGGAGTTGAATCAGCGTGAGAAGCTGATTGCACGTCGCAACGACCTATATCGGCGACTGGCCTCTGATATCGTTAAGAATGCGGACACAATAATTCTCAATCGTTTGGAAATTGCGAAGATGTCCCGCCTCATATCGCCCAGAGGCCAGGAAAATCCCCTTCCTGCAGCAGCTCGTCGCTACCGTACCATTGTCGCACCGTCATATTTTATGAAATGGGTTGAGATCCAGGCAAAGAAGAAGGGAATCACGATCACCGTACACGATACAGTTAACTGGGCTTGCCATGCTTGTGGTGTAATCACTAAACCTTTGAAGCCTGATGACCTACTACAGACCTGCGTACATTGTGGCGCGACATGGGATCAGGATTTAAACGCTTGCCATGTCATGCTGAACACATTCAATAGGGATAAAGGCATCGAGGCTAAATCCTCGGCTCAGTGATTATGACCTTTTTGCGGGTGAGACGGAAGGGGTAGTTTTGGCATAAGCGCGACCCGTCTTGGCACGGGCGTTTTCGGTGGTGAACATCCACCTAACCCTGGGCCCAGCGGCGTTTCGCTCGCACTCACAAGCCGCGATTTTCCGCTCAACCACTCGCGCGTGTTGATACGCACGCCCAAGCACTGATTTTTGAGCACTTCAATCCCGATCTCGACCATGGTCAACCAGCTCGCGTAGTTGGGGTGAGGTAGAACTCCAGCCGTCCCAAGATGCAATGCGCCTTCGGCCGGGGAAGCGTAGGCCGGCGTGCCAGCCCAGCATCTGCTGGCGCTCCCGCTACACTGGACCTGTCAAGATCATCTCCAGCAGTTCTGACCGCTGTAGCCATGAACCTCGTTCGGCTGGTGCCTGGTTCGCGGGCACGCCGCTCGCATGAACGCGGTCAATCCACATTTCCAAGCTGATAACGCTTCGGGCGCCCGACGCATTCGCCAGCAGGATCTTCAGCGAAGCGAGCCCAACAGCAAAGAGGCGAACTCAGTAGACTGTTAACCTTCTACAGCATATATATTTTATGCGGAGAAATTTTCGATCCTAGTGGTGCTTGGTATGAACAAGTTGGCCTTGACCGTTGCTACAGTCCTGCTAGCAACAGGAGTTCTTGCCCAGGAGAGTCGACCCTTGACCACGACTTTGAGTTGCCGCCACACGAGTAACGCGATCACTAGTCAGGGTTCTATGGTACTTCAAACCGGGGCTAATACATATGACCGCTATGTTAGTTGGGATCAGTTCTGTCAGCGCGGCGAGCGTGCCGAACCTGCGTGGGTCCCTACCGCCGATGTGAAGCAATGCTTTATTGGTTATCGCTGTCTAAGCGGCCGAAAAAACGAGCGATGATGTTGCATTCGACAAGAAATCAGCCACAAGCGCCAACTCAAATCTCGACTTAGATCATTCAGCCGGTCGTGTCACTGCTAATGTCGATCCTTGGGATCAGAGCGGTGACCACAGCTTCGTTATTGGCTGCCATCGAAGACCCGGAGAATTTTAGGAAGTGCCGCTCCGTGGGAGCCTAGCTTGGACTGATGACACGCAGCTATCAAGTCGTCTGTGAAGAATGGTCTGCGGACTTGAGCCACGTATGTTGAAGCCATGAAGTATTGCCGCCCAGCAATAGAGCAAGAGCCCACAAAAGTGCTGCCAGCAACCGCAGCGAGATGAACGAAGCCGCGGCTGAGCTCATGTGCCATCATCATGGAGCGCTGCACCTCATGGCGACATGACAGGGGGCGGTGGCAGAACGAGTACCTCATCTGATCACGATGGCTTGGAGGCAAGGGAGACTGACAGGGCGCCTTATCGAAGCGTCTTACGGCCGTTGTCACTCGCACAGCGACCGATCAAAGGCAAACACAGCGTTCTACCCTCGCTGGCTCCGAGGAGCGCCTCCCATTACCGGATCCAGAGCAACTCTGTTTCTTCCGCCGCCACTGCAAAGAACGAATGTAGCGCAATGGCCTCACAGTCGACCATTGCCCCTGGCTGCAGACTTGCTTTAAAGCCGCCGTTCGTACGTATCTGGGCCGAGCCCCTCAGAACAATCATCTGACGGTACGAGCTGCGAGCTGCTATCTTGCTGAGGTTCCGTCGTATTCCGACTTTCAGAATGGTGATGGCAATTTCATTGTACGTTACGGGATTGCCGTTTCCGCTGTCATCCTGGAATGGGCAACTCACAGACGGTTGAACCTGCGGGGCCCCCATGTGGCTAGTGCCACTGTAGTCAGCTAGATCAATTCCTAGGGCTGTGGCGAGCCTGAAAGCATTATCTAAAGTTGGTGAGAAGAGTCCGTTTTCGACACGAGAAATCGACGACGTCGAAATCCCTGAGAGACGTGAGAGCTCACGCAAGGACAGCCTCAGCTCCTTCCTTCGGTTAAATATCTGCCGACCGAAGTTCACGTTGCCCATGCCAGCTGTCCAAACAAAAAATCACGATGTGGAATGGCAACTACCTTGGGGGATGTCCAAACGCAAACCTTCCGTGGTGGCAGCAACGACGCGCAGGCCCGTTGGCAGGCGCATAGATCAGAGACTTGTAGTCCGGACAGACGAGCTCCCGTGTGCCTTGAGGCAACTTGGACAACCTGATCAAGCGAACGGCACTTGGTCCCAAAAACACTACACCACCAAGATCAAACAGATGCGACACCCAATTTTCTGTCGTTGGGACAAACATCCCAGTTAGTCTCTCCCGACAGCGGAGCAGCCTGCATTGCCTCAGTGGCCCGGCTGCCATGCGATCAGGGTGATGCAACCCGGGCCTCCGCCAGAGGCACGCGCTCTGTGGGATCGCGGTAGGCGAGAAGGCGTAACGCATTGGCGACCACCACGAGAGTTGAGCCTTCGTGGAAGAGCACGGCTATCCCGATCTGTAGTCCGAGTACCGTCGCGGGAATCAGGAACACCACCATGCCAAGGCTGAGCCACAGGTTCTGCCGAATGATGCTGCTCGTGCGCCGGCTCAGGCCCACTGCGAAGGGTAGGTTTTCAAGGTCATCAGCCATCAGCGCCACATCGGAGGTTTCCAGCGCGACGTCCGAGCCCGCTGCGCCCATGGCGATGCCGACCGTCGCGTTCGCCATGGCGGGCGCATCGTTCACGCCGTCCCCCACCATGGCCACCTTCTGTTGTGCCCGCAGCTTCTTGATAGCCTGGACCTTGTCTTCGGGCATCAGGTCACCCCAGGCCTCCTCGATGCCGACCTGCTTGGCGACCGCATCCGCCACGCGCTGATTGTCGCCGGAGATCATGATCATGCGTGAAATGCCGAGCTCTCGCAGCCGCCCCACGACCTGGATGGCGGGCTCGCGCGGCGTGTCCATGAGGCCGAGCGTGCCAAGGTAACGCTCGCCAAGCCGGACGATCATCGTCGTGCGCCCCTGCTGTTCGAGGCGCTCGATCGTGGCCCGCACCGCGGGTGGTAGTGTTGGCCCCTCGACCTCTGCGAACAGTTCTCTCTTGCCGACAAACACGGGCTCGCCGCTGATCCGAGCCGCCACGCCACGCCCGGTGATGCTGCGCAGATCCTCTGCAGTTGGAACCGTGACCATGCTTCCGAGCCGAGCGTGCCCGTCACGGACCACTGCGGCGGCAAGTGGATGGTCGCTGAGCGCCTCCACGGCGACCGAAACGGTAAGGAGTTCGCGTTCATCGATACCGGGTGCAGGGATCACATCCGTGACGCGCGGCTTGCCTTCCGTCAGGGTTCCCGTCTTGTCGAAGGCGATGGCACCGAGTGTGCCAAGGTTTTCCAGCGCCCCCCCACCTTTGACCAGCACCCCGCCCCGGGCTGCCCGAGCCACGCCGGAGAGAACGGCGCTTGGTGTGGCAATAGCAAGTGCGCACGGGCTCGCGGCAACGAGCACGGCCATGGCGCGATAGAAGGTGTCGCGGAAGGGCTCGTCGATTACTGCCCCGGCAAATAGCAGGATCACAACGAAAGCCAGGACGGCAGGGACGAAGGCACGCTCGAAGCGGTCGGTGAAGCGCTGGGTCGGCGATTTCTGCGCTTCAGCCTCGTTCACCATCTGAACCACACGGGCCAGCGTTGTGTCGCCCGCGCGCCGGGTGACCTGAATCTCCAGCGCTCCGCTGCCGTTGATTGTGCCGGCATAGATGCGATGCTCGGGATCCACGCTCTCTGGTCTGGCGGCAGCGCGTTCGGAATCATCGACCGGGCGCTTGTCGACAGGCACGCTTTCGCCAGTCACCGGGGCCTGGTTGACGCTGCTGGTGCCATCGATGACAAACCCGTCGGCCGGGATGCGCGCGTTCGGCCTTACGACCACCGTGTCGCCGACCATTAGCTCCTCGACCGGAACTTCGCGGATCACTGTTCCCCGCCGCACCTCGGCCGTTCGCGGGGCGAGTTCAGCGAGCGCTTCGATGGCGCGGCGCGCCCGTCCCATGGCGTAGTGCTCGAGCGCGTGGCCGAGGCTGAACAGGAAGAGAAGCAGCGCGCCTTCGGCCCACTCCCCGAGGGCGGCGGCACCGGCTGCAGCCACGAGCATGAGCGTATCGATCTCGAACCGGCCGAGACGGAGTGAGTCAATTGCTTCACGCAGGGTGTAGAAGCCTCCGGACCCATACGCAGCGATATAGAAGGCAAGTGGCAGCCATACAGGTGCCTTCGTCGTGGCCGAGATCAGGTAGCCAAGGCCGAGCAGCACGCCACAGAGGAGGGCAAAGATCAGTTCTGTATTCTCGCCCAGCACTCCACCATGGGCATGGGCATGCTCCCCCTCGTGCTGATGCTCGCGATTGCCATGCTCCGCTTCGTGCCCGTGCTCGTCACGCCGGTGACCGTCATCGGCCGCTCGTCCCTCCGCCCGGATGGTCTCACGTGGCCTCTGCTCCCGGATCTGCACGCCCATATCGCCGAGCACGCGCCGGAGTTCCAGCTCGGATGTCATCTCGCGATCAAACTCGATCCGAAGCGGTCCGGCCGCCGTCACGTCCGCTTCAATCACTCCCGGCGTGCGTCGCAGCCACTCGGCTATGGTGCGGGCACGCCGCTGGCTCTGAAGCCCGTCTACCTCCCAGAGAGCGTGGGCGAAGCGCTCGGTCAGGCGAACTCCGGCCTGCCGGGCAATTTCTCGGACCCGGGACAGGCTCAGCACCTCGGGTGCGTAGTGGATGCAAAGCTTGGCAGGCTCTCCACCGGCGGCTGGTACCACGTGGACCTGCTCCATCCCCTCCTGGTCTGAAAGATCATTGACGAGGCGGGCAACGCACGCATCTGCCTCGTCCGGTGCATTCGGGAGGAGGACCGGAAGATCCAATTGGAGGGGCTGCGCTGACTTGTTGAGCATGGTGGGAGGCGACTTTACATCTTGACATCGACGGCTGTAGGCGGAATACGCACTTGCAGTACAATCGTTCCCTGATGCCGCTGCGCGCCGGCTTGCTCTCGCCTCCCCTTGTCGCATCCGCCCATAGCAGGCTTAAAGGCCGAGCGTTGCCGGAGGACACGGCCATCCGAGGGCATGTTTCACGCTGGGACCGCCGTTGCGGCCTGAGATGTTCAGTCCCAGCGAGTGGTGTTTCCCGCCTCTCAAAAGAGTCGACAGCCGATTGCGCACACCGAAAACCCGTCCCAGAGTGGCAATGTCTCCACCCGGGTTCCCATCCATCCAGCGCCGATCATAGCAAGCCGAACGTCCTCGCCTTGTGCAGTGGCCATCCTGGGTAATGCCAGCGGCCGGGATACGATTGCAATTTGACCGCCCGGTGCGACTGCGGAGAGAGCCGTCGCAAGACCTTGGTTCTGTCGCCCAGATATTCTCTGGCGCCAACCCAGAGCACTTTGTCCACGGGCATGTCGCTGTCTCGGAGAGACTCAAGGCCTCGGCGACGCAGATCCAACCGACCGAGAAGGAATGCCGCGCAATAGCGGCGGTATGCGACGGCTAGCTTCACCAACGTGGGATCAAAATCGGTAACCTTGGCTGCGCCGCTGGCCAAGCAGACCGGCAGCCCTAGTGGGTCGTCTGCCATCGGATCTGGCATTCTGCTGGCGCCTGTGATCTTGGCTGAGGCAGCCGTTGGCGAGTGCAGGCTCCGGAGCCGCCGAGCGGATGGATTGCGTCATGCGAGAAGCGCCGTCGCCGCTGCCGGCGTTTGCCATTCCAGACAAACGGTGTCGGCTGCGCATTCCAGCAGCGTGCCGTCTGCTCGAACCAGCTCCCGATCTCGTCGGAACTATGCGGATGCTGTCCCGCGAGCGCCCGCCGTTTGAGCACGCGCTGGATCGACTCGGCCATGTTGAGCCAGCTGCCAGCGACCGGCGTGTACAAGGGCATGACGCCATGCGCACACAGCCACAGCACCAGTTCAGGAGTCTTGTGGCCGGTGAGATTGTCCCACACCAGCAGAAGCCGCAATGGCGGCAACTCCTCCGGCAAGGTGAAGCGCCGGGTCAGCCCCGCCTGCCAGACCTCCCACGCGGCATGCGTGAGAGCTGGATCCGCAACGGCTGGGGCGGGCAACTCCGCCAGGATCGCGCTGAGACGCTCGCGCAGCCATGGATGCAGCACCGCATTCGTACAGCGCTCGGCCGATTGCAGACGCACCTGGCCGGAGGCGGGATGAAACAGGGTCAGGATCTTGGTCGTGCCGCCACGGACATACTCGTGCGGTTGTGTCATCGGGTGAGCTTGCGGCTGCCACGACGGACCCGGATGCGGCACGGCTTGGAACGGACCCGCCTCGTCCTCGCACCAGACGGACAATCCCAGCTGCGTGCCGGATGTGTAGGCCTGCTCGATCAGCTTTTTTTGGCAGCCGCATCGGGATCGCTGACGTGCACCACCCCGTGCTTGCGGTTGCGCAGCGCGACGCCGGTTTCACACCACGTGCGGCTCTTCTGCCAGCTCAGGCCCGCCTCGTGCAGGGTGCGGGCGATGGTGAACCGACTGACCCGGGGCAGGCCGTCAGGCGCTTGGCGCAGCGCCTTCTGCAGCAGGCTCAACGACCAGGTCGCGGTGCCGTCCGTCTCGCGCTCGGGTGATCGCGCCCATTCGGCCAGGATGCGCTGCTGCTCGTGAGCCCAGTAGCGGATGCGCGGCCCGCCGCCATGATGCGGGCGCACGGCGGCCAGTCCCTCACGGTTGAAGCGGCTGACCCAGGCCGAGATCGTCTCGTTGTGGCCGCGCCCGACCAGATGGGCGGCGGCGGTGTAGCTGGCCCCATCGGCAATCGCCAGCAGGGCGCGGGCCCGATCGACTTCAGCGGCGGGGGCGATCTGGGAGCGACTGAGGCGGGTGAGCTCTGTGCGCTCCTCCGGGGTGAGCGGGCGCAAGGGATCTTTCTGGTGGCGCGACATGGGGCACCTCGCAGCACGAGGATCACCACGCCACTATACCAGATCCGACGGCAGATGACCCACTAGTCCTGTACCGCAGCCAAGTGCTAGAATGCGATCGCCGGGCTGAACATCGAGACATCTTACGGCGCAGGAGTGCGCTGCCATCTTGAGGTGCGAAGCGCCCCCATGCAGCGATTTCGAGGCAGGCGCTGGGCTGTTCAGACCGGCGGTCAGTTGGTTTGGTATGTGTGAAATCGCTCATCGCAGGGTCACCTCTTTTGGGAGTCCAGCAAAGATACTGAAGCTCATGATGGTGACCAGCAGGTCCAGTTCCGTACGCCTCTCGAACAAGGATCGTCCCTATAGCAAGAGGCGGTCGCGCGACAAGACCAAGCGCGCATTCGAGCGTTCAGCCCAAGGCCAGGATCGTGCAAACGGGATCTAATCAGCTCGGTGGCACCAACATTGGAACGCTCGCTCCGCTTGCTGCGTTTTCCTGTAGTGAAGCGCTTGGGGGCAGGTTGACCCTCCGTGGCTCTCACATCGAAAGAGGAGGGCTCGCAATGACGGTCACGAAATGGGGACTTGCAACACTCAGCGTGGCAGTAGTGGTTGGGCTTTCTGGAACTGCCGATGCGCAGGTAAGGCACGTGCAGAAGCCGCACAGAGGAGCCGCAGGGCATGGCGAGACCCTCGGCGGTTGGGTCTACCTGGACAATGCAGGTCCACTGCGGCTACTGGATACGCAGATCGGTCAGTTCTACATTTCCCCTGGCGACAGCGAGGCCCTAATCAATCGAGCCTACCCAGTCGACGCCAACCCGCCAAGCCTGCGTCAGACATACAATCTCCGCTGGCGCAAGATGCAGGAGTTCCGGCGCTAGTTTTGTGACTCTAACGCGAGATGCCGTAGTCCTTCGGCTGCTGACCAACAAGGCCCCATCAACGTAGGCTGAGTCTACGAAGTGCTCAGAGGGCAGAAGCCCCTTGGCCGCCAAGCTGGCGGGGATCTCGGCCGTGCTCGTCATGTCCTGCTCCATCGCAGGGCAGGTCTTCGCGTGCGTCACCAAGTAGCCGCGTCGGCATCGCAGGTTTCGGTAATGTGGACCTTGTAGCCGGACCACTCGATCTGACGCTTTGTGTTGTAATGCATCTCGGGATCGTAGGGCGACTGCAGCCGCTCGCCGACCGGCGGCAGTTCCGCTCCAGCCCGTCAGCGCGGCCGCTCATGGTCTCGGGCATAATGCACCCGCCATACGTCATGCAACGTCTGCACCATCAGCACCGAACGAGCCGCAGCCGGCGCGCTCGCATCATCCAAGGCATCGAGCAGGACGAGCCCATCCGCGCCGATCTCCAGCGAGAGGGCTTCGCGTTTCTCCCGGCTTTTGGGGAGGTGGTAGTCCTCAATGCGATGCGCATAGCACTTGAACCAGGCCGGCTGAGCAATCACGCGAGCCCAGTCCGGCACAACGGCGGCCAGATCATCCAGGGTGGCGCGGAGCGTCTCAGCGACGAGTTCCAGAAGATGGAGGTCATGCACGGCCCCCAACACATGCGTGCTGTCGGTGCACTGCTTGCCGCGCGCTTTGATCAGACCGCGGGCCTTGAAGCGTTCGAGCATTGTATTCAACGACAGACGCTCCGCCTGGCCGGCGACAAGGCGCGCCCGGAACTCGGTCAGCACGCTGAAGCGGAACCCGGGATCAGTCAGTTCGAGCCCCAGGGCGTACTCCCAGTTAATCCGGGCGCAAACGGACAGCATCGGCGGCCTGCCGATCACTGAGGTGCTCGAGTAACTGGAAGATTGTGATCAGAGCCAACCGCTACGGTGCAAGGGCGGGTTGACCTCGGCTGGGGGCAGAACCGTCGGAAGTCCTCATTCTGGGAGAGGCTGCTAAATTCATCCCGGAGCCGGGTCGCAATGTAACCTTTTAGGGAAAGCTGCCCGGGCAACCCGCACGATGTCGGCGGGGATCTCACCGATCGGCTCGGAATGGAGGCTCATGCAGTCCTCCTCTTGCGAAACAGCCAACAGGGAATTTGCTGACAGTATCTCTCGTACCTGTGGATCTGCGAGGGCTGGCTGTATCTGGCCGTGATCCTGGATCTGTTCGCCCGACGGGTGGTCGGCTGGGCAGTCGGCGACCGGTTGCACCAGGAACTGGCCCTGGAGGCGCGGCGCAAAGCTGTGACGCTACGATGTCTGCCCACTGGGCTGATCCATTATGAGGACCGCAGCAGTCAGGATTGCACCTTCGCTGATTGGGCTGAGCTAACAAGCATGACATCCAGATCTTGATGTCCGGGAAAGGCAACTGCTTCGATTGTGAGAATGTCAATGCCGCCTGGAGGGCCTGACCCTTGCTTTGATTGACTTCGTGTCTTCGCATTGAAGTGTCGGTCCTCTGTGTGGCACCGACGGTCTGCTACAGCGTGACTTGATAGGAGCTTGAGGGAAATCGTCCCATCACAATCCTGTCCGCCCGCAGGAATCCGTCAGACTCTTACCTGCGGAGGACAAGGAATGCGCAAAACTGATCCTGCCGGCGAACAGCAGAGGCTATCACGAGATGGAAAGGAGGTTCATGGCATGTCAACTGGTACGGCTGCCGAGATGCTGATCCTGGTGGGCGACAACCCTGAGCGCATTCGCTCCGAAGCGGCCTTCGCCAAATTGTGTGGCGCCTGCCCCGTTCCTGCCTCGAGCGGCAAGAGCATGCGTCACTGGCTCAACCGCGTTGGCCATCGTCAGGCCAACGCCGCCCTTTATCGTGTAGTCATTATCAGGATGCGCAGCCATTCTCCCACCCGCGACTACGTCCGGAGGCGAATGGCAGAGGGTAAGGGCAAGATGGAGATCATTCGCTGTCTGAAGCGCTTTGTCGCACGGGAGATCTTCGGCTATCTCTGCCGCACCAGCAGGTCTCCCACGGCAGTCTCTTCAACCTCTTGACCTCTATAGGAGCATCTGTGAGTGTGAGTGATGCCCTCCACCTCGCTTCTCCCAGACCGTCGGTGTTAACGCGCGGCGTTCGCCTCAGGGGATGTTTAAGCGAGCCGTTCGCCTTCGATCAGGCCGTCTCCGGCGTCAGGAGCACCGCTGTCCGTTTGAGGTTGTAGACCATCGCAGTGAGTCTGACCTGCAGGGCGGCTTTCGTGAGTCCCAGCCAACGCATGCGTCGTAGGCCGTAGCTGCGCCTCCACGTGCCGAAGATCTTCTCGATCCGGCAGCGCAAGTGCTGGACGTGATGGTTCCACGCCCGCAGCTTGCGTAAGGCATGGCCACCAGGCTGGCCCCACACGCCTGTCTGGACCACGCGCGGGCATCCGCCTTTGCTCTGCACGGCAGAGGCAAAGGCTGCTCCGCGGTAGGCGCTGTTCCTCTGCCCTACAGTTCCCCGAGACACCCTGTAAGCGGACGAGATCCGCAGAAGGGTGACGATGATGACAGAGACGATGAAGGATACGGCCGGTCCGGGCCGCGGTGGGCGCATGTCGCGCCAGCGCAAACGCGAGGCGGTTCTGCGGCTGCTACGCGGTGAGGATCTGGACACGGTCTCCCGCTCCCTGGGCGTGACGGCCGCCACGCTGAGCGCCTGGCGCGAGGCCTTCCTGGCGGCCGGCGAGTCCAGTCTCGCCACCCGCCCGGCCACCGGCGAGGCGCTGGAGACCGAGCGGCTCAAGGCCCGGCTCGGCGAGATGCTGCTGGAGCGCGAACTGCTGGAGGCCAAGATCGCCGGGCTGGAGAGCGACCGCCCTTTAGCCCGCAGGAGGTCGAGGCGATGAGCCGGACCATCTCGCCGAGCAGCCGTAAGCCCTATCGCCTGGCCCGTGTCTGCCGGATCTGGCGTGTAGCCCGGGCGAGCGTCTATCGTCGGCCCAGGGCAGTGACATTTTGAGGACAGGTACGTCCTATGCGGTCCCCTTTGTATCGGCCGCCGCAGGTCTAGTGCTCGCGTCTAACCGGGCGTTGGATGCCAAAGCCGTTCGGTCCCGCCTCGAAGAGTACACGCGCGACCTTGGCACACCTGGGCGAGATCCGACCTTCGGCTTCGGCTTGATCCAGATGGCTGGTCTGTGCGACCGACCAGCAGAGCCTCCGGCGATCAAAACGACCCATGACCAACCGGCTGCTGCACCTCTCAACGGACAGTCCGCGGGTATGCCCTAATCCTTAACGGTCCCTATCCCAAATTTTCCAATCTGGCAGTGCCCATAGGAAGTCAATGTCAGTAATCGTCCGTGACGATTTCGGATCTCTTTTGGTTGAGTGAACACTCCGCTCCCTAAAGGAAGCGGCTTCTCGGACAACCTACGCGGCAACCCGCCCGGTTATCGTCCGAAGGCCGGTTCCCGGCCCAAAAACCCTGAGATGCACAACCATCGCGGCAGCAACATCCCGGTCGAGAACAGCACCGCACTCGCAGCGATGCTCCCGTTCGGAAAGGGCCTTGGCCTTGATCGTCCCGCACTCAGGACAGGTCTGACTTGTGCCACGAGGATCGACCAAAGCGACTTCAGCACCGGCACTCGCAGCCTTGTACTGAACGAATTGGACGAGTTGGCTCCACGCGGCGTCGTGAACGGAACGGGCCAGCATCCCGCGCTTGAGCCCGGTCAGGTTGAGGTCTTCAAAGGCAATCGCCCCGTAGCGCGTCACGAGCGACCGCGACAGCTTGTGGGCAAAGTCACGGCGCTGGTCAGCGATCTTGGCTGAGCCGACAGCGAGGCGGTGCTTGGCCTTGAGCCTGCGCGTCGATCCCCGCTTGCATCGGGCGAGGGCACGTTGACGGCGGCGTTGAGCGGCTTGCGCTTTGCGGGCGAAGCGCAGAGCCTGGATTGTCTCACCGTCGCTTGTCGCGATCAGGCTGTTGAGCCCAAGGTCAATCCCAACTGATCCCGTGCCGCAGGTCTGCGCGAACGCAGCCTCAATGGAGAATACCACGAACCACTGACCGTTCTGGCGCGTGAGGATCGCGCTTCCGAGTTCCGCGTCGTCCGGCAGGTCCCGGTGCCAAACGACCTTAATCCCGCCAGTCACGCCGACAATGCCGATGCGGCGGCCCTTCTTGATCGTCAGCCCGTCGCCAACGCGGAACGTTGCCGCGTGATAGCGGGCACTGGCGCGGAAGCGAGGGAAACCGCGCTTGCGCTTGAAGAATGCGGCGTAGGTCTGATCGACCCGGCGCAAGACCTGTTGCAACGCGGAGAAAGACCATCGCGCCAGATCGGGTTCGGCCATCCGCACAGTCTTCAATTCGGAGGCTTGGTGAACGTAGCGCAGGCTGATCCCGCGACGGCGGTAGGCTTCGATCCGCTGTTGCAGACAGGCATTGTAGAGCCCACAGAAGTCCCGCAGCCTTGCCGCCAAGGCGGTGCTCTGGGCCCGGTTCGGGCGGATGCGGAACTTGTAGGATCGCACTGTCACGGCTCAGACACCCTTCTGCGCGGCGATGTAAGCTTGGACAGTCTGCGCGCTGACGTGCCCGACGCTCCCAGCGTAATAGCTGCGGCTCCACAAGGTCGGGAGGCGAGACCGCAGGGCGGGGAACTCCTTTCGCATCAAGCGGGATGACCGTCCCTTGAAGCGATTGACGATCTCAGCAACGGCA
>NZ_JALJRK010000098.1 GCF_024519725.1 Microvirga sp. Mcv34 | reverse complement strand
AAGATCGACACGGGGATCGATGCGTTGTTGCCGAGATGCAGGACCGCGATGGTCAGGATGAAGGCGAGATAGAACCAGTTCGCCACATAGATATGCGGCTCCTTGCGGCGCATGATCGTGCCGAGGAAGACCAGGAAGTAGGTCACCCACACGATGGTCAGGAACAGGTCCGCATACCATTCGGGCTCGGCATATTCCTTGCCCTGGGTGATGCCGAGCAGGTAGCCCGTGCCGGCAATGACGATGAAGAAGTTGTAGCCCAGCACCACGAACCAGGGAGCGATGTCGCCGGCGAGCCGCGCGCGGCAGGTGCGCTGCACCACGTAGAACGAGCTGGCGATGAGCACGTTGCCGCCGAAGGCGAAGATCACCGCCGACGTGTGCAGCGGGCGCATACGGCCGAAGGACAGCCATGCGGTGTCGAAGTTGAGCGCTGGAAAGGCGAGCTGGAGGGCGATCAGCAATCCGATGGTAAAGCCGGCGATGCCCCAGACGATGGAGGCGATCGTTCCGAACTTCACCGGATCCATGTTGTAGTTCGGCTTGCCGCCGATGGTCAGCGGGGGCAGTTCCGCGGGACGCTCGTAGTACCGGTTCACGATGGCGAACACGGCAGCCACGCTGGCGGCTGCAAAGAGATAGGCGTGGAAGGCGTATTCGGGCGTATAGGCCTTCGCCGCGATGATGATGCTGAGGAACGCCAGTCCGGCGAGGGCCAGGGCCGAGCCCATCTCGCCGAATGTCATGCCCTTTGAGGGTGCTACCGCTTGAGCCATAGGCTTCAACCTTTTGAGAAAATCGGCGATGCGGTGAGCTTCGCCGTCAGTCAATTCGTTTACGTGTCGGGAGGAGAGGGGGCATTGACCCAGATCAAACGCCCCGGACGGCCGTGCCCTACAGGGCGCGGGAATGCCGCTGGGCGCCGCTTTCGAGATAGCGGTCGAAGACGGCGCAGACGTTGCGGACGAGGGCGCGGCCTTCATCCGGGATCGTCAGGGTCAGGCCGTCGCGAGCGACAAGCCCGTCCCGCGCCAACGCATCGATGGCATCGATCTCAGGCCTGAAGCCATCGGCGCTTGAGCGAAACTCCGACGCGACGTCGTCGAGGTCCACCGAGAAGTCGCACATCAGGCGTTCGATGATCGCGCGGCGCAGGCGATCGTCATCCGACAGGGCGACGCCGCGCACGATGGGGAGCCGACCCTTCAGAACCGCCTCGCGATAGGCGACCGTGGTCGGTGCGTTCTGGATGTAGCCCTGGGGCAGGGAGCCGATGGCCGAGGTGCCGAAGCCGATCAGCGCCGTCGCCTCGTCGGTGGTGTAGCCCTGGAAGTTGCGATGAAGCCGCCCGTCCTTCTGGCGGATCGCCATCGGATCGTCGGGCCGGGCGAAGTGGTCGAGGCCGATCTGGACATAGCCCGCGCGGATGAACGCCTCGGTGGCGGCCTCGCGCTGCTCCACGCGCGCGACGGAATCGGGAAGCGACACCTCTGGCAGGAGCGCCTGATGGCGCTTCATCCAGGGAACATGGGCGTAGCCGAACAGCGCGATCCGGTCCGGATCGAGCCTCAGGGCGAGGTCGATGGAGCGCTTCACACTCTCGACGCTCTGGTAGGGCAGACCATACATCAGGTCGAGGTTCAGGCCGCCCACCCCCGCCTCCCGGAGCCAGGACGCGACTTGCGCCGTCTGTTCGAATGATTGAATGCGCCGGATGGTCTCCTGCACCTTCGGGTCGAAATCCTGGACGCCGAGGCTCGCCCGGTTGAGGCCGGACGCGGCAAGAGCCTCCACATGCTCCGGGGTGATGGTCCGTGGGTCGATCTCGACGGCGATCTCGGCCTCCGGCCTGATCGCGAAGGCCCGGCCGAGATGGCGCGAGACCCGCTGGAGGTCCTCGGGAGACAGGATGGTCGGCGTCCCGCCGCCCCAATGGATATGGGCGACGCCCATGCGGCCGGGCAGGTGGCGCGCCACGAGATCGATCTCCCGCTCCAGGCACTCCACATAGGCGGCAACGGCCTTGTAGCTTCGGCTCACGGCGGTGTTGCACCCGCAATAGAGACAGAGCTCCGCGCAGAACGGCACGTGCAGATAGAGCGACACCGGCTTGTCCGGCGCCAGTTCCGCCAGCCAGGACGCATAGGTTTCGGCCGTGACGTCCGGCTTAAAGTGCGGCGCCGTCGGGTAGCTGGTGTAGCGCGGGACGCGCTGGTCGTAGCGGGCGATGAGTTCGGGTGTCATGGCCGAACCCTTGCATGATGGCCCATCCGGGAGCCTTGATCTGAATCAAAGGCTCCGTCGGGCGCAGAACGGTCTCTCGTGCCTAGATCAGGTACCGCAGCGACTCGCTTGCCGCCCTCAGGGAGGGTAGGAAGCGTTCCCGCATCTCGTCCGCCGACACGCGCCCGGCCTGGGCGCTGAGATTAAGGGCAATGGTCACCTGGCCGCTCTTCTGGATCACCGGCACGGCGATGGAGCGCAGGCCGAATTCCAGCTCTTCGTTGACGATGGCGAAGCCCTGCTCCCGAGTGGATCTCAAAACGTCGTGGAGCTCTGCCTTGTCGGTGACGGTCTTCGGTGTCCGCGCCTCCAGGCGCACGCGCGCGAGATAGGCAATGATCGTGTCCTCGGACTGGTAGGCCAGGATGGCCCGGCCGAGCGAGGTGCAATAGACCGGCAGCCGGCTTCCGACACCGAGGCCGATGGACATGATCCGCCGTGTCGCGGAACGGGCGATGTAGACGATGTCGTCTCCGTCCAGGATCGCCGCCGAGCTCGATTCGCCCGTCGCTTCCGAAATCTGTTCGAGGAAGGGCTGCACGCGGGTGGAGAGCGAGGCGGATGAGAGATAGGCGTAGCCGAGCCTGAGAATGCGTGGACTTAAGGAGAAATAGCGCCCGTCGAAATCCGCATAGCTTAGCTTGGTGAGCGTCAGGAGATAGCGGCGGGCGGCCGCCCGGGTGATGCCGGTCAGCTTCGCTACCTCCGATAGGGTGAGGCGCGGTCTGCTGGCGTCGAAGGCCTCGATGACGAGGAGGCCCTTTTCGAGACTGGCGACGAAGTCCCGATCGCTGCCCTGATCTTCGAAGTCGTCACCCTGCATCACGGTCTCCAAAGGAGTATGGTGAACTTTGGTAGCCTTGACACCACCTCGCCAAATCATACTACATGTGCGATATAGCTTTCAATGTTCGCGAAGCGCACAAAAGGCTAGACGATAGGATGAGAAAACCGCGATCCGATGCAATGAGATCGAGGCAGCTCTGAGGGAGGAAGGGAATGAAAGTTTCAAGGAAGGTTCTCGGCGCTGCCATCGGCGCTCTGCTGGCCGGCACGGTCTCTGCCTATGCCGATACGATCAAGGTTGGGATCATCGGCCCATTCTCCGGCCCCTTCGCCTTGCAGGGCAAGAACTTCCAGGCCGGCGTCGAGGCCTACATGGCGCTGAACGGCAAGTCCGTGAAAGGTCACGACATTGAGGTGATCTACCGCGACCTTCCGGCTGCCAACCCGGCGCAGTCCCGCGCCCTGGCGCAGGAACTGGTGGTGAAGGATAAGGTGCAGTATCTTGGCGGCGTCTATTTCACTCCGGACGCCATGGCCATCACGCCCCTGCTCAAGCAGGCGAACGTGCCGCTCGTGATCTTCAACGCTGCGACTTCCGCCATCATGACCCAGTCTCCCCTCGTGGTGCGCACGTCCTTCACCACGGCGCAGACGACGACGCCGCTCGGCAAGATCGCCGTCGAGCGCGGCGTGAAGAAGGTCATCTCGGCAGTCAGCGATTACGGTCCAGGCGTCGACGCGGAGGTGGCGTTCAAGAAGGCCTTCGAGGCTGCCGGCGGCCAGGTGGTCGAGGCCATTCGCATGCCGCTGAACACCAACGATTTCAGCCCGATCATGCAGCGCATCCGGGATTCGGGCGCCGAGGCTGTCTTCGCCTTCCTTCCGTCCGGTCCGACGACCCTCGGCTTCGTAAAGGCCTATAATGAAACGGGGCTCAAGCAGGCGGGGATCAAGTTCTTCGCGCCTGGCGACCTCACGCAGGAATCCGACCTGCCGGCGCTCGGCGACGGCGCCCTCGGCCTGATGACGACCTTCCATTATGCCGTGTCGCACGACTCGCCGGAAAACAAGACGTTCGTCGAAGCGGCGAGCAAGGCCATCGGCGGTGCCGATCAGCTCTCGTTCCCGTCGGTCGGGGCCTATGACGGCATGCATGTGATCTACAAGATGATCGAGGCGACGGACGGCAAACAGGATGCCCAGAAAGCCGTGGATGCGGTGAAGGGCCTGTCCTGGACGAGCCCGCGCGGGCCGGTGAGCATCGACGCCGAGACGCGTCACATCACGGAGAACATCTATCTCCGCGAGGTCACCAAGGGCGCCGACGGCAAGACCTACAACAAGGAAATTCAGACCTTCCCGAACCAGAAGGACCCGGGCCTCGCGACCCAGTGAGAATCTGACTTCGGCAATTCGGGAGACGCGGCCATCCGACGCCGCGTCTTCTCATCGGCAGAACGGCCAAGCGCCCGGGATTCTTCATGCAGACCATCCTCAGCATCGCGATCGACGCCTTTGCTTACGGCATGGCTCTGTTCATCATCTGCATCGGCCTGTCGCTCACGATGGGGCTGATGCGGGTGGTGAACCTAGCGCATGGCGCCTTCGCGATGATCGCGGGATACATCGCCTCCTACGCGGCCCGTGACCTCGGCCTGGGCTATGCAGTCGCCATTTTTCTGGCGATCATCGGCACGGTCATCATCTCCATTCCCCTGGAGCGTCTTCTCTATCGCCGGATCTACGGCAGCCCCGAACTCACCCAGGTGCTGATGACCATCGGCATCACGTTCTGCATCATCGGCATCACCAACTACTTCTTCGGCCCGACCCTCAAGTCCATTCCTTTGCCGGGCAGCCTGAGCCAGCCCGTGGACGTGGGAATCCGCACCATCGCCGGGCATCGCCTGTTCGTCATGGCCTGTGGCGTCGTGGTGGCCGGCGGCCTCTGGTACCTGATCGAGAAAACCGATTTCGGCATCAAGCTGCGGGCCACGGTCGACAATGCGGCCATGGCCGATGCGCTCGGCGTGCGAACGCAGGTGATTTATGCGATCAGCTTCGCCATCGCCATCGGTCTGGCGGCGCTCGGCGGCGTGGTCGGGGCCGAGTTCCTGCCGATCGAGCCCTACTACGCGCTCCGCTACATGGTGACGTTCCTCGTCGTCGTGTCGGTCGGCGGGGCGGGATCCATCCCGGGCGCCGTAGTCGCCTGCCTCCTACTCGGTGCCGTCGACACAACGGGCCGCTATTTGATGCCCGAGTTCGGCAACTTCTTCTTCTATGCGGCCGTCATCGCCATCGTCTGCGTGTTCCCGCGCGGCTTCTTCGGAAGGGCTCAGTAACGTGCGGGTCCTCACGCAAGCAGAGAGAATCGCTGCCGCCCCATCCATAGGAGCCCGATGGCTGCGGGACATGGCCGGCGTGATCCTGATCATCGCCGCGGGCCTCGCGGGGTACTGGCTGTTCCCGGACAACCTCGCGCTTCTGACCCGCGTCATCGCGGTGGCGCTTCTCGTCCTCTCCCTCGATCTCATCACGGGCTATTGCGGCGTGGCCTCCCTCGGGCAAGCGTCCCTTTTCGGAGCGGGTGCCTATGCTGCCGGGATCGCCTGCGTGAACGGTGTGACCGAACCCGTGACGCTCGTCGCCATCGGGGCCGTCGCAGGGGCCATGGCGGGACTTCTCATGGGCACGATCATGCTGCGCGCCCATGGCCTGGCCCAGCTCGTCCTGTCCATCGCCATCGTCCAGCTCTTCCATGAGGCCGCCAACAAGGCATCCGCCTATACGGGAGGAAGCGACGGGCTTGCGGGCCTGATGGTGAGTCCTCTGTTCGGCGTGTTCGAGTTCGACCTCTGGGGCCGCACCGCCTATCTTTTCGGGCTCGCGCTGCTGGTCGTCGTCTTCGTCGTCTTGAAATTTATCGTCTCGTCGCCGTTCGGCATGCTGTGTCGGGGCATCAAGCAGGACCCGGTCCGCATCCGTGCCATGGGATCCTATGTGTTTCCGGTGCTCTTGAAGATGTTCGTGATCTCGGGAGCGGTGGCCGGAACGGGCGGCGCATTGGCCGCGATCTCCACCCAGGTGGTCGGCCTCGACAGCGTCAGCTTCGAGCTGTCCGCCAATGCGCTGGTCATGCTGGTGCTCGGCGGGCTCGGCACCCTTTACGGCGCGCTCGTCGGGACGGTCATCTTCATGGGCTTCGAGCATGTCGTCTCCGCCATCAACCCATTCCATTGGATGACGATGGTCGGAGCGTTGCTGATCGCCGTCGTGCTCGCGGCGCCCGGTGGCCTGACTGGCCTCTACGAAACACTCCTCGGGACCGGGAAACGCGCCAAGGGAGGTCGGACATGAGCGACCTCTTTCGCGTCGAAGGCCTGACCAAGAATTTCGGCGGCCTCGCCGTCAGCCGGAACATCTCGCTGTCGATGCCGGCGGGCGAGCGGCTCGCCCTCATCGGGCCGAACGGCGCCGGGAAGACCACCTTCGTGAATCTCGTGACCGGGCAGATCCGCCCGAGCGCCGGGCGTGTCGTCCTCAATGGAGAAGACGTCACCCGCTTCGGTGCCGTGCCGCGGGTTCGCAAAGGGCTGGTTCGAACCTTCCAGGTCACGCGACTGTTTTCGCAGATGACCCCGGAAGAGCATGTGACGCTGACCGTGCTGCAGCGTGAGGGGAAGGCGACTCGCATCCTGAGCCGGTTCACCGGCAATTCGGAAGTGTCGGGGGAGGTCGAGAGCATCCTGTCCACCCTTGGATTGCTGGACGTGGCCCGGCGGAGGGTCGGCGAGATCGCCTATGGCCAGCAGCGCCTGCTGGAGATCGGCATCGCACTGGCGCTTCAACCGAAGGTCCTGCTTCTCGACGAGCCGGCAGCCGGTGTGCCGTCCAGCGATACGCCGAGGATCGAACAGGCGCTGGAGCGCCTGCCGCCGAGTCTCGCCGTGCTCATGATCGAGCACGACATGGATCTCGTCTTCCGTTTCGCCAAGCGCGTGGTCGTCCTCGCGGCTGGCGAGATCATCTTCGAGGGTATGCCCTCGGACGTCGCCGCCAACGAGAAGGTCCGTGAGGCCTATCTGGGGAATTATGCCCATGCCCGCAGCGTCGCTTGACGTTCGCCAACTGAGCGCGGGCTACGGCCCGACGATCGTCCTGGAGGACGTTTCGTTCTCCGTGCCGTCCGGTGCGCGACTGTCTATCCTCGGCCGGAACGGGATGGGAAAAACGACACTGCTGTCGACCCTCATGGGCCTGAACCGACGCTACAGCGGCGAGATCCTGGTCGGCGGCGCGGACATCGCGTCGCTCAAGAGCTCCGAGCGGGCGCGGCGTGGCGTCGGGCTCGTGCCGCAGACGCGCGACATCTTCCGTTCGCTGACCGTCGAGGAGAACCTGATCGTCGGCATCAAGGACCGGCCGCGCAGCGTCATCCAGGAAGCCTACGAGATGTTCCCGCGTCTCCATGAGCGGCGCGGCAATCTCGGCTGGCAATTGTCCGGCGGCGAGCAGCAGATGCTCTCGACCGCCCGGACCATCCTCGGGCGCCCCTCGGTGCTGCTTCTCGACGAGCCGCTCGAAGGATTGGCGCCCGTCATCTGCGAGGAACTCATGGCAGCCTTCACGCGGCTCGCCTCCAGTGGCGAGATGACGATCCTTCTCGTCGAGCAGCGGCTGGAAAGCGCACTCGACTTCGCGGAATCGGTCCTGATCCTGGAGCGCGGGCGGATCGCCTGGCAGGGAACGAGCGAGGCTCTGCGCGCCGACCAGGGGCTGGTCGAGCATTACATCGGCGTCGGCTCGCTGCATTGAGGTGGGGCATGGCATTCACACGCGTCAATGGAATCGTTCTGCATCATCAGCAGCTCGGCCGGGCCGATGGCCCGGCCCTCGTCTTCATCAATTCGCTGGGCAGCGATTTCCGCATCTGGCAGGAGGTCGTGTCCGCCTTCACGGACCGGTTCCGTGTCGTTCTCTACGACAAGCGCGGCCATGGCCTCTCGGACGCCCCGCCCGCGCCCTACACCCTGGATGATCATACGGATGATCTGATCGCGCTTCTCGACCACTTGAAGATCGACAGCGCCGCCTTGGTCGGCCTGTCGGTCGGAGGGATGATCGCGCAACGCCTGGCGGTGCGGTCTCCCGAACGCGTGCAGGCTCTCGCGCTCTGCTGCACGGCGGCGAAGATCGGGACGCCGGAGACCTGGGCGGAGCGCATCGCCGCCGTCGAAAGCGGCGGGATCGAGCCGATCACCGACAATGTGCTGCAGCGCTGGTTCACGCCCCTGTTCCGTGAAACCCACGCGGACGTGGTCGCAGGCTGGCGCAACATGCTGGTCCGCACGCCGGCCCATGGCTATGCCGGCACCTGCGCGGCGATCCGCGACGCGGATCTGAGGCCCGATGCCGTCCGGATCGCCGTTCCGACCCTGTGTATCGCCGGCGACCAGGACGGCTCGACGCCCGCGGACGTGGTCAGAGGCACGGCCGATCTCATTGCCGGCGCGCGGTTCGCGCTGATCGACGGGGCAGGGCACATCCCCTGCGTCGAGAAACCCACCGTCCTGTCGAACCTCATCGACCGGCACCTCCAGGAGGCGGGACTTGTCTGAGAACGAACGCAGCGAACGCTACAAGGCCGGAATGGCGGTGCGCCGCCAGGTGCTCGGCGACGTCCATGTGGACCGGGCGAGCGCCCAGATGACGGAGTTCGACGCCGACTTCCAGACCTTCATCACGGAGGGCGCCTGGGGATCGGTCTGGGCGCGTCCTGGATTCACCAAGCGCGAGCGCTCCATCGTGACCATCGCGCTGCTGGCGGCGCTCGGGCAGGACGACGAGGTCGCCATGCATGTCCGTGCGACGCGCAACACCGGCGCGACCAAGGAGGACATCAAGGAAGCGCTGCTGCACGTAGCCGTCTATGCGGGAGTGCCGGCGGCCAATCACGCCATCAAGATCGTCAAGAAGACCTTCGCCGAAATGGAAGCAGATCCCGAACCTCACGAATAGGAGGACGGGCTGCGAGGGAGAGCCGCAATGTCGGATCAAGGATCATATCATCAGCGGGACCGGAGCTGGCATCCGGCCGCGCTCACGCCGCAATACAAGACCTCGGTGCTGCGTTCGCCGCGATACCCGCTGCTGTCGCTCGACAACACCCTCTCGGAGATGACCGGGCCGCGGTTCGGGCATGACAAGATCGGGCCGCTCGACAACGACCTGATCCGCAACTTCGCCAAGACAGGAGATCCGATCGGCCAGCGCATCATCGTCTATGGCCGCGTGCTGGACGAGAATGCCCGCCCGGTGCCCGGCGCCCTGGTGGAGTTCTGGCAGGCCAATGCGGGGGGACGCTACCGGCACAAGAAGGAGACGTACCTCGCCGCCATCGATCCGAATTTCGGCGGCTGCGGCCGCACGATCACGGACGAGGAGGGGCGGTACTGGTTCCGCACCATCAAACCGGGCGCCTATCCCTGGCCGAACGGCGTCAACGACTGGCGTCCGGCCCATATCCACTTCTCGCTCTTCGGCCATGCCTTCGCGCAGCGCCTGATCACGCAGATGTACTTCGAGGGCGACCCGATGATCTGGCAATGCCCGATCGTCTCGACCATCTCCGACAAGGCCGCCATCGACCAGCTGACCGCGGTTCTCGACCGCAACGCCACGCTGCCCATGGACGCGCTCGCCTACAAGTTCGACATCGTCCTGCGCGGGCGCCGTTCCACGATGTTCGAGAACAGGATGGAGGGGAACTGATGTTCCAGAACCTGACGACCCTGAAGGAATCGCCCTCCCAGACCGCCGGACCTTACGTCCATATCGGCGCGACCCCGAACTGGGTCGAGATCACCGGCGTGTGGAAGGAGGACCTGGGCCTCGTCCTCGTCGGCCCCGATACGAAAGGGGAGCGGATCATCGTCAAGGGCCGCATCTTCGACGGCAGCGGGAACCCGATCAAGGACGCGCTCGTCGAGATCTGGCAGGCCGACGCGGAGGGGCTCCACAACAGCCCCGAGGAGACCCGGGGACAGGCCGATCCGAACTTCGCCGGATGGGGCCGCCAGCCGACGGACGCCACGACGGGCGAGTTTCGCTTCGAGACGATCAAGCCGGGCCGTGTGCCCTACAGGGACGGCCGCCCGATGGCGCCGCACGTCACGTTCTGGATCGTGGCGCGGGGCATCAATATCGGGCTGCATACGCGGATGTATTTCGGCGACGAGGAGGCCGCCAACGCGAAATGCCCCGTCCTGGCGCGCATCGAGCATAAGTTCCGGGTTCCGACCCTCATCGCACAGCGAAGCGAGGAGAACGGAATGCCGACCTACACCTTCGACATTCACCTGCAAGGTGAGAGGGAAACCGTCTTTTTTGACATCTGATTGCCGATCCGAAAGCATATCATGGCCAAGTTCCAAAGCCTCAAGGAGGCTGTTGCCGAGAACCTGCGCGATGGCGACACGGTCGCCTTCGAGGGGTTCACTCATCTCATTCCCCATGCGGCCGCCCATGAGGTGATCCGGCAGGGGATCAAGGACCTCACGCTCATCCGCATGACGCCGGACATCGTCTACGACCAGATGATCGGAATGGGCCTCGCGAAGAAGGTGATCTTCTCCTACGCAGGCAATCCCGGCGTCGGCCTCCTGCGCCGGATGCGCGACGCCATCGAGAACGGCTGGCCCCGGTCCATCGAGACGGTGGAGCACAGCCATGCGGCCATGGCCAACGCCTATGAGGCGGGCGCCGCAGGCCTGCCCTGCGCGGTGTTCCGGGGCTATCTCGGCGCGGGCCTCAAGGAGGTGAACCCGGCCATCAAGAGCATCACCTGTCCGTTCACGGGCGAGGAGCTCGCGGCCGTACCGGCGCATCGGCCCGATGTGGCTGTCATCCACGCGCAGAAGGCGAGCCGGCGCGGCGACGTGCTGGTGGAGGGTATCGTCGGCGTGCAGAAGGAGGCGGTCCTTGCATCCCGGCGCTCGGTCGTGACGGTCGAGGAGATCGTGGAGGATTTCGACGATCTGCATCCGAATCTCTGCGTGCTGCCGCATTGGACCGTGACCTCCGTCGTCGAGGTGCCGGGCGGCGCGCACCCGTCCTACACCCATGGCTATTACGAACGGGACAACGCCGCCTATCTGGAATGGGACAGGATTTCCGCCGACCGGGACCTCTTCACCGCGTGGATGAAGGAGAACGTGCTCGACCGGGGCCCCGAGGTATTCGCCGAGCGCGTGAAGGGACTGTGAGGATGACGAACCTTTCCGACTTCACCCCCAACGAGATGATGACCATCGCGGCGGCCCGCGCCCTCTCGAACGACGATGTCTGCTTCGTCGGAATCGGGGCTCCCTCGGCGGCCTGCAACGTGGCCCGGCTGACCCATGCGCCCGACATCACCCTGATCTACGAGAGCGGCACCATCGGCACAGCGCCCAACGTGCTTCCGCTCTCCATCGGCGACGGCGAATTGTGCGAGACGGCGGTCACCACGGTGTCCGTGCCGGAGATGTTCCGCTACTGGCTTCAGGGCGGACGTATTTCCATCGGCTTTCTGGGTGCCGCCCAGCTCGACCGTTTCGGCAACATCAACACCACCGTGATCGGCGATTATCATAAGCCCAAGGTGCGCCTGCCCGGCGGCGGCGGCGCGCCGGAGATCGCCAGTTCCTGCAAGGAGGTGTTCATCACCATGAAGCAGGCGACCCGCGGCATGGTGGAGAAAATCGACTTCTACACGTCCTTCGGCCATGGCGACGGCGGGAACCATCGCGAGCGCCTGGGCATCAGGACCAAGGGGCCGACGCTCCTGATCACGGATCTGGCGATTTGGAAGCCGGATCCGGAGACGAAGGAATTCACCGTGGTGTCGATGCATCGCGGCGTCACCCGCGATAAGGTGCAGGAAACATGCGGCTGGACGGTGCGATTCTCGGAGCGCCTCGAGGAAACGCCTCCGCCGACCGAACTCGAACTCACCACCCTGCGCGAGCTTCAGGCCCGGACCGAGAAAGCTCACAGCGGCAAAAAGGGACATTGAACATGCGTGAAGCCTATATCTGCGCCTATGTGCGCACGCCAATCGGCCGTTACGGCGGCTCTCTCTCCGGCGTCCGCGCGGACGATCTCGCGGCCGTGCCGCTGAAGGCGTTGCGGGAGCGCCTCCCGAACCTCGACTTCGAGGCCGTCGACGACGTGATCTACGGCTGCGCCAACCAGGCGGGCGAGGACAACCGCAACGTGGCCCGCATGGCCGTGCTGCTGGCGGGCCTGCCTGGCTCGGTTCCAGGAACCACCATGAACCGCCTCTGCGGGTCGGGTATGGATGCCGTCATAGCGGCGGCCCGCGCCATCAAGACGGGCGAGGCCGAGATCATGATCGCGGGCGGCGTCGAATCCATGTCTCGCGCGCCCTTCGTGATGCCCAAGGCCGACACGGCCTTCTCCCGCAACGCGGAGATCTACGACACCACCATCGGCTGGCGCTTCATCAATCCGTTGATCAAGAGCCAATACGGCGTCGATTCCATGCCGGAAACCGGCGAGAACGTGGCGGCGGACTTCAACGTCTCGCGCGAGGACCAGGATGCCTTCGCCGTGCGCTCGCAGAAGAAGGCGGCTGCTGCCCAGGCCAATGGACGTCTGGCGCAGGAGATCGTACCGGTCACGATCCCGAAGCGAAAGGGCGACCCGGTCGTTGTCGACAAGGACGAGCACCCGCGCGGCGACACGACCCTGGAGCAGCTCGCGAAGCTTCCGACGCCGTTCCGCAAGGACGGAACCGTGACGGCCGGCAATGCCTCGGGCGTCAATGACGGCTCGGCCGCCTTGATCGTCGCATCCGAGGACGCCGTCCGGAAGTTCGGGCTCGAGCCGATCGCCCGCGTGGTCGGCGGCGCCGCCGCCGGCGTTGCGCCGCGCATCATGGGCATCGGGCCGGCGCCGGCGACCCGGAAGCTCTGCGCACGGCTCGGTCTCAAGCCGACGGATTTCGACATCGTCGAGCTGAACGAGGCTTTCGCCAGCCAGGGCATCGCGGTGCTGCGCGAGCTCGGCATTCCGGAGGACGCGGAGCATGTGAACCCGAACGGGGGCGCCATCGCGCTCGGCCATCCGCTCGGCATGTCGGGCGCGCGCATCGCCGGCACGGCGGCCTTGGAGCTGAAGCTGCGCGGCAAGAAGCGTGCGCTCGCCACCATGTGCATCGGCGTGGGGCAGGGTATCGCCGTGGCCCTCGAAGCCGTGTAACGCGGAGCTCCCCATGACATGGACGCCTCCGCATCCCGTTCTGCAGGCCCTCGTCGGCGACGGAGAGGTAGGGGCGTTCTTTTCCAACGAGGCGGAGCTTGCCGCCATGCTGCGTGTCGAGGCCGCTCTGGCCGAGGCGGAGGCAAAGGTCGGGCTGATCGCCCCGGAGGCTGCGGGGCGGATCGCCAAAACCTGCCGCGAATTCCAGGCGGACTGGCCCAGCCTCGCGGACGGTCTGGCTCGGGACGGCGTCATCGTCCCGGAATTCGTCAGGCAGCTGCGGGCCGCCGTCGGCACGGCTCAGGCTCAATCGGTTCACCTGGGGGCGACGAGCCAAGACATCATCGATACGGCCCTGATCCTGCGCCTCAAGGGCGTCGTCGAGATCCTCGGGCAGCGCCTCGATACGCTGGTTCATAATCTCAACGCGTTGAAGCGCCGGGACGGCGCGACGCGCCTCATGGCGCACACCCGCATGCAGCAGGCGCTTCCGTTTACCGCAGCCGACAAGATCGACACGTGGCTCCAGCCGCTGGAGCGGCTCCGTGAGCGTTTGCAGGATCTCGCACCGCGCCTGCTCGTCATCCAGCTCGGCGGCCCTATCGGCAGCCGGGGCGAGCTGAAGGGGCAGGGCGATGGCGTGGCCGATGCCATGGCTGACATCCTCGAACTTGGTTTTTCGCCCTCCTGGCATTCCCAGCGCGACAGGATCGGCGAGTTCGGGGCCTTCCTGTCGCTGCTCACCGGGATCCTGGGCAAGATCGGTCAGGACATCGCCCTGATGGGGCAGAGCGAGGTCGGCGAGGTGAGTCTTGCAACGGGCGGCGGCTCGTCCGCCATGCCGCACAAGTCCAACCCAGTTCCCGCGGAGGTCCTGGTGACTCTCGCTCGCTTCAATGCCGGGATGCTCGGCACCCTGCATCAGGCGCTGGTGCATGAGGGCGAACGTTCGGGAGCGGCCTGGACACTCGAATGGATGGTTCTGCCGCAGATGGTCGTGTCCGCCGGCGCAGCTTTGAGCAAAGCCCAGGCCCTTATCGCCACCATGAGCTTCGCGCCATCGAAGGCGGCCAGAACTTAGGCGCCCAAAGAAGATACAGGAAGATATGCCTCATCTCTCCCGTTCGGGAGACGGGATGAGGGCTGCGCTTGCAATCCCTCGACGTCATGGCCGTCCCCGGACTTGATCCGGGGATCAGACCCGGCCATCCACGTCTTTGCAGCGATGGAAGACGTGGGTGGCCGCAACGGGGAAAGCCATGACGGCGCGGGATGAGCGGCGCAGTGTTTTGTTCTTTCTTTGTTCTTGATAGTCAGCGCAACCTTAGCTATATCGTTGCACAGCCTGATCCGACGAGGGGCGCGCTTCGCGAGGCGTCGCA
>NZ_JALJRK010000097.1 GCF_024519725.1 Microvirga sp. Mcv34 | reverse complement strand
GCTCCTACCGTCGGTCCGCCCGCACCGAGGCGGCCGCTGCGGATGAGGCGCACGGCCGAGCGCACGACGCTGTCGCCCATGACGAGCACCGTCACCGTCGCGCCGCTGACGATGTCGACCTGGGGCGGACGCTCGGCCCCGGTTGCGACCGGCTTCATGTCCTTTCCGACAAGCGTATTCACGGCGGCGACGATGCGGCGCTCTGGGATGCCGATGAGGACAATGGGCTCCTTGTGGTCGACGAGCTTGATCCCGGTGATCACGCCGTTCGGATCGATCCCGACCAGGAGGTTGATCGGCTTGCCGGAGTAGCCGGTGGCGCCGGTGACATCGGAGTTGAGGTAGACGTAGCCGAGGAGGCGGTCACCCTGGTAGGCGGGAACAAGGGGAGGATCGCCCTGGGGCGGGCCAAAGCGGTCGGCGCCGGGAAAGAACTCGGCGGGCTGCGCCTTCGGCAGGTATTCCTGCACCCGGCTTGCCGCGACGGCTGGGCTTGCGGCCGACAGGAGCAGCATCCCGAGGAGCACCGCAACCCACGCCGCCTGGAACCGGGCAATGAACGATGATCGGATTGGATGCGAGGAGCGCGATCTTTCCAACAGGGGACCGTCCAGATTCAGAGTTTTTGTTTCTGAACAGAGAACGAAAACAGTGTCGGAGCGGAAAGGTTCCGCTTCGCGCCGCCCGTCATCCGGGACCGTTGAAAAGGAAGTGAATCAACACGCCCGCGCCCTTATCGGATGGCTCCGCCGGGCAGTCATTGATCTGGCGCAAATTGACGATAGTTGGGTGGGTCTGTCAATCTGGCCCTCAACCATCCTATTCGGCGCGGAGGACCGATGTCGCTGTTGAAGACCGAGCCGGCGGGGACGGTAACCTCCCTGGAGGAGCTGTTCGCCATCGCCGCCGCCATGGAGCACGAGGCGGCAACCCGCTACGCCGAGATCGCCGGACGGATGCGCCAGGAGGGCAGCCCCGCGCTGGCGGAGGTGTTCGAGCGCCTGTCCGCCGACGAGCAGGGCCACCTCGACGGCGTCGTGCATTGGTCGCAGAAAACCAAAGGTCGGGATCCCGACCCGGCGCGGATCCGCTGGGAGCTGCCGGAGACCTTCGATGACGAGGGCGCGGCGACGACGGATCCCCAGTTGCTGGGCGCCTACCGGGCGCTCTCGATGGCGGTGCGCAACGAGGAGCGCGCCTTCGCCTTCTGGAGCTACGTGGCGGCGCATGCGGAAGCCCCCGAGATCCAGCGCGCGGCCGAGACCATGGCCCACGAGGAACTGGGGCACGTGGCAACCCTGCGGCGGGAGAGGCGCAAAGCCTTCCATGCCGAGCGCGGGCAACAGCGGACCGGCCCTATGGTGGAGGACGGCGGGCCAGACCTTGCCGCCCTGGAACAGCGGCTTGCCGATCTGCTCGCCCCCCTTGCAGCCAAGGCCTCGCCCCAGGAGGGCGCGCGCCTTAAGGGCTTCGCCGACGAGGCGCGGCAGTATGCGCAGGAGCTTGAGCAAACTCCCATCGCCGTGCCCGGCGCCCGGCCGGTGGGCACGCTCCCGGACGACCCAGTGGCCTTGGCCGAACTGCTCACCGACCGTTACCTCGAAGCCGGCGACACCCTGCGGGACGAGGAGGCGCTGGGGCGGGTGCAGGCGCTCGCCGGGCGCGCCATCGCCCGCCTCGCGTGGCTGCGGGCCGACCTGCCGGAACTGCATCGGCCCTGATCGGGATGCTCCGAGGGCTCATGGCCGGAGCGTGACGCTCCCTTCGAGGCTGGCCTTTTCGAAGTCGTTGACGAGGATCTCGACCTTGACCTGCCAAGGCCCCGCCACCGGCAGAACCAGGCCGTCGACCTCCCAGCCCCGCTCCGCCCGCCGGGCCTGTCGTTCGACGGGCCCGATGCCAGCGTCGGGCTTGCTGAGGACGAGCGTCACCTCCTTCGGATCGACCGGCGCGGCGCGTCCGGAGGCGACCACGATCCGGGCCCGGACCGCCCCGGGCCGTCCGGGCGACAGGGTCACCTGCGCCATCAGGTTCGGCGTGTGCAGGTGGACGCTGGCCGCCGCGGCGGCCTCGGCGGCAGGTTCCAGCGCCCGCGGCGGCGGCGTGAACCGCCACAGGCCGACCAGTCCCAGGATGGCCAGGGACAGCACGATTTCGGCCACAACCGAGCGGACAAGCCGCCTTCCGCCGGAGCCATTCGGGTTGCCCAGGGCCGGGGTGAGCCAAAGCCGGTTCAGGGCAGCCAATCCGAGCAGGGCGACGACGAGGAACGTCTTGGCGACCAGAACCTGCCCATAGGCCGTGCCAGTCAGGTTCGCGAGGCTTTCCACCTGAACCGCCGCCAGGACGAGTCCGGCCAGCGTGAGGGCGGCAACGGCGACCAGGGCTCCGTTGGAGAAGCGGCGCACGGCCGGCAGGGCCTGTGCGGGTGCCCGGCGAACCATGAGCGCCAATGGGATCAGGGCTCCGATCCAGTAGGCGACGCCGACGGCGTGGAGGAACACGGCGGGACGGGTCAGCCATTGCGGGGCCGCCGCGCTGGCATGGCCGCTCATCGCGAGGGAGAGCCCGACACATGCCAGGGCCAAGAGGCCGCAGGCCCGCCGCCACCTTTCCCCGCGGTCGTGCAGGCCCATCCTCGCCATGAGGAGGGCAACCATCGCAGCCGCCACGGTCAACCCGAAGGACGTGCGCCAGCCCGCCGCCCAGGGGGCGGCCGTTCCCAGGGCTGACAGCGGCTGCCCCAAGGCGTCGAGGCCCTGGAGCCCGAGCGAGAGCACCGCCGCAACGGCGCCCAAGGCAAGCAGGCCCGACAGGGGGCGCGCCACCTTGCTGGATGGCGGGCTAGGGACGACCCAGGCCGTGAAGAACACCCCGCCCACGCCGGCGAACAGGCCCAGGTAGAGGGCCACCCGCGCCAGCCAGAGGGCGCCGCGAGCGGCGGGGCTGACTTCGGCTCCCGGGACACCTCCGGACCCGCTTGGGGTGCCAACCGAAAAGATGACCGTGCCGCTGATCGGGTGGCCGTCGCCCGAGATCACGCGGTAGCTCAGGATCTGGGTGCCGCGGGGCAAGTCCGGCGGCATGGCGATGTCGAGCATCTCGCTGCGGGAGGCTGCCGCAAGGCCGCCGTGCGTCCGCCCTTGGGCGTCCGTCAGGCTGATGGTCAGGGGCGACACCGGTTCGTTGAAACGCAGGCGCACGGTGGCGGGGACCTGCTCGACCACCATGCCGTCAGCCGGATGGGCCTCGACCAGCGCCGCATGCGCGAGGGCGCTCCCGCCCCCGCCCAGAATCGCGAGCGTCAGCCAGAGCATGAGGAGGATCGCGCGCTTCATGGCGGCACGGGGAGCCGGCTTTCGGGCGGCTCCCCGCTCCCTTGTCAGTGGGTGGCCTTGGCCGGCAGGAGCTTCAGCCCCGGCGCCGGATACTTGTAGTCGTCCGCGCTCTTGCCCTCGGCCGGGATCTCGATCCAGCGGTCGGCCTTGCCGCCACCGCATTCCTGCACGACGGGGAAGTACAGCATGGCGTCCGGCTTGAGGCTGTCCGTCAGGTAGGCGCGGAAGACGAACTCGTCGTAGTGCTCGTCGGGCAGCTTGCCCGTCCAAACGATCTCCCGCACGCCCTCCGCCATCGCCGTGCCGTAGTAATCGTAGGTTCTGTCATACGGCGCCTTGACGGTCTCCATCTCCCACCCCGGCTTGGGCATGGGCTTGACGCTGACGACGCCGTCCGGGATGCGCACCCGCAGCTTCAGGGTCGGCGCCCCTTCGCAGCCATGGCCGACGCGCAGCACCGCCTTGTAGGTGGAGGCCACGGGGGCCTGCTGTGCTTCGAGGGTGGTGTGGGCCAGCGCCGGGCCGACGAGCGCGAGGAGAGCGGCGGCAAGCGCCCCGCGAAGTAAGGTCGTGGTCATAGTTTTTCCTGTCGGATTGAGGGATGTCGCAGATCGGAGGCTTCAAGCCAGCGCGGGCGGCGCCCGGGCTCCGACAGGAAGGAGTTGAGGAATTCTCGGCACCGCCATGGCGCGGGCGGTGCCATAGACGGCGGCATGAGCTTCCCGCCGGGGCAGGATAGCCAGGATGTGATCAATGGGCGGGCCGGGCAGCCCGGGGCAGATGCTGAGGATGCAGCATGGCGGTTTGTGTCCAGGGCTCTTGGCAGGGCTGCCCGCATCACGCTCGGCGGTTGATGCCGCGTGGTGGGCGTGGACTTGGGCGGCTTCGCCGTCGGGCGCGAGCGGGCCCAGCGCACCAAGGGCCATGAGGACGACATGGAGGGCCAGCGCGAGGGCGGAGACAAGCGCCGTCGCCTGCCGCCTCCGTTTCGCGCTGTGCTCCATCCATGTCATGGCGGGCTACCTAGGCCTGTGCTGGGGTGGAGCAACGTGAACCGGATCCGCCCTCGCACGGTTCCGCCGGGCAAGAAGCCTTGCGTCCGTTCCGTGACGTGCTGGTCAGGCTGGCGGCGAACCCGGCAAGAGCGAGGAGCGTGAGGACGCCGCTGGCCATCCGCCCAGCCTCCCAGCCAGCGAGCCCGGCCCCGACCCGCAGGGCCACCGACGCATGCAGCAGGAGCAGCAGCGCGTAGAGGACCGGGGCATAGCGCACCCGGATCCGGGCCACGGCCGGCAGGATGATGAGCGCATGCCCGAACACCATCGAGAGGACGAAACCGATCAGCACCGCATGCAGCGCGACGTCGTAGCCGAAGCTGCTTGCGCCTGGAGGGAACGCGACCAGCACCATTCCGGCCAGCCCCAGCCAGAGATAGCCGGCGAGCATGCAGGCCGCCATGAAGCGGGTCTGACCGGACCGGCGGACGTTCAGGCGCGCAATGTCGTGCACCAGCAGCCACACGGTGGTGACAAGCAGGGCGAGCCCAAACAGGACCGCACCGTTCTCGGTCATAAGGCCATTCTGGGCTCCGACAGCCAGCAGGCCGACGGCGAACAGGAACAGGGCCTCGCTGCCGCGCCGCTGCGGCATGAGGCGGCTCAGCTCCAGGCGCTCACCGGCGATGGTCAACACCAGGAAGGCCAGCCACCAGCCGATCAGGTCCGGCACCGAGCCGCCCATGAGCCAGAGAAGATTGCCGGCCAGCCACGCCAGTGCGCCGAACAGAAGGGCACCGGTGAACACGGCCGGCTGCTGGATCGTGATCAACAGCGATGTCCCGGCCAGCACCGCGGCGGCCACCGCGTAGGCACCGGCCCCGACGGCCTCCGGCGCGCCGGCGAGCAGGAGCAGCGTGCCGAGCCCGGACAGCGCCGGGGCGGCGTAGCTCCAGCCCCGGCCAAGCGCGACGGCGCGCTCCAGGCTGATCAGCGTTCCGAACAAGCCGGAGATCATCAACGGGCCGTGCAGGGCGGCGAGGGTGCCGCCGGCGGGCAGCGCCCAGCCGAGCCGCCCCAGGGCTCCGTACAAGCCGGCGATCAGGGCGAGGGCCCCCAGGGCCAGAAGCGCCAGCCGGGGCCTGGTGCCCGTCAGGGGCAGGGTGGCCGATGGGACCATGTCAGACATTCAATCCATTCTCCTGACGCTCGCCTTTAGAGGCTAGGGCTGGCGCCGTCCCGATGTGGCGGCGGCTTCGGGGCCTCACGCGGCCTTCCGCGGGGCGCGGCCCAACAGCTCCTGCCCCCGCGGGGTGACGCGGTCAGGCGTCCAGGTCGGGCTCCACACCAGCTCGACGGCGACCCGTGGCACGTCCCGGAAGCGGCGCACCAGGCGCTCGCGGGCATCCTCCAGGATCATCTCCCCAAGCGGGCAGGCCCGCGTCGTCAGGGTGAGCGCCACGTCGACGCCATCGTCGCCGCGCTCCGCCCGGTAAACGAGGCCGAGGTCGACCACGCTGAGGCCGATCTCGGGATCCATCACCTCCTGAAGGCAGTCGAGGACATCTGGGTCGAGGGACTGGGACGCGCGGGGCATGGCTTTCCTCCTTGGAGCGGCCAGACCTTCGCCGATAGAGCCAATCTTCTCTTTGACCCGGCGCAAACTTCCCTACGAATTCCTGCCAGCCAACGGCGGAGTATCCTGGCGGGCCATCCGCTCTGCCGTTCGCATCCCCTACCGCAAGACCAGCCGCTCAGGGTGGTGCCAGGTTCCCTAGCGGGATGAGCCTTCGGCGAGGATGAACAGCTTGTGCGGCTCGCGAACGACGATCCTTTGCCGTCCGCCCTCGACCAGCCCCTGGCTCTCCCAGGCGCTCAGGACGCGGCTCACGGTGTGCAGCGTGGCACCGGTCATCTCGGCGACGTCCTGGCGGGTGATCGGGAAATCGATCTCGACGCCCGCCTCGACCTTGCGGCCGGCCTGCTGCGCGAGCCGAAGCAGCGTGTGGGCGATGCGGCGCTCGACCTGCTCGGTCGACATCTCGACGACGCGCGTGTGGGCGTCCTGGAGCCGGCTGCCTACGGTCTGGAGGGTGTTGACCGCCAATCCGGGATGGGTCGCCACGAGGCGGGGCCAGGCGGCCGAGGGCCAAACCAGGGCGATGCTGTCCACAACGGCGTGGGCCGTCGCCGGGTAGGTTTTGCGGCCGATGGCCATGGCGACGCCGAACACCTCGCCCGGCGCGACGAAGCGGACCACCACCTGCTGCCCGTCGGGGGTGAGCTTGAACACCCTCAGGTGCCCGTGGAGCAGGATGAAAAAGGAGTGGGCCTCCTCGTCCTGCTGGAACACGTTGGTTCCCTTGGGATAGCGCACCGACTGCGCCTCCTGGAGCAACTGGTCGATCTGCTCCGGCGCGAGGCCAGCGAAGAGCGGGAGTCCTTCGACGACGGATCGGTCAACGCTGGCCATGCCACCTGCCTTGTCTGAAATGTGCCACGGACGCGGCACCAACGCCGCCCCCTCTGGATGAGAATCCATCCAGAATAACAGCCAAGCACTATGATCTGTTCGGACGGCTCAGGCCAAGGGGGACCAACCACAAAGTGGATCTTTGTCATCTCTGTGATGCCGCCTTGGCGGATCCGAATGGTCCGCCCCGTGAAGGGCCGGTGCGCACCTTCGGCGCCACAAGGTGCATCCTATTTGCCCTGGCGCAAACAAGCCTCCTCTCCTGTCCTGCTTTCTGAGCAAAAACGCCGACTGTTTGCGCAAGATCAAACACGGTGCCACCCGCGAGGCGTATCACCTCCTCACGAGCTTCGGACCGGGGCTCACAGAATGTACATCGCAACAGGAGACAATCATGCGGAAGGTCATCGTGCTCGGCGCCATCGTGGCAGCCCTCGGCTTCGCGGGAGCAGCGGGGGCGGCCGAGGTCGAGGTTAAGATGCTCAACAAGGGCACCGAGGGCGTCATGGTGTTCGAGCCGGCGCTGGTGAAGATCAACCCGGGCGACACGGTGAAGTTCGTCGCGGCCGACAAGGGCCACAACGTCGAGAGCATCGAGACGATGCTCCCCGAGGGCGGCAAGGCCTTCACCGGCAAGGTCAACGAGGAGATCTCGGTCACCTTCGACACGGCCGGCGTGTATGGCTTCAAGTGCAAGCCGCACTACGGCATGGGCATGGTCGGCATGGTCGTGGTCGGCGACGCGGCCAACGTGGACCAGGCCAAGGCCGCCACGCACCCCGGCAAGGCCAAGCAGGCCTTCGCCACCCTGTTCGACAAGCTCGCGGCGAACAAGACCGCTGCCAAGTAACAGCCCGCTTCCAGCTTTGCGCCGTCGCGACGCTCCTGTTGCGGCGGTGTTCCTGTTCTAGGGCATCCGATGGCCACGCTCGACATCAGCTTCAAGCCCGAACGCGCCCACCTGCGCAAGCCGAGGCGCGGGACCATTGCGGAGCGGGTCGTCCCTCAATCCGTGTCGGGCCGCTACCGCCGCCTGAAATGGGCTGCGCTGATCGCCTGCCTCGCCATCTACTACGTGGTGCCGTTCATCCGCTGGACCCGCGGTCCCGGCCAGCCCGACCAGGCTGTGCTCTTCGACTTCGAGCGCGGGCGCCTCTATTTCTTCTTCATCGAGATCTGGCCGCAGGAGGTCTACTACCTCACCGGCCTGCTCATCCTGGCCACGCTGATCCTCATCTGGCTCAACGCCGTCGCCGGACGCGTCCGGTGCGGCTACTTCTGCCCGCAGACCGTCTGGACCGACCTGTTCCTGCTCGTCGAGCGCTGGGTCGAGGGCGACCGCAGGGAACGCCTGAAGAAACAGGGTGCCCCGCTGACCGCGTGGCGCCTGCTGGAGATCGGCGTCAAGCATGCGGTCTGGATCGTCATCGCCATGGGAACCGGCGGCGCCTTCGTGCTCTACTTCGCCGATGCCCCGACGCTGCTCGTCGAGCTGGTGACGGGAGAGGCATCGGTCCTCTCCTATGCCTGGGTCGGGATCCTGACCTCCACCACCTATACCCTGGCCGGCTTCGCCCGCGAGCAAGTCTGCACCTGGATGTGCCCGTGGCCGCGCCTCCAGGGCGCCATCTGGGATCCCGAGGCGCTGATCGTCAACTACCGTGACTACCGGGGTGAGCCCCGCGGATCGGTCAAGAAGGCGGCCGAGCTGAGGGCGAATGGTGAGCCCGCCGGCGACTGCGTCGACTGCCTGCAGTGCGTGAATGTCTGCCCCATCGGCATCGACATTCGCGAGGGCCCGAACTTCGCCTGCATCAACTGCGGCCTGTGCGTCGACGCCTGCGACAGCGTCATGACCAAGCTCGAACGTCCACGCGGCCTCATCGACTATGAGGCCTGGACAAACATCGAGCGGGGCCATCGCAAGGAGCCGCCCCGGCGCCGGATGATCCGTCCCAAGACGGTTGGGCTGGGCCTTTCCATCATTGCGCTGGCGGGGGTCATGGGCGTGAGCCTCTCAATGCGGAGCGATGCCAAGATCACGGTGATCCATGACCGCAATCCCGTCGCGGTGCGGCTGTCCGACGGCCGGATTCGGAACGGCTACACGGTCCGGCTCTACAACAAGGCCGACGGTGAGCGGGACTTCCGGCTTACGGTGACCGGGCTGCCGGGGGCCTCCATTGAGGTCGTCGGCGACGACGCCACGGTGTCCGTCGCGCCAGACGCCACCCGCGAACTCCGTGTCCTCGTCTCCACTTCCGTGACTGACCGCCAAGCCGTTGCCTTCAGCGCGACGGACGTCGCCTCGGGATCAGCGGTGGCGGCGCAAGACACCTTCATACCTGTCGAAGGAGGCCACTGATGGCTCCGATCCCACGCCTGCGCGACTACAAGGGACCCGCGCTCCTCTCCTACGGCTTCCGGCCGTTCTTCCTGTTCGGTTCGCTCTACGCCGGGTTGGCCATCCTTGCGTGGCTGCCGATGTTCTACGGCGAACTCGCGCTGTCGACCGCCTTCGCGCCGCGCGACTGGCACATCCACGAGATGCTCTACGGCTATCTTCCGGCCGTGATCACCGGTTTCCTGCTCACCGCAGTCCCGAACTGGACCGGACGCATGCCGCTGCAGGGGCGGCCGCTGCTCGCCCTAGTGGTGGTCTGGTCCGTGGGCCGGGTTGCCGTCACCACTTCGGCCTGGATCGGCTGGGAGGCCGCGGCGGTGATCGACAACGCGTTCCTGCTGCTGGTCGCGGCCGCCATGGGCCGGGAGATCATCAAGGGCAGGAACTGGCGCAACCTCAAGGTCCTCATCGTTCTCGGAGTTCTCCTGGCCGGCAACATCCTCTTCCACATCGAGGCGCATGTCGTAGGGGCCGCCGACTACGGCATCCGCTTCGGTATCGCCGCCACGATGATGCTGATCATGCTGATCGGTGGCCGCATCATCCCGAGCTTCACCCGCAACTGGCTTGTACGGGAGAACCCCGGCCGTTTGCCGGCGCCGGTCGACCGCTTCGACATGGTCACCATGGCCGCCGCCGGCGTGGCCCTCCTGGCCTGGATCGCGGCGCCCGGCTGGAGCGGGACCGGAGCCGCCCTGATCGCAGCAGGCCTTGTGCAGGCGATCCGTCTGATGCGCTGGGCAGGGGAGCGCACCTGGCGCGACCGGCTCGTCCTGATCCTGCACGTCGCCTACGCCTTTGTGCCCCTCGGCTTCGTGCTGACGGGATTGGCGGCCTTGGGTCTTGTGCCCACAGCCGCCGGGGTCCACGCCTGGTCGGGCGGCGCCATGGGCATCATGACGTTGGCCGTGATGTCCCGGGCGAGCCTCGGGCACACCGGCCGGGCGCTCGTCGCGTCCGCGGCCATGCAGGGGCTCTACCTCCTACTCGTTGCCGGCGCTGTTGCGCGTGTCTGCGCGGCCCTTCACCCCGCCTGGTCGGACGCCCTGCTGCATGTGGCGGGACTGGGCTGGGCCGGAGCCTTCGGCGGCTTTGCCCTGGTCTACTGGAATGTGTTCACCCGCCCGCGTGTGACCTCCTGAAAAGCGCGGCGGGCCAGAGATCCGACACCGATCCTGGCCTCCCGGTGCAACTCCCCAAGGAGCCCGTGCCGTGGTGCCCCGGAACGAAAGAGACTGCGGCAGCCGCAACGTGAGTGGCGTCCGAGCTGGCCTGGCAGAACCGCCCCGTGGGGCACCCGCGGGCAGTGAAGAAACGGGCGCTTGCGCTGGATCAACGTTCCGGGAGGCGCTTTCATCCATGCTTGTCGGATCACGCTGGGCACAAGCTGTTTCGGTGGGAGCCGTCTGCGGGACCATCGAGCCAAGCAAGAACAAGAAGCAAGAATGACATGAGGGGCGAATTGCTGTTGCGTCTGGCCATCCCTGCGCTGATCGGTCTTGCTCTGGCTGCGTTTCACACCGGGCCGGGGATCCTTGACCTGGGCGAGGCAGGCCTGCACTGGTGGAACAGTCTCGCCTGGTTCGGCTCGTCGGCGCTGGCCATGGCGGCCTGCATGCGGACCGGTGCCCGCCGGGATCAGCAGAGCCGGGCGGCCTGGCTCAGTTTCGGTCTCGCCTGTGGGTGTTGGCTCGCCGGAAGCCTGATTTGGGCGGCCTATGACCTGTGGGGCAGCCAGGCGCCGTTCCCGGGCCTGCCTGATGCCGGGTACCTCCTGTCCTGCCTGTTATTCCTGGACGGCATGTTCCGGTACGGGAAGGCCCGATCCGCCATCGGGCGGGTGCAGGCGTGCAATCTCGCCCTGGCCGTCTGCGCCGTCGTGACCACCGCCTTCGTGTGGCTGTTTCCGGACATCGTGGCCTCCGAGAGCAGCCTGCCCGCCATCCTGGTCGCCTTTCTTTATCCGGCCCTGTGGTTTGGAACCGCCGCGTTCGGGCTGATCTACCTTGTCCTGTATGCGCCACGCCGGAGGCTGTTCGCCACCGGCCTCCTGCTGGCGGGCATCCTGGCGCAAGGGGTGGCCAACCTGTCCTACGCCCTGGCGCTCATGGGAACGGCCTACCGGGTCGGCAGTCCATTCGATGGCCTCTGGGTCCTGTGCTTCCTCCTGGTCGGCTGGGCGGCGGTCGAGGAACTGCGACAGCCCAAGGGTGACCTGGCCCCATCGGCGCCCCGGATGCCGTCGGAGCGCCACCGTCTGATCGAAGCCCTGATCCCGGCGGGCGCGGTCGCCCTGATCCTACTGTCGGGGATCTGGGGCATCATGACCGGGGTTCTGGTCAGCCACCCCGTTTTCTGGCTCGCAGTTCCCCTGGCGGTGACCTTCGCCGCAACGGTCGGCATCCGCGAGCACCAGATCCTGCGGGCCGAGCGCAAGCTCAGGCTGGCGGCCGAACGGAGCTCGCGCGAATCAGCGGAGAGCCGTCAGCAACTTCTCTCGGTCCTGGACAGCACCACCGACTGCGTCCTGGTGATCGACCGGAACTGGCGCATCACCTACATGAACCAGCACACCAGGAACGCGCTCAGCGAGCGCGCCGACCTGCTGGTCGGGCTCAGCCTGCGCGACATCTTCGCCGAGGAGGCCGGCGGCGTCTTCGACCGGCAGTACCAGGCCGCCATGGACAGCCAGGTTCCGGTGGAGTTCGAGGCGCCGCTGCAGTCCACCGGGCGCTGGTACGAGGTCCATGCCTACCCGAAGCCCGACAGCCTCACGGTCTTCTTCCGCGACATCACGGAGCGCCGCAAGGTCCGGGAGCAGATCGAGCACATGGCCCACCATGATGCCCTCACCGGCCTGGCGAACCGCCGCGTGTTCCGCGAGCGCCTGAGGGAGGCGCTCGGAATGGCCGGGGGCAGGGGACGGGTGGTGGTCATGCACATGGACCTGGACCACTTCAAGGAGGTGAACGACACCTTGGGCCATCCGGCCGGCGACGCCCTGCTCGTGCATGTGGCGCGGCAACTGCGCGCCTGTGTCTGTCCGTCCGACATCATCGCCCGGCTGGGTGGCGACGAGTTCGCGGTAATCTGTGCCGAGTGGCGCCACCAGGACGACTTGGCGGCCATGGCCCGGCGCCTGATCGAGGCCGTCAGCACCCCCTGCATGATCAGCGACCAGCTGATCCGGGTCGGCGCCAGCGTCGGCGTCGCCGTGCCGGAGACAGGCATCGAGGCGGACGCCTTGTTCCGGCGGGCCGACATCGCCCTCTATGCGGCCAAGGCGGCCGGGCGCGGACGGCACCGGTTCTTCGAACCGGCGATGGAGGAGCAGCTGCGGACGCAGCAGGCCCTCAAGGCCGACCTGAGTCGCGCGATGCAGAACAGCGAGTTCGAGCTGGCGTTCCAGCCGATCATCGACCTCGCCTCGAACGAGGTGCGCAGCTTCGAGGCGCTGCTGCGCTGGCGGCATCCGGGGCAAGGCTGGATTTCTCCCGGCACGTTCGTGGCGCTTGCGGAGGAAACCGGGTTCATCATCCCCCTCGGGGAATGGGTCCTGCACCGGGCCTGCGTCGCGGCGGCGGCTTGGCCGACCGGGATCCGGGTGGCGGTCAACCTCTCGCCCTGCCAGTTCCAGAGCGCCAACCTGCCGGAGACGGTGGCGGATGCGCTGGCGAGGACGGGCCTTTCGCCCGACCGGCTTGAGCTGGAGATCACCGAGTCGGTTCTCCTGCAGCACAGCGAGGCGAACCTGCAGACCCTGAACAGGCTGCGCGGGCTTGGGGTTCGGATCGCCCTGGACGATTTCGGAACGGGCTACTCGTCGCTCAGCTACCTTCAGAGGTTTCCCTTCAACCGGATCAAGGTGGACCGCTCGTTCGTGATGGAGCTGCCCGGGCACGAGGAGTCCGAGGTGATTGTGCGGGCGATCACGGATCTCGGCCGGTCCCTGGGGATGGCGGTCACCGCCGAAGGCGTGGAGACCCGGCAGCAGCTTGATGCGCTCCGGGTGCGGGGATGCGACGAAGCCCAGGGCTACTTCTTCAGCAAGCCCATCGCGGCGGAGGAGATCGATGCCTGCCTGACGCGCCTGGAGGCGGCCCGGATGTGGTGGTCCGAGCCGGGCTCGCGCCGGACGAGATGAGCCACCCGTCCGATGCGCGGCATTCGGCGCAGGCCGGATCGGGAGGCCCCGGGCGCCGGCAGGGTGAGGGCCGCTCCAGGGAACGGCCGCCTCCCTGGTTCCAGCCCCGGAGCATGGTCCAGGAGCCTTCGTTGGGTTCGCGTTGGCCTGCTGGAACGTCTTCACCCGCCCGCGCGTCAAAGCGTGAGACGGTCGCGAGGGGCGCGGCCCTCCCGAGGGTGCATGCGGCCAAAAAACTCCCTCACCGGCGCAGGCCGGGAGGGAGAGGGGATCCAGAGGGAGGAAGAACTCTGAAGCCATCCTGACTATCGCATGACCGGACGCCGGACGATGACTTGTGTTAAACATGGCCGCAGATGCGGCAGGGCGGAACCCGGACGCCATTGCCCCGCGCGGAGCTGGGATGGTCCGCGATGAGCCGGAGGCATCAGTTTCGGCGGAAAAGGGGCCTGACAGGCCGGTATATCCGTTCCGCCCGGCGCGTCATCGCCCCGGAGCGCTCGGGGAGGGCCGACACCCAGCTTGGGATGGTGCTCGCGTTTGTGGCCGGGGCCGCCAACGCCGGCGGCTTTCTGGCCGTGGGTCAGTACACCTCGCACATGTCCGGGATCTTTTCGGCCTTGGCCGACAACCTTGCCCTGGGGGCCTTCGGCCTCGTGATGGCAGGGCTGGGCGGGCTGCTGTCCTTTGTCGCCGGAGCGGCCTGCTCGGCCATCCTGATCAACTGGGGCCGCCGCGGCAATCGGCGTGACCTCTACGCCCGGCCCCTGCTGCTGGAGGCGGCCCTGCTGCTCGGGTTCGGGCTGCTTGGCGGCCTAGCCCACGGCACCTCCGGGTTCACCCCGCTGGCCGTTCTCATGCTCTGCTTCATCATGGGGCTGCAGAATGCCACCGTGACCAAGATCTCCGGCGCGCGCATCCGCACGACGCACGTGACGGGCATGGTCACCGATGTTGGCATCGAGCTGGGTAAGCTCGTCTACTGGAACAGGGATCCCATCCGCTCGGAAGCGTCCCCAGTCCGGGCCGACCGGCCGAAGCTGCGCCTGCTGGGTTTGCTGCTGGGCTCCTTCTTCACCGGAGGCGTGTTCGGGGCGTTCGGGTTCCAACGCTGGGGCTTTGCCACGTGCCTTCCCCTGGGATTGCTTTTGCTGCTGTTGGCCGCGCCCTCGCTGGCCCATGATCGGCTCCAGCGCCGCCGGGAACCCAAGAAGCCGTGATCCAAGCTGCTAAAACAGCGTGTCGGGAACTTGCTTCCATTCTGGGTCAGAACGCCTCGGTGGACGTCAGGGACGTCGTCCGGTGACGATTGATCAGTCTTCGTCCGGGGACGCGACGACCAGGGCCGTCTCCACCCGGTTTCGGCCGCCGGCCTTGGCCTGGTAGAGCGCACGGTCAGCCGCGGCGAGCACGGCGTGCGGCATCCCGGCCGAGCCACCGGTTCGGACGACGGCCGTGGCCGCGCCGATACTGGCGGTGACCACCTTGCCGGGGACCGACGTGGCCTCATGCGGGAGAGCCAAAGCCTCAATCGCGGCGCGGGCGCGCTCC
>NZ_JALJRK010000096.1 GCF_024519725.1 Microvirga sp. Mcv34 | reverse complement strand
GTCGTGCACAGCTTCAGTCACCTAGAGGGGACCAGGATTGCATCCGGAGCGGGTGTCGGACCCTTCGCCCGCCTGCGGCCCGGTGCCTTGATCGGCCCGAAGGCGAAAGTCGGCAATTTCGTCGAGATCAAGAACACGGAGCTCGGGGCCGGTGCGAAGGTGAGCCATCTGACCTATCTGGGCGATGCCAGCATCGGAGCCGAGGCGAATATCGGCGCCGGCACGATCACCTGCAATTACGACGGCTTCGGCAAGTACCGGACCGAAATCGGCGAAGGCGCCTTCATCGGTTCGAACTCTTCCCTCGTTGCTCCCATCAGCATCGGCAGGGGAGCATTCGTCGGTTCCGGATCGGTTATTACGGACAATATCCCTGATAACGCCTTGGGTCTCGGCCGCGGACGTCAGATCGTAAAAGAAGGCTGGGCCCTGGAATTCAGGGAGAAGGGTCAGGCGGCCAAGAAGAGATAAAGGCTCCTGTCACAATAGGTTACGCAAGTTGATTCCGCTATCGGGCCGAGCCTCTGTAAGGAAGCTCGAAGCTTAACGACTGTCGGATTGGATCGAGGAAGTTTCAGGGCATGTGCGGAATCGTTGGAATTGTCGGGAATACCCCTGTCGCGCCACAGATCGTGGAGGCTCTCAAGCGGCTGGAGTACCGGGGCTACGATTCTGCCGGCGTCGCGACCCTGGAGGAGGGGCGCCTCGACCGCCGGCGCGCTGAAGGCAAGCTGCGCAACCTGGAGACCAAGCTCTCGCAGGCTCCTCTCTCCGGCCTCATTGGGATCGGCCATACCCGTTGGGCCACCCACGGCAAGCCCAACGAGACCAATGCCCATCCGCACGCGACCGATAAGCTCGCGGTCGTCCATAACGGCATCATCGAGAATTTCCGGGAGTTGAAGACTGGGCTCGAGGCGAAGGGTATCCGGTTCGAGACGGAGACCGACACCGAAGTGGTGGCCCAACTGGTGACCTATGAGATTCGCCAGGGCCGCCTGCCCATCGAGGCCGTCGCCGTGACTCTGCCGCGCCTGCGTGGCGCTTTCGCACTGGGTTTCCTGTTCTCGGGCGAGGAGGATCTTCTGATCGGCGCCCGCCACGGCGCGCCGCTCGCCATCGGCTATGGCGAGGGCGAGATGTATCTGGGGTCCGACGCGCTGGCGCTGGCGCCGTTCACTGACGAGGTGGTCTATCTCGATGACGGCGACTGGGCGATCCTGACCCGCAGGGGAGCCGATATCCGTGACGAGAACGGCAAGCCGGTGCAGCGTGTCCGCCACAAGATCCCGGCAGGATCCTTCCTGGCCGACAAGGGCAACTATCGCCATTTTATGGCCAAGGAGATCCACGAGCAGGCCGAGGTCGTGGGCCGTACGCTCGCGCATTATGTCAACTTCGCGTCGGAACGCGTTGAATTGCCTGTCGAATTGCCCTTCGACTTCAAGGATCTGAAAAGAGTCTCCATTTCCGCCTGCGGGACGGCCTATCTCGCCGGGCTGATCTCAAAATACTGGTTCGAGCGTCTGGCGCGCATCCCGGTCGAGATCGATGTCGCGTCCGAGTTCCGTTACCGGGAGGCGCCTCTGGAGCCGGGCGGCCTCGCTCTGTTCGTGTCCCAGTCGGGCGAGACGGCGGATACGCTGGCCTCGCTCCGCTACGCCACCGCCGAAAAGCAGCATACGCTCTCCGTCGTGAACGTACTGACCTCCACCATGGCGCGTGAGAGCAACGTGATCGCGCAGACGCTCGCGGGCGTCGAGGTGGGGGTGGCCTCGACCAAGGCCTTCACCTGTCAGCTCACGGTGCTCCTGTCCCTCGCGATCGCGGCCGGCCGGGCCCGCGGCACGCTTAGCGTCGAGGATGAAAAGGAACTGGTGAACGCCCTCATGGCCGTTCCAGGCCAGATGACCGAAGCGATGAAGCGCGAGCACCAGATCGAGATCCTGGCGCGCGACCTCTCCAAGGCCAAGGATGTGCTCTATCTCGGGCGCGGCACATCCTATCCGCTCGCCATGGAAGGGGCCCTGAAGCTCAAGGAAATCTCGTATATTCACGCGGAAGGCTATGCGGCGGGCGAGCTCAAGCATGGTCCCATCGCGCTGATCGACGAGACGATGCCCGTGATCGTGATCGCGCCTCACGACAACATCTTCGAGAAGACCGTGTCCAACATGCAGGAAGTGGCTGCCCGCGGCGGCCGTATCATCCTCATCACGGACGAGCGCGGCGCGCTGGAGGCCGGTCTCGACACCATGGCGACCATCGTGATGCCGTCCGTGCATCCGATCGTGGCCCCGATCGTGAACGCGGTTCCGATCCAGCTGCTCGCCTATCACACGGCCGTTTTCATGGGCAAGGACGTGGATCAGCCGCGGAATCTCGCCAAATCCGTGACGGTGGAGTGAGCCCTTCCGGCTATTCCATCCGCTTGGCACGCCCGGACGATCTGGACGGACTGGGGCCCGTCGAGCGCTCCGCCGCGTCCGTCTTCCGGGATGTCGGCCTGGGGTGGCTCGCCGACGGGGATACGATGGACCCCGGCGTCCTGGCCGCCCTGTGCCGCAACGGAACTCTCTGGGTGGCGGTGGACGGGCGCGACGAGCCGGTCGGCTTCCTCGCCGGCCATGCACTGGACGGATCGTTCCACATCGCGGAGGTCTCGGTTGGCCTGTCGCACCAGCGTCGGGGCATCGGTATCCGGTTGATAGAAGCTGCCATAGATCATGGCAGGCGGATGGCATTCGGTGCCGTGACGCTGACGACCTACCGCGACCTGTCGTGGAACGGGCCGTTCTATGCCCGGCTGGGCTTCGTCGAGGTCGATCCGGACGAGGCCGGACCCGGACACCGCAGAAAGCTGAGTGAGGAGGCAGAGGCCGGGCACGATCCGACCCGACGTTGCGTCATGGCGCTGCGCCTCGATCAGCCCGCCCGCAGCAGCCGGATCGCCGAGTCCCGCTCGAACAGGTAGAGCAGCACCCGCAGAGCCTGTCCGCGCTCGCTGACGAGATCGGGGTCCCGGTCGACGATCAGGCGGGCATCGTCCCGGGCAGCCCCGAGGAGATCGCCGTCCGTCTCCAGGCGGGCGAGCTTGAAGCCGGGGGCGCCGGATTGGCGCGTGCCCAGGACCTCGCCCTCGCCACGCAGGCGCAGGTCTTCCTCGGCGATGCGGAAACCGTCCTCGGTCTGACGCATCATCTCGAGCCGCGCTTGTGCGACCTGGCCGAGGGGTCCCTTGTAGACCAGCAGGCAGGTGGAGGATTTCGACCCCCGGCCGATGCGGCCGCGCAGCTGGTGAAGCTGGGCGAGGCCGAAGCGCTCGGCGTGCTCGATCACCATGATGGTCGCGTTCGGCACGTCGACGCCGACCTCGATCACCGTGGTGGAGACCAGGATCTTGGTCTCGCCGCTGGAGAAGCGCTCCATGGCGGCGTCCTTGTCCTTGCCGGCCATCTTGCCGTGGACGAGGCCGACCTGATCGCCGAAGAAGCTCTTGAGCATCTCGAAGCGTTCCTCCGCGGCCGCGAGGTCGATGGATTCGGATTCGCCTACGAGCGGGCAGACCCAATAGACTTGATCGCCGTTGGCGACGGCGCGCCCGATGCCGCCCACCACCTCGTCCAGGCGGTCGATGGAAATGAGCTTCGTGGCGATGGGCTTGCGGCCGGCGGGCTTCTCGGACAGCACGGACACGTCCATGTCGCCGAAATAGGTGAGCGCCAGGGTGCGCGGGATCGGGGTGGCGGTCATGACGAGGATATCGACCGCTTCGCCCTTGGAGCCGAGCGCGAGGCGCTGGTGCACGCCGAAGCGATGCTGCTCGTCCACCACGGCGACGCCGAGATCCTGGAACGCGACGCCTTCCTGGAACAGGGCGTGGGTCCCGACCGCGATCTGGACGCTGCCGTCGGCGAGCCCGGCCAGGATGGTGCGGCGCGCGACGCCCTTCTCGCGCCCGGTGAGAAGCGCAATGGTCAGCCCGGCCTGTTCGGCCATGGGGGCGAGTCGCTCGTAATGCTGGCGGGCGAGGATCTCAGTCGGGGCCATCATGGCGGCCTGCCGGCCCGCCTCAATGGCGCTCGCCATGGTGAGCAGTCCGACCACGGTCTTGCCCGAGCCCACATCGCCCTGGAGCAGGCGCAGCATCTTCTTGTCGGAGGTCAGGTCCTGCCGGATGTCCTCGATGGCCTGGGCCTGGGACCCGGTCAGGCCGAAGGGCAGGGCGGCCTTCAGCCGCTCGACCAAGTGCCCGTCGCCCGCATTCACTCGGCCCGGCAGCCGCCTCATGCGGCTTCTCACCAGGGCGAGCGCCAGCTGGGAAGCCAGGAGTTCGTCATAGGCGAGGCGCCGGCGCGGGGCGGATTTGGCGATCGCCTCCTCGGAGAGCTGCGCGGCGTTGTCCGGCCTGTGCAGGGCATGGAGCGCCTGCCGGAAATCGGGCAGGGCATTCCGGTCGAGCCAGGCTGCATCCTGCCACTCCGGCAAATGTGGAACGCGGTCGAGGGCGGTCCCGATATACTTCCCGACCATTCGGGAGGAGAGTCCCTCGGTGAGGCCGTAGACGGCCTCGACGGCGGGCAGGTCGGCGATGCCCTTCTCATCGAGGATCCGGTCCGGATGGATCATCTGGCGTCGTCCGTCCCACAGCTCGATCTTGCCCGAGACATAGCGGCGCTCGCCTACCGGTAGGATCTTCTCTAGGCGGGCCTTCTGACCGTTGAAGAAGATCAGCGTCACATCCCCGGTCTCGTCCTCCACGAGGATCCGGTAGGGCGCCCGGCGGCCGGGCGGCGGCGGACGGTGCCCCACGACGGTCACGGAGAGCGTCACCGGCTCGCCCACGGGGGCATCGGCGACGGAGCCCTTCATCTCGCGGGAGATGCCGCTGGTCGGCACGTGGAACAGCAGGTCCACGACGCGCGTGGGCTTGCCCGGCTCGCCGAGGAGGCGGTCCAGCAGGGGGGCGATCTTCGGCCCGACGCCGGGCAGGGTGTTGGCCGGGGCGAAGAGCGGATCGAGAATGGACGGACGCAAGGACATGCAAATGGGTGGCAACGGGAAGGGAGATGGTTATATAGCGGCTAGTGCATCGGACCCAAAAGAGGAATGTCCTTTCGGGAGCTATCCGATGCTCAATCCCTTACGCGGTGCATCGTTAATCGATTGGAGCAAAGCCATGAGCGGAACGACACGCAGCAGCGCCGGCCTCGATACCCGCCGCAGGCAGATCCTGTATCGCTCCTGGCATCGGGGCATGCGGGAGATGGATCTGATCATGGGCCGTTTCGCCGATGCGGAGATCGGGGAGCTCTCCGAGGAGGATCTCGACGAGTTCGAGCGCCTGATCGAGGTGACCGACCGCGACCTTCTCGGCTGGATCACCGGCGAGATCGAGACGCCGTCAAACTACAACACGCCGCTGTTCAAGAGGCTGAAGGCGTTTCACACCCACACGTCGCCGATTCACAGCTGACGCCACCTTGTCATCCCCGGCGCACGCAGTGCGGGAAGGGGATCCAAGGCGCTGAGCACGCGGGTGGATTCCCTTCCCCTCCGCTGCGCTCCGGCCGGGAATGACACCAGGGGAGCCTTTCCAGTCGAGATCACCGGCTCAAGGCCGGTGATGATGTGGATAGGGATGACAGGAGCCCTGACCTCGGACTAAACCTCGTCGCTCCTTCAATTCGACGAACCGCGCCCTCCGGCCCGCGTTCTTCTTGATCTCTGACCCGATACCTCATCATGAAGCCAGCCCTGACCCGTGCTCTCGACGCCCTGAAGAAGGGACAAAGCCTGACGCTGTCCAGCGTGCCGGACGGCTTCGACGCGCTGGCCGTCGCCGATCTCGCACGCGGCCTGTCGGGTCAGGTGGAGGGGCCGGCGGTTCTGGTCCATGTGGCGCGGGACGGCCAGCGGCAGCAGAACTTTGCCAACAGCCTCGCCTTCATCGCGCCCGAGGTCGAGATCCTGACCTTCCCGGCCTGGGACTGCCAGCCCTATGACCGGGTCTCGCCCAATGCGGCGATCACGGCGCAGCGGATGACGACGCTGGCCCGCCTTGCCCGCTCGAAGACCTCCGAGGACAAGCCGCGCATCCTCTCGACCACGGTGAACGCCCTGGTCCAGCGTGTGCCGCCCAAGGCGCGCATCGCGGCCGAGACCTTCTCGGCGGCGCCGGGCAACGTGGTCGATACGACTCAGCTCATCAACTGGCTCGAAGCCAACGGCTTCCTGCGCACTGGCACCGTGCGGGACACGGGCGAATACGCGGTCCGCGGCGGCATCATCGACCTTTTCCCGGCTGGGCTTCCCAATCCTGTGCGCCTGGATTTCTTCGGCGACGCCCTGGAATCGATCCGCGCCTTCGATCCGGAGACCCAGCGCACGGTCGGCACCCTGCGAGCCCTCGATCTCGTGCCCATGAGCGAGGTCCAGCTCACCACGGAGAGCATCAAGCGATTCCGGCAGGCCTATGTGGCGGCCTTCGGCGCGCCGACCCGGGACGATAGGCTCTATGAGGCGATCAGCGAGGGGCGGCGCTATCCGGGCCTCGAACACTGGATGCCCCTGTTCCACGACCATCTCGACACCCTGTTCGACTATCTTCCGGGCATCCCGGTGGTGTTCGACACCCTGGCCGACGATGCCGCCGCCGAACGCCTGTCTCAGGTGAAGGATTATTACGACGCCCGCCGCGAAACGATGGGGCAGAACCAGCCCGGCGTGGCGCCCTATCGTCCGCTGCCGCCGGACGCGCTGTACTTCAAGCCTGAGGAATGGTCCGAGCGCACCGCCAAGATGCCGCTCGCCCGGCTGACGCCCTTCGCCATGCCGGAATCGGCCGGCCGTCTGGTCATCGATTGCGAGGCCCGGCAGGGGCGCAACTTCATCGCCGAGCGCGCGGACGAGAATGCGAACGTGTTCGAGGCCGTGGTCCGGCACATCCGCGAGCTGCAGTCAGGCAAGAAGCGGGTCATGCTCGGGGCCTGGACCGAAGGCTCCCGCGAGCGCCTCTGCCACGTGCTCCAGGACCATGACCTGCGCCAGACGAAGCCCATCACCCGGTTCTCAGACGCGATGGCCTATCCGCGCAACGAGATTCCCGTGGGGATCTGGCCGCTGGAATCCGGTTTCGAGACGGCCGACCTCGCCGTCATCAGCGAGCAGGACATTCTTGGCGACCGCCTCGTGCGCCAGAAGCGCAAGTCCAAGCGGCCGCAGGACTTTTTGACCGAGGTCGCGGCGCTCACGCCGGGCGACCTCGTGGTCCACGTGGATCACGGCATCGGGCGCTTCGAGGGCCTGAAGACCATCGAGGCGGCGGGCGCCCCGCACGATTGCCTCGAGCTGCATTATGCGGGCGGCGACCGCCTGTTCCTGCCGGTGGAGAATATCGAGCTTCTGACCCGCTACGGGTCTGAGGAGACGGAAGTCCAGCTCGACAAGCTCGGCGGCGGCGCCTGGCAGGCCCGCAAGGCGCGCATGAAGCAGCGCATCCGCGAGACGGCGGGCGCGCTCATGAAGATCGCTGCCGCTCGCATCCTCAAGGATGCGCCGCGCCTGACCCCGCCGGAAGGGCTCTACGACGAATTCGCGGCCCGCTTCCCCTATGACGAGACCGAGGACCAGCTCAACGCCATCGAGGCGGTGCTGGACGACATGGCCTCCGGCCGCCCGATGGATCGCCTCGTCTGCGGTGACGTGGGTTTCGGCAAGACGGAGGTCGCGCTGCGTGCCGCCTTCGTGGCCGCCATGAGCGGCAAGCAGGTCGCCGTGGTGGTGCCGACGACCCTGCTGGCCCGCCAGCATTACCGCACCTTCTGCGACCGCTTCCGTGGCCTGCCGCTGAACGTGGCGCAGGCCTCGCGCTTCGTGCCGGCCGCCGAGATGAAGAAGACCAAGGAGGGGCTGACCGACGGGTCGGTCGACATCGTCATCGGCACCCATGCGGTGCTCGGCAAGACCATCAAGTTCAAGGACCTAGGTCTCATCATCGTGGACGAGGAGCAGCATTTCGGCGTGAGCCACAAGGAGCGCCTCAAGGAGCTGCGCGCCGAGGTGCACGTGCTGACCCTCTCGGCCACCCCGATCCCGCGCACCCTGCAGCTGGCGCTGACCGGCGTGCGCGAGCTGTCGCTGATCACGACGCCGCCGGTGGACCGCCTCGCGGTGCGGACCTTCATCACGCCCTTCGATCCGCTCCTGATCCGCGAGGCGCTGCTGCGCGAGCGCTACCGCGGCGGCCAGGCCTTCTACGTGGTGCCGCGCCTGGACGACCTCGCCGACGTGAAGGCCTTCCTCGACAAGGAGGTCCCGGAGGCCAAGGTGGCGGTGGCGCACGGCCAGATGGCGGCGGGCCAGCTGGAGGACGTCATGACGGCCTTCTACGAGGGCAAGTACGATATCCTGCTCTCCACCACCATCGTGGAATCGGGCCTCGACATCCCGACGGCCAACACGCTGATCGTCCACCGGGCCGACATGTTCGGCCTGTCACAGCTCTATCAGCTGCGCGGCCGCGTCGGTCGCTCGAAGACCCGTGCCTATGCCCTGTTCTCCGTTCCGGCGAACAAGACCCTGACGGTCCAGGCCGAGCGGCGCCTGAAGGTGCTCCAGACCCTCGACACCTTGGGTGCGGGCTTCCAGCTCGCCTCGCACGATCTCGACATCCGCGGCGCGGGCAACCTGCTCGGCGAGGAGCAGTCCGGTCACATCAAGGAAGTGGGTTACGAGCTCTACCAGCAGATGCTGGAGGAAGCCGTGGCGCAGCTGAAAGCCGGCATCGAGGAGCCCACCGAGGATCAATGGTCGCCCACCATCGCGGTCGGAGCGCCGGTCATGATTCCGGAGAGCTATATCGCCGATCTGCAATTGCGGCTAGGCCTCTACCGCCGCCTCTCGACCTTCGAGGCCGACCAGGAGATCGACGCGTTCCGGGCGGAGCTGGTGGACCGGTTCGGGCCGGTGCCGTCGGAGGTCGACCAGCTTCTCAAGATCATGGCGATCAAGGTGCTCTGCCGCCGCGCCAACGTGGAGAAGGTGGACGGCGGGCCGAAGGGCATCATCATCTCGTTCCGCGACAATTCCTTCGCCAACCCGACCGGGTTGATCTCCTACGTCACGGAGCAGGCTTCCTTCGCGAAGGTGCGTCCCGACATGAAAATCGTGTTCGTGCGCGATACCGAGACCCCGGACGAGCGCATCAAGGCCGCGACGACGATCCTGCGCAGCCTCGTGCGCATCGCGGAGAAGAAGGCGGCGTAAGGGGTGGGTGCATCGCGTCCTTCCAGGGCCGCCAAGCGGAGCCAGAATGCCGCCCTGCTACGTCATCACCGGCCTTGTGCCGGTGATCTCGTTTATGTGGAGCGCAGCAGTACCTTTCCAATCGAGATGGCCGGCACAAGGCCGGCCATGACGTGAGAGTGGGATCCGAAGAGACGGAAACTCACATGTCCTGCGCGGCGACGGCCTGCATGCCGAGCTGGCTCTGAAGCATCGTGGCGGCACCGCTGACGCCGCCCGTGAGGATGACCGGGGTGCCACTCGCGGCCAGGTTCTTGCGCAGGCGGCTGGCGAGTTCCAGAAAACGGCGGCGCTCGGCCCAGCCGGCATGGCGGGGCATTTGCAGGACCACGGCGGCCGGGCTCGGAATCAGGGCTAGAACATCATCGGCGGCCTCAAAAGGTGTCGTGACGCTCGCATAGCCCATGCCGGCCAGTTCCATCGACAGAGCACTGTCGGGATCACGGTCGCCGTCGTCGACGACGAGAACCTTCGGCATTGCGTTCATGACGATACCCTGCAGTTGGACGCGACAGATGGACAGGAGGTGCACACCTAACGTCGAAGCAGAGCATTTGTTTCATCATCTACATGAATGGAAGCTCAACAATAGGCCCCATGCACCGCCCATCCGGATTAATGCGGATCGCGCCACCAGGTATCGATATTGGTGCCCATGAGCGGCGTCCTGTCCGGACGTCTCAGGTCGCTCTTGTAGGCAAGCCATTGGTCTTTCAGGTAAAAAAGAGGGACGACATAGAATTCGGACAGGAGAGTCCGGTCGAGCGCCCGCACGGCCGAGAGAAAATCCTCACGGCTTTTCGCCTCCAGAAGGGCGTCGATCAGGCGGTCCACCGCCGGGGAGGCAACTCCCGCGTGGTTCTGGGATCCGCCCCTCTGCGCCGCCGCGGAACCCCAGCGGTTGCGCTGCTCGTTGCCCGGGGAGGGCGTTCCGGGCCAGAGCCACTGGACCATGTCGAAATCGAACCGGGCGAGGCGGCGCCAGTACTGCACGTCGTCCACGAGGCGCACCCGGGCCTGGACGCCGATGCGGCTCAAGGACTGCGAGAAGTTGAGGGCGAGCCGCTCCTGAGAGCGGGAATTGACCAGCATCTCGAACGCGAAGGGCTCGCCCGTGCCTTTCTTCCGCAGGACGTCGTTCTCCAGCACCCAGCCGGCCTCGGAGAGGAGCGCGAGGGCGCGCCGCGCCATCTCCCGGTCGCGGCCCGAGCCGTCGCCGGCGGGTGGCTCCCATCGGCCTTCGAGGACATCCTCGCGCACGGCGCCGGGGAAGGCCGCCAGCAGGGCGCGCTCCCGCTCATCGGCGGGCCTGCCGGTGGAGGCAAGGTCCGAACCGGCGAAGTAGCTGTCCGAGCGGGTCAGCTGGCCGAAATAGAGGTTGCGGTTCACCCAGTCGAAGTCGAACAGGTAGCTCAGGGCTTCCCGGACCCGGACGTCGGCGAAGAGGGCTTTTCGGGTGTTGAACACGAAGCCGTTCATGCCCTTGGGCAGCCGGGTCGTCAGGGTCTCCCGGACGATGCGGCCGTCCCGGACGGCGGGAATGTCGTAGCCCGTGGCCCATTGGCCCGGATCGCCCTCGATCCGGAAATCGTAGAGCCCCGCCTTGAAGGCCTCGAACAGGGTGTTGGCGTCGCGATAGAAATCGTACCGGATCTCGTCGAAGTTATAGAGCCCTCGGGTGACGGCCAGATCCTCGCCCCAGTAATCCTTGCGGCGGGTCAGCACGACCCGCTCGCCCGGCCGAACCTCGGTCAGGGCGTAGGGACCTGAGCCGATGGGCGGGGTCAGGGAGGTCCGGTCGAAGGTCTCGAGGTTCGTGGCGTGTGCCGGGAAGATCGGCATCGTCATGCCGATGAGCAGCGGCAGCTCCCGGTCGTTGGAGCCGGACAGGTCGAACCGGATGCGGTGCGGGTCCAGGATCTCGACCGCCTTCACCTGACCGAAGCTGGAGCGGTGGAAGGGCTTGCCGTATTTTTTCAGTGCCTCGAACGAGAAGCGCACGTCCTCGGCCGACAGCGGGTGGCCGTCGGAGAATCGGGCCCGGGGATCGAGGTTGAAGGTGATGGAACTCCGGTCCTCCGGCATCTCGACGGTGCGGGCGACGAGGCCGTAGATCGTGAACGGCTCGTCGGTGGAGCGCATCATCAGGCTTTGGAGGACGTACCGTGGAACCGCGTCCGGGGCGACGCCGAGCACGATCAGCGGGTTGAGGCTGTCGAAGGTGCCCTGGAGGGCCAGCGTGATTCGCCCGCCCCTCGGCGCCTGCGGGTTGGCATAGGGCAGGTGGTCGAAATCCGGTGCGAGGGCGGGTTCCCCGTGCATCGCGATGCCATGCCGCACAATCTCCGGCCCGGACCCGGCGACGAGGCCCGGGGCTGGCATGAGAAAGGCGGCGGCGATCAGCAGATTCCGTATAAGCCTGAGGCCCATGACGCTCCCGGTGCATAACGAGACTTCACCTGAGCAATGTTGTACAGAAATTTGCCCGAGGTGACTGGAAACCTACCACGCGAAAGGTTAAAGGAGCCCCACACGTCTTGTCCTCGCCACATTCGGCATGGATTTGGACCCCGTCATTGCAGGTTAAGAACACGCCGGATAAACGGCTTATTCGAAAGCCGACCTTTCGACTGAAGAGGATCACAAACATGTCTTTCGCGACACGCTTCGCGAGCCTGGGGGGGACCCGTGGCCTGGCAACCGCCTTGGCTCTTCTGGTGAGCGCACCCGTTCTGGCTCAGACCGCGCCGGCCCCGAAGCCCGCCGCTCCGGCGACCCGTCCGGCCGCGCCGGCCCAGCAGCCCGCTCAAGGTGCGGCCCAGCAGAACACCGGCCCGACCGTCGTGCAGGTGAAGGCCGAGCCGTCCCAGCCGGAATGGACGAAGGTCTGCGGCAAGGACCAGAACACCAGCACCGAGATCTGCTACACGACCCGCGACTTCGTGTCGGACCAGGGCCAGCCGGTTCTCGCTCTCGCCGTCTATGACGTGAAGGGCCAGCAGCCGCAGAAGGTCGTCCGCTTCGTGATGCCGCTCGGCCTGCTCCTGCAGCCCGGCCTGCGCTTCGCCATGGACCAGGGCCAGGCGATTGCCGGCCGTTATGTCATGTGCTTGCCCAACGGCTGCTTCGCCGAGGCTCAGGTGAAGGACGACTTCATCGCGGCCATCAAGAAGGGCAACAACCTGAACGTCAGCGTCCAGAACCAGATGGGTCGCGAGCTCACCTTCGCCGTCCCGGCGGCTGGCTTCGGCAAGGCCTTCGACGGTCCTCCGATCGACCCGAAGGTGCTCGAGGAGCAGCAGAAGAAGCTCCAGGAAGAGCTGCAGAAGAAGAGCGAAGAGATGCGCCAGCGCATGCTCCAGAGCCAGGGTCAGGGCGGCGCTGCCGCTCCCGGCGCTGCCGCTCCGGCCGCCCCGGCTGCTCCCAAGCCGTAAGGCTTCAAGCATCGAGCCAATAAGAAACGCCGGGCCAAGAGCCCGGCGTTTTCTTTTGTCTCGGTCATGAAGGCTCAGTTCGCCAGGATCGGCTTGGCCTTGTAGATGCCGTTCTTTTCCAAGGTGAACATCTCGGCAATCATCGGATTGCGCAGAGGCTCGTCGGAATGATCGGGCAGGAGGTTCTGCTCGGAAACGTAGGCGATGTACTCGGTTTCCGCGTTCTCGGCGAAGAGGTGGTAGAAAGGCTGGTCCTTGCGGGGCCGGGCCTCCTCGGGGATCGACAGCCACCATTCCTCGGTGTTGTCGAATTCCGGGTCGACGTCGAAGATGAGCCCCCTGAAATCGAAGACCCGATGCCGAACCACTTGGCCGATCGCGAATTTTGCTGAACTCGCTTTCATGGTCTTAACTCCTTGATCTTCATATAGAGATCCTGGGCAGATTCTCCAAATCGGCCGTTCGTCACAATCGAGAGAGCAAAGACTTCCCGGACCGGAGCCCTGCGTTCCGGGACTGGCGCCCTTCCGAAAGGGAGGATTGTGGCAGGATGGGAACCTTGTCAGAAGTGGCCGCCACCTCCGTTCTGCTTTTCCGTCCTCCCGCTTTCCCTTCGGAGCCGCCGATGTCCGACCTGATCGGGCTGTTCAACCTTCTTGCCCCGTTCTTCGGCCTCATCGGGCTCGGCTTCTTCTGCGGCAGGGTCGTGAAGCAGCCCGAAGCCGGACTCGCCTGGATGCAGTTCTTCCTGATCTACGTGGCGCTGCCCTGCCTGTTCTACCGGCTCATCGCGGACAAGCCCTTGGATGAGCTGGCGAACTGGCCGTTCATCGCGGCGACCACCTTCTCGACCGCCTGCGCCTTCGTGCTGTCGTTCGCGACCGGCTGGCGCTACACGAAGGACCTGCCGCAATCTGTCATGCAGGGCGTGGCCGGGTCTTATTCCAATATCGGCTATATGGGGCCGCCCCTGATCCTCGCGGCCATCGGTGCCGCGGCCAGCGCTCCGGTCGTCCTCATCTTCGTCTTCGACAACCTGTTCCTGTTCTCCGTGGTCCCGCTGCTGATGTCGATGGCAGGCCTCGACAAGCTCAGCCTGATCGCGACGATCCGCAGGATCGTCTGGCGCGTGGTGACCCACCCGTTCAATGTGGCCACGGCGGTCGGCATCGCGGCAAGCTATCTGCATCTTCAGCTTCCCGGGCCCGCCGAGCAGATCGTCAACTGGCTCTCCGGGGCGGCCGCGCCCTGCGCGTTGTTCATCCTCGGTGTGACGGTGGCCCTGCGTCCCCTGCGGCAGATGCCGGGGGAGGTTCCCGCGCTGGTGTTCATCAAGCTGATCCTGCACCCGCTGCTGGTCTGGGTGGTGCTGTCGGCCGTGGGCGATTTCGGCCCCGCCTGGACCTACGCGGCGATGATCATGGCGGCCCTGCCGCCCGCCCTCAACATCTTCGTCATCTCGACCCAATACAACGTGGGCGTCGAGCGCGCGTCGGCCTGCGTGCTCGTCGGCACCCTGGTGTCGATGTTCACCCTGACGGGCATTCTCTACCTCACCACTAAGACCGGGGCTTTGCCTTACGATCTGTTTCCGTGAGGGACGTGCTACCACTTCGTCATCCCCGGGCTTGACCCGGGGATCCACGTGTTCTTCTGCCGGAAGGCGTGGCAGGGGCGAGACGGCCCTAACCCTGCATCAACCGCGGCACGCCCACGCGCGGGAGGACGCCCTCGCGCATGACGATCCGGCGCAGGGGGCCGATATTGCTCAAGGCCAGAAGCCCGGCGCCGCGCAGGAAATCGGTCGGGATCATGCCGGTGAGGAGCGTCCGGTTGAGCCCGTCCACGGCGGCCGTGCGCAGGCGGACGTCGAGGTCCCGACTGCGCTGGTAGCCGGCCAGGGTCTCGTCCGATCCCGGGGATTGGCCCGCGTCGTGGCCGTCGACGACCGCATCTCGGAGCGAGGCCACGTCGCGGAAGCCGAGGTTGAGGCCCTGGGCGCCGATGGGCGGAAACACATGGGCGGCCTCTCCCACCAGGGCGAGGTGCCGCGCCTGGTAGCGACCGACCGAGAGACCGCTCATGGGCACGAGCCCGCGCGGACCGTCGATCCGCATGGCGCCGAGATGCGATTGCGCCTGCCGCTCGATGGCAAGCGCCAGGGCCGCGTCGTCGAGCTTCGAGAGGCGCTCGGCCTCATCCCTGCTGGTGACCCAGACGAGGCTCGAGCGGCGGCCGG
>NZ_JALJRK010000095.1 GCF_024519725.1 Microvirga sp. Mcv34 | reverse complement strand
GGCAGGATTGACGGGACTTCAGGCTCGACGCCGTTCGCCTTTTGATCCATGGTCCCGCCGATGAATCACTCCGATAACCGCCCCGACCCGCAGGACAGTCTCGCCCATAAACCGGCGACTGGCTCCTTGAGCGCCCGCGCCCGTGCGGCCGTCGCGCCGCAATCGCCCTACCTGAACGGCCTGAACCCGGAGCAGCGTGCCGCCGTCGAGGCCACGGAAGGACCCGTTCTGGTGCTGGCGGGTGCCGGTACCGGCAAGACCCGCGTGCTGACCACCCGGATCGCGCACCTGATCGCCACCGGCAAGGCCTATCCCTCACAGATCTTGGCCGTGACCTTCACCAACAAGGCGGCGCGAGAGATGCGGGAACGCATCACCGCGGTGATCGGTCCGGTGGCCGAGGGCATGCAGTGGCTCGGCACCTTTCACTCCATCGGCACCAAGATCCTGCGCCGCCATGCGGAGCTCGTCGGCCTGCGCTCCGACTTCACCATTCTCGGCACGGACGACCAGCTGCGCCTGATGAAGCAGGTGATCGAAGCCGAGGGCGTCGATGAGAAGCGGTGGCCCGCGCGCCAGCTCGCCTCCCATATCGACGGCTGGAAGAACCGGGGCCTCGGGCCCGACCAGGTTCCAGCCGGAGAAGCCGGCGCCTTCGCCAACGGCAAGGGCGGCCGGCTCTACCGCGCCTACCAGGAGCGCCTGAAGGTCCTCAACGCTGTCGATTTCGGAGACCTCCTGCTCGAATGCCTGCGCCTGTGGCGCGAGCATCCCGACATCCTGGAGCAGTACCAGAACCGGTTCCGCTACATGCTGGTGGACGAGTATCAGGACACCAACGTGGCCCAGTATCTCTGGCTGCGGCTGCTCGCCCAAGCACGCAAGAACCTATGCTGCGTCGGCGACGACGATCAGTCGATTTATGGCTGGCGCGGCGCTGAGGTCGACAACATCCTACGCTTCGAGCACGACTTCCCGGGCGCGACCGTAATCCGACTTGAGCGTAATTATCGCTCGACCGGCCACATCCTCTCCGCCGCTTCCGGCCTCATCGCCAAGAACCAGGGCCGGCTCGGAAAGACCCTGCGCACGGAGGACGAGCCCGGCGAGAAGGTGACGATTACCGGCGCGTGGGATTCCGAAGACGAAGCCCGCCTGATCGGCGAGGAGATCGAGGCCTTCCACGCCAAGAAGCATCCGCTCTCCGAAATCGCCATCTTGGTGCGCATCTCCGCCCAGATGCGCGAGATCGAAGACCGGCTCGTGACGCTCGGCGTCCCCTATCGCGTCATCGGCGGTCCGCGCTTCTACGAGCGCGCGGAAATTCGCGATGCGCTGGCCTATCTCCGCGTCGTCAACCAGCCGGCGGACGATCTCGCCTTCGAGCGCATCGTGAACACGCCGAAGCGCGGCCTGGGCGATGCGACGATTCAGGTGCTGCACAACCACGCCCGCGCGGCCCGCGTCCCCCTGATGGAAGCCGCGCGCTTCATTGTTGAGACCGACGAGCTGAAGCCTAAGCCCCGCGCCACGCTGCGCGATCTCCTGATCTCGTTCGGCCGCTGGTCGAAGCTTTCGGAGACCATGACGCAGTCGGAAGTCGCCCAGACGGTGCTGGAGGAGTCCGGCTATACCGACATGTGGCAGAAGGACAAATCGGCCGATGCCGCGGGACGGCTGGAAAACCTCAAAGAGCTGGTTCGCTCCATGGAGGAGTTCCCCGACCTTCAGAGCTTCCTCGAGCACGTGTCGCTGGTCATGGAAGCCAACGAGAGCGACACGACCGAGCGCGTGAGCCTCATGACGCTTCACGCGGCCAAAGGACTGGAATTCGACACGGTCTTCCTGCCCGGCTGGGAGGAAGGTCTGTTCCCGAACCAACGCGCCCTCGACGAGAGCGGCCGCGCCGGCCTTGAGGAAGAGCGCCGCCTCGCCCATGTGGGCCTCACCCGAGCGCGGCGTCGGGCCAAGATCTACTTCGCCTCCAACCGTCGCATCCACGGCCTGTGGAACTCGACCGTTCCGAGCCGCTTCGTCGACGACCTGCCCGAGACCAACGTGGAGATCGTCGAGGCTCCCGCGAACTTCTCCTATGGCGGCTACGGCGGCGGCTCGCGCTTCGACCGCATGCAGCCTTTCAGCGGCTCGACCTACCAGACTCCGGGCTGGCAGCGCGCCCAGGCGCACCGCGCGTCGAGCGACGACGGCGGCTATTCAGCCCGCCGCTCGGGCGACAGGCGTGGGCCGATGCTGATCGAAGGTGAGCTGGTGGCCAAATCCACCGGCGGCTCGGGCTTTGCCGTGGGCGGGCGCGTCCTGCACACCAAGTTCGGCCCCGGAACCATCGAAGCGGTGGACGGCAACAAGCTCACGGTCGAGTTCGACAAGGCGGGACGCAAGATGGTGCTGGACAGCTTTGTCGAGGCGTTGGGGTAAAGGCTGAAGCCTTCACGGGATCACCGGCGTTGTGCCGGTGATCCCGATCCGGAGGACTTGTCGCTTGAAGCAATCGCGATGGCCGGAGCAAGCCCGGCCATGACGCGCGATTGCGTTGATGCCTTCCAACAATCACTCCGCGGCTGCGGGCGGCACCGGCGCGGAGGGCGTACCGTAGGCACGGGGATCGATCGGGTTGAGTTGCCCTTCGTCTTCCGTGTAGGCCGGTGGGCGGTCGACATAGGTGAAGGTGCCCTTCCCGTCCGGCGCGGGGCCCTGCGCCCAACGGCCCTGCTGGCTCTCCACGCCTTCCGAGTGGTTGAGGAACTGGTAGGCGACCTCGGTCTTCTCCAGATCCTGCGGGAAGTTGGACGGCACCGGAGTCGTTTCGAGTCCGTCCTCCTCCAGCTCCTTGATCGCGGCAAGCCACTGGTTCTGGTGCATGGTGTCACGGGCCAGCATGAACGAGAGCATGTCACGCACACCCGTGTCGTTGGTCATGTTGTAAAGACGGGCGACCTGCAGGCGACCCTGGCTCTCGGCCGTCACGTTGAAGCGGAAATCGGCGAGCAGGTTGCCGCTCGCGATGGTATAGGCCGCGTTCCAGGGGTTGCCGACGCTGTCCGACGGGCGGGAGCCGAGACCGGCAACGATGTACTGCTGAGGGTTCATGCCGGCCACGATGGCATCCTCGACACGGGCTCCGCCCATGACGGCGCCGACCACGGAGTTCTTGGCCATCTCTTCCTGCTGCTCGATCGGCGAGGTTTCGAGCAGGCGCGCGATCATGGTGGCGAGCATTTCCACATGCCCGATTTCCTCGGTACCGATATCCATGATCATGTCTTTGTACTTCTGCGGGCCGCGGCAGTTCCAGCCCTGAAACAGATAGGTCATCATCACGCTCATCTCGCCCCATTGGCCGCCGAGGGGCTCCTGAAGCATCTTGGCGAAAAGCGGATCGGGTCTCTCAGGCTTGGCGTGATAGGCCATCTGCTTCTGACGGAAGAACATCGGCTGCTCCTGTTCGGTGGATCGAGGGGCGACGCCCGCCCTCACGAGCGTCAGCTTTCCAACAAGAGCGATTCCCCGTTGTTCCCGAATTCGGCTGTCATTCCTGCACTTTAGACTCATTCTGATTTGGCCGTTTAGCCTCTAGCCACCCGGGCACAACTGTGGAACCATCCGCGTCCGATGAACGACCACCAGAGGTGCCGATGTTCCCGTTGTCCCATATGCTGAAATCCTTCATCCGTACCGGCACCCTCAAGGTGATCGACGCGGAGGGGGGCGTGCATGTCTTCAGCGGCGCGAAGCCGGGTCCGAGCGTGACCATGCGCCTGACGGATCGCTCGCTCTATCACAAGCTCTTCCTTAATCCGGAGCTGCATGCGGGTGAAGCCTATATGGACGGGCGCATGAGCTTCGAGGACGGTTCGACCTTGCGGGACTTCCTCAATCTCTTCTCGATGAACCGTTCGACCCTGGCGAACTACCCGCTCCAAAACGTGCTGAAGCGCATCTCACGCACCGTGAAGCGATTCCAGCAGGCGAATCCGGTCGGTAAGGCGCAGCAGAACGTGGCGCATCATTACGACCTCGGGAATGATTTCTACAGGCTCTTCCTCGACAAGGGCATGCAGTATTCCTGCGCCTATTTCGTCAACGACGACGACACGCTGGAAGAGGCGCAGCAGAACAAGCTACGTCTCATCGCCTCGAAGCTGCAGCTCAAGCCCGGCCTGAAGATCCTCGATATCGGCAGCGGCTGGGGCGATCTCGCCCTCTATCTCGCCGCCATGGAGGATGTGGACGTGACGGGCGTCACGCTGTCGAAGGAGCAGTACGAACTCGCCAACGAGAAGGCGCGGCGCGCAGGCCTCTCAGACCGCGTGCGCTTCGAGCTTCTCGACTATCGCAAGGTGGAGAAGAAGTTCGACCGCATCGTTTCGGTGGGCATGTTCGAGCATGTAGGCGTGCACCATTACGGCGAGTTCTTCAAGAAGATCAACGCGCTGCTCGACGACGAAGGATTGATGGTCCTGCACTCCATCGGCAAGATGAGCCCGCCCGGTACCGCGAGTCCCTGGCTGCGCAAATACATCTTCCCGGGCGCATACTCCCCTGCCCTGTCGGAGGTGTTCCCGGTCGTGGAGCAGAACCAGTTATGGGTGACGGATATCGAGTTCCTGCGCCTGCACTATGCCAAGACGCTCAATCATTGGCATCGGCGCTTCGAGGCCAACCGGGAGAAGATCGCCGCGATGTACGACGAACGCTTCTGCCGGATGTTCGAGTTCTATCTCATCAGCGCCGAGACCATGTTCACGACCGGCAGCCAGCTCGTCTTCCATATGCAACTGGCCCGCAAGCGCGATGCCGCCCCCATCGTGCGCGATTACATCACCGATACGCAACGCCTGTACAAGACCGAGGAAGCCGAGAAGCTGGCGGTACTCGCACCTGCGGAGAAAGTTCTGCAGACCAGCTGAATTCGCTACCGTGTTGGGGCGTCCGTCGTACTCAGCAGGACGGGCTTTCCCTCGCGCGCGGCCCGATATACGGCCTGCAGGATGCGGATGTCGCGCAGGCCTTCCTCGCCGGGCGTCTTCGGCTCGCGGTTTTCCATCACGACTTTCGCCAGATGGTCCATCTCGGCCGCGAATTGATTGCCCTCCGGCATCTGCACCCGCCGCTCTTCCTTCCCGGTTTTCACCATCATCTGGTGCCGCTCGTATTCGGTCGCAGGATCGAGGACAAGGGAGGCCTTCGAGCCGAAGACCTGGATGCGCTTGACCGGCGACGTGGAATACGAGGACGTCAAGTTCGCCAGGGCGCCTGACGGAAAGCGAAGCTGGAATGCGACCAGGTCCTCGATCTCCGCAAAACGGGGATCGTTCCTGTCGCTGGTAATGTAGCCTGAGACCTCCACCGGCTCCTCACCCGTGATGTAGCGTGCGGCCTGCAGCGAATAGATGCCGATATCGTAGAGCGATCCGCCGCCGGCCAGGGACTTGACCATGCGCCACTGGTCGGCAGGCACAGACGGATCGAGGATGCGCCCGTGATCGCTGGTGACGAGACGGATCGTGCCGAGCTCGCCCTCCCGCGCCATACGGATAGCTTCCATGTTGTAGGGCTCATATTGCGCCCGGTATGCGATCATGAGCCGGCGGTCGGCCTCGCGGCCGGCGCGGATCATGGCGTCGCATTCCTCCACCGTCACGGCCATGGGCTTTTCGCAGAGCACATGCTTTCCGGCCTGGAAGGCCCGCACCGTGAACTCCGCGTGAAGCGCATTCGGCAGGATGATGTAGACGATGTCGATCTCGTCGTTGTCGGCGATGCGATCGAAACTTTGGTAGTCGTAGATGTTCTTCTGCACGACTCCGTAGCATTCCGCCACGTGGAGCGCCTTGTCGCGATTGCCTGAGACCAGCGCGACGAGTTTGGACGATTGGCTGCGGGCGAAGGACGGGATGATCTGGTTCAGGGCGAACTGACCGAGTCCCACGACAGCATAGCCCAGGCGCCTGCCCGGCGCTTCCGGCATGGGCCGTTCCATCTCGGGCATGGGACGGCCCACGGGCACGCCGCTCGGCGCCGGAGTCAGGCCCGCATCGACACGCATCGTCATGTCAGGGTCTCGTAATCCTTGTTCTTCAATCCGTCATGGGAATGGCGCGTCGGCAGCTTGCCCTGCGGCTGCTTCTTGAAATGCGACGAGGCCTTGGCGCCCACTGGTCCCTTCGAGATCGTGATGCCGCCGTCCACCATGTAGAGCGCGCCCGTGACGAAGCTCGCCTCGTCGGAAGCCAGGAAGCAGAACACGTTCGCGACTTCCTCGGGCGTGCCGCGCCGTCCCATGGGCGTGGCCTGCGTGATCATCGTGGCGAGTTCCGCATCCATCGGGCCCGTGGACTTATGCGTCCAGGCGGTGTCGATCGGACCGGGGCACACGCAATTGGCGCGCACGCCATAAGGCACCTGCTCCGCCGCGACGCCGCGGATGAAGGAGTGAATGAAGGCCTTCGTGCCGCCATAGGGCGTGTTCTTCGGATGACCGATCATGCCCGCCTCTGAACCGGTCGCGATGATATTGCCGTGCGTTTCCTGGAGATGCGGGAGAGCGAATTTCGTCATCAGGAAGACTGACCGCACGTTCGAGCGGAACGTCTCGTCGAATTTGTCGATGGGATAATCCTGCGTCTCGGCGACAGCGAGAAACACGCCCGCGTTGTTGACGAGGACGTCGATGCGTCCATAGGCGCTCACGCAGGCTTCGACCGCCGCGTGGGCATGGCGTTCCTCGGCGATGTCGCCAAGGTAAATTTCCGCGAACCCACCGGCGCCGTTGATCGTCCGGGCCACATCCTCAACCGGATCGTCCGGAAGGCCGACGAGGAGGAGGCGCGCACCTTCCTGGGCGAACTTGAGCGCAATGGCTTCGCCGATGCCGGTGCCGGCACCCGTCACGATGGCAACCTTGTCGAAAAGACGTCCGGACATGGGGATCTCCTGGAAGAACGATCGTAGCCGCCGGTCATGGTCCCCGGCCGACATCAGGTGAGGGCACAACGGGAGGCATCCCCGGCGGTTCCAGGAGAAGCCAGATCTCACGGACAGGTGACCTCGGGCACGAGTGATGCTAAGGCGACGGCATGCTTGAAGGTCTGCACCCCAACCGCCCCACTCACGTGTTCCGCATCACCACGGACGAGCGCTCCGCGCGCGCCATGACCGACATGATCGGCGAGATCTTCGATCCGGCCGAGACGGCGGTCGCCTCCTTCGAGACGGAGGATGGCGGGCCGTGGATGCTGGAGGCCTATTTCGCGCACCAGCCCGACGAAGCGGCGATCCGCAACCTGCTGCGCCCCATTGTCGGCGCGGAGGCTGACAAGGGCGTTTTCCTGCCGCTCGAGCAGAAGGATTGGGTGAAGGCTTCGCTGGAGGGCCTCAAGCCCGTTCGCGCTGGCCGGATCTTCGTCCATGGCTCGCACGACCGCGATGAGCGCCGCCCGAGCGACGTCGCCATCGAGATCGAAGCCGGCCTGGCTTTCGGCACGGGCCATCACGGCACGACGAAGGGCTGCCTGCTCGCTTTCGTGGATGAGCTGAAGACGCGCACGCCGCGCCATGTGCTCGATGTCGGCACCGGCACGGGCATCCTGGCCTTTGCGGCCGCGAAGGTTTTGAAACGGCCCGTCGTGGCGGGCGACATCGATCCGGAAGCCGTGCGCGTGGCACGCGAGAATGCCCGGCTGAATGGGATCGGAGCTTTCATGAAGCTCTATGTGGGCCCCGGCATTCGCCATGCGGACGCGGACCGCGCCGGCCATTTCGACTTGGTCTTCGCCAATATCCTGGCGAAGCCTCTTCGCATGCTGGCGCCTTCGCTGGCGCGCGTGGCAAGCCGGGACGGGACGATCATCCTGTCGGGGCTGCTGGCCCGGGACGTTCCCGGCGTGCTGTCGACCTATGCCCATCAGGGCTGGTACCTGCAGCGCCGCTACGATCTCGACGGATGGGCCGCGCTGGTCCTGAAGCGGGGCAGCGCACGTCCGCAGCCCCGCCTGTAGTCGGCCTTACTCGGCCAGAAGGCCCGGATAGCGCTTGGCGAGTTCGCGGCGCAGCTCGATGCTTTCGGCCCAGACGTCGCGGATGGCCTTCATGGCGGTGATGATGATCACGATATCGTCTCGCTTTGAAAGAGGTGTCGGTTAGATCTTGGCGGGCAGCAGGTCCGCCTGATCGAGGAATTCTGCGGAATGGTTCTGGCGGCGGCTCAGGTCGCTGATGAACGCCTCGTGGCGGCGCAGCTCCCGGGCAGCGCTTCGAGCGCGGCTCTCGACGACGGCGCTCATGAAGCGGGTGGCTACTTGCGAAAGCCTGGACGGGAATTTTTCGCGACCGACGAGGGCGGAAGATAAAACAGCTGTGGTCATGGGCTCATCTCCAACAGATTGGTGCTGAGACCCTTCAGCGTTCCTCTGTTATCGTTGACAGGAAGATAGGCTCGGTACGACTTTGGTTGAAGTCATAAGATCACATGTACGCCATGCACTCATTGCAGAGCGCTGTCACAAAACGTTAACTCCCAAGCACTCGACGCATGTTTCTTAGGCAAGGTGCCGCAGCCACCGGCAGCCATTGTCGGAAATCTCAGCATTAGCCGGTCCAGGCATTTCGCTCCGAAAAATGGTTTCCCCTGCTGGTCCGATGCTCTAGCGTGACGCCGTTTTCACGCTTGACCTTCGGTGACCATTTCCCATGGCTCAGTTCCAGTTCTTCGACGACACGACCTCTCCCGCTCAAGGACCGAAACACATCGCCAAGCTGCGGACCGAGATGGCCCGGCGCGGCTTCGACGGCTTCATCGTTCCGCGCACAGACGAGCATCAGGGCGAGTACGTGCCGAAGAGCGCGGAGCGACTGTCATGGCTCACCGGCTTCACGGGCTCGGCCGGCACTGCCGTGATCCTCCAGAACGAGGCGGCCCTGGTGGTCGATGGCCGCTACACGGTCCAGGCGGCCGAGCAGGTGGACACCTCCGTCATCACGCCGGTCCAGCTAGCCGATTCCACGCCAGAAGATTGGATCGCCGATCATCTGCCGCCGGGCGGCATCATGGCCTATGACCCGTGGCTCCACACCAGCGACGGCCTGAAGAGGCTCGAGCAGGCCGTGAGCCGTGCCGGCGGGAAGCTCTGCCCGGTCGATCTCAATCTGGTCGACGTGATCTGGATCGACCGCCCGGCCCCGCCGCAGGCGCCCGTCAAGCCGCACCCGCTCGAATACGCCGGCGAGACAGCAACCGACAAGCTGGAGCGCATCCGGAAGAAGATGGCGGATGCGAAGCTGGACGCGCTGGTCATCTCCGATCCGCATAATCTCGCCTGGGCCTTCAACCTGCGCGGCGGCGACGTGGGGCACACGCCCCTGCCCCTCGGCTATGCGATCCTTCCCAAGGAAGGCCGCGCCAGCCTGTTCTTCGACCCGGCGAAGGTGACGAACGAAGCGGGAGCCGCCGTGGGCGACCTCGCCGACTTCGCCCCCATCGCGACCTTCCAGGGCGCCCTCGACACCCTGGGTCAGACCGGCGGCAAGATCCGCATCGATTCCGCCACCGGCGCGGTCGCCCTGATCCGACGGATCGAGGCCGCGGGCGGCACGGTCGACGTGGGAGCCGACCCCATCGCCCTGATGAAGGCCGTGAAGAACGAGGCCGAGATCGAGGGCTCCCATGCAGCGCATCTGCGTGACGGCGTCGCGGTCGCCCGCTTCCTCGCCTGGCTCGACCGCGAGGCGCCGTCGGGCAAGCTGACGGAGATCGACGTCGTCGAGGCTCTGGAGGCCTTCCGGGTCGAGACCGGCGCCCTGAAGAACATCTCTTTCCCGAGCATCTCGGGCGCCGGCCCCAATGCCGCCCTGCCCCATTACCGCGTCACCAGTTCGAGCAACCGCGTTCTCGAGCCCAACCGGATCTTCCTGATCGATTCCGGCGCGCAATACGAGGATGGCACGACGGACATCACCCGCACCATCATCGTGGGCGAGCCGACGGACGAGATGAAGGACCGCTTCACACGCGTCCTCAAGGGCCATATCGCCATCGCCCAGGCGGTGTTTCCGAAGGGCACGACGGGCGCGCAGATCGATGCCTTCGCCCGCAAGCCGCTGTGGGAAGCGGGACTCGACTTCGATCACGGCACTGGCCACGGGATCGGCAGCTATCTTTCGGTGCACGAGGGTCCGCAACGCATTGCCAAGACCGGGCATACGCCGCTCGAAGTGGGCATGATGCTGTCCAACGAGCCGGGCTTCTACAAGCCCGGCGATTACGGCATCCGCATCGAGAACCTGATCCTCGTGGAGCCGCGCAGCATCTCCGGCGGCGACCGCGAAATGATGGGCTTCGAGACGCTGACCTTCTCGCCGATCGACCTGCGCCTCGTCGAACCTGCCCTCATGACGGCCGACGAGATCGCATGGCTCAACGCCTATCACGCTGCGGTGCGCGACAAGATCGGCCCGAAGCTGGATGCCAAGACGCTGGCGTGGCTGGAGAATACCATGCGGGCGATCGGCTAGAGCATTTATCGGTGAAGTGGATCCGGTTCACCATCAATAAATGCGGTCAAACAAAGAAGAGAGCTGATTCCATGCCAATGGAAACAGCTCTAAATCAGGCCTCTCAGAGCTACGACTGACACCACGCCGACCGCGACCGTTGCGAGCAGCGGCAGCCGGAAGGCCGCCACGGCCGTGATGGCGGCCGCGGCGGCTTCGGGCCAGCCCGTGGTGAGCGCCGTCGGTGCGATGACGGCGACCAGCACGGCTGGCGGGATGGCGTCGAACGCGGCTTTGGCGCGGCCCGTGAGCACGAGGCGGTCGGCCACGAACAGGCCCGCGATCCGGGTGATGTAGGTCACGACCGCCATGGCCAGGATGGCGAGAAGAGTCGTCGTATCGAGAGTCATGAGCGCACCTCCTCGGGAGCGGCCCGATAGGCGGCGGCAATGCCCGCGATGGCACCGGAGGCCACATGCCAGGGTGCGCCGATGAAGTGATGGACGAGGGCCGCGACGCCGGCGCTGACGCCTACCGTGACCAGCGTCACCCGGCTACGCCCGAAGCCCGCCACGAGGCCAATGAACAGGGCCGTGAACGCGAAGTCGGCGCCGATGCGGGCCGGGTCGCCGAGAAAGGAGCCGAGGATGGCCCCGAGACTCGAAAAGAATGTCCAGTTCGCCCACAGGACGATGCCCATGGCGACCCAATAGGCGCCCGTCACCGGCCGGTCCAGCGCCCGACGCTCGGACAGGGCCCAGGCCTCGTCGGTCAGGAAGAAGAAGGACAGGAATTTCTGCACCCGCGACATGTGAACCTTGGGCGACAGGGATGCCCCCATCAGCACATGGCGCGCATTGATCAGCAGCGTCGCGAAGGCCAGCGTGAGGATCGGCGCGGGATGGATCCAGGTCTCGATGGCGGCGAACTGCGCGCCCCCGGCGAAGACCAGGGCCGACATGATGGTGACTTCCAGCGGCGACAGCCCCTTGGCGGCCGCCACCGCGCCGAAGAGCAGGCTGATGGGAATGGCTGCCACGACCACGGGGGCGATGTCGCGCAGGCCTGCTCGGATGTCGCGGCGGTAATCTGCGGTGAAGGGGTTCGGTTGATCCATGACGTGCTCGCTTTCCGCACCTTATGGGCGCTCGATGCGGAGGCGTCTTGGATGAAAGTGCGGTGCTAGAGCATCGGACCCAAAAGTGGATTTGCACTTTTGGGACCCAATCCGATGCTCCACTCATTGAAGAACGCATCGTTCGGGGCGGAAAACCGGATCCACTTTTCCGCACGATGCTAGGCGGCGCGATAGGCCCCGGGCGTCACGCCCATGCGGGCCTTAAAGACGCGGTTGAGATGGCTCTGGTCGAAGAACCCGCAGGCAGCCGCCACGTCGCCCGGAGCCTGTCCCTGGCCCAACAATCGGGTGGCTGCACGGAACCGCCGGTCGAGCAGGTAGGCGTGGGGCGTCAGCCCGGTTTCCTTGGCGAAGGCACGGATGAAATGGCTGCGGGACAGGCCCGCCATGGTGGCGAGATCGGCCAAGTCCGCCTCCTCGCTCATATGGGCGTCGAGGTGATCCCGAACGCGCAGGATGCCCTTCGAGCCATAGCGCAGACTCGGCAGGGCATCGAGATCGGCCCAGCGGGCGATCAGGCGGCTCAGGAAGTCGATGAGCCGGGTGTCCTGCTCCATCTCGGAGGACCAGCTTTCGTCCCGGCAAAGGCAGGCATGGAGCCTGACCTGGGCCTGAAACAGTTCCGGATCGCGGATCACGGAATGCGGGAACCAGGGTGGCCGGGAGAGCGGACGCCCCGCCACGTCCTCGGCGATCTCCTGCATCAGTTCCGGCGAGGGATAGAACGTCCGGTACTCGAAGCCGCCGCCATAGGGCTCGCCGTCATGGATCTCATCCGGGCAGACGACGGCGACGGAGCCGGCCGGCGCATAATGCTGCTCGCCGCGATGGAAGAACGTCTCGCAGCCCGCCAGGACGGCCGCGATGGCATAGGTATCGTGGCTGTGCCGGGCATAGGCGTGACGGCGGAAGGTCGCGCGCAGGCAGTCGAGGCCGCGATAGCGCGGCACTCGCCAGAAATGCGTCACGTCTCCCGCTCCGACCAGGTCCGGATCGAGCGAGACCTCGGGGGTGATCACCGTCATGGGGCCACCATGCCACAGCCCGCCGTCCAAGTCTTGGACGGGAGTCTCACTTTCGCCCGACGAGGACGAACCAGCCGTCCTCGTCCATGACCTGGAGGCCGAGCTCGGCCGCCTTGGCGAGCTTGGAGCCGGCACCCGGCCCCGCCACCACGATGTCCGTCTTCTTCGACACCGAACCCGCCACCTTGGCACCCAACCGCTCAGCCATGGCCTTGGCCTCCTCGCGGGTCATCTGCTCAAGCGAGCCCGTGAACACGACCGTCTTACCGGCCACGGGCGAGTTCGCTGTCGCGGGCACCTCCATCGGCTCGATGCTGACTTCGCCAAGGAGCGCATCGAGCATCTCCTCGTTGTGCTGTTCCTTGAAGAACTCGACGATGGCTTCCGCCACCACCGGCCCGATGCCGCCGATGGCGGTCAGCTCCGCGTGGGCCTCCGACGCGGGATCGGCTGCGGCTTTCGCCGTTTCGCGCAAGTGCTCGAAGGTCCCGAAATGGCGCGCGAGCAGCCGCGCCGATGTCTCGCCAACATGCGGGATGCCGAGGGCGAAGACGAAGCGGTTCAGGGCAATCGAGCGGCGCGCCTCGATGGCGGCGAACAGGTTCCTCGCGCTCGTCTCGCCCCACCCTTCCCGGTTCTCCAGGCGCTTGAGGCTCTTCGCATTGCGCGCCTGCAGGGTGAAGATGTCCTGCGGACGCTGGACGAGACCTTCCTCGTAGAACTCGTCGATGCGCTGCTCGCCCATGCCCTCGATGTCGAAGGCATTGCGCGACACGAAGTGCTTCAGCCGCTCGCGGGCCTGGGCCGGGCAGATGAGGCCGCCGGTGCAGCGGCGAACGGCATCCTCCTTGCCCGTACGCGGATTGACCTCGCGCACCGCGTGGCTGCCGCAGGCCGGGCACGTGGTCGGGAACTCGTACGGCTTCGCGTCCGCGGGCCGCTTCTCCAGCACCACGTCGAGCACCTTCGGGATCACGTCGCCCGCGCGGTTGATGACGACCGTATCGCCGATGCGGATGTCGATCCCGTTGCGGATCTTCTCGCCGTTGCCGCCGATGCCCTTGATGTAATCCTCGTTGTGCAGCGTCGCGTTGGACACGACGACGCCGCCGACCGTGACGGGTTTCAGGCGCGCGATGGGATTGAGCGAGCCGGTGCGTCCGACATTGATCTCGATGTCCTCGAGCACCGTCACGGCCTTCTGAGCCGGGAACTTGTGCGCGAGCGCCCAACGCGGCGAACGCGACACGAAGCCGAGGCGCTGCTGGAGGTTGAGATCGTCGACCTTGTAGACGACGCCGTCGATGTCGTAGCCGAGATTGGCGCGGTCGGTCTCGATGGCGTGATAATGCTGCAGCATCTCCGCGATGCCCGTGCAGCGGCGGGTGAGCGGATTGACCTTCAGCCCGAAGCTCCTGAAGCACTCCATCATGCCGTGCTGCGTGTCCGCCGGCATCTCGCTCACCTCGCCCCAGGCATAGGCGAAGAAGCGCAACGGACGCGAGGCGGTGACCGCCGGATCGAGCTGGCGCAGGCTGCCCGCCGCCGCGTTGCGCGGATTGGCGAAGAGCGCCTTTCCGGCCGCTTCCTGGCGCGCGTTGATGGCGGCGAAATCCTCGTGCGAGAGATAGACTTCGCCTCGGACCTCGAAGATCTCGGGAACGCCCGATCCCTTGAGCCGATGCGGGATGTCGCCCACCGTGCGGGCGTTGTTGGTCACGTCCTCGCCCACCGCGCCGTCGCCGCGGGTGGCGGCGGAGACGAGCCGGCCACCCTCGTAGCGCAAGCTCAAGGAGAGGCCGTCGATCTTCGGCTCGGCCGTGAAGACCAGCGGCGCATCGGCCTTCCATTGCAGGAAGCGGCGGATGCGCTCGACGAACTCCTCCACCTCCTCGTCGGCGAAGCCGTTGGCGAGCGAGAGCATCGGCACGCGGTGACGGATCTTGCCGAACTTCTCCGACACCTTGGAGCCGACCTTCTGGGTCAGGCTCTCGGGCGTCTTCAGCTCGGGGAACTGGTCCTCCAGCGCCTCGTAGCGCTTGCGCAGGGCGTCGTACTCGGCATCCGAGACGGTCGGCGCATCCTCTTCGTAATAGCGCCGGTCGTGCTCCTTGATCTCGGCGCCGAGCCTCTCGTGCTCGATCCGCGCCTCATCGGGCGTCAGGTGGTCGACGGAGGTCTCGGAGGATGTGCTGCGTGGGGGCATGATCGAATCGTCTGTGAGGGTGCATGAACCATAGCGCTCTGAAAGAGACTCTCCAGAGGCCGGGCCGCCATTCCCCCCGCCCGTCCACGGTCATCTCCGCGCAGGCGGGGATCGGGGACCGTGGGAGCTCAGGAAGAGGCGAGCGGCGTCGCACCTCATTCTGCAGCGTTGGCGACCCTGGGCTTGGGTTTCGCCGGCGCGGTCCAGGAGAACCGACCACCGTCATGCCCGGTCTCGTGCCGGGCATCCACGCCTTGGCAACGGTATGGTTCAGAAGACGTGGGTGGCCGCAACGAGTGCGGCCATGACGCAGCGGGTGATGCTTACTCATGTCAAAGAGCCAGCACCTGTGGGCCCGCAGCTTGCGCTGCGAGCCTGCAGGGTCGAGGGTGGCGCGTCGGGCCGTCCGGCTCGCTGTGTAGGTTAATGGAAGAGCCGGTCGGCTGCTTCGCGCACGGTTCTTTTAGGCGTTTAGACTTGG
>NZ_JALJRK010000094.1 GCF_024519725.1 Microvirga sp. Mcv34 | reverse complement strand
ATCGATCCTGGAAAAGGTCGCCCGTGCGAAACAAGCGTTAGAGTCACAACACTAGTTGGCGGGGTCTTGACCTGTTGGCCAGACGCGGCAGGATAATCCTGCGCAAGCGCACCTGAAGGGACTGAAGGAATATTCAATGGCGACTGGGACTGTGAAGTGGTATAATGAAACAAAGGGCTATGGATTCATTCAGCCTGACAGCGGCGGCAAGGATGTTTTCGTCCATGCATCGGCCCTGGAGCGCGCCGGCCTGCGCGGCTTGGTGGAGGGTCAGAAGATCTCCTACGAGGTCGAGTCTGACCGCCGCACCGGCAAGGAGTCGGCGGGGAACCTGAAGACGGCCTGATTCAAGCCTTTGACCCGCTTTGCGACAGAGGCCGCCCGACCATGGGGCGGCCTCTGCGTTTTTGCTGATGCAACATTTCGACCCATCGAAGGAGAGGAAAACGAACATTGGCCCGCAGGAAGTCAAAGCCCATCGAGAGCGGCTATGCCCTGTTCGACGTTGTCTACGAGGATGGCTCCCGCAGCTCGAACCGACGCGTCCCCCGTGCTCTTCTGGGTGGGCTTGAAGGCGATGAGCCGGCCCGGAGAACCATTGAGGAGCAGGACAATGCAATTGCGGAGAAAGCCGGCCGCCCACGCGTTCCGATTAAGCAGATTACACGCACACCGGTCTAGTGAATCCCGGGGGATATGAGCCCCGCCACTGCTCCGGTGCTTGCAGCCGCCACCTTGTGCAGGAATTCGCTGCGCCACAGGGGCTTTGCGGTCAGGCTCGTCATCGCCAGCCGCAAGGCCGCCAGGAACGCCTTCTGGCTGGAGCGTGCGACCAGCCCCGAGATCACCTTCGGGGTTAGGTTGCCGATGATTTCGACCGGCTTGCCGGCCAGCGCCGACAGTCGGGTGATCCAGTTGGGCTGCTCCAGGACGGTGGCGGCCTGCTCAGGGCTGCACGGTCGTCCGTCGCGATGTCCAATTGCAGAATGCTCATGCGGCCTCAACGCACCACAAAGCGGTAGTTTTCCGGCAAGGGCCCTGCCTTGTCTGTTTAGCGACCCAAAAGGAAAGGCCTCGAAGTGATCCGAGGCCTTTCGTTGAGGCTATGGCTAATTTGTCTGAATAGAACAGACCGCGCACCGACCAAAGATCGACCAAACATTGGTCAGTGATCAGCTCGCATCAGAGATCAGGAGCGGTGACGACGGATGACGAGAAATCCTTGCGCGGCATTGGTTTCTCATCATCTCCCTCGGTGCCGGTTTGGTAGGATGCCCCGTTCGGGACGTGGGGGTCGCAGGTTCAAATCCTGCCACTCCGACCATTCTTCTGACAGTTGAAATGGTCGATCGAGCCGCAGGGCCTTGCCCCTGTGAGACATAGGCGATGGCCGCCAAGGCGCCCTGCCCTGCGACGACGCCCCTCAATGGGTCGAGAAGCGTCCATCCTCCTGATAGGTCTCATAATGAAGTGTCTGAGCGGGCACCGCCTCGAGCTGGCGCTGAGCCTTGGGCCAGTCCTGCGGGGTCTCATTGGTTTGGGGCATGTAGCGCGGACGGAAACGCAGATCGACCAGGCTGCGCAGTTCCGGGGCTGCCAGGTCCAGCACATTCGCGTCGCGCCAGCGGCGATGCAGCTTGGCTTTGCCGAACATCCGGCTCCAGAAGCCCATCACCTCTTCCTCGACCTGCAGGACAATGCGGCCGGTAAAGGTTTTGCGAAGATTGAAACGTCCTGTCAGAGCCATTCGACTCTCCTTAACTCTCGATTCTTCAAAAACGCGGATCGCCCAAGGCGCGGCTATCGACCGAAGACCAACCGCCCCTGTCTTCAGCACTCGGTCGAATGCTTTCCTGTTAGCCAATGCCTTTGCACAGCAAGGGTTCCGGCCTTTCCGGACATCGGCAAGTTGTCACAGGAGCGATGTGCGTCAGGTCACGAACGCGTGCTGCCTGAAATCAAATAAGGCGCCCTGCGCGATGGTTCAGCGGAGTGGGCGATCAAAATATTGGGAGATGAAAAGTCTTCGGGGATTCATCCGACTGGTAGACGGAACATCGACCGCAGGTGTCACACGCGACGCGGCTTGGAGGTGAGATCGATGGTAACGAGCTGCCCGGTCTTCGGATCGAGGATGGTCATGAAAGCCCCCTGTTCTGCTGGCGTAGGAGAAACGCCCGACACGCGCGCCGGATCAAACCGTCTTGGGAACGTGGTAAGCAACTCGTTACCGGAAGCTTCGCCCTGAAGGCTGGGAAGTTCGGAGCCGAACCTGTATCGGGGCTTCGCTCATGGGCGGATTGGCCAAGCCGTCCACCCTATCCTACCCTCTGAAGCCTGGAGATTCCTGATGAACACCACACGGCTCGAAACCGTCTGGGCACCGCGCCTTCTCAGCATTCTGCGCATCGTCGCCGCCCTTATCTTCATGGCGCATGGGACCCAGAAGCTCCTCGGCTTCCCGGCCTCTCCCAATCCCGGACCGGCGGCGTTCAGCCTCCCCTGGATTGCAGGTGTTCTGGAACTCGCGGGCGGAGCCCTCCTGATCCCCGGCCTGTTCGTGCGCCCGGTCGCTTTCGTGCTCTCGGGCCTCATGGCGGCCGCCTACTGGATCGCCCATGCTCCGAGAAGCCCCTACCCCGTCCTGAACGGCGGCGATGCGGCGATCCTCTACTGCTTCGTGTTCCTGTTCCTCGCCGCAGCCGGCGGCGGCGCTTGGAGCCTGGATCGGTCACTCCGCACCGGCCGCTAGAGCCTCGGCGCCGCAGAAGCGATCGGAAGGCGAGAGGCACGAGATATCTTCACTCGTCTTCCTATTCGGGCTTCGTGCCCGTCGGGCGGCGGAGGCGCTCGTCCTCCAGTTCGACGTGGAGCGTCGGGTCGCCGTCGTCCTCATCGAAGGGGATCGGCATCAGATCAGTGGTCAAGCCCGTGGTGGTGGACGCGGCCGCGCCGATCGGAGGCGCCGGAGACTCGTCTGCTTCCCGCGCAGCTTCCCTCGCCTCCTCGCCCGGCTCGATCTCGCCCTCGTCGTCCAGAATCCGCACGACCCTGTCCCTTTGCGCCTCGTCGACTTTCACGGTGACGAGAGCCCCGCCGCGGCGGACGCCCTCCGCGTAGTTCTGCGCCTCCTCATCGTCGAGCCCGGCATCGACCAGCGCACCCGCGAGACCGCCGACGGCGGCGCCCGCACCGGCGCCGACGAGGGTCGAGACGATCCATCCTGCGGCGATCACCGGCCCAAAGCCTGGAATGGCCACCGTGCCGAGCCCGGCCAGGAGACCGGCTCCCGCCCCGGCGACCGTGCCGGCCGCCGCGGTGGCTCCGGCGAATTCATGAGGGGATCCCTCCCTGTCGAAGGAGCGGGTCGCGTGATGCGTATGGACAGCGTCGAAGTTGTTGGACACGAGGCTGATCTCGAAATTCGGCACTTGGGCCGCCTCCAGCCGCTGCACCGCCCGCGCGGCTTCGTCGTAAGTGTCGAAGAAGGCGGTGATTCTGCGTTCGGCCATGGGAGCCCTCCTGTTTCACGTCGGTCGCAGGGCTAATGAGCGGCCAGCCGGGCCGGTTCCGCCTTGCGCATCAACCCGGCGGATGCGCTTCCATGCCGCCTTCCGGCGCGGGGCTTTCCTTGATACATTCCAACAAAAGGTACCCGGAAAGGGTGATTTGGGGGCTTCCCGTTATGCGACATATCCACCTGGATGACGGTCTGCGGCTGCGTTTTCCCGGCCGCAGCGAGGATTTCGATCAGGGCGTCGAGATTGGCATGATTGCCGTGCTGATGGATCAGGGCTTAGGCGAGTTCTCGCGCTGGATCGCCCGGACGAACCTCAGCCAGGTCGAGGCCATCGCCAAGCAGATGGGCTATCGCATCGAGGACAATGGCGGCGACGAGGAATGGGCCGACATCACCTTCCTCTACGGCACCACGAAGGCCAAGCCCAAGCTGCGGCTGGTGCATTCGATCGGCTGACCGGAGTCTGCCTGGTCTGACCCCGCGGCGAAAAAGAAGAAGCCGCCCGAGGGCGGCTTCCGGAGAACGTCAGGTCGAGGACCGGATCAGGCCTTGCCGCCGCGCCGCGTCACGGACCAGGCCGCCTGCATTAGGGCCACGGCCAGGGCGGTCTTCACGAGGGTTGCCGCCATGAAGGGCGCGGCACCCACGGTCCAGGCCTTCGCGAAGGGCATGACCAGCGACAGCTGGCCGAGGCCGAAGGCGAAGATCACCGCGTGGCCGATGGTCATCATGATGATGACGCGGGGAAGCGAACGATCCCAACCGCGCTCGGCCATGAAGCCCATCACGACGGCCGCGGCCAGGAAGCCGATGAGGAAGCCGCCGGTCGGGCCCATGAGATAGCCGATTCCGGCCGTCGGGCCGGCGAAGACCGGCATGCCCATGGCGCCCTGGACGAGATAGAGACCAACGGTCGCGCCGCCGAGGCGCCAGCCGTAGGAAGCGCCGATGAGCAGCACGACCAGGGTCTGCAGGGTCAGGGGAACGTAAGGCAGGGGCACCTGCACCTTGGCGGAAAGGGTGAGGAGCGCCGTGCCGACGGCCATCAGGACGATGGCGCGGAGGGCCGCGAAGCGGGCATCGTCCCGGGACGGCCAGAGCAGGCCGACGAGGGTCGACGGAGAAGACAGCGAAGAGACGCCGGTCGTCATGAATTGAATCTCCAGATCGTTCCGCCATTCGCGCGGCGGCTCATGAAGCCTTATAAGGAGGTCCGGCCCATGCCTCAAGCGAAGGTTCGGGTCTTTGCCGGTGCTGTGGACACGGATCGACCCCATTTCCGTTTAGAAAGCCCGGATACACTTTGCCGCTCGATGCTTTTGCTTTTTGTTTTGACACCTCTTTTCACGCAAAACCGGTGCCCACTTTTCCCCGCGATGCGCTAGGAAGCGCCGGATGCCAATCGCATCCTTGAGGATTCCTGCATGGCCGATGACCTCACCTTCGACATCCGCGCTCCGGCCCAATCGGGCGAATGTGTGCGCGTGAGCCCCCTCGTGCGCAGAATCGTCGCTCGAAACCCGGGGCCCATCACGTTCACCGGGACCTGCAGCTACATCGTCGGCTCAGGGAACGTCGCGGTCATCGACCCGGGCCCAGATGTGCCCGGCCATATCGAGACGCTGCTCGACGCCGTTGGGGGCGAGACGGTGACCCACATCCTTGTCACGCACACCCACAAGGACCACTCGCCAGCAGCCTGCGCCCTCAAGGCCGCCACGGGCGCCGAGATCGTCGGCTGCGCACCACATCACAGTGCCCGTCCCCTGTTCTCGGGCGAGGTCAATTCGCTGGAAGCGAGCTCCGACAAGGATTACGCGCCAGACCGCGAACTGCGCGAGGGCGACGCGGTCGAAGGTCCCGGCTGGACCCTGGAGGCGCTCGCGACGCCCGGGCACATGGCAAACCACCTCGCCTTCGTGCTGCCGGAGGAGAAGGCGCTGTTTTCCGGCGATCACGTGATGGCTTGGTCCACGACCGTGATCGCGCCGCCCGACGGATCGATGAGCGCCTTCATGGATTCCCTCGACAAGCTGAAGGGGCGTGAGGAAACGCTCTACTGGCCCGGCCATGGGGGTCCGGTGCAGGAGCCCCAGCGATTCGTGCGGGCCCTCATCCATCACCGACGCCAGCGCGAGGCCTCGATCCTTAACCGGCTCAAGGCGGGTGACCGGACGATCCCTGAGATCGTTGCGGCGATCTACCAGGGCCTGAACCCGGCCCTGGTCGGGGCCGCGGGCCTGTCGGTCCTCGCGCACCTGGAAGATCTGGTCGCCAAGGGACAGGCGAGCGTCGAGGGCCTTCCCGCCCTGGACAGCGAATACCGGCCCGCCTGATCAACGCACGGCGATCGCCAGATTCGAGGCCTCTTCGAGGAAGTCGCGGATATATCCCGCATTGGCCCCCAGATCGTGACCGCCGAAACGGGAGGCCGAGCGGATGTCGATGCGCGTGCCGTCGACGCGCGGGCGGACCCGGACCGTGATATCGCTCGGCATCTTGAGCAGGCGCGAACGGGCGACCGCCTCGAGCCGGCCCAGGCCGATGCGCCCGCCGGGCGGCACGGCCTCGATCACCTGCCAGCCGAGATTGTGGGCGGCCTTCTCCACGATGGCGAAGGCCTCCTCCGGACCGATATCCAGCGTAAGCGGCGCGATCTGCACATAGGAAGCCCGCTGCATCTCGCGCGCTTCGGGCCCGACATCGGGTGGGATGCGCCCGTCGCGAACCACGAGCGCGGCGCGCGAGCGGGAAAAGGCTGGCGGATCGTCCGTGTCGGTGCTGACATCAGTGATCGGCGGCAGGGTGGCGGCCTTCAGCGCCATGAAACCCGGATAGGCGAGAACGAGCGCCGCGATGACGAGCCCCTTGACGGCGCTGCCGAGCCCCCGGCGACCCTCCTGCCAGATGCGGACGAAGCCCAAGAGGGACATGGCGACCGCCACGAGCGCGATCGCGATGCCCGCGCCCAGCGCGATGAAGCCCGATGGGTAATCGATTCGGCCGAAGCGGATGAGCAGCGTCGCGAGCAAAGTCACGACGAGCGCGAACGATGCCAGGGCGGGGGACCATTTCGCCGGGCGGGAGACCGGTTCTTCGATGATGAGACGGCGCATCAGGTCGTCTTACAAATCTCTTTGAGCGCGCGCCACTCCTCTTGGCTGAGAAGCGGCTCGCCTTGTTGGGACGGTACCTGTTTTTCCAAAGCTTTCAGCCGTTGATCGGTAACCGGGTGGGTAGACAGAAAAGCCGGAACGTTGAAATCGTTCCCGCCTTTCACATCATCCTTGCCTTCGATGCGTTTGAGCAACAGGCCCATGGGATGGGCGGGCCGCCCGAGAGCCGACATCCTATATGCGGCGAAATCGTCCGCAGCTGCCTCGGCCTCGCGGGAATAGGCGCTGTCGATGAGATAACGGCTGACGAAAACGATGGCGCCGCCCCCCGTCACGTCGCCGAACAGGAGTCCGAGCAGATAAGAGGTGCCGCCGGCTTGGATCATCTTGCGAAGCCCGTCCCGATGCGCGACATGGCCCATCTCATGGGCGAGCACGCCAGCGATCTCGTCCGTAGATTCGGCTTTGTCGAGCAGGGCACTGAACAGGTAGATCCGGCCGCCGGGCAGCGCGATGGCGTTGGGCACCTTGGACTCGATCACCGCGACATCGACGTCGAGCGGGAAATCCCGGTTTTTTCCTAGACGCTCGGTCAGTGTCTTAATCGCCGCAAGGCCCTGCGCCTTCTCACAGATCTTGCCGCTGAAGATCGCCCGCACCTGGTTGTCGACCGCCTTTCCCAGATGTCGCTCGTAAGAGGACGGAATGAGCGGCGTCAACCGCTCAGCCAGAATGGGAAGCAAATAAAATACGCACAGGAGGATGGAGGCTGCCGCGGAGACCGACCAGAACAGAATTTGGCCAGTCCGTTCCCGGGAATGGTCGGTTGCGAGATCGCGGCAATGAAGGCGGATGGCAGCCTGATCAGCCGCGTCGGTAACGTCGAGCCGGGCGAGAGGCGGCCCGCTCTCGCAGGTCAGTCGCAGGACGCCATCGGGAGCTTCCTTCCGCCTCACGGCGCCCACAGGCCATGATGCTATCCATTCGTTTCCCTCATGCATGTCGAGGCTGGATGCGGTGACCTTTAGGCCAACCGTCCTGCGCCGGGCACTCTCCCCATCGTAGAACACCGCCTCCGTCATGGCTCACCTCATATGCCGACGTTGAAATCGAGCGCGTCGGCCAAGCCTTCGCCGAGCACGCCCGCCGGCTGGCCCGCCGCCACGACGGCATCGATCGAACGAAGGTTCGATACAGCCGTCGTGGTGACGACGGCTGCCCATAAGCCGCGTCCGAGGAAGTAACGTTGAAGGACGCCGAAGCCGAGCAGAAAGACCAGATAGGCTACGGCAAAGAGGATGCCGATGCTCAGTGTAGTCGCGTTCATCTCCCCGCCCTGCAGACCCGCAATGCTGTCCTGAAGGAAGACTCCGGCAACAGCAGCTGTGATGCCGGATAGAACGGCAAAAGCGATAGTAAAGCCGATGGAGGAAGAGATCAGTTTAAAGAACAGGCCGTAGAAAGTCCTAAGTCGAAGTTTGCTTGCAATGGACACCTCAGCAAAGCGCAATCCATCGATATGCCACCGCGTGAAGATTGCCATCGCAAGAGGCAGAAGCCCTATGCCGGCCACGACAAGGACCAAAGGCCCTAGGAACTTCAATCCTTCAAGAGCCACTATCCAATGAGGGAAAAACATCATCCCGATTGGAGACGTCAGAACTGTCAGAGCGGATCCGACAATCAGGGCGATCAAGCCGAGCACCCAAAGCCACCATCCGTGCTTGAAGAGCGACCAGCCTGTCCCGGCAAAGCCACCTTGAACATTGCCGAAATAGGTGTGGCGCATACGGTAGCCTTCCAGGGAGGCCATCGCCCATGGCAGGGCGAGGCCGAGCGTCAGCACGGTCGCGATATCCCACAGGATCGCACGGCCGGCGTAAGCCCAGCCCGACCCTTTCATCCAGAACCGGATCCCACGGAAGAGAGTGCGGCTCGCCCGATACTTACGCGCCCGATAGCTGCCGAAATGAGCCAGCACATACATGATGAGGATCAGGGGTACGCTGGCGAAGGCATAGCGCTCCTCGGCCATGAAGGTGAGAATGAAGTAGGCGATGTAGATCGGCCCGAGCACCGCCAGGGCGATCAGAAAGCCGATCAGAAGTTCCTTCGCCGTCCCCGTGTATTCGAACGACTCACCTTCGATCTGCGTATTTGCCCAAAGGTGGCGCCGCAGCTTGGTGATCATCCAGAACCGGTAGAACCCGAAGGTGGGGATCTGGAACAGGCTTCCGGCGATCAGGACCTTGAGGAAATCGCGACTGCGTCCGGAAAAGGCCATGGGAGAGGCGTGACGAGGGGAAAGACGGAAACCAGGATCGTACGAGGTCGTCATTTTATCGGCCTTCTCGCAAGAGAGAGCCTCTCATAACATGATAACGACACTTTAGAACGTAACACCCCTTCCGCCATTACGGTATCCACGGGAATTCCACATGGCGAGAAGGGAAAAAGGTACCTGCACTTCTCAACAGGGATGACGGCGCAAACGGTTTGAATGTAAACTATTCGCTGCCACCTGGAGCGCAAAGCCTTTGACGTCCCTCTCGCCAGCCCCTGCTTCCGCCGAGACCGTCGATCCTCTTCGGATCTGGTTTCGCTTCATTCGCCTGAACCGCCGGGCGACCAACGCTGTCGCCGCGGAGTTGAAGGAATTGGGCCTTTCGATTCCGCAGTTCGATCTGCTCTCCACGCTCACGGAACGCGAGGGCATGAGCCAGCAGGAGTTGGCGGAACGGCTCTACGTCACCAAGGGCAACGTCTCGGGACTTCTCGACCGCATGGTCGAAGCGGGTCTTGTCGAGCGTCGGTCGATCCCAGGCGACCGACGCTCCAATGCCCTGTACCTGACCTCGAAGGGACGCGACCTGGCGAATCGCGGGATCGCCGCTCAGCGCGCCTATGTGATGCGCACGCTCGGCACGCTCCCGGCCCAGGACTTGGCCGACCTGGAGCGTATCGTTCTGGCGTGGCGCGACATGGCGCGGGCCGAGGAAGCCGCTTCCGGCGCCAAACCTAGATAGGCCCCCGATGTTTGACGCGGTAGCCTTCGCGGGCGGCGGCAACCGCTGCTACTGGCAGGGCGGCTTCTGGGAGGCGGCCGCGCCCCTGCTCGGCCTAAAGCCCGAGATGGTGGTCGGCGTGAGCGCGGGCGCTTGGTCGGCCTGCTACAGCCTGCTCGGACTTGGCCGGCGGGTGAACGAGATGGTGGCGGAGGGCTGCAGCCTGGGACGCCGCAATTTCGAATGGCGCGCCTGGCGCCGGGAAGGCTCGCCCTGGCCGGTCTCGCTCATGTACCGCAGCCTGATCGAGGCTATCATCGACGAGACGGCCCTGGAGCACCTGAAGCAGGGGCCGACCATCCTGATCGGACTGGCCCGCAAGCCGCGCCGCTTGCCCCTGTCGCTCGCCATTCCGCTGGGCATCGCAACCTATCAGATCGAGAAGAAGTGGCATTCCCCGGTTCATCCGCGCGGCGGCCGGGCCCTCGGATTTCGCCCGGAATTCGTCCAGGTGCGGGATCTCGCAACGCCCGCTGAGCTGTCGGCCGCCCTGATGGCGAGCGCCAGCGTGCCGCCCTTCATGCCGGTCGGCCGCATCGGCGGCATGGCGGCCCTCGATGGCGGGCTCGTGGACAACGTGCCGACGGAACCCCTCCTCCCGTTCGAGGAGCGAGGTGGCAAGACCCTCGTGATTCTATCGCGCCTTTACCGCGCTTTCCCGAAGGTGAAGGGCCGCACCTACATCCAACCCTCCGAACCCGTTCCGATCGGGCAGTTCGACATCACCAACCCGGCGGGCATTCGCAAGGCCTATGAAATGGGATTGAGGGACGGAGAGGCCTTCGCCCAGCGTGCGGGCGCGCACGGCGTCTAGCAAGACCTCACGTTAGTAGATCCGGCACAAGGCTCGTCTCTGACTGCGCCGCGGTGTTGCTCTGCACATTTCGCTAGAATGTTGCACCGTTAAGGATCGATTCAGCTTGAGAAGTTCATCTACTGCCAAGCCAGCACATGATCACAGGTCTGCCCCAAAGCGGTCACAGGCGAGCGGATCATAAAACGCAGGTTGAGACAACAGCCTCAATATTCCGGAGAGGATCCATGACCCAACAGGTTTCCGAGCAGAACACCCGAACGGACGAACAGAGCGCCGCCCGTCCCATCCCGAGCTTCAAGGCCGTCGCCCTGCCGGCCCTCGCGGCAGCCGTTCAGGCCGCCAAGCTGCAGCAGAATCCGCCGAAGACGTCCGAGCTTCCCGCGTTCCTGCGCAAGGAAGCGATGCTGGACTGACCAGCCTGCAAAACAAAAGAGCGCCCTCGAGGCGCTCTTTTCATGTCCGAACGATCTCTCGCCTTATCGGACGATGACCTTCGTGTTGAGGGAGACGCGGTTGTAGAGGTCGATCACATCGATGTTGCGCATCCGGATGCAACCCGAGGACACCGCGTGGCCGATCTTCTCGGGCTCGTTGGTGCCGTGGATGCGGTAGAGCGTGTCCTTGTTGCCCTCATAGAGATAGAGCGCCCGGGCGCCGAGCGGATTGGCCGGGCCGCCTTTCGTGTACTGGACGTGGGGCCAGCGCGCCTTCATCTCCGCCGGCGGGTTCCAGTCCGGCCATTCCGCCTTGCGAGCGATGGTGGCCGTGCCGGTCCAGCCATAGGCCTCGTCGCCGACGGCGACGCCGTAGCGGATCGCCTTCCTGTTGGGCTGCACGTAGTAGAGCTGGCGCTCCTTGGTATCGACCACGATGGTGCCCGGGGCTTCGCCCGTGGGATCGTCGATCATGTACCGGCCGTAACGCGGATCGTCTTCCGCAGTCGGAACCTGCGCCATCCACTCGGTATCGCGGGCCGAGACCTGAGGGTCAGGGACGCCTTTGAAGTTACATCCGGCGAGGGCCGCGATCATTGCCAAAAGAAGGGGCAGACGGGAAAGGCGCATTGTGTAAAGCTCTGCAAGCTCAGTTCGGGCCAAGACGGAAGGCCGTTTCAGCCGGGTTTATAGACCGGAAGGTCAGCTCGTCGAATCGAAACACACCATGGCACGGCTCGGCATCGATGAGTGTTGCATTGCAACAACATAGACAGCCGCTCGTGACACTGCGACACTTCCGGCGGCCCTTTACGCAAGAATGCACATGTCCACGCTTTACATTTCCCACCCGGCCAGCCTCGACCACCAGACGCCGATAGGACATCCCGAACGCCCCGACCGCATCCGCGCCATCGAGCGGGCCCTGGAGAAGGAGCGGTTCACCTCGCTCGTCCGCGAGCTGGCCCCGATGGCCGAGATGGAGAGCCTGACGCTCACCCATCCCAAAGACTACATCGTCCGGCTGCGGGATATCAGCCCCCGAGAAGGGTTAGTCAGGATTGACGAGGACACCGTGATGTCGCCGGGCACCTACGAGGCGGCCCTACGGGGCGCCGGCGGGGCCGTGATGGCGGTGGACGAAGTCATGTCCGGCCGGGCGACCAACGCTTTCGTGGCCATGCGCCCACCGGGTCACCATGCCGAGCGCACGCGGGCCATGGGCTTCTGCTTCTTCAACAACGCGGCTATCGCGGCCCGCCATGCCCAGAAGCACCACGGCGCCGAGCGGGTCGCGATCTTCGACTGGGACGTGCACCACGGCAACGGCACGCAGGACATCTTCTGGTCGGATGCCAGCGTGCTCTATTGCTCGACCCACGAGGCTCCCCTGTATCCGGGAACCGGCGCCCTGTCCGAGACCGGCGAGCACGGCACCATCGTCAATGCGCCGCTCCACGCGGGCGACGGCAGCGAGGCGTTCCGGGAGGCGGTCGAGACTGCGATCCTGCCGCGGATCAACGATTTCGCCCCCGACCTGATCGTCATCTCGGCGGGCTTCGACGCCCATTGGCGCGATCCCCTCGCGAGCCTGAACCTGATGGAATCGGACTTCGCCTGGGCCACCCAGAAGCTGATGGCGCTGGCCGAGCGCCATTGCGGCCAGCGGATCGTCTCGGTCCTCGAAGGCGGCTACGACCTCGAAGGCCTCGCGAGATCGACGGCCTTCCACCTCGACGCCCTCATGGGACGCGAGACGGGGGTGTGAGCGCGGGATCGCAACCCGCTCACGTTATGGCCGGCCGGGTGCCGGCCATAACGTGAGGACTTGCCGCGCTGCCTGAACAAGGCTGCTCAGCTCAACACTCGATCGGCTCTTCGCCGAGCAGCTCGATGCCGAAGCCGCTGAGGCCCACATAGGAGCGGCTCGAGGTCGCGAGGTTGCGGATCGACGCGACGCCGATATCTCGCAGAATCTGCGCGCCGAGGCCGATCTCGCGCCACTGGCTGGAGCGCATGGCTTCGGAATCCGTCTCGTCGCTGTCGGAGAACGAGGTCGTCGGCACGCCGGCGGTACCGTCGCGCAGGTAGACGAGGACGCCCCGGCCCTCCTTCACGAAACGCTGCAGGGCGGCGTTCACCGTCTTGCCGCCCTCGAACACATCGGTGAGCGCGTTGGCGCGGTGCAGGCGCACGGGGATGTTCGTGCCGTCGCCGATGCGGCCATGGACGAGCGCGATGTGCTGCACGCTGTCGAAGGGCGTCGAATAGGCGTGGCCCGTGAACGAGCCCCATTGCGTTTCGACCGGGAAGGTGGCGATCCGCTCGACGAGCTTTTCCCGCGCCTGACGGTAGGCGATGAGATCGGCGACCGAGATGCGCTTGAGATTGTGTGTCTCGGCAAAGGCGTCGATCTGCGGACCCTTCATGACCGTACCGTCGTCGTTGGCGAGTTCGCAGATCACGCCGACCGGCGGCAGGTTCGCGAGCTTGCACAGGTCGACCGCCGCCTCCGTATGGCCGGAGCGCATGAGCACGCCGCCATCCTTGGCGATCAGCGGGAAGACGTGGCCGGGACGCACGAAATCGGCCGCGCCCATATTGTTGTTGGCGAGCGCCCGCACGGTGTTCGAACGCTGCTCGGCGGAAATGCCCGTGGTCAGCCCGTGCTTCACGTCCACAGTGACGGTGAAGGCCGTGCCGAGCGGCGCGTCGTTCGCCTGCACCATCGGGTCGAGCCGCAGGCGGCGGGCCTCCGAGACGGTGAGCGGCGCGCAGACGATGCCGCAGGTGTTGCGGATGATGAAGGCCATCTTCTCCGGCGTGCAGAGGGAGGCGGCGACGATGAGGTCGCCCTCGTTCTCACGGTCGTCGTCATCGGTCACGATGACGATTTCACCACGGGCGAAAGCCTCGATGGCTTCGGTAACGGAGTGGGACATCCATGTCTCCTTGGCGGATTCGGGCAGAAAGTCGTTGGGCGTGACGGCCCCGCGGGTCTCGCGAGCGATCAGCTCGGCGGTGTCGCGCGAGAGCCAGGCCTGTTCGGAATTGCACATCTGCGTAATGGCCCCAGGGGTCACGCCGATCCGGCGCGCGAACGCGACGCGGGACATGCCATTGCGGGACAACCATTCGGCCAGTTTCATACTGGTGGAATAGCCGATGATCCGATTTTAGTAAAACTAAAATCTGCAATCCAGTCTGTGAAGAAATGCTTTGAGTTTGGTTTAAGAACCGCTTCTCACGTCATCAACGGCCTTGGGCCGGTGATCCCGATTGTGTGAGACGTCGTGCTTCACTGTATCGAGGTGGCCGGCACAAGGCCGGCCATGATGTGCGAGTGTTTTCCTCGCGTTGCTACACTTCGCAGATCCGCCTCAAGCCTCGAACGGCCAGGACGCACCCTGCCCCACTTGGCCCCGGTGGCGCAGGAGGTGGTCGGCCAGGACGCACGCGACCATCGCCTCGCCGACAGGCACCGCCCGGATGCCCACGCAGGGATCGTGACGGCCCTTGGTCCGCACCTCCGCCTCGCCGCCCGTGCGGGTGACGCTCGACCGGGGGGTGAGGATCGAGGAAGTCGGCTTTACGGCGAAGCGGCACACCACGGGCTGTCCGGTGGAGATGCCGCCGAGGACACCGCCCGCATGGTTCGACAGGAAGGTAGGAGCCCCCTGGTTGCCGGGACGCATCTCGTCGGCGTTCTCCTCGCCGCGCAGGGAGGCGGCCGCGAAGCCGTCGCCGATCTCCACGCCCTTGACCGCGTTGATGGACATCAGCGCCGAGGCTAGATCGGAATCGAGCTTGCCGTAGATCGGCGCACCGAGGCCCGCCGGCACACCCTCGGCCACGATCTCCAGGACCGCCCCGATGGAGGAGCCGTCCTTGCGCAGGCCGTCGAGATATTCCTCGTAGAACTGGGCCGCCTTCGCGTCCGGGCAGAAGAACGGGTTGCGCGCCACCTCGTCCCAGTCCCAGTTGCCCCGGTCGATGGCATGCGGCCCCATCTGCACGAGCGCGCCCCGGATGGTGATTCCGGGCAAAACCTTGCGGGCGATGGCGCCCGCCGCCACGCGGGCGGCGGTTTCGCGGGCCGAGGAGCGCCCGCCGCCGCGATAGTCGCGGATGCCGTATTTCACGTCATAGGTGAAATCCGCATGCCCCGGCCGGTAGGAATTCTTGATCTCGGAGTAATCCTTGGAGCGCTGGTCCACGTTCTCGATCAGGAGCGCGATCGGCGTCCCGGTGGTCACCTGCCGCCCCGTGCGCTCGTCGACGAACACGCCCGACAGGATCTTCACCTGGTCCGGCTCCTGGCGCTGCGTGGTGAAGCGCGACTGGCCCGGACGGCGACGGTCGAGCTCCGCCTGGATCTCGGCGGCTTCGAGCGGGATCATGGGCGGGCAGCCATCCACCACGCAGCCCAGGGCGGGCCCATGGCTCTCGCCGAAGGTGGTGACGCGGAACAGGTGGCCGAAGGTATTGTGGGACATGGCGCTTCTTCGATGTTCAGCGCGTCTTAAAACCAAAGCGCCCCGGTGTCACGCGCGATGCCATATCCGCCTGTCAAAGAGCCAGCACCTGTGGGCCCGCAGCTTGCGCTGCGAGCCTGCAGGGTCGAGGGTGGCGCGACGGGCCGTCCGGCTCGCTGTATAGGTCAATGGAAGAGCCGGTCGGCTGCTTCGCGCACGGTTCTTTTAGGCGTTTAGACTTGGGCCAGCACAAGGCTGCCAAGGGCCTCCTGGCGCCGGCTGCGTGACCGGCGGGCAGGACCGT
>NZ_JALJRK010000093.1 GCF_024519725.1 Microvirga sp. Mcv34 | reverse complement strand
CTGCTCCCACAACTTGCGACGCCTCGCGAAGCGCGCCCCTCGTCGGATCAGGCTGTGCAATGATATAGCCAAGGTTCAAACATCTGTCAAGAACAAAGTAAGAACATAACGCTGCACCGTCATCTCCTCGACCTCCTCCTGAGTAGCCTGCGCAGCAGGCGTATCGAAGGAGCATCCAGAGGGCACGTGAGCCGCCCTCGTCCTTCGAGACGCTTCGCTCCTCAGGATGAGGGCTGCGGGGTTGGCACGGCAGACGTGGATGGCCGGCACAAGGCCGGCCATGACGGTATGGGTGTCGTCCCCGGCGAGCCGAAGGTTCGGGAAGGGAAGCCACTGGCAGGCGTCACAGAAATCGGGTGTCGCCCTCCTCCCCGGCTCGTTAGGATGAGCGTCAATCAGGATGAGAGCCATGCTGGATACGCTACGCGACATCACCATCGAACCGGGCGCGATCACCGTGCCGGACGAGCCGCATTCGGATTACGAGCGGGTGCGCCGGATCATTGCCTATATCTCGGAGCGCTGGCGCGAGCAGCCTTCCCTGGAGGCGATCGCCGACCATGTGGGCCTGTCCACCACCCATGTGCACCACCTCTTCCGCCGCTGGGCGGGATTGAGCCCGAAGGCCTTCCTGCAGGCCCTGACCCTGGACAACGCCAAGGCGCTGCTGGCCGATTCCGCCAGCGTGCTCGATGCCACCTATGAGGTCGGCCTCTCGGGACCCGCCCGGCTGCACGATCTCTTCGTGACCCACGAGGCCATGACGCCGGGGGACTACAGGACCGGCGGCCTGGGGCTGACCATGCGCTACGGCTTCCACCCCTCCCCCTTCGGCGAGGCCGTTCTGATCGCGACCGACCGGGGCCTTGCGGGGCTCGGCTTCGTCGACGACGGGGACCGGCAGGCCGCGCTCGCGGACCTGACCCGGCGCTGGCCCAGGGCCACCTACCTGGAGGACGAGACCGCCACCGCGCCGCTGGCGCGGCGCATCTTCAACCCGTCGCAATGGCAGGCGGAGCAGCCCCTGCGGGTCGTCCTGATCGGGACGGATTTCGAAGTCCGGGTCTGGCAGACCCTGCTGCGCATTCCCCGCGACAGGGCCACCACCTATTCCGACATCGCCCGCCACATTGGCAGGCCCTCCGCAGCGCGAGCGGTCGGCGCGGCCGTGGGCAAGAACCCGGTCTCCTTCGTGGTCCCCTGCCACCGGGTGCTCGGCCGCTCCGGAGCGCTCACGGGCTATCATTGGGGGCTTACGCGGAAACAGGCGATCTTAGGGTGGGAAGCGGGGAAGGCTCTAGGTCAGAGCGAGGCTTGAGAACTATGAAGGCAGTGCCCAAACAGGAGCCGTTATCTGTTCAAAAGTGAGAGTGGTAAAATCGGCCAGCAGCGTGGATGCCCCCACAATCTCCTCGGCCTCCTTGAAACCTGCAAACAGTTTTGTGGCCTTGAGCCTGTACAAACGGCCTTTCACAGCAAACAGAAAGTCACCTGGGGTGCTCAAATCCAGATCCCGCCAATCGAAGCTGCTCACGTCAACCAACAGACCGCGGTTGGGATCTTCAAGCAGGAAACGCCCTCTACCCGTCTGAATCAATTTATGCCCCAGTCGGGCTGACTTTACCCATTTGGGGGAAGTTCCTGGAGAGAGATCTGGTACCTCCCTTAACCATTCTACGGGCTCGGCTTCCCATGAACCCGCCCGTAGCTCGATCCCAGGGATGTCCCGTAGATCAGCCAGTTCTACGTTCATCCCGTCGGGGATTCGGCCTGTGAACGCGTTGACCCTGATCTCCTCTTCTGAATGCTTGAGAAGGAGACGGTTGTCTGCAAGGAAGCATCCCCCTCCAGTCCAATGATCGTCTTTATGCCAGACTGCATGAGCCGTGAGGTACGGGGCCCTCGACAGGGAAGTCCAAGTCCGACCGCGCTTCGAGCAAAAGACCACGAGCCATTTGCCGTTAGGTGATAGGGCCGCAGCCAGGATCCTGCCTTTGAACCACTGGCCGATCTCCAATTGGTCACAGGTCAGATCCCAGTGAATGACGCAAACCTGGTCGGTCGGCCCCCGCCTCAGAACGATCCCGACGGGGGCGGAAGTGGCAAGGATTGCCGTTAAGGTGCAGGAAGCAGGCGTCGACATGAGAATAAAGTTTCACATTTCCCCTCTGAAACCAAGCTATGCCCAGGCTAGTGAAACGCTCCAGCTGCCCTTGGAGCCTAGCCCAAAGAGTGGGCTCCTGAGCCGGACATAGGAACTGCTCAGGGAATTGCGTGACTATCCATACCGCTATGCAAAATTCTCGAAAGCCCCGCCGTGCTCGGCGGCAGCACCGCGCATTGCGTCACATGGAACACGCTGTTGTCCACCCTCTGGTAGGCGCGGCCGCACCAATGCCCTCCGCCCGTCTGCCCGGCATCCCCGAGCAGGGCCCGGTACTGGATCGTATAGCCCGGCACCTCGACCCATTCCCCGTCGACGAGCATCTGCACGCCGGTCGGGGTCACCCGGTAGGGCGCCGGGCGGCAATCCTGCTCGCTGCAGCAGCTGTTGCCCCAGGGATCCAGCAGGCGGGAATAAATGTCATGGGCCACGGCCGGGGTAACCGACACCATCGCGATCAGGGCAAAGACGAACCGGGGCATAGGCCGCTTCCACAGGGGAAAGGTGGTCGGCGCTCGTGAGAGCGTCGGGGAACGCCACAAGATTCGATCCTACCGCACGACGCCTGCTTTCGATATGGCCCGCGGGACATCTGCCCCTTGGAAAACCGCTCTCAATCGGGCTCTTCGGCATATTGCCTGGCCCCTGAGGGGACGATCACCCCGTTCAGCCTGCGGGACGTCCAGATGTGAATGGCATCGATGAGATCCACCGGCTCGTCGAGGGAGCCTCCCTTGATGCTGATCTCATCGTCGAGATCCTTGTCACCGTGCCACACGCGCGATCCGCAAGCGGGGCAGAAGAAGCAGGTCAGGGACTTGCCGGAATCCGTCGGGCGCGTCCAGCTTTCGAGCCGACCGGCCAGGAGCCGCACATGGGCGCTGAGGACCATCACCGAAATCCCGAAGGCGGAAGCCGATTGCTTTTGGCACTCCCGGCAGTGGCAGACGTAGATTTCGTGCGGCGGACGCCCGAGCTCATACCGGACCCGGCCGCATTGGCAGCCGCCCTTCAAGGCATATATCCCTTTCGACGGCTGCATGACCTTCCCCGTAACGCGAAGCGTCCTAAACTAGATAGGGCACGGGCCGCTGCCGCGTAGCCACGCCGAGGGGATGACAATCGAGGCTTCTTCCTTTCGATTCCGAGGCTTAGCCGTAGAAAATTCCGCCCTTGCAGCCATGCAGAAGGCGCAGGATCAGACGAATTGAGGCATTCTCGCCTTCAGGATTGTCTTGCAGCCCCGAACGCCCCTTCTTATATCAGCGCCAGCACGGGGCACGGCTCGGTTCGGGCCGGTCCCCATGCTGACAGTCATCAACATGTAAGCCATGGGCCGAGCTGCTTTTAGGGCTCGGCGGTCTGCTTGAAAGTGAGGGATCCCGCCATGGGTAAGGTCATCGGTATCGACCTCGGCACCACCAATTCCTGCGTCGCTGTCATGGAAGGCACGACGCCCAAAGTCATCGAAAACGCGGAAGGCGCGCGGACGACTCCGTCCATCGTGGCCTTCACGGACGAAGGCGAGCGCCTCGTCGGCCAGCCGGCCAAGCGCCAGGCGGTCACAAACCCGTCGCGCACCTTCTTCGCCATCAAGCGCCTGATCGGCCGCACCTTCGACGACCCCATGACCAAGAAGGACATGGGCCTCGTTCCGTACCACATCATCCGCGGCCCGAACGGCGACGCCTGGGTCGAGGCCGACGGCAAGCAATATTCGCCCTCGCAGATCTCCGCCTTCACCCTTCAGAAGATGAAGGAGACGGCCGAGTCGTATCTCGGGCAGCCTGTCACCCAGGCGGTCATCACGGTTCCGGCCTATTTCAACGACGCCCAGCGTCAGGCCACCAAGGACGCCGGCAAGATCGCCGGCCTCGAGGTCCTGCGCATCATCAACGAGCCGACCGCTGCGGCCCTGGCCTACGGCCTGGACAAGAAGCAGACCGGCATGATCGCGGTCTACGACCTCGGCGGCGGCACCTTCGACGTGTCGGTCCTCGAGATCGGCGACGGCGTGTTCGAGGTGAAGTCCACGAACGGCGACACCTTCCTCGGCGGTGAAGACTTCGACATGCGCCTCGTCGAGTACCTCGCGGCCGAGTTCAAGAAGGAGCAGGGCATCGACCTGACCAAGGACAAGCTCGCCCTGCAGCGCCTGAAGGAAGCCGCCGAGAAGGCCAAGATCGAGCTCTCCTCGGCCCAGCAGACCGAGATCAACCTGCCCTACATCACGGCGGATGCCTCCGGTCCGAAGCACCTCGCCCTCAAGCTCTCGCGCGCCAAGTTCGAGCAGCTCGTGGACGACCTCGTGCAGAAGACCATCGAGCCCTGCCGCAAGGCCCTCAAGGATGCCGGCATCTCCGCCGGTGACATCGACGAGGTGGTCCTGGTCGGCGGCATGACCCGCATGCCGAAGATCCAGGAAGTCGTGAAGCAGTTCTTCGGCAAGGAGCCCCATAAGGGCGTGAACCCGGACGAGGTCGTGGCCATCGGCGCGGCGATCCAGGCCGGCGTGCTCCAGGGCGACGTGAAGGACGTGCTGCTCCTCGACGTGACCCCGCTGTCGCTCGGCATCGAGACGCTCGGCGGCGTGTTCACCCGCCTGATCGACCGCAACACGACGATCCCGACCAAGAAGAGCCAGGTGTTCTCGACCGCGGAAGACAACCAGAACGCGGTTACCATCCGGGTCTTCCAGGGCGAACGCGAAATGGCGGCGGACAACAAGCTGCTCGGCCAGTTCGACCTCGTGGGCATTCCGCCCGCGCCCCGCGGCGTGCCGCAGATCGAGGTGACCTTCGACATCGACGCGAACGGCATCGTGAACGTCACGGCCAAGGACAAGGCGACCGGCAAGGAGCACCAGATCCGCATCCAGGCTTCCGGCGGTCTGTCCGATTCCGACATCGAGAAGATGGTGAAGGACGCCGAGGCTCACGCCGAGGAAGACAAGAAGCGCCGCGAGGTCGTCGAGGCGAAGAACCAGGGCGAGAGCCTGATTCACGCCACCGAGAAGTCCTTGACGGAATACGGCGACAAGGTCTCCGAGTCCGACAAGCAGGGCATCACGACCGCCATCGACGCGCTGCGCCAGGCTCTTGCCGGCGAGGACGCCGAGGTGATCAAGGCCCGCACCACGGACCTGATGCAGGCTTCGATGAAGCTCGGCGAAGCCATGTATGCCGCCCAGGCGAATGCCGGCGAAGGCGGCGAGCAGACCGAGGGCGAAGAGCCCAAGAAGGACGACGTCATCGACGCCGACTTCCAGGAGGTCGACGAGAACGACAAGAAGAAGCGCGCCTAAGGCGATGCGCACCTTCTGACGAATTCGGCACCCGGTTTCGTGACCGGGTGCCGTTTTCATGAAACGAGCTTCAAACAACCCATGACCAATCCACCGACCGATTCCCGCGATGTTCTGGAAAAGGCTTCCAGAGCCTTTTCCTGTGCAGCGCATGCGGAAAGGTCCGGCACAATGATGGAGCCCATAGACGCTCCGAGGGGCGCCTGACATGTCCAAGCGCGATTACTACGAGGTTCTCGGCGTCGCGAAGACCGCGACCGAAGTGGAGATGAAATCCGCTTTCCGCAAGCTCGCGATGCAGTACCACCCGGACCGCAACCCGGGGGACCACGAGGCCGAGATCAAGTTCAAGGAAATCAACGAGGCCTACCAGACCCTGTCCGACGGGCAGAAGCGGGCGGCCTACGACCGCTACGGCCACGCGGCCTTCGCCAACGGCGGCGCCGGGGCCGGCGGGCCGGGCTTCGGCGGCGACTTCTCCGACTTCATGTCGGACATCTTCGAGAACTTCTTCGGCGACGCGACCGGACGTGGCGGCGGACGGGGCCGGAGCACCGGTGGGCGCGAGCGCGGCGCCGACATGCGCTACAACCTTGAGATCTCCCTCGACGAGGCCTTCAACGGCAAGACCGCCGAGCTGAAGATCCCGACCTCCATCACCTGCGAGGCCTGTTCGGGGAGCGGTGCGAAGCCGGGTTCCAAGCCCAAGACCTGCCCCACCTGCGGCGGCGCAGGCCGGGTGCGGGCGACACAAGGCTTCTTCTCCATCGAACGCACCTGCCCCAACTGCCACGGGCGCGGCGAGGTCATCGACGACCCCTGCGGCCAGTGCGGCGGCGCGGGCCGGGTCACCCGGGAGCGCACCCTCTCGGTCAACATCCCGGCGGGCGTCGAGGACGGCACGCGCATCCGCCTGGCGGGCGAAGGGGAGGCCGGCCTGCGCGGTGGCCCGGCGGGCGACCTCTACATCTTCCTGTCCCTGAAGCCCCATCCGTTCTACCAGCGCGACGGGGCGGACCTGTTCTGCCGGGTGCCGATCTCCATGGTGACGGCGGCGCTCGGGGGCGAGTTCAGCGTTCCGACCCTGGGTGGCACCGATGCGCTCGTAAAGGTTCCCGAGGGAACCCAGACCGGCAAGCAGTTCCGCCTGAGGGGCAAGGGCATGCCGGTGCTGCGTTCGCGCGACGTGGGCGACCTCTACATCCAGGTTGTTGTGGAAACCCCGCAGAAGCTGACCAAGCGCCAGCGGGAGCTCCTGACGGAGTTCGACCAGGAATGCTCCAAGGAAAACCACCCGGAAAGCTCGGGCTTTTTCTCGCGTTTCCGGGAGTTTATCGATGGGCTCGGCGGATCAACTTAACTTGACGGTCGTTTTCATTGGGTTCTAAACAGCGAACGTGATCCGCCGCACAAAGGGTCTTCTCAGTGCATCAGTCGTTCCAAAGGCCCACGGCCCGGAAACTCCCTCTCAAGAAGGATCGCTTCCAGGATGAGGCCCGGTTCCTGCGCTCCTGGCTTGAGCGGCCCCTCGTCATCGGGGCCGTGACCCCATCCGGCAAGATCCTGGCGCGGACCATGGCGTCCTATGTGGATCCGCGCATTCCCGGCCCCATCATCGAGCTCGGCCCCGGCACGGGCCCTGTCACCGACGCCCTGATCCGGCGCGGCGTGGCGCAGGAGCGGCTGGTCCTGATCGAGTTCAACCCCGAGTTCTGCCAGCTTCTGAAGCGCCGCTTTCCGAAGGCGACGATCATCCAGGGCGATGCCTACGATCTCAAGGAGACCCTGGGCGGCATCCTGAAGGAGCCTGCGGCCGCGACCGTGTCGAGCCTGCCGCTCTTCACCAAGCCCATGGACCAGCGACTGGAGCTCTTGGAGACCGCCCAGACGCTGATGCACCCCAGCGCACCCTTCATCCAGTTCACCTATGCGGTGGTGCCGCCGATCCCGGCGCGCTCGCAAAGCCATAGGGCCAGAGCCTCCAACCGGATCTGGCGCAACCTGCCCCCGGCCCGGGTCTGGGTCTACAACAAGGTCAATCACCCATGAGCGCCGCGATGTCTCTTCCGCCGAATTCTATTCCCGCTGGAGACATTCGCGACAAGCTCATCATCGGCCTCGATGTCCCGTCCGTCGAGGAGGCCCGCGCCATCGTCGCGCGGATCGGGGATGCGGGCACCTTCTACAAGATCGGCTACCAGCTCGCCTATGCGGGTGGCCTTGAATTCGCCCGCGAGCTGATCGACCAGGGCAAGAAGGTCTTCATCGACCTCAAGCTCCACGACATCGGCAACACGGTGGAGGAAGGCGTTCGCTCGGTCGCGCGTCTCGGCGCCACGTTCCTGACCGTCCATGCCTATCCGCAGACCATGCGCGCGGCGGTGGCAGGCAAGGCCGGATCGTCCTTGAAGATCCTCGCGGTCACCGTGCTCACGTCCTACGACGATCAGGATCTCGTCGAGGCGGGCTATGCCCCCGTGACGGCCGCGGAGCTCGTCGCCCGCCGGGCCGGACAGGCCCGCGACCTCGGCATCGACGGCATCGTCTGCGCGGCCACGGAAGCCGAGCGCGTGCGGTCCATCGTCGGCCCCGACCGGCTCATCGTCACCCCGGGCATCCGGCCCGCCGGATCCGATGCCGGCGACCAGAAGCGCGTCCTGACGCCCGCCGAGGGAGTCCGGTTCGGTGCCAACCACCTCGTGGTGGGCCGTCCCATCGTGAAAGCTGCCGACCCGCGCGCCGTGACTGAGGCGATTGTGCGGGAAATCGCCGGCGTGGAGGCTTGACGCTGCGGCGTCTCTGGCGTTCGCTGCGCCTCCCGAAATTCCAAAGGAGCGCCTCATGCCCAAAGGCTATGTCATTGCCCGCGTGACCGTCACGAACCCCGAAGCCTATGCGGAATATGCCAAGGGCGCGACGGAGGCGATCCGCCAGTATGGTGGGCGGCCGCTCGTGCGCGGCGGCGCCTACGAGGCGCTGGAGGGCGAGGCGCGGCCCCGCAACGTGGTGATCGAGTTCGACTCGGTCGAGCAGGCCCGGACCTATTACCACTCGCCGGAATATCAGGCGGCCAAGGCCAAGCGCGAAGGCGCCTGCGTGGCGGAATTCGTTCTCGTGGAAGGAGCCTGAGGCGATGAAGGGCTATTGGATCGGCCGCGTCGACGTCTCGAACCCCGACGCCTACCAGAATTACGTGAAGGCCAACGCGGTCCCCTTCGCCAAGTACGGCGCGCGCTTCCTGGTGCGCGGCGGCACATACCGGGTGGCAGAGGGCGAGGCCCGCGCCCGCAACGTGGTGATCGAGTTCCCGACCTACCAAGCGGCGCTCGAGTGCTGGGACTCGCCTGAATATCAGGCGGCGAAGGCCCATCGCGACGGCCACGCGGTCGCCGACATCATCATCATCGAAGGCTACGAGGGCCCGCAGCCGGGTTGAGCCCGCGTCGTCACCGGCCTTGTGCCGGTGACCCCGTTTGCATGAAGCGCCGAGCCTAGCCGGATCGAGATGGCCGGGACTGATCCCCGGATCAAGTCCGGGGACGGCCATGACGTAGAGAGTGTCAATCCCGGCCTTCGGCTCGCCTGGGATGACAAGTGGCGTGAGAGATCCTCGCCGCTTCTCAGCCCCACTCGAAGCAGCTATACCCTGAGCCCGGAACAACAGGAGAGCGGCATGAGCGAGATGCGACTGGTCGTGGTAGGGGCTGCCGGACGCATGGGGCGCATGCTGATCAAGGCCGTGGCCGAGATGGAGGGCTGCACCCTCGTCGGCGCCATCGAGCGGGAAGGCTCTCCCGCGCTCGGACACGATGCCGGGCTTCTGGCCGGAACGGGCCTCCTCGACGTGGACGTGACGGACGATCCGCTCACCGTCTTCGCCCAGGCCGATGGCGTGCTCGATTTCACCGCGCCCGCCGCCACCACGGCTTTCGCCGCGCTCGCCGCCCAGGCGCGCATCGTCCACGTCATCGGGACCACGGGCCTGCAGGAGGCCGATTTCACCAAGCTGGAGGCGGCCGCGCGCCATGCGCGCATCATCCAGTCCGGCAACATGTCGCTCGGCGTTAACCTGCTCGCGGGCCTCGTGCGCAAGGTCGCGGCGACGCTAGGCGAGGACTTCGACATCGAAATTCTCGAAATGCACCACCGCATGAAGGTCGATGCGCCTTCGGGCACGGCTCTCCTCCTCGGAGAAGCCGCCGCGGAAGGACGCAAGATCTCGCTGAAGGACCGCTCCGTGCGCAGCCGCGACGGCCACACGGGGGCCCGCAGTCCCGGCGATATCGGCTTTGCCACCCTGCGCGGCGGCACAGTGGTCGGCGATCATTCGGTGATCTTCGCGGGCGCCGGCGAGCGCCTGGAGCTGTCGCACCGGGCCGAGGACCGCAGCATCTTCGCCCGCGGCGCCGTGAAGGCCGCGCTCTGGGGCTTCGACAAGAAGCCCGGCTATTACACCATGGCCAATGTCCTTGGCCTTGATCAGCTTTAGCACTTCTTCCCTCCCCCCTGCAGGGAGGGATCAAGGGTGGGGGTCGGAAAGGTCGAGACGCTACGGCTGATGAGTGAAACGTTTAGCCGATACAGCACCTACTTTTTCAAACACTCACCCAGTCGAACCACCCCCACCCCTCCCCGCAAGGGGGAGGGAAATAAAGCGGAGAACTCTCAGCATGAACCGCCTTCTCGTCCTTGCACGCCACGGCCAGAGCGAATGGAACCTCAAGAACCTGTTCACCGGCTGGAAGGATCCTGGGCTGACCGATCTCGGCATCGAGGAGGCGCGCAATGCCGGCCGTCGCCTGAAGGAGATGGGCGTCCAGTTCGACGTCGCCTTCACGTCCGATCTCTCCCGCGCGCAAGCCACCTGCAAGCTGATCCTTGAAGAGATCGGCCAGCCCGATCTGAAGACGATTGCCAACCAGGCCCTGAACGAGCGCGATTACGGTGATCTCTCCGGCCTCAACAAAGACGACGCCCGCGCCCGCTGGGGCGAGGAGCAGGTCCATGTCTGGCGCCGCTCCTATGACGTTCCCCCTCCCGGCGGCGAGAGCCTGAAGGATACGGTGGCCCGCGTGCTGCCCTACTACATCCGCGAGATCCTGCCCCGCGTCATGCGCGGCGAGCGCGTGCTGGTCGCCGCCCACGGCAATTCCCTTCGCGCCCTCGTGATGGTACTCGACGGCCTCACCTCCGAGACCATCCCGAGCCTCGAACTCGCGACGGGCATCCCGCTGGTCTACACCCTCAACGACGACACGACCGTGGCCGACAAGAAGGTTCTGGAGGGGTAAGCTATAGGCGCACTGTCATTCCGGGGCGCCGCAGGCGAACCCGGAACCCATAGCCGGTACCGTTGCAGAATGCAGCGCTGCTCACTCTTTCCTGAGCCGTCGTGTCTATGGGTTCCGGGTTCCGCTACGCGGCCCCGGAATGACACCGGAGTGCATTTATCCATGCTCACCCTCGCCCCCGGCCTCACCTATTACCCCGATTATCTCAACCGCCCGGCCCAGGAGCGGCTGCTCCAAGCCCTGCGCGAGATCACCCGCGACGCGCCCCTGTTCACCCCGCGCATGCCCCGAACGGGAAAGCCGTTCTCCGTGCGCATGACCAATTGCGGACCGCTCGGCTGGGTGTCGGACGTGGAAGGTTATCGCTATCAGCCGATGCATCCGGACACGGGCCGGCCCTGGCCCGCCATGCCGGATCAGGTGCTGGCGGCTTGGGACAGCTTAAGCGGCTATTCGCATCCGCCCGATGCCTGCCTGATCAATTTCTACGAGCCCTCGGCCCGCATGGGCCTGCATCAGGACAAGGACGAGGAGGAGTTTGCCGCGCCCGTGGTGTCGCTGTCCCTCGGGGACACGGCGCTGTTCCGCTATGGCGGCCTAGACCGGAAGGACCCCACCAAATCCGTCAGGCTGCGCTCCGGTGACGCGATCGTGTTCGGCGGGCCCGCGCGGCTGATCTATCATGGGATCGACCGCCTCATGGCGGCCAGCTCGGACCTGCTGCCGCAGGGAGGGCGGCTCAATCTCACCTTGCGCAAAGTGGGAAAGCCGCTTTAGCCTTCGACCCTGTAAGGACCTGCGGGTTTCCTTTTTCGAAGAGGCATCCATGAAAGGCTTTGCAGCCGCCGCCCTGGCTCTCGTCCTGACGGCCTCCGCCGCCCTCGCGGCCGAGCCGGTTTTCCCGCCCGCCTCGCGGATCGGCATCGTGCCGCCTGAGGACATGCTGGTCTCGAAGCGCTTCAGCGGCTTCGAGAGCGAGGAGAAGGCCGCCGCCATCAACTTCGTCGAGATGCCCGCGGCCGCCTACGGACAGGTGGTGAGCGGGCTCACGAAGGAGGCCCTGAAGCGCCAGGGCATGAGCGAGACCTCCCGCGAGACCCTGAAGCTCGGCACCCGGACAGGGGTGCTCATCGGCGGCACCATGGCGGGCCCCGTCCAGGGCCGCAAATGGGTGATGGCCGTCAAGGACGAGGATCTCACCGCCCTCGTGATCGCGCAGGTGCGCGGCGGCCAGGACGGCTACAGCGAGACGCAGATGCGCGACGCTCTGAAGAGCATCGCCCTGCGCGGTCCGGTGTCCATCGACGAGCAGGTCTCCGCCCTGCCCTTCCGCGTCGGCGACACGGCCGGCTTTCGCCCGGTGCGGGTGATTTCGGGGAACTCGGCTCTGTTCACGGACGGCCCTCAGGACACGATCAAGGGAGTGGAACAGCCGATGGTCATCGTGGCGGCCGCCACGAACGTGCCTGTCCCGCCGGCCGAACGGCGCAGCCAGTTCGCCCGCGCGGCCCTGAATTCCAATCAGATCCTCAAGGACATCAAGATCGAGCGCTCCGAGTCCTTCCGCTTCAAGGGCCAGGACTGGCACGAGATCGTCGCTACGGCCTCGGAAGCCGAGTCCGGCCAGCCAATCGTGGTGATGCAGACCATCCGCTTCGAGCCCGACCGCTACGTCCGCCTGATCGGTCTCACCCGGGTCGAGCAGCGGGACCAGAACCTGCCCCGCTTCCGGACGATCATCGACGGAGTCGATACCAACCCCTAGAACCTTGGACGTGAGTTCGAGTTCACGTCCAAGGTTCTAATCGTTTATTTTTTCACATCTTTTCACGCAAAACCGGTTTCCACTTTTGCGTTCGATGCGCTAGTCCCGCTTCGGGAAGGCCGGCAGGGACCAGCCGCGCAGGAGGGCGAGAGCCCTTAAGACGAAAGCGGCGGCGAAGCCGGCGGCGGCGCTCGAGAACGGGTCAAGGCCCGCCGCCTGCAGGGCCACCATCACGGACGCGCCCAGGGCCGCCGCCGTGACATAGATCTCCTGGCGAAGGACCAGGGGCGTCGTTCCGGCAAAGATATCGCGGATGATGCCGCCGAAAGTGGCCGTGATGGTGCCGAGCGCGATGGCGGAGAGCGCCGGAACGCCGGCCGCGAGCGCCTTGCCCGTGCCCGAGACGGCGAAGAGCGCCAGGCCCAGGGCGTCGGCCCAGAGGAGGACGCGCCCCTGTCGCCCGCCCTCGATCATCGCCACGCGCTTGGGCCCGAGGGCGAAGACGAGTTCCGCCACGATCAGGCAGACGAGCACGTCGGTCGGATCTCCGACCCAGAACACGGGCCGCGTGCCGATGAGCAGATCCCTGACCGTCCCGCCGCCGACGCCCGTGAGGGTGGCGAGCAGGGCAAAGCCGAACGGATCCATGCCCTTGCGGGCCGCCATCAGGGCGCCGGACAAGGCGAAGACCGCGACGCCGATGGTCTCGAAGGGAATGCCGTGAAGGACGGTCACTGGGAACACCTGCCGAAATCCCGGACCTCATCCTGAGGAGCCGCTGAAAGCGGCGTCTCGAAGGAGAATCCAGAGTGCACCGGAGATGCCCTGATCCTTCGAGACGGCCTGACGGCCTCCTCAGGATGAGGGCTTCGGGGGTGTTCGCTTACATCATTTTCAGGCGAAGCGGCTAACGCTCCGCCTGAAAACCGGGATGCGGTCCCGTTTACTGAGCCGCCGAGGAATTATCCGTCGTTTCGGCCCCGTTGGCGGCAGTCTTCGGGCCGCCCTTGGAGACGCCGACCAGGGCCGGGCGCAGAACGCGCTCGCCGATGACATAGCCGGACTGGACCACCTGCAGGACGGTGCCGTTCGGGACCTCCGCGTTCGGGATCTCGAACATGGCCTGATGCACGTTCGGGTCGAACTTCTGGCCCTGCGGGTCGAGCTTCTTCACCCCGTGGCGCTCGAGGGTCTTCAGGAGGTCGCGCTCGGTGAGGTCGATCCCCTCGATCAGGCCCTTGAAGGCGCCTTCGGCGGTGCTGCGGGCCTCCGCCGGCACGCTCTCGATGGCCCGGTGGATATTGTCGGCCACGTTGAGCATGTCGCGGGCGAAATTCGCCACCGCATAGGTGCGCGCATCCGCGATCTCGCGCTCGGTGCGGCGGCGCAGGTTCTCCATATCGGCCATCAGGCGCAGAAGCTTGTCCTTCAGGTCCGCCTTCTCGGCCTCGAGAACGGCAATCGGATCGGCCTCGGGCGCGGAAGCCGCTCCGGGAGCGGCGTCAGTGGCGGGCTCGGCCTGGGGGGCCGCGTTGTGGTTTTCCGTGTCGTTCGGATTCATGGTCGACCAACTAAGCGTAGGAGAAAGAAAGGTTCGCGCCACATATCAGGTCACTTGGTCCACAAATCAAGCACTTCGCCTGTGGAGGGGCTCCGTTTCCTCGGCTTTGAACACCTCGAGGAGGGTGCGGGTGATGGTGGCCTGGCGCCCGGCATGGGTGATCTTCGTGCCCGTCAGGTCGGTCACGTAGAACACGTCCACGGCCTTCTCGCCGAAAGTCACGATATGGGCCGAGGCGATGTTCAGGTTGAGCTTCCCCAGAGCCGTCGTGAGGTCGTAGAGCAGGCCGGGCCGATCGAGGCCGGAGATCTCGATCACCGTCTGGCGGCTCGACAGGGAATTGTCGATATTGACCTCCGGCGGCACGTGGAAGGCCTTGGAACGCTCCTTGGCCGGGCGCTTGCCGTCTACGAGGTCGGCGATCTTCACCTCCCCCTTCAAGGCCCGCTCGATGGCCTTGGCGACCCGCTCGGCCCGGCGCAGCTCGTCCTCGTCCCGGTCGAAGGCGCGGGAGAGCACGATCGTGTCCAGCGCCATGCCGTCGGTGGTGGTGAAGATCTGCGCATCGACGATGTTGCCGCCCGCCGCCGCGCAGGCGCCGGTCACGATGGCGAGCAGGCGCGGATGGTCGGGCGACAGGATCGTCAGCTCCGTCACGCCCCGGAACTGGTTCGTCTCGTAGGCCGTGGTGACCGTGCGCCCGCCCTTCTCGGCCTCCCGCAGGAGACGCGCCTGCTTGGCGCGCCGGGTCTCGTCGGTCTTGAGCCAGTAGCCCGGCGTGTGCCGGGAGGCGAAGGCCTCGAACTCCTCATCGCTCCAGTCGGGCAGCTCGGAGCGCAGGTGCTCCTGCGCCAGGCGCACGCGCTCGGATCGGGCGAGGTCCACCGCGCCACCGCCGAGGATCACCTCCGTCTCGTGGTAGAGGTTGCGCAGGAGCTGCCCCTTCCAGCCGGTCCAGGTGCCCGGCCCCACCGCCTTGATGTCCGCGATGGTGAGCACGAGGAGCAGCTTCAGGCGCTCCATGGTCTGCACCACCTCGGCGAAGCTCTTGATGGTGGCGGGATCCGACAGATCACGGCTCTGGGCCGTGTTCGACATGAGAAGATGGTGCTCGACGAGCCAGGCCACCGTCTCGGTCTCCGCCGCCGTGAGGCCGAAGCGTGGCCCGAGCTTGCGGGCGATCACGGCCCCGGCCTCCGAATGGTCCTCCGGCCGGCCCTTGGCGATGTCGTGCAGGAACACCGCCACGTAGAGGGCGCGGCGGTTGCGGATCGAGGGGAAGATCTGGTTGGCGAGCGGATGCTCGCTGCCGAGCTGCCCCGCCTCGATCTCGGTGAGCACGCCGACCGAGCGGATCAGGTGCTCGTCCACCGTGTAGTGATGGTACATGTTGAACTGCATCATCGCGACGATGCGGCCGAAATCCGGGATGAAGCGCCCGAGCACGCCGGCCTCGTTCATGCGCCGCAGGACCACCTCGGGGGCGTTCTTGGAGGTGATGATCTCCAGGAACAGCTTGTTGGCCTCGGGATCGGTGCGCAGGTTGTGCCCGATGAGCCTGAGCGAGCGGGTCGCAAGGCGCGTCGCGTCGGGGTGGATGGCGAGGTTGCGCCGGTCGGCGAGCCAGAACAGGCGGATCAGGTTGACCGGATCGCGCTCGAACGCCTCCTCGTTCTCCACGTTGAGGCGGTTGTTGTCGATGATGAAGCCCTCGCTCACCAGCGCGCCGCCGCT
>NZ_JALJRK010000092.1 GCF_024519725.1 Microvirga sp. Mcv34 | reverse complement strand
ACGGAGAGCAGTGGATTGCTCATGGAACGGGACCCTCAACCGGCGCCCGCCAACACGCGACCTGGTGGCCGGGCGTGATCTCGCGCAGCGGGGGGTAGCTCATGCGACATCGCTCGACAGCAAACGGGCAACGTGGCGCAAAGCGGCAACCCGGGGGCATTGCGCCTGCTGCGGGCACTTGTCCATCGATCGATGCGAGCGTGCGCCCGACATCGCCAGCCCGCGGCATCGCCGCGAACAGCGCAAGGGTATAGGGGTGCTGCGGATCGGCGAAGATGTCCTCTCGCCGTCCACGCTCGACAATCCGCCCCGCGTACATCACGGCGATTTCGTCAGCGATCTCGGCCACCACAGCAAGGTTATGGGTGATGAATAGCACGGCAGTGCCGAGTTCCTCCCGGAGCTCATCGATCAGCGCCAGGATCTGGCTTTGGATCGTCACATCAAGGGCTGTTGTCGGCTCGTCAGCGATTAAGAGGGCAGGGCGGCACACAAGTGCGATCGCAATCATCACGCGTTGGCGCATTCCGCCCGAGAGTTGGTGGGGGTAGACATCGAGGCGTTCTTCGGCCGCAGGAATCTGGACTCGCTTGAGCATGGCCAGTGCAGCAGCCCGCGCTTCCGCCTGGGAGACCTGCTGGTGTTGGAGAAGCGCTTCCATGATCTGCTCGCCAACCGTCATCACAGGGTTGAGAGACGTCATGGGTTCTTGAAACACCATGGCAAGGCGGTTCCCGCGTAGCCCCTCCATGTCGCGCTCGGAAAGGGCCAACAGATCGAGACCTTCAAAGGTCATGAGATCGGCCTGAATTTTCGCGTTTGGCTGCAACAATCGCATCAGGGAGAGAGCGGTCAGGCTTTTGCCAGAGCCAGACTCACCGACCAGGCAAAGAAGTTGCCGAGGAGCAAGCGTAAGATCAACCCCATCCACAATGGGTGGTCCGCCGAATGCAATCCGCAGATTCTGCACCGTTAGTAGGGCAGTGTTACGGGATGGCTCGTTTCCCATGAGGACCGCGGAGGCTCCGTGAAAAGTTTCCTCGAGGCATTGACACCCAAGCTCAGCATAAGTGAGTATCAGGCTATCTGAACCGGTTCAAGCGGTATGGAGGCGGAGCGCAGTGGGAAATTTTCTGCTGTCAAGAATAGCCAGCCTGATCCCAATTTTGTTTGGTACCTCGCTTGTCGCGTTCTTTCTCGTGCGCCTCATTCCAGGAGACCCTGCCATTGCACTGCTTGGCCTGGAAGCAGACGAGCAGGCAATCGCTGCGCTACGTGCAAAGCTCGCCCTCGATCAGCCACTGGTTCTTCAATATGTCGCGTGGCTCAAGCAGATCCTCACCGGTGACTTTGGGCGCTCTATTCAAGGAGGGCGAGAGGTATTCCCATTGTTGATCGGCGCCCTCGGGCCAACAGCGCTCTTGTCCGTTGCCGCTTTGCTGATCTCGTTGGTCATCGCAATCCCGGCTGGCATTGTCGCGGCGACCCGCCGTAACAGCCTCGCAGATTACGGCGCATCGTTTGCCGCGCTCTGCGGCCTTTCAATGCCGAGCTTCTGGTTGGGCGTGCTTCTCATCCTTACCTTCTCGATTTACGTTCCAATCCTGCCAGCCTCTGGCTATGTCTCACCGCTTGTTGATCCTCTCAGGTTTTTGAGTTTTCTGGTCCTTCCAGCGCTGACGCTTGGCGCGGCCTTGGCAGCCGCGACCATGCGGATGACTCGTGCCACCATGCTCGAGGTGTTACGCGCCGACTATGTGCGCACGGCCCGAGCCAAAGGCATCCCAGCTCGTAAGGTTATTTGGCGCCATGCCTTCCGCAATGCGCAGATCCCGATCGTGACATTGCTTGGTATCCAAATGGGGCAACTCCTGGGTGGCGTGGTGATCACGGAGACCGTGTTTTCCTGGCCAGGTATCGGCAAGCTCACCGTGGATGCGATTTTTGCCCGCGACTACCCGGTGGTTCAGGGGGCTGTCTTGCTTACCGCCACGCTTTTCGTGCTTATCAATCTGCTCACCGATATTATCTACACGCTGATTGACCCACGGGTGAGCCTCGCATGAGCGCCGTGGTTACGCCAGGTGTGACTTTCGCCAGAGGCTTAGTGCGGGACAGGCGCGCAGCGCTCGGCTTTACGCTCGTTCTGATTGCGGTTCTCGCCGCGATTGCGGCGCCACTGATTGCCCCCTTCGATCCAGATACACCGGATTTTGGTGCGGCCCTTGCGCCACCCTCGGTCATGCACCTGCTTGGGACGGACGATTTGGGGCGCGATGTTCTCTCCCGTGTGATCTTCGGGGCCCGCATTTCTTTGTTTGTAGGTTTTTTTAGTGTTGCCGGAGCTCTGGTCCTAGGAACGGGGTTGGGGCTGGTTGCAGGATACTTTGGGGGCCTTGCAGATAGCATCATCATGCGCGTGATGGACGTGGTCTTCGCGTTTCCGAGCATTTTGCTCGCGCTTGCGATTGCTGCGGTTCTGGGACCGAGCCTCGTGAATGCTGTCTTGGCGATTGCTATTGTCAACCTGCCCGTCTTCGCGCGCATCGCCCGCGCCCAAACCTTGGTGGTGCGTCAGCTGGATTTCGTTGAGGCGAAACGTGCACTCGGGTTTGGAACTGCGAATATTCTGTTCCGAACGGTGATGCCCAATACCCTCGCGCCCATCATCGTGCAGGGGTCGCTCCTATTCGCGGCGGCAATCATCACCGAGTCCTACCTTTCGTTTCTTGGCCTCGGGGCGCAGCCACCAACCCCAACGTGGGGCAACATGCTGCGCAACGCGATTGGCTTCCTTGATTTCGCTCCCTGGCTGGCTTGGTTCCCCGGGGCTGCGATCTTCCTCACTGTCCTCGGCTTCAACCTCTTGGGAGATGCACTTCGCGATACCTTCGATCCGCGGGAGGGCTGAGACATGACCATAACCAGAACGGGAACTCAACGAGCAGGAGACAGAAGATGTTGAGGAGGACTTTGTTAAAGGGCCTAGTCATGAGCGTCGCACTTGTGTCGCTCATGAACGGCACAAGTGCCTTGGCGCAGGCTGGCAAGACGCTAGACGTCGCGATTGTGTCGGATCCGGTCACGCTAGATCCAGCCTTAATGGCTTCGTTTTTCGAACTGTCGGTGCAGTACAATATTCATGAGCCGCTGCTGCACGTCACCCCTGACCTCAAGATCGAGCCTGGCCTTGCGAGCGTGACGACACCCGATGACAAGACCTACGTTTTAACCCTGAAGCCAAATCTCACGTTTCATGATGGGACTGCGCTAGACGCTGCCGCGGTCAAAGCAAACTTTGACCGCATGCTCGACCCGAGCCTGGCCTCTCCGCGCCGCTCCGAGCTTGGGCCGATCGACTCGGTGGAAGCTACTGGCCCTCTTCAGGTAACAGTCAAGCTCAAGACGCCATACGCTCCATTTCTGCAGGTTCTGGCCAACCGCGCTGGCATGATGGTCTCGCCAACCGCGGTTAAGTCACTCCAGGCGGACTTCGCCACAAAGGCTGTCGGGGCTGGCCCGTATAAGGTTGTGAGCTGGACGAAGAATTCTGAGCTCGTCCTAGAAGCCTTTGATGGCTACTGGCGGGGCGCTCCCGCCATCAAGCGTATCGTGTTTCGGCCCATTCCTGATGAAACCGTACGCCTGACGAATCTGCGTTCCGGCACCGTGCAGCTTATCGATAGCGTTCCTCCTCAGACGGTGGCACAGGTTGGTCGCGAGAGTGGCCTTACCCTCAGCCAAAGCCCCGGTCTGGGGTTTAATGCCTTTTCGCTCAACACGACTCGCCCGCCGTTCAATGATGCAAAGGTCCGCAAGGCCTTTAGCATGGCTGTAAACCCGCAGATCGTGCAGCGGACAGTCTATTTTGGGACGGGGGCAGTGTCCTATGGACCAATCCCACCGTCGATTGCTTGGGCCTATGACAAGAACCTTCAGCCGCCACGCGGCGATGCCGCTGCGGCGAAAAAGCTTTTGACCGAGGCTGGCAAAAGTGAGCCAGTCCCCGTGACGATTACGGTAACTAACTCCCCGATTCAGATCCGTACTGCAGAAATAATACAAGCTCAGGCTAATCAAGCTGGCTTCAAGGTTGATATTAAGCAGATTGACCCGACCAGCCTTATCACAGTCCTACGGCAGAAAGACTTCGACCTCTGCATGTCGCCCTGGTCGGGGCGGTCGGATCCTGACGGCAATATGTACAATTACTTCACCAAGTCAGGTCCCAACAACTTCGCGGGATACCAGAGCGAGAAGGTGGACGAGCTTCTCCAGAAAGCTCGCACCACTGCCGGAGAGGAGGCGCGTGCGCCACTCTACCGCGAGGCGCAAGCCCAGATCGCGGAAGATGCACCGATGCTGTTTCTTACCTTCCCGGCGACGCTTCAAGCGTCACAGAAAGCTCTAACTTGGTTACAATATCCTGATGGGGCGTTCCGCCTGCAGTTTGCTAAGTTCAACTAACCGCATGTTGGCCTAGAGCTTATCTTGGTCTGACTTTTCGAAGCATCGAGGGTGTCGTTTACAACGACACCCCAACCGACCGCGATTCAAATCAGATCGCCTTATCTGTTTTCCTTATCAGGGACGCCTGGTGAGTTGGTTCCGTTCTCTTGTTCCGGGGACTCTGATCAAGCCCTTTGAGCGGCCCATTCCGTCAGTTCGGCTGATATCACCTGTCGAGTCATGGTTCTCTCCGCGGTCGGCAGAGACCGCCGCATGATGAGGGCGGAAGCCTCAGCCTCGCTATGTTGCATACACGGTCAATCTGCTCCCTGAGGGTTGCATTAACTTTGGGAGACACAATCCGTAGCGCCTTTGCTCCGATCAAAAGCTACTGCATGCTGTCGCTGGACAGGTTGATGCAACAGAGCCGATGCCCTTGGGCCCTTGTCGCTGCCAGGGCCGGCTGGTGGGCGGCTCAGGCCAATTCCGCCCCGCGGCGCTCGGGGATCAGGAGGAGCAGAGCGAGCAGATCGAGAACGTAGAGAAGCGCCAGGAGGGCGATCGCCGTCTCGAAGCCGTAGGCGCCTGCCACGAGTCCAACCACGAGAGGCCCAAAGCCGCCGATCGCCCGGCCGATGTTGAACAGCACGTTCTGAGCCGTCGCACGGGCCGCGGTCGGAAACAGCTCGCTGATTAGAGCGCCGTAGCCGCCGAGCATGCCGTTGACGAAAAAGCCCATGACGGCGCCCGTCACCAGAAGGGCCGTGGGATCGCTCAGGCGGGAATAGATCAGCACCAAGGCGGCCGCGCCGGTCATGTAGGCGAAGAAGGCCGGACGGCGGCCGATGCGGTCGGCGATGTGGCCGAACACGAAGATGCCCGCGGCCATTCCCGCGATGGTCACGGCCGTCCACATGGCGGATTTGGTGAGACCGAAGCCGAACCGGTTGGCGAGGTAGTTGGGCAGCCAGATCATCACGCCGTAATAACCGAAGTTCTGAACCGAGCAGAGGATGATCATGCCCAGGCTCAGCTTGGTGGTTTCCCGGTCCTTGACGAGGAGGGACAGGGGATTCTCCTTGCGGCCCGTTCGCGCGTGCTTGAGGAACACCTCCGGCTCGTGCACCGAACGGCGGATGAAGGACGCCACGAGCGCTGGCGCCACGCCGACCACGAACATGCCCCGCCACCCGATAATCGGGAGCAGGACGGGGGTCAGGAGGGCCGCCGCCAGCACGCCCATCTGCCAGCCGAGGCCCACATAGGACGAGGCCCGCGCCCGCCAATTGGCCGGGATCGCCTCCGCCACCAGCGCCATGCCGATGCCGAATTCGCCGCCGAGGCCAAGGCCGGCCACCGTGCGATAGAACAGCAGGTCCCAATAGCCCCTGGCCAGGGCCGACAGGCCCGTGAACACCGCGAACAGGATGATCGTCCAGGTCAGGACGCGAACCCGTCCGAGCCGGTCCGCCAGCATTCCGAACAGCACACCGCCGACGACCGCTCCGACGAGGGTGGCGGTCACCAGGGAGGCCCCTTGAGCCGGGCTGAGATGGAGATCCAGAGAGATCGCGCTCAGGATGAAGCCGAGGATCAGGAAGTCGAACCCGTCCATGGCATAGCCGAGGGCCGATCCCCAGACGGCCTTTGCGGCCTTTCTGTCCCGGTGGAGCGAGGCCGATAAGGGTTCCCCATCCGGGGTCGAACAATGAGCTTCAGACATGGGACAGGAACCTCGGCAGGGGCGCGAAGGGGAGCACGAGCAGAACGTGGATTGCGAGGAGCGACATAACACCGTCTCGGCCGTTCGGCACAAGAGGGAGCCCGTCCATATTCGCGTCTGTCACGCTGAAAAGGTGTGCACCCGCCGGGGACGGTTCCGCCGGCCGACCGGAGACGGGACGATTGCAGGCGCGCCTATCTCCGATCCCGTCCGGCTAGCGGTCGAGGGGCGGCGTATCGCCGGTGCCGAGATCCCAGTAGAGCCCCGCCATCACGGCCAGACCCTCGCGGGCAATCGCAACGGGCAGGTGCTCGTTCGGGGCATGCTGAGAGCAGCCCGGATAGGAATGCGGAACCCAGATCGTCCGCAGCTCCAGAACCTCCGAGAAGATGTCGTTCGGCAGCGATCCGCCGAGATTGGGCAGAAGCGCCGGCTTCTTGCCGGTGGTCTTGGCAAGGGAGTTGATCGCCCAGGTCACCCAGGGATCCTCGGGATCGAGGCGCGTCGCGTGGAAGATCTCGTCGCGGCTCTTGGCGATCCGCACCATCGGGAAGCCATGGCGGTCGAGATGGCGGCGCAGGGCCGGCAGAACCTCTTCCGGATCGATGCCGACCACGAAACGGAGCTGGCAGCGCGCCCAGGCGTTCGGCGGCACCGCGTTGACAGGCGTTTCGGGCACGCCGGACTTCATGGCGAGCACATCGAAGGAGCACCATCCGAACACCTGCTCGGCCGGCGTCAGGCCGGGCTCACCCCATTCCGGGTCAATGGTCGGGCCATCCGGGCCGCCGTCGACCACGCAATCCGCGAGGGCCCGGCGCACGGCGGTGGGGAGTTCTTTCGGCACCCATTCGTGAATGCGGATCTGGCCGGTCGGCGAGGCGATGCTGGCGATGGCGTGGGCGAGCTGGATGGCAGGGTCCGAGAGCAGGCCGCCCCAGTTGCCCGAATGATGTCCGCCGTCGCGGGCCTTGATCGTCAGGTCGAAGGTGACGCCGCCGCGCGAGCCGAGAAAGATCGTCGGCCGCTCCGCGTTGAGGCGCGGCCCGTCGGACGCGATAAGCACATCGGCCTTGAGCAGGTCCTTCTGCTCGGCGCACAGGTCGCGCAGACCCGGGGAGCCGATCTCCTCGCCCATCTCGATCAGATATTTGGCATTGAAGCCGAGCTTGCCGCGGGTCTCGAGAACGGCCTTCAGGCCCGCTATATTGATGACGTGCTGGCCCTTGTTGTCGACCACACCGCGGCCGTACCAGCGGTCGCCGACTTCCGTGAGCGTCCACGGGGATAGACCTTCGTTCCAAGCGCTGTCGAGGCCGCGGATCACGTCCCCATGACCATAGCCGAAGACCGTTGGGAGCGCCGGGTCCTCGATGCGCTCGGCATAGAGGAAGGGTCCCTTCGCATTGGGGTGGTGGAGCGTCCTGCAGGTGAAGCCGAGGCTTTCGAGCAGGGGGCGCATCTCCGTCTCGATATAGGCCGTGAGCACCTCAGCGCGATCCGGGTTCTGGCTTTCGGTCGGCATGGCGATCAGACGAGCCAGATCGGTCTTCAGGTCACCCGAGTCGAAATACTGCCCAGCCTTCGCAACGGCTGTCTCGCGGGTCATTGGGCTTTTTCCTTTTGCTTGTTCGTTGGAGGGCGTCGTCATGTCTGGATGGCGCCCGTTTGGCAATGGGATTATTGATGATGCTTGGGCCTCGCGGGGCGGGTGCGGTCATGTCTCCGGCCGTCGAACGCGGTACTTCATGACCGCTGGCCCTGATGTTTTGCGCTGGAATCTGGTCCCTCTCAACTTATCGCGCTTGGCTGACGCAAGACGATGCCAAGGGCTTGCCAGTTCCAGCGGCCCATATCCGCTTGGCTTCACATCATCTTGGAGTGCGCCCCTCGAGATGGACGGATCGGCACTGAGGAGTTGACTAGGTCTGCCGGGCTCTCGGAGACTAAAGCCCATGGTGAAGAACCGCACCCACAGCATCGACGTCAAACGCCAGGTGGCGGCAGGACTACCTCGCCGGCGAGCCCCTGCACAGCCTGGCCCGGCGCCACGACCTGTCGCGCAAGCTGATCCGGATCTGGGTCCGGAAGTACGAGGCCAGTGCCCTCGATGAGGACACGGCCGCGGCCGCATTGCTCCAGGAGTACGAGGCGCGGATTGCCGCCCTCGAGCGGCTGGTCGGCAAGCAGGCTCTCGAGTTGGAATTTCTTAAGGGGGCTCTGAAGCACACACCCCGGCAGAGAAGCTCAGCGGCACGAAGACGGCGGTCGCCGAGGTGGACTGCTCCCGGCGCCAGCTCCTGGCATAGCGGCGCACGGAATCACGGCACAGAGCCACGAACTGGCGGCAGGTGGCGCAGATCGCCGCGGCGTTGTCGCGTCGGAAGTCGGCGATGGTCTTGAAGTCGGGTGCGAGTTGGCCCGTGAGCCAGATCAGTTCGAGATTGCGACCGGCCTCACGCTCAAGGCGGCGGCTGGAGGGCACCCGGTGCAGGTGGCCGTAGAGGTAGATCTTGAGCAGAATGGCCGGATGGTAAGCGGGTCGTCCTGTGGCGGCGGGCTGGGCTCGGGTGAAGCCGAGAGCCTGGAGATCGAGTTCATCGATGAAGGCGTCAATCACCCGCACCGGATTGTCTTGTGTCACGTAGTCGTCCAAGCACTCGGGAAGCAGAAGCGTCTGCCGGCGGTCTTTGCCTTCGATAAAGCGAGCCATCTTGGCCTCCTGGATCCGCTGGAAAGTCTACCAGATCAGCACGTTTCCACACAGCCTCGCGAGGAGCAGCGGACGTTCCAGAGGTCACCGGATCGTCAGTGCGTGCCCCTAAGACGACATTCTATCGGGCAATAGCGCAAGACGTGATCCGAGTGGTCAGACGAGCGGTTCACGCCTTCTAGGGAGAGTGCTTCAGTTCTGGCAACGGGAATGAGGAGCCTGATCGACCACTCGCCAGCAACAATGGCGTTTGCCGCAAATGCGCACGTACTTTCTGTTTCTAAACCTTTTGCCGCCGCTATTGCTTGAGAATCTTGGCGTAAGCCCGCCATAATTCAGGCTCCGCTCGTAGATGGTTTCGTAGCTGACCACGACACCTCGGGTTGCCGGGATCAAATCGGCCCCTGCAAGCTCAGGCTGAAAAGTTGATACAGCCAGATGGTCTGATTGATAACTTCAGCCGGGGAGCAGAAACTCCGGTAGGAGTCTATGTGTCGTGCCCATACCCGATACTCTGCCGCAACCCTGATCTGTGGCCAAACTGAAATCGTGGGAAGAGCGGCGCTCCTCAGCTCCCAATCCGTGACGTGATTCAGGGAGGCTCAAACAGGGCAAGATCTAACCCTCAGCAGCACCAAGCGCCTGCATTCTCGCAACATTATGCTTATGAACTTTCTCATAAGGCGGAAAAACACTGATGCGCCTCAAGGCGAGGTCGTCCTCAATCCAATCGCTAAGCGGTGCCTTGGCGAGTTCCGGCTCCGACCTGCTTCGAATAAGCGTCTGCACATAGTGGATCGTCGCCGCAATGAGGCCAGGTTCATAGCCACCTGCAGCGATGACGTTGGGGTCCCCATGGTTTGGCAAGATCCGGCGGATAGGCCACGCAGCGATACGCTGCAGGTCGACTAAGTGGATTGCGAGCCGGTCCGGTTCTGCCACGTATGTGATGGGATCCTCCAAGGCGTCCCCGGCGAACAGTAGGTCTATCTCGGGGAGGAGGAGAAGCGTGCCGTCGCGGCTATGAATGTCCACATGGCGCAGCTCGACCGAGATATTCCCGACTTGGAGCTGAAGCATTTCCTCATAAGTTCTCATCGGCCCGACCAGGGGCTTGATAGGAGGGCTCCCGGTCTCGATCGACACGCGTTGCTCATCAAGCGCCTGGGCGGTGAGGGAGTGGGCGATGATCTCGCAATCAGCAAATACCTCGTTGCCAGCGATGTGGTCCCTGTGCCAGTGGCTCAGAACAACCTTAATTCTGTCAACGCCGCGGGCCGTGAGCATCGCACGGATCCGGCGGGCATGGGCCAGGGAGATGTGCGTGTCATAGACCAGCGCCTCGGCGCCGCTCAGAATGGCATAGGTGCAGATGCCAAGCTCGTAGGCCCCGTCGTCGAGCCAGTTGGGTTCCCCTGAATAGGCACGCGCGCCCGCCACGCGCCCATCGTAGAATGCCAATACGTTGGGAGCCGGTTGAAAGACGCGCAGTGTGGCTGCGAGTTCAGGTATAGGGTTTTCCAACGCAGTCTCCCGGGCATCGAGGGTGGGCACGGATCTGGTTCCGTACCCGCCATTTGTCAGGACAGATGTTCAGCGGATCGGGGGAGCGAAGTGAATGCCTCCCTGTGACCAGAGGTTATTCAGCCCACGGGGGAGTCCGATCCTGCTCTTGGAACCGAGATTGCGCTCGAACGACTCGCCGTAGTTTCCAACATGCCGGACGATCCGGGCGACCCAGTCTGTGGTGAGCCCAAGTCCCTCACCGAATTTCCCCTCTGCTCCTAGGAGACGACGAACCTCCGGGTTTTCCGATCTCACCATGTCGTCGACATTCGCTTGGGTGACACCGAGTTCTTCCGCATTGAGCAGCGCGAACACCGTCCATCGCACAATGTCGAACCACTGATCATCGCCCTGACGCACATACGGGCCGAGCGGCTCCTTCGAGATCACCTCCGGAAGCAGGGTGTGTTCGTCCGGATTGGCCATCTTCAACCGGTACGAGACCAGTTGCGACATGTCGGTGGTGAGCGCATCACAGCGGCCGCCCTCGTAAGCCTTAACCGTGTCGTCGATCTCCTGGAAGGTTACGATGTTGTACTTGAGGCCATGGCTGCGGAAGTAGTCCGCCAGGTTCAGTTCGTTCGTGGTGCCCTGGACGGTGCAGATCGAGGCTCCGTCAAGCTCCTTGATGGACTTCAGGTTGGCGTCCTTCCTGACCTGGAAGCCCTGTCCATCATAGTAGTTCACAGCTGTAAAATTGAGGCCCTGACCGGCATCCCGGCTCAACGTCCACGTGGTTGTCCGCGGCAGGACGTCGATCTCGCCACTCTGGAGCGCGGTAAGCCGATCTTTGCTGGAGAGCGGCACGAATCTTGTCTTGGAAGGGTCGTTGAAGATCGCGGCAGCCAAGGCACGGCATATGTCGATGTCGATCCCCGACCAGTTGCCCTGATTGTCGGGCATTCCAAACCCGGCGACACCGGGGCTTGCTCCGCAGAGGATATGGCCCCGCTCCTTGATCTTGCCAAGCGTGCCCTGCGCCAATGCGGGCGAACTCAATCCGACCGCTCCGGCTACCATGATCAATGCAGTCTTTGCCAAGCGCAGCATGTTCTTCTCCTCCCAGGTTGGCTTGTTAGAGTCCCCGACCGATCAGCCTGAAACCGGCGGCGATTTGGCGTGGCCCGCAGTTCTGCTACAGGCCCATCTGCTCATATCGCCGATGGGCTGTGGATTTTGGCGCCGGGTCGTCACTGATGGCGATGATCTCAGGCCGGCAACTGATCGGGGCCGCCAGTTCGTCTCGCCAGATCCAGTAGTGGTTCTCCGGCGTCCCGTTGACGGCAACGACCTTATGCCCTCCTGCCGCATCGATGGCGTGGATCGTCACCCGCCCGATCAGGCCGCCCTTAAGGGAACGCATGTCGGCCACAGCCTCATGAACCGCCTCTTCAACGGACATCCCCATCTTCATGTACAGCACGACGGCCCGGGCGGTGCCTGCGCGGATGCTCATCTCCCCGACCCCTGTGCAGGCGCATGCTCCATAGCGCGTGTCGGCATAGGAACCGGCTCCAATAACTGGGCTGTCACCGAGCCGGCCGGGGTACTTCCACCCCCATCCCGATGTGCTCGTGCCCGCGGCGATGTTGCCGGCGCTGTCCTGACCAACGAAGACCGTGGTGTCGCGTCCGACCTCCGGGTCGATGGCATGCCGGCATAAGTCCGCCATCGGCACGTCCGGCCAGCGGTTGCGCTCACCCTCGCTGACCTCGTCTTCAAACCAATGGCGCCACGCCGTGCGGGCATGGGGCATCAGGAGTTCCCCCGCCTGCGCGCCGATTTCCACCGCGAAACGCATCGCCCCTTCTCCGACCAGAAGTTCATGCGGGAGCCGCTCAAGAACCTGCCGTGCCACACTCACAGGATGAAGGAAGCCCTTCAGGGCACCGACCGCGCCTGTCCGGAGGGTCGTGCCGTCCATCACTGACGCATCAAGCTCGACCTCGCCCAGCAGATTGGGCCATCCCCCACGACCAACGGTCCGCACCGTCTCGTCGGCTTCGACGAGACGGACGCCCGCTTCGATGGCATCCAAGCAAGCGGCACCCTGCTCCAGCAGCTTCGCCGTGGTCGGAATCCCTGACGCACCTTCGTTGTTCGTAACAATGATCATGAGTGCCGCAATTCAATTCTTGAAAAGTGAGCAGATCGGACCCACTCCCGAGCGATCAGGCTGGGTGGAACGCGTCGGAGGAGAGGATGCCACGGCACCTCGGAGAGGGGCATCAATTCTCCGGCTTCGTGCAACGGCACCCTGGTCGCTGCAATCAGCCCAACGCTCAGGCGCCGAAGTCATTGGTCTCATCCCGAACCTCCTAGACAAACAGGACTTATGCATAAATGAATAAGATATGCAAATTATATTCAAATACTCATAATTTGAAGGGAAGCTGAGCCTTGCCTAGTGGGCAGAGATCAGTGATGTCCACTGGGCCGGCTACGCGAGGGTTGAGGATTCGTCATGATTGATTTCCGCCACATCGATGCCTTCAGAGCGGTGATGAAGTCCGAAAACATGATCCAGGCAGCCAGGATGATAGGTGCATCACAACCTGGCATCAGCAGGTTGATCGCCGACCTTGAGCGGCTGAGCGGCGTAAAGCTCTTCGACCGCACGCGAGCAAAGCTCAACCCGACCCCGGAGGCCTATGCGCTTTTTGACGAGGTCGAGCGCCGCTATGCAGGCTTGAACGCAATCCGTGAGTTCGCCCAAAGCCTGAGGGAGCACGCGTCCTCCCCTGTCCGTTTTGGGACGGTCATGTCATTCGGTATCGGGTTTGCGGGCCGGGCGATTGCCGCTCTCAAGGTGGCCCAGCCTCAAGCTCGGATCTCCCACCTGACCGGTTCATCCGCCTTGATCGCGGCTCAAGTTGCCGCGAGAACCTGCGACATCGGGCTGGTGACGGACAACGCTGATGTGTCGACAGTATCCAGTTCGATGTTTGCCGTGATGGATCTGGTCTGCGCCGTTCCGAGCGACAGTGCGTTGGCAAGGTCGCGGACAATCACAGCCAAGATGTTGATGGGCCAGAATATCATAGCCTACCCACGGGAGGACATGATCCGTTGGGGTCTGGCAAGCCTTCTGGAGGAGGTCGGGGCCGGTCATCAGGTGGCCTCGGTCGAGACGCCATACTCCGCAAGCATCTGTGCGTTCGTTCGGGAGGGAATTGGCATCGGTTTTGTTCATCCGGCTGCAGCTTACGACTTCCTCGGCAGTGGGATCGCTCTCAGAAGGTTTGAGCGATCATTGCCGGTTCGGACTTTGCTTATCAAAGGCATCGGCACACCCCTGTCCGCTACGGCTGACCAACTCGGCGGGATCCTGGCGGAGACGCTCAAATCGACGGAGAAAGCCGTCAGCAAGGCTCTAATGCAATAGCGTCGTCACGGCTCACCCTAACGAGACTTGCTTTGTGCTCCTATCGATAGAGCATTTGAAGAAACGTGCCGAACTGACCGAGCGGCGCCCGATCCAGGCTACGCACGGGCCAGTCGCGCATTGGCGCCGGCCCGAGATCGGAAACACATGTCAGGTGATGTCTTCCCAGAGGTCGGTTGATAGGTATTTGAGCCCGCTATCGCGGACGACAAAAGCGATGGTTCCACCAACCTCCTTCCCCTGCAGCAGCTTGATAGCCGCGGCCAAGTTCGCCCCAGCGGAGTAGCCGCCGAAAATACCTTCGACCCGAGTTAAAAGATACGCATAGTGCCGTGCCTCGTTGCTGCTGACGGTCAGGTAGCCTGCCAACGGAGCCCCGGAGAGGTGGGTGAGATCAGCTATCGGGTAGCCCCCTCCCTGCATGGGGTGGTCGGGACGGCTAACATCGCCTCCAGCCAGCGCTTCGGCGCCCTCGGGTTCGACCGCATAGCACCGTACCCCACGCGGCGTCAGAGCCCGCGCCACCCGGCCGAGTGTGCCGCCTGAACCAGCAAAATCGCAGAAAGCTGTTATGATCCCTGCCGATTGCATCCACAATTCGGCCGCGGTCCCCGCTTCATGGGCCGCTGGATTGCCAGGGTGCCGAAACTGGTCGGCGCGGAAGGCATCACGGATCGCCGTGATCCGTTGTGCTTCAGCCTCGACAAGTGATAGATCCGACCCCGTAACCTGCCCTGGAGTACCACCAGGGGCCTTTGGTACCAGCACAACCTCGGCACCAGGCGCAGCCATCATCCGAGCGCGTTCGCGCGAGTTTCCTGCACTCATGACTGCGATGAAAGGATGCCCCAGGACACCGCAGCAGATCGCCAGCCCTGGAGAGCTGAGGGCCAGAGCCCCTACCGCTGAAATTCTTTGTGTCGCCAAAGGCCGTAGATGGCCAGTATGGCTGCACCAGCGGCGGCAAAGTTGCCGAGCAGGATCATTGGAGATGCCTATCCCATGAATCCTCCGACTGTGAGGAAACATGAGAGTGCGCTCAATCCAAGTGCGCACGACGTTGCAGCGGATAACTCTCGCTCCATGGTGGCCCCCTTCGCGCTCGTGACGCGGCTCGCTGTCGTAAGGCATGGAAGTCAACCCTTAAGGCAGCGTAACGGTAGTTGTACTGTCATCTTGTGGTGCAGTGTGCTCGCCTTTGGGCTTCGAGCTACGACCGCTTCGGGGATGGAGCTACGGCTACTGTCCTCTCAAGTGCGAAGCATGCAAGAATTTGGCCCCGCGCGAAACGATCGCACGGGGCTTCACTATCGTTTCCGTCCTGCCTTACCAGCCACGGCCATAATACTCACGCCGCTCCCAATACGGCCGCTCATAATGGCGCCGCCACCAGGGTCGCGCCCATGGTGGAGGGCCATCGCCACGGCGCCAGTACGGACGGTCGTAGTAGCCCCGCGGCGGGCCTTCATACCGACGCTCGTAACGTGGCGGATCGTAGTACTGGATGCGCTGCACCAAGGTAGCAGAAGCGTCAGGGATGACCGCAGGCCAAGTTAACGGGTTCGCGGAGGCTGTCTGAGCTGCAAAGCCAGCGGCAGCAAGCGCAAGAGCAAAGGCCACTTTCTTCAACATGTTACCCTCCTCAGGGGAGGCATGTAGATTGTCCCCTGGGGCGTGAACCCGCTCTGAATGTCAGAATGTCTCGTTGTTCATCTTCCCTGCTTCTGCGGCGCGGCATGTTCAAGCCCTGAGGTGAGGTAGTCCGCGATGGGGGAGCTACGGCAGCTGTCCTCTCAAGTGCGAAATCTGCAAGAAATAAGCCCCGGCGAGATCATCGCACGGGGCTTCTTTATGCGTATACCGAAAGCCTTACTAGGTGGCGGCTGGGAACTTCATCAGCGTTGTAGCTCCGGCCCCGGCCATAAACGCTAGGAACAGGAAGCAACCCCATCCCTCCCGTTGCTTATAGCAAAGGAAAGCTCCGCAAATCACAGCGATGATGGCCAGCGCATTGGCGGCCAGGAACAATGACACTGTACCGCCCGCGGTTTTTGAGACACCGGATTGAAGCCTACGCGGCGGGTGATG
>NZ_JALJRK010000091.1 GCF_024519725.1 Microvirga sp. Mcv34 | reverse complement strand
GCCATCGCGTCGGCGCCCCGCCTGCGCTGGATCGGCTATCTGTCGACGGTGGGCGTCTACGGCAATGCGGACGGAGACTGGGTCGACGAGACGACGCCGCCCAACCCGGCCTCGACCCGCTCGCGCCAGCGCATCACAGCCGAACGGGAATGGCTTGCACTCGGCGAGAGCGCCTCCTTCGCCGTGCAGATCTTCAGGCTGGCGGGAATCTACGGCCCGGGCCGCAACGCCCTGGTGAAGGTCGCCGATGGCACGGCCCGACGCATCGTCAAGCCGGATCAGGTGTTCAACCGGATTCACACGGCCGATATCGCGCAGGTGCTCATGGCCTCGATCGAGCACCCGAGCCGCAATGCCGTCTACAACGTCGCCGACGACGAGCCCGGCCCGCCGCAGGACGTGATCGCCTATGCGGCCGAGCTGCTCGGCCGCGAACCGCCCCCGGAGGTGCCGTTCGACAAGGCCGACCAGACCCCCATGGCGCGCGCCTTCTACGCGGACAATAAGCGCGTGCGCAACACGCGCATCAAGACGGATCTCGGCGTGGCGCTTCGCTACCCGACCTATCGCGAGGGTTTGAAGGCCCTGCTCGAATCCGGCGGCGGAGCCCCGGAGAAGGCCTGACACCGACTCCGGCGCGGCTCATCGGGGCCGGTGAGCGGCGTCAGGATTGTTAGACTTTCGTTGCGTAAACTTTAGGCAAGGAACGTGAGGGCCACAGAGCGCCGAGGCCGCTTTTCATCTTCTTCTGGCCAATGTTCCGGCAGCCGGTGAACACAGAACCATCACCGAACCAGTTGCAAATTGGTTCGGCCTTGGGCTAGCCTTCTTTCGTTGCCGGCCATAGATACGAAACAATAGATCGTCATCTGCGGACCAGCAGCAAGATTGGTTCAACCGCAGCCGGATCTCCATGGCCCACCCCGATCCATTGCCGGATAGCTCGAATTTCGCCCTTGGGCGTCTGCGAGCCCTGCTGGAAGGCGGCTCCTTCGACAAGGAGCAGCGTCTCCCTTCGGAGCGGGTTCTGGCGGCGCAGATCGGCATCGGCCGGCGCGCCCTGCGGCGAGCCCTGGAGGTTCTCGAGGCCGAAGGGCGGATCTGGCGTCATCAGGGAAAAGGCACCTTCCTCGGCCCCCGTCCGCCGGAGCACCCGTCCGATGTCGAGGACCTGTCCCGGCGAACCAATCCGCTCGAAGTCATGGATGTGCGCCTGGAGATCGAACCGGCTCTGGCCCGACTCGCGGCCCTGCGCGCCTCGAACGGCGATATCGAGCGGCTTCTCCATCTGGCCGACAAGACCGCCTCCATGTCCGATGCCGACGGCCGTGAACTCTGGGACAGCGCCCTGCACCGTGCCATCGCGGAGGTGGCGGGCAATTCGCTTCTCCTGGCGATCTTCGACATGATCGACCGCATCCGTCAGGACGCCACCTGGCGCCTCCTGCGCGAGCGGGCCCGGTCCGGAGCGCGACAGCAGGTCTATGTGGACCAGCACCGGCGCGTGATCGCGGCCATCGCCCAGCGCGAGGCCCATGCGGCCGAACAGGCGATGCGCGAGCACCTGGAGCTGGTGCGCGACGGACTCTTGAAAGTCATGACGAGCCCCCTGCCCGACGGCAAGGATCCACAGCAAGCAATACCTGAAAACACCGAGGATCAGCGTCTCCATGGGACTTGAGGCAACGCAGCAATCGAGGACGCACCTTCACGGCCCGGGCGCCATTGGGCTCGCCGCAGAGCCGCCGCTGCTCGACGTCCAGGGGCTGTCCGTTCGCTTCGACGGCGCGCCCAAGGGCGTGAACGTCGTCGACGACGTGTCCTTCTCCGTGCGCAAGGGCAAGACCCTGTGCATCGTCGGCGAATCCGGCTGCGGCAAGAGCGTGACATCGCTCGCCCTCATGGGCCTGCTGCCGACGCCGCCGGCCCGGATCGTCTCCGGCCAGGCCCTGTTCGACGGCCGGGATCTCATGACGCTCACCGAGCGTGAGCGGGCCGACCTGCGCGGCGACCGGATGGCGATGATCTTCCAGGAGCCGATGACCTCGCTCAACCCTGCTTTCACCATCGGCGACCAGATCGCGGAGGGCATCGTCCGCCACCGCAAGGTCTCCAAGGCCGAGGCGTGGGAGCGGGCGCTCGACATGCTCAAGAAGGTGCGCATTCCCGCGCCGGAGAAGCGCCTGCGCGCCTATCCGCACGAGATGTCCGGCGGCATGCGCCAACGCGTGATGATCGCCATGGCGCTCGCCAACGATCCGCAGCTTCTGATCGCCGACGAGCCGACCACGGCCCTCGACGTGACGATCCAGGCTCAGATCCTCACGCTCATCCGCCGCCTGCAGGAGGAGACCGGCACGGCCATGATTCTCATCACCCACGATCTCGGTGTGGTGGCGGAAGTGGCCGACGAGGTCGCTGTAATGTATGCGGGGCGCGTGGTCGAGAGCGGCCCGGTCGAGGCGATCTTCGAGGATCCTCAGCATCCCTATACCATCGGTCTGATGGGCTCGGTCCCGTCGCTCGGCAAGCGCCAGGGGCGCCTCGCCACGATCCGCGGCACCGTTCCGCCGGCAGAGCTGATGCCCAAGGGCTGCCGCTTCACGCCGCGCTGCCCGTTCTCCGACAGCCACTGCGCCAACGATCCGCCGCCACTCACCGAGATCAAGCCCGGCCACCGGGCGCGCTGCTGGTATGCCCCTCTCGAGATCCACCGCGGAGCCACCCCATGAGCGTGATGCCCGACGACGACATCGTGCTCGAAGGCATCGGCCTGAAGAAGCATTTCGGCGGCGGCGGCCTTCTGTCGAAGCCGACGATCGTGCGCGCCGTCGACGGCGTGTCCCTCGCGATCCGGCGCGGCGAGACCTTCGCCATCGTGGGCGAATCCGGCTGCGGAAAGTCCACCCTCGGCCGCCTGCTGCTGCGCCTCATCGAGGCGACTGAAGGCGACGTGCGCTACGAGGGCCGCTCGATCGTGAAGCTCGACAAGGGCGAGCTGCGCAAGCTGCGGCGCGAGCTTCAGATCATCTTCCAGGACCCGTTCGCATCCCTCAACCCGCGCATGAACGTGGGCGACATCATCGCCGAGCCCATCTGGCTTCATAACCTGGCGAGTGGCCGCGCAAAGCGCGAGCGCGTGGCGGACCTCATGCGCACGGTCGGCCTGCTGCCGACCCATGCGGACCGCTACCCGCACGAGTTCTCCGGCGGCCAGCGCCAGCGCATCGGCATCGCCCGGGCGCTCGCGGGCGATCCGAAGCTGATCGTCGGCGACGAACCGGTCTCGGCGCTCGACGTGTCGATTCAGGCGCAGATCATCAACCTGCTCGAGGACCTGAAGGACCGCTTCGGCCTGACCCTCGCCATCGTGGCCCATGACCTTGCCGTCATCCGGCACATGAGCGACAGGGTCGCGGTGATGTATCTCGGCGAGATCGTGGAGCTGTCCGAGACGGACGCGCTGTTCGACAACCCGCTGCATCCCTACACCCAGGCGCTGCTCGCCGCGATCCCGAGCCCGAGCCCGACGAACCGCCAGCCGATGGCGCTGCTCCAGGGAGACGTGCCGAGCCCGGCCGCCCCGCCGCCGGGCTGCCGCTTCCACACCCGCTGCCCCCATGCCCGCGCGCTCTGCAAGGAGCAGCACCCGGTGCTCGAAGCGGCGCCGGACGGTCGGCAGGTGGCTTGCCATTTCTGGCGCGAAATCCAGGGAGCGGGCGCCGGTTCCATCAGCGCGCCGCCTCCGAGCGCGGCGCTCGCCAAGCGCCTGGCGCTCTACCGAACTTGGCGCGAACGGCAGGATAAGCCCGTCGCGACGAGCCCTTGAAAGCAAAAGACCAGATCCAGAGAACGATTGGAGGACATGGAATGAAGAAGAGACTTCTCCTTGCTTTGGCCGCAGGGCTCCTGGCGAGCACCGCCGCCTCGGCGCAGACCCTGCGCATCGGCCTGAACGAAGACCCGGACGTGCTCGATCCGCACCGTGCGCGCACCTTCGTCGGGCGCATCGTGTTCACGTCTCTGTGCAACAAGCTGGTCGACATCACGCCCGACCTGAAATTCACCCCCGAGCTGGCCACCGAGTGGAGCTGGGGCGACGACGGCAAGTCGCTCACCTTCAAGCTGCGTCCGGGCGTCAAGTTCCACGACGGCGAGCCCCTGAACGCCGCCGCCGTGAAAGCCAATCTCGACCGGGCCCGCACCCTGCCGGACTCCCTGCGCAAGAGCGAGCTGACCTCGGTGGACAATGTCGAGGCCATCGATGACCTGACCGTGAAGGTCAACCTCTCCCGCGCCGACGCGACCCTGCTCTCGCAGCTCTCCGACCGCGCCGGCATGATCATGTCGCCGAAGGCGCTCGGCAACGCCGATTTCGGCCAGAAGCCGGTCTGCTCAGGTCCCTACAAGTTTGTCGAGCGCGTCCAGAACGATCGCATCGTGCTCGAGAAGTTCGCCGATTACTGGGACGCGAAGAGCTACAACTTCGAGCGCGTCGTGTTCCAGCCCATCCCGGATACGACCGTGCGCCTCGCCAACCTGCGCTCCGGCAATCTCGACCTGATCGAGCGTCTGGCGCCGAGCGACGTTCCGGCGGTGAAGAGCGATTCCAACCTGGTCTTCGCGCCGGTCTCCGGCATCGGCTACCAGGGACTGACGATCAACACCAACAACGGCGAGCGTTCCAAGACGCCGCTCGGCCAAGACAAGCGGGTCCGGCAGGCTCTCGAACTCTCCATCGATCGCAACGTGATCAACGAAGTCGTCGGCCAAGGCATCTTCCCGCCCGCAGGCCAGCCCTTCCCGGAGGCGAGCCCCTACAACAACCCGAAGTTCAAGGCCAACGAGCGTGACGTCGCGAAGGCCAAGCAGCTCCTGAAGGAAGCGGGTGTCGACCGCGTGAAGCTCGAACTGACCTTCGGGACCAGCACCACGACCCAGCAGATCGCCGAGATCATCCAGGCCATGGCGGCCGAGACCGGCTTCGACATCTCGCTGCGCCCGACCGAGTTCGCCGCCATGCAGAAGGAAGCCCAGGCGGGTAACTTCGACGTGAACGTGATCGGCTGGTCCGGCCGCGTCGATCCGGACGGCAACATCCACCCCTTCGTCTCCTGCAAGGGCGCCCTGAACGACGGTCGCTACTGCAACGAGCAGGTCGACAAGCTCCTCAACGATGCCCGCGTCATCAACGACGAAGCCAAGCGCAAGGAGCTCTACGATGCGGCGCAGGAGATCCTGAAACAGGACCTGCCGATCATCTACACCTACTACCAGCCCTGGCCCTTCGTTCACACGAAGAAAGTCCAGAACTTCAAGCCCTATCCGGACGGCATGATCCGCCTGAAGAGCGTGAAGTTCGCCTCCTGACATAGCAAGAAACCACCGTGCCCGGCTTCACGGCCGGGCACGCCCCTGCCCTTCCTCGATACGGGTTCCACGAGCGGATGCTGCGCTACATCGGACGACGAATACTGATTGCCATCCCGACACTGATCATCGTGTCGCTGCTGGTCTTCGCCCTGCAGAAGCTCCTGCCCGGCGACCCGGTTCTCACCATGGCGGGCGAGGAGCGCGATCCGCAGGTGCTCGCTTTCTTGCGTGAAAAATATCGCCTGGACGATCCCATCCCGGTCCAGTACTTCGCCTGGATCGGCTCGGCGCTGACGGGCAATCTCGGGATTTCGCTGCGCACCGACATCCCCGTACTCGACCTGATCCTCAGCAAGCTTCCCGTGACCCTCGAGCTCGCCATCATGGCGATGATCGTCGCGCTCGCCATCGGCATCCCGGCCGGCATCATCTCGGCGGTGAGAAAGGGGACGGTCGTCGACTACACGGCCAATGTCATCGCGCTGTCGGGCCTGTCCATTCCCAACTTCTGGCTCGGCATCATGCTCATCATGCTGATCTCGGTGCGCTGGAAGCTCCTGCCCGCCTCCGGCTACGTGCCGCCGACCGAGGACCTCTGGCTCAACATCAAGACCATGCTCATGCCGGCCTTCGTGCTCGGCACCGGCCTCGCGGCGAGCCTGATGCGCCATACCCGCAGCGCCATGCTCGGCGTCATGCGCTCCGACTACATCCGCACCGCCCGCGCCAAGGGGCTTTTGTCCAGGAAGGTCATCCTGAAGCACGCCCTGCGCAACGCGCTCGTGCCGATCGTGACCCTGTCCACCCTGCTCTTCGGCGAGCTTCTCGCCGGCGCCGTGCTCACGGAGCAGATCTTCACCATTCCGGGCTTCGGCAAGCTTATCGTCGACGCGGTCTTCAACCGCGACTACGCGGTGGTGCAGGGCGTCGTCCTGTGCACGGCGGTCGGCTTCATCTTCATGAACCTGCTGGCCGACGTCCTTTACGTTCTCGTCAATCCCCGCCTGAGGCACGCCGCATGACCGCCACAGCCGTTATCGCCGATGAGGTCGCGCTGCCCAAGAAGCGCAGCCGCGTCCTCGCCAAGTTCCTGAAGAACAAGAGCGCCATCCTCGGCGGCGCCATCGTGCTGTTCTTCGTTCTGGTCGCCCTCATTGGCCCCTATTTCGCCCCATACGATCCGGTCAAGCCGAGCTTCACCAGCATTCGCAAGGCACCCTCGGCCCTGTTCTGGTTCGGCACCGACGAACTTGGACGCGACCTTCTCTCCCGCATGCTCTGGGGCGCTCGCGCGTCCATCATGGCCGGCGTGGTGTCGGTCACCATTGCCATCGTGCTCGGCGTGCCGTTCGGCCTCGTGTCGGGCTATTTCGGCGGCTGGGTCGATGCCGCGATCTCGCGCGCCACCGATGCCATGCTGGCGATCCCCTTCCTGATCTTCGCCATCGCGCTGGCCGCCTTCCTCGGACCGAGCCTCACCAACGCGATGATCGCCATCGGTCTCTCGGCCATGCCGATCTTCATCCGCCTCACCCGCGGGCAGGTGCTGACCGTCAAGGCGGAAGACTATGTGGAAGGCGCGCGCGCCATCGGTCTGCCCGACTTCTGGATCCTGGTGCGCTACGTGTTCCCGAACGTCCTGCCGCCGATCCTGGTCCAGGGCACGCTCACCATCGCGACCGCGATCATCGCGGAAGCGAGCCTCTCGTTCCTCGGCCTCGGCCAGCAGCCCCCGAACCCCTCCTGGGGCTCCATGCTCAACACCGCCAAGAACTTCATGGATCAGGCTCCCTGGATGTCGATCTTCCCGGGCACCGCGATCTTCCTGATCGTTCTCGGCTTCAATCTCCTCGGCGATGGCCTGCGCGACGCGCTCGACCCCCGCGAACAATAATCACGACGCAACTTCGGATAAGACATCATGTTTACGACCCGGCCAGAGATCCTCGGCACCTTCGGCATCGTCACCTCGACACATTGGCTCGCGTCCGCCGCGGGCATGTCCATGCTGGAAAAGGGCGGCAATGCCTTCGACGCCTGCGTGGCTTCCGCGTTCGTGCTGCAGGTCGTCGAACCGCATCTGGTGGGCCCCTCGGGCGAAGTGCCGGCGGTGTTCTACTCGGCCAAGACCAAGAAGGTCGAAGTGCTCTGTGGCCAGGGCACGGCTCCACAGGGCGCCACCATCGCGCATTATAAGAACGAAGGCCTCAAGCTCATTCCCGGCAACGGCCTGCTCTCCACCGTGGTGCCAGGCGCCTTCGACGCCTGGATGCTGCTCCTGCGCGACCATGGCATGCTCTCGCTCAGGGAGGTGCTGGAGCCCGCGATCTACTACGCCGAGCAGGGCCATCCCCTGCTGCCGCGCGTGGCGGACACCATCAAGGGCCTGAAGGAGTTCTTCGAGACGGAATGGCCGACCTCGGCGGCCGTCTTCATGCCCGGCGGCGAGGTACCGAAGCCTCGCCAGCTCTTCCGCAACCCACAGCTTGCCGACACCTGGAAGCGCATCATCCGAGAAGGTGAGGCCAAGGGCGGCGACCGCGAGGCTCAGATCGAAGGGGCACGCAACGCGTTCTACAAGGGCTTCGTGGCCGAGGCCATCGACGCCTTCGTGCGCAAGACGGAGGCCATGGACCAGAGCGGCGCGCGCCATCGCGGCGTGCTGACCGGCGACGACATGGCGAAGTGGTCCGCGAGCTACGACGCGCCGCAGACCTACGACTACCACAATTACCGGGTGAACAAGATTCGCCCCTGGGGCCAGGGCCCGGTGTTCCTCCAGACGCTGGCGCTCCTGAAGGGCTTCGACATCGCCGCCATGGGCCCGACCAGCGCCGAGTTCGTCCATCTCCTCACCGAAGCCAAGAAGCTCGCCTTCGCCGACCGCGAGGCCTATTACGGCGATCCGGATTTCGTGGACGTACCGATCGAGACCCTGCTGTCGGATGCCTATAACGACGAGCGCCGCAAGCTCATCACGGACAAGGCCTCGTTCGAGCTGCGCCCCGGTCGCATCGAAGGCTACGAGACCCAGGTGGAGCGCACTCTCGAGGCCCTGCGCGACCTTTCGACTACGAACCGCGAAGTGACGGGCGGCGAGCCGACGCTGGCATCCATGCGCTCCGCGCGCCGCGGCGACACGGTGCATATCGACGTGGTGGACCGCTTCGGCAACATGATCGCCGCCATGCCGTCCGGCGGCTGGCTGCAATCCTCGCCGGTCATCCCGGAATTGGGCTTCATGCTCAACTCGCGCGCCCAGATGTTCTGGCTCGAGGAGGGCCTGCCGGCGAGCCTCGCGCCGGGCAAGCGTCCGCGCACGACGCTCACCCCGACCCTCGCGGAGAAGGATGGGGAGCCCTACATGGTCTTCGGCTCTCCGGGCGGCGACCAGCAGGAGCAGTGGCAGCTTCTCCTGTTCCTGCGCCATGCCCATCACGGCCTGAACCTGCAGGAGGCCATCGACCTGCCAATGTCGCACACGGCGCATTTCCCCTCCTCGTTCTACCCGCGCGAGCAGAAGCCCGGCCACCTCATGGCCGAGGAGACCTACGGCGCGGAGGTGCTGGACAATCTGCGGGCGCGCGGCCACGAGGTCGAGGTCGCGCCCGCCTGGACGGTCGGACGTCTCGTTGCGGCGAGCCGCGACAAGGACGGCCTGCTGCACGGCGCCGCCACGCCGCGTCTGATGCAGGCCTATGCGGTCGGTCGCTGAGGAAGGCCCATCATGACCTGGTCGATCATCGCCAAGGACCCCGAGACCGGCGCCTTCGGCGTCGCCGTCACCACCAAGTTCTTCGCCGTGGGAGCACTCTGCCCCCACGGCGCGGCACGGATCGGGGCTCTCGCCACGCAGGCCCTCGTCAATCCCCTCTATGGCACGGACGGCATCCGTCTTCTGGCTGAGGGAAGAAGTGCCGAGGAGATCGTCACGATCCTCACGGCCCAGGATCCCGGCCGCGGCTCGCGACAGCTCCATGTGATCGACCGGGACGGCCGCACGGCCGCCCATACAGGTGTAGACTGTATCGACTGGTGCGGGCATATCACCGACGTGGGCGTCTCGGTCGCGGGCAACATGCTGGCCGGGTCGAGCGTGATCGAGGCGACGCTCGACACCTACAAGCGGCGCGCGGACCTGCCCTTCGCGGATCGTCTCATGACGGCACTCGACGCCGGTCAGGCCGAGGGCGGCGACAAGCGCGGTAAGCAATCCGCCGCCATCAAGGTCTGGCACGACGAGCCCTATCCCATGCTCGACCTGCGCGTGGACGATCATGCGGAGCCGCTGGACGAGCTGCGACGGCTCTACGGCGTGGCTCATGAACGCTTCCTCGCCTTCATGGACGCCATGGCGACGCGTGCCAATCCCGGCGGCATCACGGACCGATCCTGGATCGACCAGAGGGCCCGCGAGTACCAGGAGAAGCACGCGGGACGCGCCTCAAGCTAGGTGCCCCCTGCCATAGTGCAACTTGCCGCTGGGCCGAAAAGACCCTACGCCGATCTGCTTCCCTCCGATGGACCTTCCGATGTTTGGCATTCCCCTGTTCGATCTCGCCTGGCTCGTGGTCGCGCTCCTGGCGGCCGGCGCGATCACCGGCCTGCTGGCCGGCGTGTTCGGCGTCGGCGGCGGCGCGGTCGCCGTGCCGATCCTCTACGAGCTCTTCCGTATCCTGGAGGTCCCCGAGGAGGTGCGCATGCCGCTCTGCGTCGGCACCTCGCTCGCCATCATCATCCCGACGTCGCTGCGCTCGTTCTCGGCCCACAAGGCCAAGGGCGCCGTCGACATGAGCATCCTGCGGGTGTGGGCCGTGCCGGTGGTCCTCGGCGTCGGCCTCGGCAGCATCATCGCCCGCTATGCCCCGGCCGACCTGTTCAAGACCGTGTTCGTCGTGGTGGCCGGCATCTCGGCCATCCGCCTCCTCTTCGGCAAGGATACCTGGCGCTTCGGCCTCGACATGCCGGCGAAGCCCATCATGGTGGCCTATGGCGGGCTCATCGGCATCCTCTCGGCCCTCATGGGCATCGGCGGCGGCCAACTCTCCAACCTGTTCATGACCTTCTACAACCGCCCGATCCATCAGGCGGTGGCGACCTCATCAGGCCTCGGCATCCTGATCTCCATCCCGGGCGCCATCGGCTACATCTATGCCGGCTGGCCGCACATGGCCGATTATCCGAACGTGATCGCCTTCCAGCCACCGCTGGCCCTGGGCTATGTCTCGCTGCTTGGCTTTCTGCTGTTCATCCCCACCAGCACCTGGATGGCGCCGGTCGGCGCGCGCCTCGCCCACCGTCTCTCTAAACGGCGACTCGAAGTGGCCTTCGGCATCTTCCTCCTGCTCGTCTGCGCCCGCTTCTTCGTCAGCCTTCTGGCCTGACGCCACCCGAGGCTTTAGGCTGTGCCTCACAACCGGAGGCACGGCTATGGCTCACTCCACGATGGGACCTCTCCACGCCTTTCTCGCCGGCACCGCACGCGACGGTCGGGGACGCTTCGCGGCCGAGGTCCTGGGCTTCTCCGACGAGCGGCTGGAAGAGGTGCACGACTATATCCAGTGGCTGTTCCCGCTTCCGACCCGCAGCGCCGCCCAGCCGGGAGCCCCGGTTCTGACGCAGGCCGAGATCAACGCGATCAGGATGGATCAGGCGGCCCAGGAGACCCTTGCGCGAGCGACCGACAGGATGCTCCGGTTCTACAGCGATACATCCTGGTGGCTGACCGGGTACGATCACAACCACCTGCGCATCACCCGCATCATTCACAGCCTGAGGCTCCTGACCGGCCCGGACGAGGCGCGACGCTTCCATGAGGCGATCCTCGCCCTGAACGACGCCGCGGGATCGCCCGTCAATGCTCGCAGCCGCACGTTCTGGGCGGACGCGGCAGGCGCCTGACGTCAGAGCTGTTTCCACTTCGCCGAACGATACTCTAGGCGAACTGCGCCTCGCTCAGCCGCCGGTAGATGCCATCGCGGGCGAGGAGCTCCCTGTGGCTCCCCTGCTCGGCGATGATACCGTGGTCGATGACGGCGATCCGGTCGGCATTCACGATGGTGGCGAGGCGATGAGCGATCACAAGCGTTGTGCGTCCCTGCGACAGCTCGGCGAGGGCCTGCTGGATCGCCCGCTCCGTCTCCGTATCGAGGGCCGACGTCGCCTCGTCGAGGATCAGGATCGGCGGGTTCTTGAGGAAGATGCGCGCGATAGCGAGGCGCTGCTTCTGTCCTCCGGAGAGCTTGACGCCGCGCTCTCCGATCACCGTATCCAGCCCGGCCGGAAGGGAGGCGATGACCTCGTCGAGCCGGGCCCGGCGTGCCGCTTCCAGGATCTCGGCATCCGCGGCCTCGAGCCGGCCATAGGCGATGTTCTCGCGGATCGTGCCGGCGAACAGGAACACATCCTGCTGCACGATGCCGATCTGGCTGCGCAGGGAGCGGAGCGTCATGTCGCGGATATCGATTCCGTCGATGGTGATGGATCCGCCGTCGACCTCGTAGAAGCGAGGCAGCAGGGAGCAGATCGTGGTCTTGCCCGCTCCGGACGGGCCGACGAAGGCGATGGTTTCGCCGGCGCGGATCGTCAGGTCCAGCCCCTTGAGGATGGGCCGCTCCGAGGCATAGCCGAATTGCACGTTCTGGTACGCGATGTCGCCCCTGAGCTTGCCCGCGTCCCGCGCGCCTGCACGATCGGCGATATCGGGACGGGTGTCGAGGAAGGTCATGTATCGCCTGAAACCGGCAATACCCTTGGGATAGGTCTCGATGACCGAGTTGATCTTCTCGATGGGCCGGAAGAAGACGCCTACGAGCAGCAGGAAGCCGACGAAGCCGCCCGCGCTGAGCTCGCCCTTGATCACCAGATAACTGCCCGCCACCATGACGACCATCTGGATCAGGCGCATGCTCAGATAGCTGAGCGAGGTCGAGGCCGCCATGATGCGGTAGGCCTCCAGCTTCGTCTTGCGGTAGCCCTGGTTGTCGACGGCGAACAGGCGCCGCTCGTGATCCTCGTTGGCGAAGGCCTGGACGACGCGGATCCCGCCGACATTCTCCTCGATGCGCGCGTTGAAATCCCCCACCTTGCCGTAGAGAGCCTGCCAGTTGCGGGTCATGCGGCCGCCGTACCGGGTCGTCAGCCACGCGGTGAGCGGCACCACGAGAGCGGTGATCACGGCAAGCTGCACATTGACCGTGAACATCAGGATGAACGCGCCCACGAGCGTCATCAAGGCGATGAAGAGATCCTCGGGCCCGTGATGGGCGACCTCGCCGATCTCCTCCAGGTCCTTGGTGAGACGCGCAACGAGGTGTCCCGTCTTCTGGTTGTCGAAGAAGCCGAAGGAGAGTTTCTGGAGATGGTCGAAGGCCTTGCGTCGCATCTCGGTCTCGATGTTGATGCCGAGCATGTGCCCCCAATAGGTCACGGTGGCCATCAGGCCCGCATTGAGGACGTAGATTGCGAGCAGCAGCGTCGAGGCGAGCGTGATCAGCCCCCATTGGCCGGTGGGGAGCAGCGTGTCGATGAACAGCTTGACGGCGATCGGGAAGCCGAGCTCCAGCAGCCCCGAAGCGACCGCGCAGGAGAAGTCGAGCACGAACAGGCCGCGATGCGGCCGGTAATAGGCGAAGAACCGTTTGAGCAGGGGGCGCATGACAGAGGAAGTACGTCCGGCCGCCGCCGAGGGCAAGCCGGGCTGAGGCTAAGGGGTCAACGGACGAAGCTGACGGGCTTTCCGGTGGAGGGATGGGCCATGACATCCATGGCGATGCCGTAGATGGCCTGGAGCCGAGGCGGCGTGACGATCTCGTCAGGCGTCCCGCGGGCGATCAGCCGCCCCGCCTGAAGGGCCAGGATCTCGTCGCAGAATCGCGCCGCCATGTTGACGTCGTGCAGGACCACGACGACTCCGAGTCCGCGCTCGCGGGAGAGGCGCTGGACGAGTGCCAGAACCTCCACCTGATGGGCGACGTCGAGCGCCGAGATCGGCTCATCGAGGAGCAGGAATCGGGCATCCTGCGCCACCAGCATGGCGAGCCACACCCGCTGGCGCTCGCCCCCGGAGAGCGTCTCCACGAGGCGGTCGGCGAAGGACTCCACATCGGCGAGAGCCATGGCCTCCCTCACCTTCTCCCGGTCGACCGGTCTGACGCGTCCCAATGGGCCGTGCCAGGGATAGCGGCCGAGCGCCACGAGTTCCTTGACGAGCATCCCGGAGGCGGGCGGCGTCTGCTGCGGCAGATAGGCGACACGCCTCGCGAAGGGCCGCACGCCCCAGGTGGACAGGGCCCTTCCTTCGAACGCGACCGTGCCGCCGCTCGCCGGCTGCTGGCGGGCCAGCAGCTTGACGAGGGTCGACTTTCCCGAGCCGTTATGGCCGATCAGCCCGATCACGCGCCCTCCGGGCAGAGTCAGGCTGAGCGGATGCAGCAAAGTCCGCTCGGGAATCGCGAAGCTCGCATCCGTCAGCTCGAACAGAGGAACATCCAGTGCGGTCACAGGCTTCGGCACGAGCGTGAGGGCGCCGCCCCGGGACGGCGCTGCTGTCGTCACCACTTGTAGCTCGCCTTCAGGGTCGCGACGCGGCCGGCGCCGTAGTTGCAGGTATATTGAGTGTCGCAGGACGAGACATATTCGTTGTCGAACAGGTTGTTGACGTTCAGCGCCAGGGTGAAGTTGTCGCGCGTGTAGCGGATGGCGGCATCGAACACGGTAGCGGCAGGCACCTTCAGGGTGTTCTCGTTGTCGACATAGGAGAAGCCGACATAGCGGACGCCCGCGCCAAAACCCAGACCTCTGAACGTGCCGTCCTGGATCGTGTAGTCGAGCCAGCCCGAAGCCAGGATCTCCGGCACCACGTTGGGACGCTTTCCGACCAGCAGAGGATTGGAATCCTCGGTGATCTCGATGTCGTAGGCGGTGAAGGCCGCCACGGCCTTCAGGCCCGCCGTGATGTTGGCCTGAGCCTCGAACTCGAAGCCGCGCGAGCGCACCTCGCCCAGCTGCGCCTCGAAGAAGAGATGCTGGGGATCCGACGTGAGGACGTTCTGGCGGGTGAGGTCGAACAACGAGGCGGTGATCAGCCCGTCGAAGAAGGTCGGCTTGTACTTGACGCCAATTTCGTACTGCCGGCCGATCTCGGGCTCGAATCCCTCGCCGAAGAAATCGGCGCCGATGAGCGGGTTGAAGGAGCGCGAAACCGCCACATAGGGCGTCAGGCCGTTGGCGATTTCGTAGCCCAGTCCCAGGCGTCCGCTGAACTCGCCGTTCTCTTCGCGGAAATTCGCTGCGCCGACCGTGTCGGTGCTCTCCGTGGAGACACGGTCGTAGCGCCCGTTCAACGTCGCGATCCAGCCGCCGTAGCGGATCTGGTCCTGAGCATAGAATCCGACCTGGTTCATGGTCAGGTTCTGATCGAGATACGGGACCGATGGCCCCTGCGGCACGCCGTAGATCGGATTGACGGGGCTGATCGGCGTCCCGCCGCCGGACGCCTGGACGTGGTCGATATTGTAGTACTTGTAGTCCAGGCCGAGGAGCAGCGTGTGATCGAGCGGCCCCGTGCCGAACTTCGCTTCCGCCTGATTATCGATGGACAGCGTGTTCACCACCGTGTGGTGATCGAACCCGATGCGATAGAGCAGGAAGTTCGGCGCGACGGGTACGGGTCCCGGGAATCCGGTCGCGGGATCGAGATAGCCGTAAGGATAAGGCCCGCGCTCCTTCGAATTCGTGTGCGCGTAGCGGAAGTTCTGCTTGAGGGTCCAAACATCGCTGACCGCGTGCTCGAACTCGTAGCCGATCATCGCCTGGTCGCGACGGTAGAGATCGATCTCGGGTTCGCTGTAGTAGAAGCGGCGCGAGATGCGCCCGTACGGCGCGGGGACGACCGTGCCGACATAGGGCAGGAAACCGCCCGTGTGCATGAGATCCATGTTCTGGTAGGAGGCGAGCACGGTGAGTGCTGTGCCCGCGTCGGGCCGGAACGTGAGGGCCGGCGCAATCACGCCGCGGAAATCGTCCGCATTGTCTGTCTCCCAGCCGCCGCCAGGGACTTTTCCGGTCAGGCGGTAGGACCAGATCATGTCCTTGTCGAGCGCACCGCCGAAATCGAATGCCGCGTAGCCATTGCCCCATGAGTTGATGCCCGTCTCCACGTAGCGCAGCGGCTCGGTCGTCGGACGCTTGCTCACGAGATTGACGAGACCGCCGATGGACGAGCCGCCATAGAGAGCCGCGGACGGCCCCTTGAGCACTTCGATGCGCTCGAGAACGAACGGGTCGATGTAGAACCCGCCGAAAGCATATTGATAGAGCGGCAGGCTGTTCAGGAAGACGCCAGTCTGCCCGGCATCGAAGCCGCGGATAAAGAACCAGTCGGTGTCGGAATCCAGTCCATAGGGCTGCGCGAAGACGCCGGACGTGTAGCGCAGCGCCTCGTCGACCTTCTGGACCTGGCGATCCTCGAGCTCTTCACGGCCGATCACCGAAACCGATTGCGGGATCTCCTCGATGGGCGTGTCGGTCTTGGAGCCGGTGGCCGTGCGGTTGGGAACATAGCCGTTCACTGGCCCGGTTGCGCCGCCGCCCTGCCCTTCCACGGTGACCGTCTCCAGGGCGATCTCACCCGACGCAGGCTGCGCCTGAGCCAGCGCAGACCCGCCCGATGCCACCATCACAGTGAGCGAGACGAGGCTCGACGGATTCAAGCAGTCGTCGCAACACGTATTCTGTTGCCCTCCCGCAGCCACTC
>NZ_JALJRK010000090.1 GCF_024519725.1 Microvirga sp. Mcv34 | reverse complement strand
CTTCAACAACCTGCTCACCGTCATTCTCGGCAATCTCGAGATGCTCGAGATGCGGCTGACGGACGGACATCCGACGGATCCCGTCCAAGCGGAACTGGCCAGGGAGGCGCGCGAGACGGCCGAGCATGGCGCCCGGCTCACCGAGAGCCTGCTGGCCTTCGGGCGTCGGCAGCCGCTGCAGCCCAGGCTCACGGATGTCGGGATGCTGGTCGGGGAGATGACCCCGCTGCTGCGGCGGACCTTGGGCGAGACGGTGAGGGTGACAGGCCGGTCCGACAACGACCTCTGGCCGGTCCTGGTCGATCCGAGCCAGCTGCAGAACGCGCTCCTGAACCTGGCCATCAACGCCCGCGATGCCATGCCGGGCGGCGGGCGCTTGACGATCACGGCCGAGAACACCGAACTTGATGCGGACTACGCCCGCATGCATCCGGAGGTGCGAGCGGGACGCTACGTCCTGATCGCCATCACCGACACCGGCACGGGCATGCCCCGGGACGTGCAGGAGCGGGCTTTCGAGCCCTTTTTCACCACCAAGGAGGTCGGCGCGGGCAGCGGGCTCGGCCTGTCGATGGTCTACGGCTTCGTCAAGCAGTCGGGCGGGCATGTGGCGATCTACAGCGAGCCCGGCCATGGCACGACGATCCGCATGTATCTGCCACGGGCCGCTGTGATGGACGAGGCTTTGGAGGACCATGAGCCCCAGGCGACGGCCGAGGCCTATCAGGGCCGGGGGGAGACCGTGTTGCTGGTCGAGGACGAGCCGCGGGTGCGGCGCATGACCCTGATGCGGATGCAAGCCCTTGGATACCGGGTGCTGGAAGCAGCCAATGGCCCGGCGGCGCTGGCGGTCCTCGACCAGCATCCCGAGATCGACTTGCTGTTCACCGACATGGTAATGCCGGGCGGGATGACCGGATCAGAGCTGGCGGACGCCGTGCGGGCGATGCGGCCCGAGATCAAGGTACTGTTCACCTCGGGCTATGCCGAGCCTGATGTGGTCAGGCGCGGGCAGGTCGTGGAGACGAGATTGCTCAAGAAGCCCTATACCACCCTGGAGCTGGCTCGAACCCTTCGGGAGGTGGTCGGAGGCTAGCCATCCGATGCAGGGCAGGTCCACCGGGGATCACCTCGCCTTGCAGCCGAGAAATGCCACATTTTCCCGTCGACGGTTACGAACTGTCATGGACCAGCACACACTATTACCCACGCGCTGTTCGGACGTCACACAGGCAGGCTCTTATGTTCTCGTTACCGAAGATTGAGAGTCAGCCATGAGCATCAGCCATCCCATCCAGCTTCTGAATGCAGGCAGGCGGGCGGTACTCGTGCTCCTGATCCTTGTTGGAGCAGCGGACCTTGCGATGCGATTGGCATTCACTCCAAGCATGATTCAGTTCCGGGTGGACAGAGCTATCCGCACCGCATCCAGTCCAGCCTTTTTGATAACGCCATAGCCAATTGTCCGTGCGGATGAAGAGCCTGGCCATCACCTACATGACGATCCGAAATGACAACCGATTACATTGACCGCTGCTGCGAGCAGACCGCTGCGGACATCGCCCGCTTGCAGGTCCTGAATCGGCGGCAGGCCGACTTGGCAGGGGCGCTCGCCAGCATGTTCGATGAGCAGGAGCTTCCTGCATTCCGGACCCTAGCCGGCATCGAGCGCACCACGAGGCTGCAGTGGCAAACACATGGTCGGCCCGAAGTTTCGCGCGCTTTCCAGACGATACACGGGCGCTCCGCCGCCGGTGGTCATCGCTTCACCTGACATTCTCATACGGAGCAGCTGCCATGACTGCCTCGATTCTCATGGCGATGCCGCTCGTGCTCGCAGTCGTTCTGACCGCCCTCGCGCTTGCTCAAATGGAAGCCGCGAGGGTCAAGGCCACCGGGACCCAACGGTGGTATTTCTAGGCGACCGTTCAAGACGTACGGACTTACCGCATATCGAACAACTCCTGGTGAAACCGGTCGGCGGGCAGGCCTCGCGCGGTCATTGCATCGCGCAGGGCCCGGCCAAAACCGAGAGGGCCGCAGAACCAGAGATCGGCCTCCTTCCACTCGGGCACCATCTCCTCGAGACGCTCGAGCGTGAGCCGGTCATCCTTCTGCGTCACCATCAGGAGGAACCGGACACCGGCCCGCTCGGCAAGCCGCCGGATATTGGCGATGAAGGCCTCTGAGGGCGCGCTCGTCGAATAGATCAGGTCCACGGGCTGGTTGCTCCGCTGGTCCTCGAGCGCCTGCAGGCCGGCAATGAAGGGGGTGATGCCGATCCCGCCTCCGATCCAGATCTGGCGCCCACGCTCACCGCGGAAATCAAACCGTCCGTATGGCCCTTCAACCGTCACGGCCTGACCGACGAAAAGCTGCTCCGGCAGGGAGCGGGTGTAGTCCCCGAGTCCCTTGATGCTGAACATCAGGCGCCCGTCCTTGCGCCAGGCGGACGCGATCGTGAAAGGGTGGGCGCCTTCGCCGCCGCCGAAATTCACGAAGGCGAACTGTCCGGCATGGTGCCCCGGCCAGGCCGTGGTGAGCTGGACGCCAACATCCAGAACGGCATTGTCGGTATGGTGATCGAGCGACGTGATCGATCCGACGGCGCGGCGGGACTTGCCGATGCGCCGGACCAGCGACGTGACCGCGGCGGCGGAACCGGCCGCCATGAGGAGGCCCATGACCGGTCCGACCGGCGCGGCCCAGTAGCCCGGCCCCATCAGGATGACCGAATGGAACACCAGCGCAAGATACACCGCCGCCAGCAGCCGGTGGGTGTTGAAGAAGTAGCGGTACGGAAAGCCTTTCCAGAGCGCCAGCGCCACAAGGATAAGGACGAGGTAAAGCCCCGGTTCGCCCAGCCCGGCGGCCACCTCATGCAAGTCGCGGAAGGGATCGAACCCGGAGGCGACTTCCGCCGCTCGGGCCGGGCGTTGGGGGCGCTCGAGCCAGCCCTGTCCCACCATCCAGCGCGGCGTGATCTCGAGAAGCCAGTGGACAACGCCCATGACGGCCGCGGCGATGCCAAGCCACTTGTGCAGGCGGTAGAACTTGTCGAGGCCACCAAGCAACCCTTCAATCTGAATGGGACGCGCCGCCAGGATCACCGCCGCCGACATGAAGCCGATCGCCAGGAAGCCGGTGAGGTACACCAGCGCGTTTCGGAGCGGCCAAAAGCCCCCTGTCAGGGTCGCCTCTGACAGGCTCAGCAGCCAGAGCCCCGTGATGACAACGGCGAGACCGGCGAAAGCGATCTTGATTCTGGCAACGTTCATGTCAGGCCCTGGCGCATGGTGAGGGTAGGTGGTGATCGAGGCGCCCCCCACTTAGGTAGCCGCGATTCCGCCATCGTACAGCGGCGTCGCCGTCCTAGCATCTTCGCTGTATCGAACCTTGACCAAGCGCAAAGTGCCTCGGCTGTCGTGGGCTTAGAAAGCGCGCCAGCGCATTCACCTTTGAGACTCCCGATGCCGAACGTTTCCCCGGTCAACCTGTATTTCCCAACGCAAGAACCGTCGTCTCCCGATGATACCCGCATGCTTCTGGCCCAGCAGGTGGGCGACGTTGGCATCTGGGAGTGGGACATCTCAACGGGCCGGGTGTGGTGGTCGGATCAGAATTATCGCCTGTTCGGAGTTGATGTGGGCGAACCCGTCACCCACGATGTGTTCGTCAGCTGTCTGCATCCGGACGATGTCACCTCGATCATCGCCGACACAAGGAAAGTTCTGGATGGGGCGCTGCCTTACGAAACTGAGTTCCGCGTCGTTCATCCCGATGGGGCGGTCAGGTGGATTCTCGCCCGCGCCAAGGTCGAGCACGATGCCCATGGTCTCCCCAGAAGGATCGTTGGCGTCAATTTCGACCTCACGGAGCGCAGGGTTCGGGAACTCAGCCAATGCGAGATGCAGGAGCGCCTGTGCCTTGCGGTCGAGACTGAAGATTTGGGGCTCTGGGACTGGAACATCACCACGGGCGAAGTCTGGAGCAGCGAACGTCTTCAGACCATGCTGGGCTATGAACCCGGCGAGATGAGGTCTCATATCCAATCATGGGAAAAGCTGATTCATCCGGACGATAAGGGAGAAGTGCTGCGCGGATTGGCTGCTTCTCTGGAAGGCCGGGCAACCGCTTGGAGCCAGGATTGCCGCTTGCGTGCCAAGGACGGTTCCTGGCCGTGGGTCGCGATCCATGGCCGGGTCCGGGAACATGACGGGAATGGCGCGCCTGTGCGGGCCGTCGGCACCATTGCCAATGTGACGGATCGAAAGTCGAGAGAGGCACAGCGGGAGGTGCTTGTCGGCGAACTCAACCATCGGCTCAAGAACACATTCGCGATCGTTCAGGCACTCGCCAATCTCACGGCCCGCTTCGCCGAAAGCGTGCCGGACTACCAGCAGCGATTTTCGCAGCGCCTGGCAACAGTGGCGCGCATGCAAAACCTTCGGATGGATCGAAACCACGGCACCGACCTGCGTCAGCTCCTTCGCAGTGAGCTCGAGGTCTATGACGACGCGGGTGTCAAAAGGGTAGAGCTCGAGGGACCTGACCTCGTTCTCCCGGCGCGGGTCAGTGTCTCAATCGCACTGATGGCTCACGAGCTGACGACCAACGCCATCAAGCATGGATCATTGTCGGTACCGGAGGGGCGCGTCAGCGTGACCTGGTCCATTGAACGGACCACGGGCTCTGATCGGTTGCAGCTCGCGTGGACCGAGGCTGGCGGGCCCTGCGTCGGACCACCGAAACGGAAGGGCTTCGGATCCATGCTCATCCAGAGGGCACTGACCGACGAAACCGGCGGCGACATTCGCGTCGAGTATGACCCTGAGGGCTTACGCCTTCTCCTGTCCATGCCATTGCAGGGCGCAACAGGCTGACTGATGGAACAGCAGGCCGGATCAACTCGCCCCTTCATGAAGTCGACGGCTAGCATATTGACAAGGCGAGCAAGCACGAGATCGACTCAATCCTCGAGCGCTGCATCACCGATCCGGTCCCGCACTCCGTCATGGCCCCGCCCAAGAAATGGCCCTGATCCGGAACAGAAGGCAATTCTTCCATGAGACACATCCACCCAGAAAACCATCTGATCCGGCGCATCGGTTGGCTTCGAGCCGCTGTACTGGGGGCGAACGACGGGATCACCTCGACCGCGAGCCTGATCCTGGGCATGGCTTCCGCTACGGCCTCACCTGGGAGCGTGCTGCTTGCCGGCGTGGCCGGTCTGGTCGCCGGCGCCATGTCCATGGCGGCAGGCGAGTATGTCTCGGTCAGCTCGCAGTCCGATACGGAACAGGCAGATCTCGCGCGGGAGAAGCGCGAGCTCAGGGACGATCCGACTTACGAGAAGGACGAGCTGGCCCAAATCTTTGTCGCCCGTGGCGTAGAGCCGGGCTTGGCGCGTCAGGTTGCGGAGCAGCTGATGGCCAAGGATGCACTGGCCGTGCATGCGCGCGAGGAACTGGGGATCTCGGCGCTCACCACCGCCCGCCCGGTGCAGGCCGCCTTGGCGTCAGCGGCCACGTTTTCGGTCGGGGCGGCCGCGCCCCTGCTTCTGGTGCTGGTCGCCCCGGCGGAGTGGCTGGTGCCGGTCGTATCGGCCGGATCACTGGTGTTCCTGGCCTTGTTGGGGGTTCTAGGGGCACGGACGGGAGGCGCGGGCATCGTTAGACCAACCCTGCGTGTGACCTTCTGGGGTGCTTTTGCCATGGCCTTAACAGCGGGAATAGGAGCCCTGTTCGGTACCGCCATATGAGGGAGGAAGCCTCCTCGCGGTGTCGGAGGTCGAGGCGCGGCGTTTCTCGAACGGGGCGGACCAGATGGCTTTAAGGAACTGATGCTCCGGCGACTAAGCGAGCCGAAGGCCAGGCCTTAATAATCCACGAGCGCCATCGCCGTCCCCTTGGTCCCAGCTTGGCGCCGATCATGAACCGGATCGGCTGGCGCGGGAGCGGTTCGTCCATGAACGGCACGCACTCCCCTCGGGATCACCCGGGTAATTGGGGGACCGGCACAGGGCCCGCCTGTTTGGCCAGCGCGGCGTGAAGCCGAAAAGGGTTTCTCTCTCGCGGCAAGGTCATTTGATTGAGACGAAGCGGTTCAGGGGGACTGCAAATCAGTAAGGAATTCTTGATCGTCGTCACCCAGGATGCTCCTGAAGGAAGCCAGTGATGACATCAGAGCGACGATTTCTCGAAAAAGGGCGCTGTGAAAGACTCTCCTTCAGGGATCGCTCTCTGAAGTCACGCTCGCGTATCGCAGGTTTCATGGGAGCCCTGACCATCTTATTGGCCCCAGGCCACCCAACGCGATCGGATGAGTTCGACCCGCTTGCTGTCCACCAGGAGGCAAGGCCTCTGAATGACCGATGGCAGGCCTGCGCCGCGTTATTCGTTAAAGGAAGGCTTCAGGGCCCGCGGACGCCCGAAGCGTTGGCTGAGAAAGCTCTCGATCACTGTCGGGCACAGCAGGCCGCCTTGGACCGTTTTTTCGTCGCAAAGATCGGGAAGAGGGCGGCAGAGAACGTGATGATGATCCTGCGCGACAAGTATCGGTCTGACCTGACGGCGGCCATTGAGGAGCTTCGGACGCGCGACAAGGACCGGGAGTAAGGGCGATCTCAAGGGAATTCCCATGCGCCACCCCACCCTCGTGCGATTATCAGAGCGTTGAAGGGGTGGCTCAGGAGCGTCATCTAGGACCGGGTCCCAGAGAAATTAGGCCCCGCAAGCAGCTCATTGGTCCGCAGGGCCGCGATCCATTCCTCGTTCGTAGGCTCGACCGCGACCAGGACCGGGCTGGCCTCGGCGGAGATGATCGGCCCATTGGATTGATTAGCCGAAGGGTCGAGCGCGACGCCCATGAACGCCAGATCCCGGCAGATGCGTTCCCGCAGAACCGCATTGTGTTCACCGATCCCCGCCGTGAACACGAGAAGGTCGAGCCCGCCGAGGGCGGCGGTCATCGCGCCGATCTCGCGCACGATGCGGCGGACGTAGAGCGCGAGGGCATCGCGGGCGCGGGGCTCCTCAGCCTCCCGGTCGAGCAGGACACGCGGGTCTGATGAAATTCCGGACAGGCCGAGAAGACCGGACTTGTGGTAGAGAAGCTGTCCGACGTCATGGAGCGAGATCTTCTCGATCTCCATCAGATACAGCAGGGCGCCGGGATCGAGGGCGCCGGTGCGGGTTCCCATCATGAGCCCGTCGAGGGCGGAAAAGCCCATCGTGGTCGCCACGCTCTGGAGATCGCGCATGCCGCAGAGGCTCGCGCCGCTCCCGAGATGGGCGACAATGGTCCGCCCCCGGGCGCGGCCGCCGTAGCGCTCGGCCAGCACAATCGACTGGTATTCGTATGACAGGCCGTGGAATCCGTAGCGGCGGATTCCCCGCTCCCAGGCCTCCCAGGAGAGCGGCAGCATCTGCTCGACATGGGGCAGGGTGTGGTGGAACCCCGTATCGAAGCAGGCGACCTGGGGAAGTTCGGGCTGCTCCTCCAGGAGCCGCTCCATGGCCTCAAGCGCGAACGGCTGATGCAGGGGGGCCAAGGGGATGTAGCTGCGCAGGTCCGCCAAAACCTCGGCATTCACGAGGGTCGGCTCGAAATAGCGGCTTCCGCCATGGACGACGCGGTGCGCGATGGCGCGGATCCTGTGATCGCCACGCCGCGCCTGGACCCGTCCGGCAATGTGAGTGAGGGCGGCATGGTAGGGATCCAACGGGTCGAGAGCAATCGGGGAGGGAACAACGCCGGTCTCGCCGAAGGTTGGGCTGGGTCCGGTGATGCCGTCGACCTTGCCGTTCCAGACCGGTTTACGGTTGTGTTGGACGCCATTGGTGTCGAACAGCGCAAACTTGATGCTCGAGGAGCCGCAGTTGAGGACGAGGATCAGGTCGGTCATGGAGGGCTCACTCGGTAGTGATGGGCCAGCAGCACGGCGAGGGCGCAGGACGCCAAGCGGGAATCGCGCCCGTCGGCGCGGCTGGTCAGAATGATCGGCACCTTGGCGCCGAGAGCGATGCCGGCAGAATCGGCATTCCCGAGATACTCGAGCTGCTTGGCGAGCATGTTGCCGCTTTCGAGATCGGGCACGACCAGGATGTCGGCTTGGCCCGCCACGGGCGAGACGATGCCTTTGATCTTTGCCGCAGCGGCGGAGACGGCATTGTCGAAAGCCAGCGGTCCGTCCACCACGCCGCCCGTGATCTGGCCGCGATCCGCCATCTTGCACAGGGCCGCCGCGTCGAGCGTCGCCTGCATCCGGGGGGAGACGGTCTCCACGGCGGCCAGGATGGCGACGCGGGGCTGCTTCACGCCGAGAACATGCGCCAACTCGATGGCGTTCTGGACGATATCCATCTTCTCCGGCAGCGACGGGGCGATGTTGACGGCGGCATCGGTAACGATGAACGGGCGCGGATAGGCCGGGGTCTGCATGACGAAGCAGTGGCTGACGCGCCGCTTGGTGCGAAGCCCGCTGCCCGAGGCCACCACGGCTCCCATCAGCTCGTCGGTATGGAGGCTCCCCTTCATGAGAGCTTCGACAGTACCGGACGAGGCCAGTTCGACCGCCCGTTGGGCTGCGGCATGGCTATGCGGCACGTCCTCGATGCTCATGCCGGAGAGGTCGATGCCTGCCGACGTGGCGACGCTCTCGAGGCGGGACCGCGGCGCCACGAGGACCGGGTCGATCAGGCCGGCGGCGCGGGCCTCGATCACAGCGGAGAGGCTCACCTCGTCGCACGGATGGACGATGGCGACCTTTATGGTCCCCAGCAGGCGAGCATGATCCAGAAGCCGCCCCATGCCTGAACTCTGAATCGTGAGCTTGACTTCGGGTAGGGCGCTGCGGGACCAGGTGACTTTCTCTGCCGGGGCGATGACGTCGACCGAGCCCTCGATCACGCGATCGCCGTTCTGGTTCGTGCAGTGACAGGCGAGCCGAAGTTGCCGGGTCCTGGGATCACGTGCCGTCACCTCGACCTTGAGGGCCAGGGTATCGCCGGACTGGACCGGCGAGAGAAACTGAAGCGTCTCGCCCAGATAGGTCGTTCCGGGTCCTGGCAAGCGCGTCCCCACGACGGCCGACAGGAGGGCGCCGCCCCACATGCCGTGGGCGACCATGCCATGGAGAAACGCGGCAGTAGGTTGATCGGCGTCCTGCCGGAGCGGGTCGGTTACGCCGGAAAGCAGGGCAAGAGCCCGGATGTCGTCAGCGGTGAGGGTGCGCTCGATCACGGCGGTGTCGCCGATCGCGATTTCGTCGAACGTCCTGTTGCTCAGCGTGTCCACGGGCTCGCCGGCAGGGGAGGTATCATTCATCGGTTTGTCTTTTCGGATTGGTGAGGCCTGATCTTCCAATGATCGGGCCAGAAGGCGATCACGGCGATGATCAAGGTCAGCAACAGGAGCGCCACCATCATTTGAATGACGCCGAAGTTCGTCGCGTCCTTGGCGACGAACCATCCCGTGACCACGCCGGCTACGATCAACAATCCCCGGACAACCCAGTTGAGCATTCGATCCTCTAAGTTTGTTCTGATGATAGGTCCGCAGCGAAGCGTGCAATCCTGAACCGCTACTGCGGGCGGCCCTTGGTCCAGGTCGCCTGCACGCTGTAGAGCGGCACAGTCGAGATCGACATCTTGGCACTGCCCTGCTGCACCTGACGGGTATGGGCGAGATAGACCAGAGTATTGTTCTGCCGGTCGTAGATGCGGTTGACGACCAGCTTCTTGAAAATCAGGCTTCGACCCTCGTTGAAGACCTCCTCGCCGTTGCGGTCGAGATCGATCTCGCCGATGGTGACGGGACCGGTCGTCTGGCAAGCAATCGCCGAGTTCGAGGGGTCCTCGAACCAGTTCCCCTGTTGCAATCTGTCAATCAGACTGCGTTCGAAATAGGTCAGGTGGCAGGTCACGCCTTGCACCTTGGGGTCCTGGATGGCTTCGATAACGATGTCATTCCCGACCCAGTCGGTTCTCACCTTCCCGACGACCTCGGCCTGGGCCGGAATGCTGATCATGCCCGCAACCGTGAGGACTGCCGCAGAAAGAACTCGATTCATCTTCGCAAAACTCGCTTTTCGTTCTCCGCCGGTGCCAGACTGGCGCTACAGGGCAATCAAACCCCACGAAGACCCAGATATCGATCCTTCTCCGCGGCAACCTTGATGTATATCAACGTCGGTTGACTTCCAGACCATGTAAGGGAGACTTCCGTTGTCGTGGCGGCATTACGAGGTGTCCCTGGTGGCCCTCGCCCGAAACAGGATGGACTTGAGGTATGATGAAGAAACCGAACCGTTGGCTGTTCAGGATCGGGGCCGTTATGGTTGCCGCCGCTGTTTTGTACGCGCTGTGGCAGTTCCTCCAGCCAGAAGGCTTGCCTGACGGCTTGGCCAGCGGCAACGGCCGGATCGAGGCGGTCGAGATCGACGTCGCCACCAAGACGGCGGGTCGGATCGAGGACATCCTGGTCAACGAAGGCGATTTCATTACGGCTGGCCAGATCCTCGCCCGGATGGACACCGACGTGCTTCAGGCCCAGCTCAAGCAGGCCGAGGCGCAGAAGCAGCAGGCCGTCGTCAGCATCGAGACCGCCCGTCATCAGGTGGTCCAGCGCCAAGCCGAGCGGCAGGCGGCGGTCTCCTTGGTCGCCCAGCGCGAAGCTGAGAGAGACGCCGCCCAGAAACAGTTCGCCCGATCCGAGGAGCTCGCGTCGCGAGGAACGACGTCGCAACAGGTTCTCGACACCGACCGGGCCAAGTTCGAGAGCGCAAACGCGGCCGTCAGCGCGGCGCAAGCCCAGGTCGCGGCGGCCGATGCGACCATCGCAACGGCGGAGGCGCAGGTGATCAATGCCCAGGCGGCGGTCGATGCCGCCGCGGCCACCATCGAGAGCATCCAGGCTAACATCAGGGACAGCACCCTCCGGTCGCCCCGGGACGGGCGCGTGCAGTTCCGGGTGGCGCAGCCTGGCGAGGTGCTCGGGGCAGGCGGACGTGTGCTGAACATGGTCGACCTCAGCGACGTCTACATGACCTTCTTCCTGCCCACGGAGAGTGCGGGCAGAGTCAGGATCGGAAGCGAGGTGCGGCTCGTTCTCGACGCCGTGCCTCAATACGTCATTCCGGCCAAAGCCTCGTTCGTGGCCGATGTCGCCCAGTTCACGCCCAAGACGGTCGAAACGGCCAGCGAGCGGCAGAAGCTGATGTTCCGGGTCAAGGCACAGATCCCGCCCGAGTTGCTGAAGAAATACATCCGTGACGTGAAGACCGGCCTGCCAGGTGTGGCTTATGTGAGGATTGAAGAAGGAATGGAATGGCCGTCCAGCCTGCAGAACCTCGTGCCATGGCAGAACCAATGAACCGCGCCGCACCGATCAGTGCCGCGCCGACGTCCGTCGCCCATCTGCGGGCCATCAGCCTGGTCTACGGCAAGACACGGGCTCTCGACGACGTGAATCTCGACATCCCGGCTGGCTGCATGGTGGGCCTGATCGGCCCCGATGGCGTCGGCAAATCCAGCCTCCTTTCCTTGATCGCAGGCGCGCGGGCGCTCCAGACAGGCAGTGTCGAGGTGCTCGGCGGCGACATGGCCAAGGCGCTGCATCGGCAGGATGTCTGCCCCCGCATCGCCTACATGCCGCAGGGCCTCGGCAAAAACCTCTATCCGACGCTCTCGGTTTTCGAGAACCTCGAGTTCTTCGGCCGTCTCTTCGGCCAGGACCGGGCGGAGCGGAAACGCCGTATCGCCGATCTGGTCGAGAGCACCGGTCTGGCGCCCTTCGTCGACCGGCCCGCCGGCAAGCTGTCCGGCGGCATGAAGCAGAAGCTCGGTCTCTGCTGTGCGCTCATTCACGATCCGGACCTGCTGATCCTCGATGAGCCGACGACGGGCGTGGACCCGCTCTCGCGGCGCCAGTTCTGGGAGCTGATCGACCGCATCCGGGCGGGCCGGCCCGGCATGAGCGTGGTGGTCGCCACCGCCTACATGGAGGAGGCCGCCCGCTTCGACTGGCTCGTGGCCATGGACGAGGGACGGGTGCTCGCCACCGGCACCCCAGGGGATCTGCTCAAGCGCACCGGGACCACGGCGCTCGAGGAGGCTTTCATTGCCCTGATGCCCGAGGAGAAGCGCCAGGGTCACAGGGCCGTGACGATCGTTCCGCGCTCGGGCAGCGAGACCGAGATCGCCATCAGGGCCAAGGATCTGACCATGCGCTTCGGCGACTTCGTGGCCGTCGATCATGTCAGCTTCGAAATCCCGCGCGGCGAGATCTTTGGCTTTCTCGGGTCGAATGGCTGCGGCAAGACCACGACCATGAAGATGCTGACGGGCCTGCTGCCGGCGAGCGAGGGAGAGGCTTGGCTGTTCGGGCAGCCCGTCAACGCTCAGGACATCGAATCCAGGCGGCATGTCGGCTACATGTCGCAGGCGTTCTCCCTCTACACGGAGCTGACCGTCCGCCAGAACCTGGAGCTGCACGCCCGCCTGTTCCAGGTGCCCGAGGAGGTCATTCCCGGCCGGATCGAGAGGATGGCGGGCCGCTTCGATCTCGGCGACGTCATGGACCTGCTGCCGGACAGGCTCCCGCTCGGGCAGCGCCAGAGGCTGTCCCTCGCGGTCGCGATGATTCACGAGCCCGCGATGCTGATCCTGGACGAGCCGACCTCCGGCGTCGACCCGATCGCCCGCGACGCCTTCTGGCAGATCATGATCGACCTTGCCCGCAGGGACAGCGTGACGATCTTCATCTCGACGCACTTCATGAACGAGGCCGAGCGTTGCGACCGGATCTCGCTGATGCATGCCGGACGCGTTCTCGTCAGCGAGACGCCTCAAGCCTTGGTCGAGAAGCGTGGGGTGAGGACGCTGGAGGAGGCGTTCATCAGCTACCTTGAGGATGCCGTCGCCGAAACTCAGGCAGGCGCTGCGCCGATGGCGCAGGAAAAGGCCCTGCCGAGGCAACCGGAACCGGTCGTCCCAGTCGGCCACTCCGGCCAGAAGGCGGCAGGGCGGTTTTTCAATCCCCGCCGCATGTTCAGCTACATGATGCTCGAGGCGCTTGAGCTCCGCCGTGATCCGATCCGGGCCACGCTGGCGCTTCTCGGCAGCATCCTTCTCATGTTCATCATGGGCTACGGCATCAGCATGGACGTCGAGGATCTCTCCTTCGCCGTTCTGGACCGGGACCAGACCACGGTCAGCCGCGACTACACGCTCAATCTCGCCGGATCTCGCTACTTCATCGAGCATGCGCCGATTACGGATTACGACGATCTCGATCGGCGCATGCGCGCAGGCGAACTCACCCTGGCTCTCGAGATCCCGCCCGGCTTCGGACGCGACATCGCGCGGGGACGGCAGGTTCAGATTGGAGCCTGGATCGACGGCGCCATGCCGATGCGAGCCGAAACCGTCAGTGGATACGTGCAGGGCATGCATAGCCAATGGCTGGCCTCGAAGATCGAAGCGGCAAGTCCCGTGACCATCGAGACCCGCTTCCGCTACAACCCCGATGTTGAGAGTTTGAAGGCCATGGTGCCGGCGGTCATCCCGATCCTGTTACTGTTGATCCCGGCCATGCTCGCTGCCCTCAGCGTCGTGAGGGAGAAGGAGCTCGGCTCGGTCGTGAACCTCTACGTCACGCCCGTCACCAAGCTGGAATTCCTGCTCGGCAAGCAGCTGCCCTATGTCGGGCTGGCCATGCTCAACTTCCTGCTGCTGACCGTGCTGGCGGTCACGGCCTTCGGCGTGCCGCTCACCGGCAGCGTCCTGACGCTCGCGCTGGGGGCCGTGGCCTATACGTATGCGGCGACCGCCATGGGCCTGCTCATGTCGTCCTTCATGCGCAGCCAGATCGCGGCGATCTTCGGTACCGCCATCGCGACTCTCATCCCAGCGGCACAGTATTCTGGCATGATTGATCCGGTTTCCTCGCTAGAGGGAGTGGGGGCGTTCATCGGACGGATCTATCCGACCACCCATTTCCTGACCATCTCGCGTGGCACCTTCTCGAAGGGCTTGGGGTTCTGGGATCTGCAGGCCTCCTTCTGGCCTCTGCTGATCGCCATGCCGGTGCTCATCGGGGCAAGCGTGATGCTCCTGAGGAAGCAGGAGACCTGACCGATGCGGTGGGCCAATATCTTCAATCTCGGCATCAAGGAACTGCGCAGTCTCGCCCGCGATCCGATGATGCTGTTTCTTGTCGTCTATTCCTTCACCGCAGCCGTCTACACCGCCGCCACCGCGATGCCCGAGACACTCAACCGGGCGCCGATCGCCATCGTCGACGAGGATCGCTCACCGCTCTCGGCCCGCCTCGTCGGGGCGTTCTACCCGCCGTCTTTCGTCGCGCCGAAACTGATCACCGCGGCCGAGATGGACGCCCGGATGGACGCGGGGCTGGATACCTTCGCGCTCGACATTCCGCCCAACTTCCAGCGGGACGTCCTGGCCGGCCGCCAACCCACGATTCAGCTCAATGTGGATGCGACCCGCATGAGCCAGGCCTTCACCGGAAGCGGCTATATCCAGCAGATCGTCGGCGGCGAGGTGAATGCGTTCGCTCAACGCTATCGCGCGGCGCAGGTCCTGCCGGTCGATCTCGCGCTGCGGGCACGGTTCAACCCCGAGCTGAACAAGGGCTGGTTCGGCGCGGTGATCCAGGTCATCAACCAGGTCACGATGCTGTCGATCATCCTGACCGGGGCGGCGCTGATCCGCGAGCGGGAGCACGGCACCATCGAGCATCTGCTGGTGATGCCGGTCACGCCAGCCGAGATCATGACCGGGAAAATCTGGTCCATGGCCCTGGTGGTTCTCGCCGCCTGCGCCTTCTCCCTCGCGTTTGTCGTCCAAGGGCTGCTGTCAGTTCCGATCGAAGGCTCGGTCGCGCTGTTCCTGGCTGGTGCGGCCCTGCACCTGTTCGCCACTACGTCTATGGGCATCTTCATGGGAACGGTGGCCCGCTCCATGCCGCAGTTCGGCATGCTGCTGATTCTGGTCCTGATTCCGATGCAGATGCTCTCGGGCGGCATGACGCCGCGCGAGAGCATGCCGGAGCTGGTTCAGTATGTGATGCTCGCGGCGCCGACAACACACTTCATCTCGTTGGCCCAAGGAATCCTGTACCGCGGGGCGGGTCTGGACGTGGTCTGGCCGCAGTTTCTCGCGTTGGCGGCCATTGGGGCTGTCCTGTTCAGCCTCTCATTGGCAAGGTTCCGGACGACCATCACCGACATGGCTTAACCCATGAGCCATCAGGGCAGCGACGAGCCCGTCTTGTTTCCAATCCAGGTCATCTCATCGCCCGGGGCATATCAGGACCATTCAAAGAAGGAAAAACACATGACCACGATGATGAAGGCAGCCCTGGTTAGGGAGTTCGGACGACCGCTGGCGATCGAGGAGGTGCCGGTGCCCGAGCCACGCCCCGATCAGATCCTCGTTCGCATCGCGGCCACCGGTGTGTGCCACACCGATCTTCATGCGGCCCGCGGCGACTGGCCGGTCAAGCCCAAACCGCCGTTCATTCCAGGTCATGAGGGCGTCGGCATCGTGGCGGCGGTCGGTCGTGACGTGAAGCGCGTCCGGGAAGGGGATCGGGTCGGTATTCCATGGCTGCATACGGCCTGCGGCTACTGCCCCCATTGCCGCACTGGGTGGGAAACCCTGTGTGGTTCGCAGCAGAACACGGGCTATTCCGTCAACGGCAGCTTCGCCGAATACGCGGTGGCCGACCCGAACTATGTCGGCCGCCTGCCGGACACCCTCGACTTCGGCCCGGCGGCGCCCGTGCTCTGCGCCGGGGTCACCGTTTACAAGGGCCTGAAGGAGACCGAAGTGAAGCCCGGCGAATGGGTGGTGATCTCTGGCATCGGCGGCCTTGGCCACATGGCCGTGCAATATGCCAAAGCCATGGGCATGCGGGTGGCGGCCATTGATGTTCATCCCGAGAAGCTCAAGCTCGCCAGGACGCTCGGGGCCGAGATCGCGATCAACGCTCGTGAGGCGGATCCGGTGCACGAGCTACAGAAGACCATTGGCGGAGCCCATGGCGTGCTCGTCACCGCCGTGTCGCCCGCGGCCTTCGAGCAGGCCTTCGGTGTGTTGCGCCCCCACGGCACCATGGCGCTGGTCGGCCTACCACCCGGCAAGTTCGCCATGCCGATCTTCGACACGGTCTTGAAGCGCATCACGGTGCGCGGGTCCATTGTCGGCACGCGTCAGGACCTCGAAGAAGCGCTGGATTTTGCCGGTCAGGGTGCGGTCGCGGCCCACTTCTCGTGGGACAAGCTCGAGAACATCAATCAGATCTTCGAGCGCATGGAAGCCGGCCAGATCGACGGGCGGATCGTCCTGCAAATGCAATGACTCCGGAAAGGTGCGCGGCCCCATTGGCGTCTTCCGCAGATTGTGTCGAGGGTTGAACCGTCGACACAAATCCACGGCAGAGAATGCGAATGACCAGGTCCGAACCAGCATCGCCCCTGGGGTCGGCACTGAACCGAGATTGCGATACGCCGACAGCCGAAAGTTTGGATGGTCGGTTCTGGGTTCGCTCCGTGGAGGGGCGCTTGGCTCACCTCTCAAACGGGGCGCCAGGGGTCTCCAGTCAGGAAACCGCCCGGCGGTTGGCTGACATGGGTCGGAACATCGCCGTCGAGCCCATGCGCCGCAGGCTTCTCGTCAAAATTGGCAAACGCCTCGCTATGCCCGCGGCATAGAAGCCGCGGGCTGAAGGCCCTCTTCACTCCTGGCTCCTGTTCCGCGGCGATCGGATTGAGCC
>NZ_JALJRK010000008.1:69039-141984 GCF_024519725.1 Microvirga sp. Mcv34 | reverse complement strand
CGACCGTCCGGCCAACCTGTTCGTGGCCGGCTTCATCGGCTCCCCGGCCATGAACCTCATCCGTGGGACCCGGAGCAAAGCCGGTTTCATGACCGAACATGGCGAGACACTGGCAATTCCCCTGGATTTCAAGGTGGCCGATGGCCAGCCCGTCGTCCTCGGAATCCGGCCGGAGCATTTCGAAATCGCCCCATCGGGCGTGCCGGCAGAAGTTGTCGTGATCGAGCCTATGGGCTCGGAAACGCAGCTCACCGCAAGGATGGGAGGACAGAACATAGCCGCGATGTTCCGCGATCGGATCAGTGCCAAGCCGGGAGAAACCATTCCGCTTCAGGTGCGCCCGGACCTGATCCATATCTTCGATGGGCAATCCGGACGCCGGCTGTCTTGACGATGGATGGAACTCAGCTCGACCCAGTGGTCATCGAAGACCAGCGCTTTAAACAGCTCGTCTCGCCGGGCACCCTCTTGCGCAAGCTGTTCTCGGGGCTCGGATGGGCGGAGGGGCCGATATGGCTACCCGACCGCCGCGCGCTCCTGTGCAGCGACATCCCGGGAAACCGGATCGTCATGTGGCGTGAGGGGGAAGGGATGACGGTGTGGCGTGATCCCTCCGACCGGGCCAACGGGAACACCCTCGACGCAGAAGGGCGTCTGGTGACGTGCGAACACCAGACGCGACGTGTCACACGGACCGAGCATGACGGAACGCTGACCGTTCTCGCCACTCATTTCGATGGCAAGCGGTTCAATTCACCCAATGACGTAGTGGTCCGCTCCGATGGCATGATCTTCTTCAGCGACCCTCACTACGGGTTTCGCAGCAAGAGCTATAAGATCGACGGCGAACGGGAGATGGACGTCCAGAACCTGTATCGCCTCGACCCGGCGACAGGTGAGATTGTCGCTGTTGGAGACGGATTCTTCATGCCGAACGGTCTCGCATTCTCCTGCGACGAGAGCATTCTCGTCGTAGCCGACAGCGGTGTGAATGCCTTTCCACTGGATGGCCCCCGCCATGTCCGACAGTTTCGCTGCAACGAGCACGGAGATCTGGATGAAATCGGTCTTGCCATCACCATCGAACCCGGTGTGCCGGACGGCCTCCGCGTCGACGAGATGGACAACTACTGGATCAGCGCTGCGGACGGAGTGCACTGCTACACGCCCGCAGGCGAGAGACTCGGAAAAGTTCTCGTGCCTGAGACGGTCGCAAATCTGACCTTCGGAGGCAATACCGGGAGGACGCTATTCATAGCCGCAACCACCAGCGTTTATGCCATCGATCTAAAGGTCGCCGGAACTGCCTTGGCATCCCCGCGCCGATCGTGGCGCGGCGTGGATTGATGGAGCTCGGCCTCCGATCGCGCAGCGCTCGGATCGATGCTCTGGCCAACCCCGATCCGTCATCTGGCCATCGCTTCCGGTGCTAAGCAGCCACGGCCGCAGACCTGCTCAGCCAGCTCGCGGAAATGTGCCATCTGGCCCGCTGCCCAGGTTTCGAATTCGGCGATGAGATCCTCGGAGATTCCCCTCAAGTGGCCGCCCTGAGTGATGCTGAACCAGCCCTGCCTTTCGGCCTCGGCGAGCGTGTTGCCGATGTGTTGGCGGGAGACCTGGAAGCGTTCGGCAAGGACGCGGTAGATCAGCGACCACAAGGGGCATCCGCACCTCGTTGCGGCGTAATGCACCGCTAGGACAGCGGCCATCAACGGGTAGTCGCACTCGCGCTCCGTGAGCTGCATAATTCTCTGGAATGGTGCGAAAAGCCGCCACGTCTCAGATCTTTGATGAAACCGGCGATCTGCCGGGGACTGGCCAGAGCGGCACGTCGCAGGGCGGCGGGCGTCGGCGGGCTCCCCTCCCCACCTCCGCCAGCGGGCATAGCGATCGATCAGGATGTAGCAGGTCAGGTAGCGCAGATTCTGCACGAAGACCTTGTTGCGCGGCCACGCGGCGCCTGGGGCGGGTCATCGTCACGCAAAAATCCAGCAGCGCGCCTGGAAAGTCCGGTCTTGCGAGCAGCGTTCCTGCCCGTCTCCATGTCGGATAGGCCGCTTCGGCATGAATCACTGGATAGTGCAGATTGCGCTTGGTCGTCGACATGCTGGGCGAGGAGTGAGACCCGCCGGTGAGTTCGCGCGACGAGGCACCTCTGCCTGTCCTAGGGAGCCTTCAGGTCCCATAAGCCCCAAACGTTCAATGGGAGCGACAGGCTCCCATTGGACAAAGGCCTCGGCGGATAGCTTAGTTGTTCGATGTGCCTTGGCTCGACGGCAGATGGCTCGCCGCCCAGATGGCCGCCTGAGTGCGGTTCTTGGCCTGTATCTTGCGAAGAATCGCTTTCACATGAACTTTGACGGTCGCCTCGGTGATGTCGAATTTCCGGGCGATGATCTTATTCGAATCGCCATCCATGAGGCAGCGCAGGATCACTGTCTCGCGAACGGATAGTCCCTTTGCCGGAAGGCTCGCCTCGTGGTTTTCCTCAAGCACCGGGGCTTGCTTGGCGAGATCGGCCTGGAGGTCGCGCTCCCGGAGCAGATCAAGGATCGCGCCTGGGAAAATAGCTTCTCCCAGCATGACGAGATCCAGTGACTTCACCAGAACCTCATGTGAGATCGACTTTTTGAGATAGGCATCCGCTCCGGCCTGAAAGGCCGCGACGACCTGCTTAAGGTCGTACTCCTCGATCAGCATGACCACTTTGACGCTCGGATTGCCGTCTTTGAGCATCCGAGCCTGACGACAGGTGGCATTATGGTCGCGGCTGGCATCGATGATGAGAACGATCGTGCTGTTCTCTATTCCCGGCACCACCCCCATCTCTTCGAGGCTCGCCGTGGCTACGGAAGGAGAATAGGCGGTCTCTGCAAGAATTCTGCGCAGCCCTTCTCTCAACAAAGCGTTCGGCTCGATGAGTAGTGTCTTGATCGGACGAGTGGCGACATGGTCTGCCGAAGAAGGCTCAACCGACCGGGCCAGCTCCATGTATCTTGAATACGCACTATCCTTGGCCGAGGAGGCTCCCGGATGAGGAAGACTATCAAGATCGTAGGTGTTCCGCATCGCAGATGCCTTTCTGGTCTTGACGAGGTGGGCAGATAATAAAATTTCCCCAATAACGTTTAGCTTATAATCTCATTATAGACAATCATTACCCATTCAAATCATTTTAACAATCTTTAATTGTTATTATTGTTATGAAACATCATTTCAAACGATTGACGTCTTACCTCTTCCGAGTGGCGCCAGCGTCTTCGCTTCCACTGTAGAGATCCTCAACCTCAAGGGACCGCTCCAGATCCGCTTCCTTCGATGGGATCGAGCCTGTTCTTCCCTATGATCCATCGTCGGACGGTATGAGCGCGGGGCGACGTCGAAGAGACCTTCAGCTCTGTCCTGCAGCAACACGTCGATCAAGTCACTGCGGAATGACACAAGGCATGGGAAGCTGTGCGACGGAAAATGTCGCACAGCGTCTATGCCGATGCTCCGTGCGCGAACACATCATCGATGGGCTATGCCCAAGGCGCTTCCGTTGAACCTGGCGCCAGATGATTGACGGCCCACATGGCGGCCTGCGTCCGATTAGCAACACGGATTTTACGAAGAATAGCCTTGATGTGGACTTTTACAGTTGCTTCAGCGACGTCGAGCTTGCGCGCGATGACCTTGTTTGGGGCCCCCTGCATCAGGCACTGGAGAATTTCCGCTTCCCTGCTCGACAGGGTTCTGATGGGAGATTCATGACCGTCGGAGCCGGACGCGACCGGCAAGGTTTGCATCCTGATGGATGATGCGTCTTTCGCGTGATCGCCGCCAGCTTCCGCATTGCCCGAAATTGCCGTCAGGAAGGCTGCCGATGGGAAAACAACTTCACCCAGCATGACGAGATCGAGATACTTGATCAGAGCCTCGCATCCCGTGCTGGCAAGGCAATAGCCATCGGCACCGGATTGGAAGGCTGATTTCATGCCATCGAGATTGAAGCTGTCGGACAGCACCACGATCCGGGCCTGCGCATATCGCTGCTTCAAAGACCAGATGCCTTCAGCAAGGCCCGATGGATACAGGCTCGCATCGAGAATGAAGAGAAGCTGGCTGTCCTGATCGAATTGATCCAAGGCCATCTCTCCGCGCGTGAGATTTTCCGGATGCAACCGGAACCGGGTGCTTGAGAGAACATGCCTCAAGCCCTCACGCAGCATCGAGTTCTTGCAGCCTAAGATCGTGGTGACTGACAGGAGGTGTGACATGCGAGGGAGCCTTTCCGCAGAGGTTACCTCGGATTGTACGAATTAACCGTTTGTTAGCCATCCTTAATAAAGAGGTAGCGAATTATGCTTAGGTGGTAGCGTTCACAGACTCAAAAGGGATGCGTCATCTTGCGTATACTCATGAGAGCGGGCGCCTGCCACGGCCAGTCCACGAACATTCGCGCATAGCCCTTCCAGAAACCTCTCGCACCATCTTGCGCAAACGCAGGAATAACGAGCTCAGAATGGGCTGCGGCACCTGCATTCCCGACAGGGCATGAGCATCCGGGATGCTGTTTCCCTGTAACGAGTGAGGCAAGGGACCCACTGAGCGCTGATGGCTTCTTACAGCCAAGCTGACGTCCAATTGCCACGATTGGTGATGAGAAATCTCCTCAAACAAGGGGACCTTCATGATTTCTCGTCTTGTGCTCGCATGCGCAGCGATCGCTTGCACCATGCCCGCAACAGCATCTGAACGCACCCAGCTCGATGCGATGATCGCTCAGCACGCCAAGGCTCACGGCGTGCCCGAAACGGTGGTACATCGCATCATCAAGCGCGAAAGCGGCTACAATCCGCGTGCATCGCACAGGGGCAATCTCGGTCTCATGCAGATCCGCTATGCCACCGCGCGCGGCATGGGCTACACGGGAGCGGCCTCCGGGCTACTCGATGCGAACACGAACCTGACTTACGCGGTTCCCTATCTGGCGAATGCCTACATGGTGGCCGGTGGCAACGCGGATCGGGCCGTCGCCCTTTATTCCGGCGGCTATTATTACGAAGCCAAGCGCAAGGGCCTGCTGAATGCGCTCAGAACAGGCTCCAATGACCCCACCATCACCGGCGCGATCCCGGCCTCCGCGGGATTTGCATCTGCAACGGCTCGCTAAGACGTCATATGACCATGGGCTGTGCATCGCTTTGCAAAGCAGTTCATCAGGCGCGGTAGGATAGCCCCGGCCTTCATAGCCGTGATATTGGGTTAATCGTGGTCGGCGCGGCCGACTTGTGCGAGTTGATTCACGATGCCCTCCCTGTCAGATATCGCCTTCCTCGATTTCGAAGCATCGTCCCTCGGCAAGCAGGGATATCCCGTTGAAGTTGCGTGGGCCTTCGCCAGCGGCGAGGAGGAGAGCCATCTCATCAAACCGGCTGCCTCCTGGGTCGACTGGGACGTCAAGGCGGCCAGGATCCACGGCATCTCCAGAGAGCAGCTGAGCGCGCAGGGAACACCGCTCGAAGTTGTTGCGAAACGCATGGTTTCGGTTCTGACGGGTCGTCAGCTTTATGCGACGGCACCGTCCTGGGACGGCAAGTGGTTGAGCAAGCTCCTACGCTCGGCAGGTTTCCCTCGCCATGCTCTGCGCCTTGAAGATACCGAGATGGCGCATCGAAGGATCATGCGCGAGGTGCTGCGGAATGCTAAAGTTCCGGAAGAACTTCAGCGGGCTCTCATGCAGGACATTCTTGCTCAGGCTCAACGCAACAACGATGATCTCGGACCTGCCGCGCATCGTGCGCTCGCAGATGCGCGAAGAGAGCGAGACCTCTGGCTCGACATTCATCGTTTGGCACAAGAGAAGGCACGGGAGTCGCGTCCATCAAACGCGAATGAGAGCGGCGGCTTCGAGTGACGCGAGGCGCAGAACTCGAAGCCTCACACGCGACTTTAAGGTCGCATGGAATGCTCAATAACCGTCGGGCAATCCGGATGCGATATCCTGGTCGGGCCGCGTCAGAACTTCGATACGACGGCCGTCCGGGAGTTGGATGGTTCTGAGCCTCATGACCTGAAGACCCGCGTCCAATCCCTCCTGAACGGAGCCGTAGCGGGCAGCCCGCGCACGACGTTCAATAGCGCTGCGCGGCTCGACTTGCGACATCTCGGTCCCTGCGTTGCGGCGGCGCGTAGCCTGCGCCGCCTGTCGCTGGTTGCGTGTCGAAGAACTGGCCTGCTGCGAAGCGGCACGCGTCTTACGCTCGACAACCGCTTTAGGTTTCGCGGGCTTGTCGTTTGCCGTCTTGACCGGCTTCGACGGTGCTGTGTCCTCCACCGGCTGCGTCTCGGCGCTTGCCTTGGGTTCCGAGGGAGCGGGAGCCGGGGGCGCGGCAACCTGGGCCGGCGGCTTTGCCGGCAAGGATGCCGGCGCTGATACGGGTGCCTGGGCCTTGCCATCCGCCTCGGAGGGAGGGTCGACCCACGCCCGCCCCGACTGTGCGAGCGCGGCCATCGGACTTCCAAGAACTCCCACAAGGGAAGCAGCCATCAGCCAACGTCCTGAGAATCCCGCCACAACACGCCTCCAGATCATTCCATGAGGAAACGCTTCTCCTGCCACGGGCGGTTCCACAGCGTTGACGCCGCATAGCCGAGATCGGAACTAAAAGACTGAAACTACAGCATTTATAGAGAGCCGTAAGGAACGCGGCTTTTGTGCCTCTCCTGCCTATGTGGGCGCTGCCCGGCGCAGTTCAACGGTCGGATTCGGGAATCGACCGCTGGCCACGCAAGCAATGACGCCGGGATCCAGGTCTGCCCCTTGTGCAAGCGCGAGCGCCACCAAAATAAAGCCTGACAGTTAGGAAGGGCTTCATGGATTATCTTCTTGCCTTGGCCGCGGATCCGGCCGTCTGGGCGGCTTTGGCGACCCTCGTCGTCATGGAAATCGTGCTCGGGGTCGACAACCTCATCTTCATCTCGATCCTGACCAACAAGCTTCCGGCCGATCGGCAGGCGACGGCCCGGCGAATCGGCATCGGCCTGGCCCTCGTTCTTCGCCTGGGGCTGCTGGGCGCCATTGCGATTATCGTCCAGCTCACCGAACCCGTCTTCACGGCCTTCGGGCACGGCTTCTCCTGGCGCGACCTGATCCTCGTCGCAGGCGGTCTGTTCCTGGTCTGGAAGGCGACGAAGGAAATCCATCACAATGTGAATCCCGATCCCGGTCCCGACCTCTTCGAGAGCGGAAAGGCCCAGATGAGTTTCGCCTCGGCGATCGTGCAGATCCTGCTCCTGGACCTGGTCTTTTCCATCGACAGCATCATCACGGCCGTCGGCATGACGGATCACGTGCCGATCATGGTCGTGGCGGTGGTCGCCGCGGTCACGGTCATGCTGCTGGCCGCCGATCCCCTCGCCCGCTTTATCCAGGCCAATCCAACGGTGGTCATGCTCGCCCTCGGATTTCTGCTCATGATCGGCATGGTGCTGATTGCAGAAGGCTTCGGGGCCCATGTGCCGAAGGGCTATATCTATGCCGCTATGGCATTCTCGGCGCTCATCGAGGGCCTGAACATGCTCTCGCGGCGCGCCCGTGCGAGGAAACGATAGGTTTCTACGAAACGGGCGTCACCGAAGAGCTTTCGGTGGCGCCCGCAACGCCTTCAGAGGCCGGCTCCCCGATCGTCTGGATGCAGGATGCCGTTCCGTAGCTTACGAAATGTTATCCTAAGTCGAATCCGTCCTTGGATGCCTTCTGCCAAATCGCTTCAGGAAAAGATCCTACTTCATTAGTCTCATCCAGCTCTGACTGTAACAATCTCTTAGGATCGCCTATAGAATATATTCTGTAGAAACTTGTGCGTTGCCGAATGAAACGTCTGTTCTCAGAAGTCTACTTGCACCTGATTGCAGGCGTGATCGCCCTGGGCATATTGGGGATCTCGGGCCACACCCTGTGGATCGACCGCCAGAACACGTGGCAGGAAGCCGAGAGGGCTTCGCGCAACGTCCTGACGACCATTGCCCACGATCTCGAAGGCAAGCTCGATCTGCTCGACCTCTCGCTCAGGGGAGCCATTGAGGGCCTGCGATATCTCGGCTCTCAGCAGCTTCCACCCGACCTCCAATACCGGATGCTCTTCGACCGCACCGCTACGGCCTCCTTCATGGGGACTCTTCTGGTCGTGGATCAGAATGGAAACCTCATCGCCGATGCTGGGCCGATGATAGCCTCGCGTGCGCTCAACGTCGCGGACCGCGAATACTTCATCGCCCACAAGGAGAACAACCATATCGGCCTGTATATCAGCCGCCCCTTCGGGAGCCGGACCCGGAACGGCGATCCGAGCATCGGGATCAGCCGGAAGATTTCGGACTCGGCCGGGCATTTCGCCGGCGTGGTGATGGGATCCATGCCCCTGAGCACGATCAATCAGCTGTTCGACAACCTGAGTCTCGGCCAGCACGGAGCGATCAATCTCTTCCGCAACGACGGCATCCTCCTGACGCGCTATCCCTACGATGCGAGCCAGGTGGATCAGGATCTCGGCGGCTCCCCGAATGTCATGCGCCTTCTCGCACAGAAGTCCGGCACCTTCGCGTCGGTCTCCCCCATCGACGGCGTTCGGCGCATCATCTCGTTCGAGCGGCTGGAGCGATACCCTCTCGTACTCACCGTGGCCCTGTCCGTCGAGGAGATCTTCTCCGCCTGGCAGCGCAAGGCGCTCGTTCTGAGCCTGGCGACCCTCGTCCTGTGCTGCGCCGTCGTCGGATTGACGATGCTGTTCCAGCGCGAACTGAAACGCCGCACGAGGGCGGAAACCAAGCTCCGGCGCATCGCACGCACCGACGATCTGACGGGCCTGCCGAACCGCCGTGCCTTCCGCGAGACCTTCGAGCGGGAATGGCGCCACGCCATTCGGTCGGGCTCAGCCCTGTCGCTGATCTACATCGACGCCGACTACTTCAAGAACTTCAACGATCATTATGGCCATGGACGGGGCGACGAGACGCTCAGCGCCATCGCCAGCACGCTCGAAAGCAACATCCGCCGTCCTCGCGACGTCGCGGCCCGCTACGGCGGTGAGGAATTCGCCATCGTGCTGCCGGAAACGGATCTCGCAGGCGCCCAACTGATCGCCGAGAACATCCGCCAGAGCATTGTCGCCCTGAACATCGTTCACGAGGGCAGTCCCTATCGGGTCGTAACGGCCAGCATCGGCATCGCGTCCGTCCATCCCTCACGAGGAAGCGAACGTGGCACCCTCCTTGAGGCGGCAGACAGGGCTCTCTACGGAGCCAAGGCGGCTGGTCGGAACTGCGTTCACCATCTTGAGGACGACGTCGACCCGCAGCAGAAGCGCCTCCCCCACGCCGCGGCGTGAGCGGCGTCGATGAACGGGACAGCGTAGGGTTCAGGATTGTAGCCGCGCCTGCCGAAGAGAATGGTGTAGCGACGATGCCTGCGCGAAGCACGCGCAATGCCCCAACCGGATGACCGGAAGGACGCTTGTTCAAATTTGACTTTGTGAAGTTTGGTAGCGGAGGAGGGATTTGAACCCCCGACACAAGGATTATGATTCCTCTGCTCTGACCAACTGAGCTACTCCGCCCCAGGAAGCGGGGTAGCCCCCGCGTCAGGCATGGGCGATATAGGGAAAGTTGCCCCCCAGTGTCAAGGAAGACGCGCGGCAAAGCTGCGGATTTATGCAGCACGCCTCCCGTGAAGATCCTCAGGCCGGGTCGGCGGCCCGGTCAGCCCTTCGATTTCATGCGCCAGAGCTGGAAGCCCTCGCTCGAAATCGCCTGTTCGATGGCCTTGCGCGAGAACTTGTGCGGCGGCGTCTCGCGAGAGCCCAGCGTGCCGGTCAGCCCCCAGGGTCCGTATTTGGACGGGAGCTTGCTGCCCGCCTCATCACCGGCAAACGCGTGCAGGTCGTCCTTGGCCTGGGAGGTGAACATGAAGAGACGCATGAGAATGGCTTTCGTTGATCAAGAAGTGGCTGCCCCATGGAAATAGGGCTCAAGCCACCAAAGTCATCTTTTTGGCGTCGTAGGCCCGTTCTCACGCCTGCTTCCTGATCCTCATGAGCTTGAAGAACCCGACCGGGAACAGGGTTCGCAGCTCCACGACCTCCATGCGGCCGGTCCTGTGAGCCCATTCCTCGACCCGGGCGGCCTTGAAGGCCGAGCTCCAGCCGATGGCCTTGGCGACGGGCGACGCCAGCTCCTCCAGGGCGGCGATCGGCCCGGAGGGCTGACCCCAGTGATTGGCGAGCACGATCTCGCCGCCCGGCTTCAGCACGCGCATGAACTCGTCGAGGGCCGTTTCGGGCTCCGGCACGAGGGTGATGATGAACTGTGCCGTGACGGCGTCGAAGCTCTCGTCCGGGAAGCCCAGCCGGGTCACGTCCATGACCTGCAGGCTCTTCACGTGGCTGAGCCCCCTCTTCTCGACCTTGTCCTGTGCCCTGCGCAGCATGTCCTCGGAGAGATCGACCCCGTAAACCTCCGCATGTCTGGGATAATAACCGAGGGATAGGCCCGTACCGACGCCCGCCTCCAGCACTTTGGGACCGCAGGCGACAGCGGCGTTCACGGCCGCGCGGGCGGCCGGTTCGGTCAGCTTGTCGTAGACGAGGTCGTAGATCGGGGCCCAACGCGCATACGCTTTGCGCATCAGGACGGTGGTCGCTCCATCCGACATAAACTATCCCTAGGTAAACACCTCAGGCCGCGGCGGGCGCGGCTTCGGCGAGAGTTCGAGCAATGGTGCCTCCACCAAGCACTCGTGCCCGGGGAGCATCGCTCTCATAGATGACACAAGCTTGACCGGGAGACACCCCGTCTTCCGCCGATAACAGCTCGACCGTAGTGTGGGTTCCTGTGGATCGCAGGAGGGCAGGACGCGGCTCGCGGGTGGAGCGGACGCGCACGGCCACCTCCATGCCCTCGTCGCCCAAGGCGCCCAGAGGAACGTCGCCGAGCCAGTTCACGTCGGTCATGCGGATCAGGCGGGTGGCCAGGGCCTCCCGGGGGCCGACGACCACCCTGGCCTCTTTGGCGTCGAGACGCACCACATAGAGCGGCTCGCCCACGGACAGGCCAAGCCCCTTACGCTGCCCGACGGTGTAGTGGATGATACCCTCATGCCGGCCGAGCACGCGGCCGTCCACATGGACGATCTCCCCGCCCTGCACGGCGCCGGGCTTCAGCCGTTCGATCACGTCGCTGTAGCGCCCCTGCGTCACGAAGCAGATATCCTGGCTGTCGGCCTTCTCCGCCACGGTGAGACCGAATTCGCGCGCCAGCTCGCGGGTCTTTTCCTTGGGCAGCTCCCCCAGGGGGAACCGAAGGAGGTCGAGCTGCTCCGGCGTCGTGGCATAGAGGAAATAGCTCTGGTCCCGGTCCGGATCGGCGGCACGGTGGAGTGACCGGCGTCCATCCGGCAGGGCGCGACTGGCCACGTAATGGCCCGTCGCGAGCACGTCGGCGCCAAGTTCCCGGGCAGTCTCCAGGAGATCGCGGAACTTGATCGAGCGGTTGCACTCGACACAGGGAATCGGCGTCTCGCCCGCCAGATAGCTCTGGGTAAAGCGGTCGATCACGGCCTCGCGGAAGCGGGCCTCGTAATCGAGCACGTAATGGGGGATGCCGATGGCCTCCGCCACCCGCCGGGCATCGTATATGTCCTGGCCGGCGCAGCAGGCGCCCTTTCGGTGCGCGGCGGCCCCGTGGTCGTAGAGTTGGAGCGTGATCCCGAGGACGTCGTAGCCCTCGCGCTTGAGCAGGGCCGCTACGACGGAGGAGTCCACGCCGCCCGACATGGCGACGACGACGCGGGTCTTCGAGGGATCGGTGGGAAGATCGAGTGAATTGAGCATGTTTCCATCCAGAGGCGCCGTTCAAGGCGGCGCACGGGAGGGGTTGCAAAGCCCTTCTATAACCTATCGTGCGCAAATGTGGACCCGTTTTCGCTGACGGGGATCTTCGGGCCTGCGGCAAACGACGCGCCGGCATGAATCAAAAGCTTCGGATGCAACCCGGAAAGCCGGGCCGGTTTTCCAGGTCCGGAGCTCCCGCGCCACAATTCTTAAAGGGAAAATGCGCCGCAATAAGGCAACGTTAACGTTTATGGCTAAGCTTAGGCATTCTCGTAACCGCCTGATCGGCTTAGGGAAACATTAAGTCCCGTCACGTAGGTTCGAGCCTGTCACAGGTCGTTGAATTTTTGTGTGAGCGTATCATGACCGAACCCCACCGCCCAAGGGTCAAGTATGTCATTGGGCCCGACGGCAGTCCCCTGACGATTGCCGACCTACCCCCGTCCAGCACCCGCCGCTGGGTCATCCGTCGCAAGGCAGAGGTCGTAGCCGCCGTCCGCGGCGGATTGCTCAGCCTCGAGGAGGCCTGCCAGCGCTACACGCTGACCACCGAGGAATTCCTGAGCTGGCAGATGTCCATCGACCAGCATGGCTTGGCCGGCCTGCGCACCACGCGCATCCAGCAGTACCGCCAATAAGCCTCTTCACAGCCCTTCCGAGAAGGCGCCCGTCACCTGACCGGCGCCTTTTTAAGTGGCTGGAAGCTCGGCCGTTAAGACCTTCCTAACCATAGAATGAGCATATATCCCTGAATCACTTCCCTTAAGGCAGGCTCGCATCGTGCTCGGCACCTCGGATTCGTTGGAACAGCAAGGCTCAACCCAGGCGAATGCAGGTGCGACGACGCTCGAACCGGAACAGGCCATGGATGTGTTGCGGCGCATCCTGGTTGGGCGCACCATCGCCGACGTGGAGCGTCATCTCATCCTCGACACCCTGGCCTCCTGCTTCGGCAACCGAACCCATGCCGCGCGGATTCTCGGCATCTCGATCCGCACCCTGCGCAACAAGCTGAACGAGTACATGGAAGCCGGCATCACCGTGCCGGAGCCGGGCCAGAGGCCTACGGTGGTTGCCTGAGGCCTACCTCTTCCTCAGCCACAGGCTGGTCTCATGCGCGCCAGGAACGAGGGGCAGTTCGGACATGATGCCCCGGGACAGGGTGTCGTCCCCGGTGCTCGCCACATAATGGCTCGCGAAGACGAGGTCGTAGCCGCCCCCCTGCAGCAGTGCCCCGACGAGCAATTGCTCGTTATACCCCCGCCAGTCCCAGACCATCGGATAGGCATTCGGGAGCGTGATGTCGTGGATGTGGACCAGGATCCCGCCCGCGAGGCGGGGCAGCACGTCGAGGAAGAGGCGGTCCACATCTGTGCCGGGCATGGCGATGTGGCTGGAATCGATGAAGAGGATGTCCCCGGCCTCCAGAGCCCCGGACACGCCCGGATCCGCATCCCGCAGGAGCAATTGCCGGTGCTCCACATCGAGCTTCCGCAACGTCGCCCGCGGCGCAGGATCGATGCAGGTGATGCGGGTTGCAAGACCTCCGTCCTGGACCGCCTGGGCCATGAAGCGGGTCGAATGGCCGGAACCGATCTCCACGATCCGGCGTGGCTTCTCCCGGCGGACGATAGCATAGGCGGCGGCCGCATCGAGACGCGGGAACCAGCTCTGGTCGAAGCGCGCAGGCCCCCTGCCCCGCAGGATGGAGCGCAGATCATCTGCCTGGCTCTCGATGGCGTCGACCACCCCGGCGAAGCGAGGCCGCGCGGTCTCGAACAGCGGGAGCAGGGCCGGGTAGTCCTGCGCTTCGACGCTCTCCGCGTAGCGGTATGGGATGAAGAAGCCGAGCCGCCTGATGCCCAGAAGCGTCGAGAGGCCGAAGCGCAGGCGCCGCCAGAAAGGGCTCATTTCTCGGAGGAGGACAGAGGCGGCGGCGGCACGGCGCCGTCGGGAGTACCCGCCCGCCCGCGCCAGGCCTGGGCCAGGCGTGCGCGCTCGAACATCAGCACGACCACGAGGGAGAGGGCGAAGGGGATGAGCAGGTAGAAGAGGCGGAAGATGATGAGGGCCGCCAGCACGTCGGCCTTGGGAATGTCCGGCATGGCCGTCAGGAAGACCAGCTCGAACACGCCGAGCCCGCCGGGCGCATGGCTGACCAGGGCGGCCGAGAAGGAAGCCAGAAAGACCGCCAGCACGATGATGAAGCTCGGCTCCAGATGGGCAGGGAGCACGAAATAGATGATGCCGGCGGCGCCCAGGAGTTCGAGCGGTGCGGCGATCAGCTGGCGCACCATCACGGCGGGGCGGGGATATTCCAGCTTCGCCTTGCGGATGACGATCGGCGGCAGGTGCAGGATGGACCCCACCACGTACAGCGCGACGAAACCGAGAAGCAGGAATCCGACGACGCGGGCCGTCGCCGGGTTGGTGAGCATCGGGGGCAGGAGATCCTCAAGCCGGTGCAGCAGGGTCGGATCCGCCACCAGCACGACACCGCCGAGCAGAATGGTGCCGAGACCGAAGGTGAAGGAGCACAGGGCCACCAGCACGGCGATCTGCGGCGCACTCAAGCCTTTCGACGTATAGGCCCTATACCGCACGACGGCGCCGGAGAAGACCGACGCGCCGATGTTGTGAGACAGGGCATAGGTCGTGAACGACGTGACCGACACGAACAGCCACGAGATGTGGCGCACTCCCAGGTGCAGCAAGGCGATCCGGTCGTACCAGGCCAAGGCCGCATAGGCCACGAGGGTGGAGAGCGCCGCGAGGGCGTAGCGGTGCGACGGAACGGCCGTCAGGCTGTCCCAGACGTCGTCGAGGGACATCCCCCGCAATTCACGATAAAGAAGCCAGCACGACACGACGACTGCAAGCAGCCCGATCATGGGCCAAATGAACTCACGCACATTCTTCATCGAGCCGGCAGAACTCCCTCGTTGTTTCTTCTGTGCCTACAATCCCTTGGTTCTGCAAGGGGATTATGCCTTGCCGGGGCATGACATAAGGTCCAAGGCCGGCATCCGCCACACGGGAGAGATTCACCAGCGATCTCGAGGCTGCCTGACGATGCGTGACGTGCGGCAACAATCGCCTTAAGAAGCAGGGCAGCTCCTCTTCTTCACCGCTTCCCGAAGGCATGGACACATGACGGCGGAACCTGCACCGACACTCGACCTCAATGGGTACACCGACCTGCCGGACGGGAAGATCGCGACGATCGTCACCTATCTGGAGATGCGCGAGCACCCCGGACTGCCGCCGTTCCGCAAGCCGGAGAACTGGAGCCTGCAGCGGATCGACCAGGACCATCCGCGCTATCGGGCGCTGTTCAGGACGGTCGGGGAGCCATGGCTGTGGTTCAGTCGGGCGATGATGCCGGACGATGAACTGGCGGCCATCCTCGACGATTCCAAGGTCGAGGCGTATGCCCTGTACGACGGCACGGCCGACGTCGGCCTGCTCGAACTCGATTTCCGCACCGAGGGAGAGGTGGAACTGGCCTTCCTCGGGCTGGTTCCGAGCTTCATCGGCCAGGGGGCCGGGCGTTTCCTGATGAGCGAAGCCATCGCCCGCGCTTTCGCCGCCCCGGTCGAGCGCTTCTTTGTGCATACCTGCACCCTCGACTCGCCGGGTGCCCTGCCCTTCTACATACGCTCGGGCTTCACGCCGTACCGCCGCGCCATCGAGGTGGACGACGATCCGCGTCTTCTCGGCTTCCTGCCTCTGAAGGCAGCGCCTCACATTCCGGTCTTGGGCTCCCGGGCATAGGGAAAGGGCGCGTCCTGTCCGGACACGCCCTTTCGTCGATTTCGTGCGAGCAGATGATCAGGCGGAGGCGCGAACCGCGCGGCCATGCCCGGCCTGGGCGATGGCGGCATCGAGACTCCGCTCGCGGTCTTCCAGGCTCTCCGCCTTCTTGAGTTCCTCGAAGGCTTCGCCGAGCTCGGCCTTCGCATCGTCGAGCTGGATGTGCAGGTTCTGGGCCGAATGGCGGAGGTTGTCCCGCCTCTGGGCCGCAGCGCGCGCGTAGGTCGGATAGGCAAAGTGGTTGGGGTCGGCAATGCCGGCCTTCTGCTCCTCCGCGGCGATTTCCCGGTCCAGGTCAGCCGCCATGCGGTCGAACTCAGAAATCATCATCTCGATCTGCGCAACCCGGCGACGCTTCTCGTCGACCTGAAAACGCTTGAGGCGGATGAGCGTATCCCGCGACTTCATCTTGATTGAACTCCACACGTCGCTGTTTCACGGCATCTCACGGATCGCTCAGTTATCCGCCAGACATGCATCACCTTCGCCCATGGAAGTTGAGCTTTCCTTACCGGCTGCGACAAAAAATTTCCTATCCCCTGTGCTCACCTCAGGGGTGCCGTACGCCGGGCCGACAGCCGCCGGGCCTCGTAAACCTTTCGTTTACCGATTTCGTTAAGACTGGCTCGATCACGGGTGCGGCCGCTTCGGGTCCGCCTCCGGGTTCACCTGAAACGCTTAGGTTACAAGAATTTGGGATGATGTGAGGCGGTTCCCCATGGTTACCCAGAATCCACAGGATAATCGCCTTCGGCAGATGATCTGCCTCTCAAGGTCGTTAAGCGCTTGCATCCCAGAATCAGTGTTTGTTAACCATTCTGCATTAGCGTTTCGAATCAGTTCAGAAGAGCATCCGCCGCAGGCCCGGTGGCGGATGGGTGGCTGTCTGCTGCTCGAAGGCTCAAGGGCAAGGGCTGGGGATTGAACATGCGCGTACTTCTGATTGAAGACGACAGCGCGACTGCGCAAAGCATCGAACTGATGCTGAAGTCCGAGAACTTCAACATTTATACGACGGATCTCGGCGAAGAGGGCATCGACCTCGGCAAGCTCTACGACTACGACATTATCCTTCTCGACCTGAACCTCCCCGACATGTCGGGCTACGAGGTCCTGCGGACGCTCCGCGTCGCGAAGGTGAAGACGCCGATCCTGATCCTCTCCGGCATGGCCGGTATCGAGGACAAGGTGAAGGGCCTCGGCTTCGGCGCCGACGATTATCTCACCAAGCCGTTCCACAAGGACGAGATGGTGGCCCGCATCCATGCCATCGTCCGCCGGTCGAAGGGCCACGCCCAGTCGGTGATCACCACCGGCGACCTGATCGTGAACCTCGACACCAAGACGGTCGAAGTCGGCGGCGCCCGCGTGCACCTGACCGGCAAGGAATACCAGATGCTGGAGCTCCTCTCTCTTCGCAAGGGCACGACCCTGACGAAGGAGATGTTCCTCAACCACCTCTACGGCGGCATGGACGAGCCGGAGCTGAAGATCATCGACGTCTTCATCTGCAAGCTGCGCAAGAAGCTTGCCAATGCCTCGCAGGGCCGTAACTACATCGAAACGGTCTGGGGCCGCGGCTATGTGCTGCGCGAGCCGAACGAGGCGGAAGAGCGCATCGCAATCTGATCGTTGCGATCGGCAGGAAAACAAAAAAGCCCGGCTGCAGTCCGGGCTTTTTTGTTTTGAACGGCATGGAGGTTCACGTGAAATCCGTTCTTTTGTCGTGGCAGTTCTGGGCCCTGCTCTCCGCCGCCTTTGCGGCCCTGACGGCCATCTTCGCCAAGGTCGGCATCGAGAACATCAATTCGGATTTCGCGACCTTCGTTCGGACCATCGTGATCCTGGTCGTGCTCGGTTCAATCCTGGTTGCGACCGGCCAATGGCAGGCTCCGACATCCGTCTCCGGCAGGACCTATCTCTTCCTCGTCCTGTCGGGTCTCGCGACGGGCGCATCCTGGCTCTGCTACTTCCGGGCCTTGAAGCTCGGCGATGCGGCGCGCGTCGCTCCGATCGACAAGCTCAGCGTCGTGCTCGTCGCCCTTTTCGGCGTGCTCTTTCTTGGAGAGAAGCTGGCGATGCCGAACTGGATCGGCATCGCGCTTATCGCGTCGGGCGCGGTCCTCGTCGCCTACAAGGCGTGAGGACCGGCGATCAAACCGTCGCGGCCTTGATCGTCACCTCGTCGCCCTCGATGCCGAACGCGATGCTCATGTTCGAGGCGCGGGCGACCATGCCGGCGTAATAGACCTGGATACCGTGGGCATCGACCGTTCCGGATTCTGAATCCCCGGCGAGCAGCGCTTCGGAATGGGCGGGAATGCGGGCATTGAGGCCCTTCGACACCAGCGTGAAGGCGCAGTTTTCCGCGTCGCCCGTCACGGTCACGGCGATCGAGCCACCCCGCGGGATCGCCGTAGTGGCGATCATGACCAGATTAAGCAGGAGCTTCACCCGATTCTTCGGGAACAGGAGCCGAGGCGACGACCAGGAGAAGCTGATCTTGTCGTCCAGGAAGAGCCCGCGAGCGACCTGCTCGGCGTCACCGAGATCGATGGAGGCACCAGCCGATCCGGCGGCCCCGAAGGCGAGGCGCGCGAACTGGAGACGCGCGGAGGCTTGCTTGGCGCTCTTCTGGATCAGGTCGAGCGCGAAATCGCGCATGGAGGCATCGCTGTCATCCTCGAGGACCTCGAGACCGTTGACGATCGCGCCCACCGGCGAAATCACGTCATGACAGACGCGCGAGCAGAGGAGAGCGGCGAGGTCGAGCGAATCGAGCGAGATCGTGGCCATGAGGGCTCCGGAGGCACCGTAATGTCAGCTATATGTTCATGAAATCGAGATTTCGACGCGTATCCATACAGCCAAACAGGAAAGAGAACGTGAACCCGGATACCCGGCTATGAGTTCTTTGGGAAGCGGGCAAAAAGAGATCGACAGAACTTGAGGGAACGGGCACAAAGCCATGATGCGCTTCGATGGTCAGAACCCGGACGAAATCGCCCTGAAGCTCGCTCACATCGCCGTCGAGGCGGGCCGCGTCCTGCGCGGCATGGAGACGGCCTTCCTCGACCAGCGCATCAAGGATGACGGAACCCCCACGACGGCGGCGGACTTGGCCGCCGAGCAGCTGATCCTCAAGCGGCTTGAAGAAGCCTGGCCTGGGGTTCCGGTCGTGGCGGAGGAGACCTGCAGCGCCGAACATACCGACGCTTCCTTCTTCCTGGTCGATCCCCTCGACGGCACGGGCGACTTCATCCGCGGCACCGGTGAATACAGCGTCAACATCGCCCTGATCCGGGGCGAGAGGCCCGTGGCGGCCGTCGTGGCCGCTCCGGCCATGGGAGCGATCTGGATCGCCGGAACGACAGCCCGGACGAGCGTCCTGCCCAATGGGACGTCGGAGTTCGACTGGCACGAGGCGAAGGTCCGCCCGGCCCCCGAGAAGGACCTCGTCGCCCTGGTCAGCCGCCGCCATGGCGACAATGCCACGGAGGTCTGCCTCTCGGCTCTGTCGATTGGTACGCGGCGCATGACCTCGTCCGCCCTGAAATTCTGCCTCATCGCGTCCGGCGAGGCAGACGTCTATGTGCGCTGCGGCCCGACCATGGAATGGGACACGGCGGCGGGCGACCACATCCTGACCTGCGCCGGCGGCAGCGTCGTCGGACCCGGCGGCGTTCCCCTGACCTATGGCCATGAGGACAAAGGCTATCGGAACGGACCTTTCGCCGCCCTCGGCGACAATGCCCTGGCCTCCCGTCTCGACCTGCCGTCCGTGGCGTCGGAGAAAAACAACGGCTAGGCTACGCACCTTGCAAAGCCATTACCCGAAGGCGAGCCTGCGAGCGTAGGCGCGCACGTCTGCGGGCCATGGAGCCGTCAGATCGGTGAACTGTTTTTCATCCCCGGCAAAAAGCGCGCGCAAAGTCTCCTCGTAGCCCGGAAAGTCACCCGCGACCGCGGACATGAAGTGGTAGCTCGCCTCCTGGGCGGCCCTTTGCCGACCCTCGCCCCCATCGGCCTGGCGCGCCTCGTCCACGAGACGCCGCAGGGCCTGGGATGCCCCTCCGGGCTGTGCCGACAGCCATTCCCAATGGCGCGGCAGCAGGGTGACCTCGCGCGAGACGACGCCCAGCCTGGGACGGCCGCGCCCTTGCGCGGGAGCGGAAGCCTTCGAAGATGCGGCCGCCTCCTGGTCCCTCGCAACGAGGCGGGACACGATCTCGGCGGAGCTGCCGCGCAGGTCCACATCGACGACACGGCCGGTCGCGTCCTCGAAGATGATCGCCGGGTCCACTTGCACTCCCTCTAGAGCCTTTGCGGCTAGCGCGACGTCGACGAGCGACCCTGCGGCCATCATCCGCGTTCCGGCAAAGAGGGTACAGGGCTTGGACAGGAATTCCGACATGTGCGTCTCCATTTCAGTAAAATTTTACCTGGGTAAAATTTATCCTGTCAAATTTTTATTACCCATGCAATATTCATCCATCGCTACATGCCGGTCGCCGGCAGGCTTAATGGAGGCTCCGATGCAGGGGAACGAAAGGAAGGCAGCGATTGCAGCCTATAAGGAAGTGAAGGTGGCGGCGGGCATCTATGTCGTCCGATGCCGACCGACCGGCATGCGCTGGGTGGGCCGGTCGCCAAACCTGTCCAAGATTCAGAACCGGATCTGGTTTACGCTTCGCCAGGGCAGCCATACCTGCCGCTCGCTTCAGGCCGAATGGCGTGTGCACGGCCCGGACGCCTTCATCCTGGAAGAGGTCGAACGCCTCGACGATGAGAGCAGCGCCTAACTTCGGGACCGCCTCCTTAAGGAACGTCTGGCGCATTGGGTCGAAAAACTGGGCGCCGATGCCCTATGATCCGGCCTCGGACCGTCACCTGACGGCAGGCGTACAGGTTTTGTTAGGGTTGATGGCCTTAAAACTAGGTCTCCACGAAGATTGCCCGGCTCTGTTGCCGGATTGTCGAACGCTTCATGCGAGGAGATGGCCCATGCGCTCCCGATCCACGATTGTTGCGGCAGCGGCTTTCGCCGCCCTCATCGGCGCCCTGCCCCTGCAGGCGTCCGCCCAAACCCTCCAACGCGCCTATGCGAGCAATCCCGGAGGTCCCAACTCGTTCAATTCCAACGAGTTGGTCGAGTCGGGCCATCAGTTCTTCGGCTCCGCCTCGCGCGGCCTTGCGCTCGCCCTGCAGGAAGCGATCCGACGCTGGGGCGAACCCAACGGCTACATCCTCGGCCAGGAGGCCTCTGGAGCGTTCTTCGGTGGGTTGCGCTATGGCGAGGGCAAGCTTTTCACTCGCAATGCTGGCGACCGCAAGGTGTTCTGGCAGGGCCCCTCTCTCGGTTTCGACGTGGGCGGCGATGGCGCCCGCACCATGATGCTGGTCTACAATATGCCATTCACGGATGCGCTCTATAAGCGCTTCGTGGGCCTCGACGGCTCGGCCTATTTCATCGGTGGCTTCGGCGTTACGGCCGTCGCGGCGGACGAGATGATCGTGGTCCCGATTCGGGCCGGCGTCGGCGCCCGCCTGGGCGTCAATGTCGGCTACCTGAAGTTCACCCCGGAACCGACCTGGAATCCGTTCTAGCCTGTTCGAGGAACACCGGTCTTACGGCCTTCGACAGCCGCTCCGATATCATGGCCGGCCTTGTGCCGGCCATCCCGATCAGGTGAAACGCCGCACCGCCAGTGGAAACCGTCCCCGAATGCGCTACAACGGGCGGTCTGGAGCATGACAGTTCCAGAGAGCTGCGCAGGCACAAGACAGGGTGCTTGAGCGTTAACGGTCAAGCATTTTGGAGTGGGCGTCCGCGTGATCGAAAGCATCATGATCTTTGCGCTGGGGTTCGTCGCAGCATCCCTCATCGCACTTCTCATCATCCCAGCCGTGAATGCCCGCGCGGAGCGTCTGGCCCGCCGCAGGGCGGAGGCGCTGTTTCCCATGTCGATCTCGGAACTGACAGCCGAGAAGGACCATCTGCGTGCCGAATTCGCGGTTCTCCAGCGGCGGATTGAGCGCAAGGCCGAGGAGGCCTTGGCGGTCAAGCACGAGAGCATGGAAGAGCTCGGCAGGCGGGCCATCCGGATCGAGGCCCTGGAGGCCACCCTGGCGGAACGCGACCGCACGGTCTCCGAACTGGAGACACGTCTCGCGGAAACCCTGACGCGGCTCGCCTCTACCGAAGCCGACCAGGCGCAGACGCAGGCCCATCTCTCGGGCACCCGAGAGACGCTCACAGCTCTCGAGAACGCCCATCGGTCGACCCTGGACGAATTGTCCAACACCCGCATGGAACTCGACATCGCCCGGAGCGAGGGCGCGAAGCTCAAGAACGAGCTCCTCCACCGGGAAGATAAGCTCGCACAGCTGGAGACGGACTTCACCGACGCCCAACGACGCCTCACGACCTCCTTGAGCGAGCTCGACACCAAGCGCATCACCATCTCGGACCTGGAAACCCGCCTGATGACCCAGACGGCGCGGGGCAACGACTTCGAGCGGGCGCTGGGCGAGCGCCACAGCGAGCTCTCCGACGAGCGCCTGCGCCTTGCCGAGTTGGCCAAGAGTCTGGCCGCCGAGCAGGAGCGCGGCCTGATCCTGGAGCAGCGTATCCGTGAGATAGAGAGCGAGCGGGACGAGGCCCAGACCCGTCTCGCGGGACTGGAAAGCTCCGGGCCTCAGACCGACGAATTGCGTCGCCAGATCACGGAAGTCGCCGCCCAGATCATGAAGAGCGACAACAGCAACTCAAGCAACGAGAAGGCGCGAGAGAACCATCGCTCTCGCGAGGGCAAGCGCCGCCGTTCGGCGGGGAAGTAGATCCTCCCCGTCAGGTTCATGGATTATTTGGGTTCAACCAGAGGATTGCCGCCGGGGCTACCCGGCGGAGGGATCACCGGCATCGTGCCGGGATTCGGCACCGGCGGACGCACGGTGTTGTCGGGAGAGATGTTCGCCGGCGGGCGGATCACCCCGTCGCTCTGCTCCAGCTTGTCGCTCAGGGTCTTGGTCGAACCGGTCTCGGCCGGGCCGTTGTTCGGGCCGGAGAGGTTGCTGTCGGGCTCGACCTTCTCGGCCGGCATCTGGCTCGGCGCAGGCATGTTCGGGGCCTGCTGCTTCAGAACCTCGGGATTTTGAGCCAGGGCCGCCGTGCCGAGGCCGGCGGCCAGGATCGTGGATAGGACCAGCACACGCTTCATGGGTCGCTCCTTTGAAAAGGCAACGGGCGACCCGAGAGCGGGTTCCGGCAACGCTATTCGGCTGCCAGGGCCGGCGCGGCTGCCATCTGAAGGTAAAGCGCGCGCAGCCGCTTCGTGACCGGGCCGGGCTTGCCGTCGCCGACTGGGCGTCCGTCGATGGACACGATGGGAAGAACGAAGTTCGAGGCGCTGGTCAGGAAGGCCTCCGCCGCATCGTAGGCCTCCTCGACCGTGAAACGGCGCTCCTCCAGGACGATTCCGTCTTCCTGCGAAAGCCTGAGCAGGGACTTGCGGGTGATGCCGGGCAGGATGGCGTTGGAGAGCGGACGCACCACGATGCTGCCCTGCCTTGTCACGATGAAGGCGCTCGACGAGCCGCCCTCCGTTACAAAACCGTCCTCGACCAGCCAAGCCTCCTGGGCGCCCGCCTCCTTGGCCGCCTGCTTGGCGAGCACCTGGGCGAGCAGGTTGATCGACTTGATGTCCCGCCGCTGCCAGCGCAGGTCCGGCACGGTCACGACGGCGATGCCGGTTCTGGCCGCCGGAGCATCGGCGATAGCCTTGGCTTGGGTGAACATCGCGACCGTCGGCTTGGGATCCTCGGGGAAGAAGAAGTCCCGCTCGGCCACTCCACGGGTGACCTGGAAATAGATGAAGCCCTCGGTCATGCCGTTGCGGTGCGCGAGTTCTTCCTGAAGGCGGGTCCACTCGGCCCGGCTATAAGGATTGGGAATGCGGATCTCGGCGAGCGAACGCTCCAGGCGTTCCAGATGGGCCTCGTTGTCGATCAGGCGCCCGTCGAGCATGCCGATGCCCTCATAGACGCCGTCCCCGAACATGAAGCCACGGTCCATGAAGGGCACCTTGGCCTCTTCGATCGGCAGGAAGGATCCGTTCAGGAAGACGATGCGGGACATGAGAACTCCAAAGTCGTAACGGGCGCGCAAGCTTAACCTATGGGCAGATGAACGGCCCGATCTATATGGCCAAGGATCGCTGCAACCTCGCCGATAGGTAAACTCATCATGAGAGCGACGCCACTTCTCATTTTGAAGGCCCTGCCCTTCCTGGTGTTCATGGCGGCGCCAGCCGCCGCCGCATCCCTGCCCGCCCAGAGCTGGTTCAAGCAGCAGGGCTATGTGGGGCCGTCGGGAAGCCGGATCATCGCCTGCCACGGCTATGGTTGCGTGAGGCGGATGGCGATTTCGGTCGATGGGGCATGGCTGAGCAGGGCCCGGGAGATTCTCAGGGCCGGCCAGGGCTCGCCCGACGCGGAACGCCGGGCTCTCGCCGAGGTGATCCGGTCCTATACGGCCTATCTGGCCACGTCACTCGGGGGAAAGCCCGACGCCCCAGGTTCGCCGCCTCAGATGTCGGGGGTCTACGGACAGATGGATTGTCTGGACGAGACCGCGAACACCACGAGCGTGCTCCTGGTGCTGCAGGAACAGGGGCTGCTGGCCCATCATGCGGTGCAATACCCGGAATCGCGCGGCTTCTTCCTCGACGGGCGCTACCCGCATTTCACCGCCGTGATCACTGAGCGGCGGACGGGTACGGCTTGGGCCGTGGATCCCTGGAAGAAGGCTCCCGGCCAGCGGCCGGATATCCTGCCGCTCACGCAGTGGCGGCAGGATTCATAGGCGAGCTTACAATCCGTAAGCTTATTTCAGGTGCTGGGCGAGGTGCTTGTTCATCTCGAACATCGTCACCTTCGGCTTGCCGAAGATCGGCTGCAGCTTGTCGTCAGCCAGGATCTCACGCTTGTTCTCGGGATTCTGAAGGTTGTTCTTCTTGATGTAATCCCAGATTTTGCTCACGACCTCACCGCGCGGCAGCGGATCAGAGCCTACGATGGCAGCCAGTTCCTTGGACGGCTGCAGGGGCTTCTGAAGAGCGTTGGGCTTCGAGCCTTCGGCCTTCGGGGCAGCCTTCTTCGCACCGGCTTTTCCGTCTGTAGTCTTGGTCGGCATTTATTCCTCCGGGAATGGGATGGGAAAGCTCGTCGACAGCCCTGAACCAGGCCCGAAAAGCTCATTGACCAGCCTTCGGTCGGACCTCTCGGCTCCATTGCCGGAGCCCGGCCCCCTGACAGAAGGTCAATTCCGGCAGAGCTTATGTCCGGTCAGCGCAAGCAGCAAGCCGCAGTTCAGGAATTTAGGCGGTTTTCGGAAAGGGAAGGATCTTCCCTGCATGATCGACCGCAGGTCGTGGACTTTTGGCAACATGGCCGAAGCGGCGGGTCCGCTCTGCAGCGGAGGCCACATGGGACACGATCGCCTCGTTGGGGCATGGCTTGGCAAGGAAGGCCGCACCGGGCGGCAGGTCCCCTTCCGAGGGCCATTGCCGGCCCGACATGATGAGGATCTCGGTCTCGGGCCAAGCCCGGTGGACCCTGTGCGCCAGCTCAAAGCCGCTGCACCCCAAAGGCATGTCCACATCCGTCAGGAGAACGTTGACCGGCAGCCCGGCCTCCAGAAGCACCATCGCCTCCGTGGCGTTGGCAGCCTCCACCACCCTGAAGCCGGCATCTTCAAGCAGATCTGAGATGAACAGTCGGATGAGAGGTTCGTCTTCGACGAGGAGAACCGTGGAGGGATCGGCGGTCATCGACTTCTTGATTCACTGCACAATGCTCAACAACGCCACCAAATCGGTTTGGTTCCAGAGCTCCTCATAAAAAATGAAATATCATTCAAAGTCATGATCTACGCCCTGCCGCAACGTGAGGTGATGGGCCAGGCCCTCCGAGGCGATGTTCTTGAGCTTGGCCTCGATTTCGAAATCTGACCACGATAGGTGGCGCATCACGAGATCGTTGATGGCCCTGTTCCACATGAGGTCCGAATGGGCCCGCAGGTCCTTCGGCTTGATCCCGGCCGCGACCAGGGCTTCGAAGTCGGGAAGCGTATCCATGTCCGGATCGGGCAGCAGGTCCTCGCGGGAGACGCTCACGTGGCTCACCGGACGTACGCCGCGCCAGGAAGCGATGATCTGCGCGATTCGGGTATCGTCCGGCTCGATGTACTCGCCCCGGCTCATAATCCAGTGATGATGGAGATCGAGGACGAGCGGCACATCGTCCGCGAGGGGCAGGAGGTCGTCGAGACCAAAGCTGACCTCATCGTTCTCGAGGGTGATCAGGTTGCGGGCCGTGCGCGACAGATGCGCGAGACCGCCCCGGATTCCCTCTGCGCCGAGTGCCTTCGCGCCGCCGTGAATGTTGATATGCGCACCGTGGGGATGCCACCCTTCCCCGTAGCCCATGAGCGCCATGACCTCGGCATGGTATTCGAACTCCGCCAATCCATTGGCGGCCGCAGACGGGTTGGCGGAGGCGATCACGCAGAACTGCCCCGGATGCATGCTGAGCCGCACATCCTTCTCGCGCGCGAATTCCCCCATGGCCGCGAGCCGGGTTTCGATCAGGCGGCGCAGGTCCGGATCGCGGTAGATCTCCCGGCAGCTGGCATGGGTGTAGCCGGGGAGAAGATCGCTCGACAGGCGATGCAGACGCTCGATCTTCGGCCGCGTCGCCACATGGGCGATCTGCAGCCGGAACGCTTCGAGATTGTGGGACACGACCGCGCTTATCTTGTCGTAGGCGCTCGCCGGATCGAGCCGGCCGAGATAGGTCATCGTGACCGTGCTTGTGTTCATCGCACGCGCGGTCTGAGCGTCGCCGTCCTCGGGAATGTATTTGCAGCAGAAGCCGAAGCGCGAATTTTGCATTGCGAAAGATGAAGCCATCAGGTCGCGACAGGTTCCTGCAATGCGGTCAGCAAGGCAAGCGGCCGAGGGAGAGATGATCGACGGATTGAAGAATCGTTTGCTCCTCGAAGGGCTTCGCCACGAAAGCCGCCTGCCGGAGGGTCCGAGGCAGGTCGGAGGGCTGCGATGCCGACACGAAGACGAAGGGAATCCGCCGCGCGGCGAGAGCCTCCGCCACACCGAATGACTTGCCGCCGATCACATCGATGTCAAGCAGCGCGCAATCAAACTCATCGTCGAGATGCAGGTAGGCTTCGTCGAGAGAACTCAATGAGTCGACGATCTCATGCCCGTCCGACTCGAGGATCGCCTGCAGGTCAGTGGCAATCCACGGATCGTCTTCCAGGATCAGAATACGCATACCCAACTCCAACACCCGACCCTTCGACGGGATCGCCACTCTCCCAAACGTCTCGATCATCGGACCCGAATGCGGACATGCCCGAAGGCGCATTTGCACCTTGAGACCTCATCCGATGCTCGATCCCTTAAGTGGCGCATCGCAAGCTACGGCCCCGGAGGGCTGCGCCAGCGAAAACCGGCCCATTTCTCCGCACGATGCGCTGGAGGATAGGAAATCCTTTTCTTGTGCAGGAGCAACAAGTTCGAAGGTGGCTCGTTCCAGCGCGAGTTTCGCCGGACTGAATTTTTTCGGCATTACGGTTAAAAAATGGATGCTGCGCGGAGATGAGGCCCGCGAGCCCCTTGAAGGCGGAGGCATCATTCCTATCTTATCGTCAACCTGGCGGCATCAACGCTTGCCAGAAGCGGTCACGATGCCGAGATGATGACGCCGGATGTACGCGCATCGTCTCGCCGTGGCCGTTGTTTTTTGCGCCATGCGTTTCGGCAAGAACATCTTTACATGCAATGCGGGTAGCCACTTTTGCGTCCGATGCTTGAGCGCGCTCTTCGCAGCTTGACGGCATTCACGTACTCAACAAAAAGCGCCAGCTTTCGCCGGCGCTTTTCATATCGATGCTGCGCTTCAAGCCTTAGTGGCGGTTGGAATCGCGCTGGCCATTGAACTCGCTCTCATGGCGGCTGAAGCGCGCTTCGTCGCCGCTGAAGGTATCCTCGACATATTCGCGGCCGCGATTGGCAGCATCGCGGGCATAGCGCAGGCCCTGGTTGCGGACCTCGTCCGCCCATTCGCCGAACATCTCGTTCTCGCGACGGGTGCGCGGCAGCAGGGCGCCGAGGAGAAGGCCCGCGGCCAGTCCCACGAGGCCCACGACCATCGGGTTCTCGGACACGTAGCTTTGGACGCCGCCGCGAGCATTGCCGAAGGCGCGGGCGGAACGGCCGCCCATTTGATTCACGCGGCGACGCTGGCCCTCATAGGTGTCAGAGGCCCAATGCGAGGCGCGGTCATAAGTGTCGCGCGCCCAGTCGGAAGCACCTTCGTAGGCCTCTTCCGCCTTCTGGCGGGCCTGTTCGGCAGCCTGCTGAGCCTTGTCGGAGATCGATCCTCCCTGGCCCTGCGCGTTCTGCTGGGAGGACTGGCCCTTCTGCTGGCCGGATGCCTGCTGGCTGCCGGTCGCGCCGGAGCCCTGCGTCGACCGCTGCTCATGGGCATGCGGCATGGGCGGCTCGCCGATATTGCCCACCGACGTTCCGGCGGAGACGTTCCCTGTCGTGCCGGATTGAGCACCGCTCGGCTTGCCGGGTTCGCTCTTGTTGTTGGCCATGGAAAACTCCTGTTTCATTGATTAAAATCGAGAAGGTGTGCCCGGTCGCTCGAACATCGGATCGGACGTGCTCAGCGGCGCGGCCTCCGCCCCGTAAAGACGAGGATCCTCCGCTTCCATCAGGAGATGTTCCTCCGTGATCAGATCCTCGTCGGCCGCGATGAGGCGTGTCCTCCGGGGTGCACCTGACCGTCCGAGACGGTAGGCGAGAAGCCCGATGCCCATGGCGATCAGCATAACCGGCACGGGGTTACGCCTGACTGTATCCAGAACCTTGTCGTAGAGCGGCCCGTACTGGCCGCTTCGGGCGGTGCCGAGCATATCGTCGACCACACCGGACACTGTCATCTTGTTCTGGAGACGATCGATCGTCTGGTCGAGCTGAGCGCGACTGCGCTCAATGTCGCTCTCCAGCTCCTGCAGACTCTGTGACGTCATCATGCACCTCTTTCCGACAGGACTTCCGCATCGCGCTTGAGCGAATGCATCGTCCGCTTCGGCGTGAGCGTGGACGACGACATGGCGCTACGTCCCCACAGCCCGAGGCCGATGGCGATCACGGCTAGCACGCCGCCGACGATGAGCGCGGCGAGCGCTTCCGAATGGACGACGGTCGCCAGCCATTTCACCAGGGAGTCGGTCAGCAGCATAACGGCCGCGATGGCGAAGATCGCCGCTACGACAACCATGGCGAGACCCATGAAAAGCGTGCGGATGTTCTGGGACACCTCGGTCTTGAAGAGGGTGAATTCCTTCTGCGCGAGATCGGTGGATTCCCGCAGAGCCTCACCCACGAGACCCTGGATCGTTTGGTTTCCGTTGCCCTGCATGGCAGCCTCCGTCAGGCGCCGGAGCGCGTGCGCTGGGCCTGCCGCGCACGGGACCGTGCCTGCTGAGCCTGGCTTGCGCGCACGTCGTCATAGCGAAGATCCTCCGCCGTGCTCTTGATGAAGCGCGCGGCCAGGAAGCCGATGGCCACGGACGCGGCCGCGACGGTGGCCGGGCGGCGGCGGACCACATCCTCGAAGTCGTTGAAGAAATCCGCGAAGGTGCGCTCGCGGATGGAGCCGGCAAGCTGCTCCAGGCCTTCCGCTGCGGTGTCAACGACGGCACGGATATTGGGCCGCTCATCGAATGAATGGGTGGATTCGCGCAGGGAGTTGGCGAAATCTTCGACCGATTGCGCGATGTCGTCCTTGCGGCGGTCGACGTAGTCCGTCGCCTGTTCCCGCGCGGAATCGATGAAGTAGCGGCTGCGCTCCACGGCAGCGCCTGCGATGTCGCCGACATCGCCCTTGAGCGCATCCCAATCCTCGTTGCCGTCGTCCTGCTGCTTGTTTGTGTTCTGCTGTCCCACGCCCATGGTCAACCTCTTTCAATCGTGAGTGAGTAACCATTAGAAGCGCGGCGGGTTCCGAAGGTCTCCGATGCTCAATGCTTTAGGAGGTGAAGTATGCTTGGCGGGCCTATCGCCGCCTGGGTGCCCTACCCGGCGGATGCGAGCCAGTCGACGAGATCGGCGACCTTCCGGCGGGCCTCGTCATCCTTCAGCTTCAAGAAGCCTCGCACGAGGCGATCACTGTCCGAACGCGTCAGGAACTCGGCCATCAAGCTGTCGTCGGAGAACCCGCCCGCCCGCAGACCGGGAAGCCCTTCGAAGAAGAACTCGAAGCTCACGTCCAGAATGCCCGCGATGTGGAGCAGGCGGCTCGCGCCGATGCGGTTGGCGCCCTTCTCGTATTTCTGGACCTGCTGAAATGTGAGCCCCAGGGCATCCGCGAGCTTCTCCTGGCTCATCCTGAGCATGATCCGCCTGGCCCTGACCCGGCTTCCGATATGCCGATCAATCTCGTTGGGGGACTTCTTCTGCAAAGGGCACTCCTGCATCCGGCTTCTTGCGCAACTTACGTGAATTATATAACCTTTGGTAGCGCAAAGCCATTAGCAAACTATGAGTTGCATAATATAACAATATAACACATAGGTTGTAGATCTTTCGGAGATGCCCTTGAGCGATCGCGCCTTCGACCATGCGACGGAAGCCTTCGCCTTCATCGACAGCCTCGATGACCTGATCAGCCCGGACGACGTGGTGGAGGCGGTCGCACGCACCTTTTCCCTGTTCGGCTTCGAGAATTTCATCATGACGGGACTGCCGAACCCGAAGGAACGGTTCGAACAGGTTGTCCTTCTCAAAAAGTGGCCTATGGGCTGGTTCGACATCTATGCCAAGCATGATTACGTAAGGTCCGATCCGATTATCCGCCTATGCAAGAACACCACCCAGCCCTTCGAGTGGTCGGAGGCTCCCTATGATCGGATGACGGAGCGGAAAGCCGCCGAGGTCATGGACCGGGCCACGGATTTCCGGATGCGGGACGGCTTCTGCCTGCCCATTCATGGGGTCAACGGTTACGAGGCCTGTTTCTCTATGAGCGGTGTGGACCTGGACCTCTCCCCTCGGACGAAGCCCGCGCTCCACCTGATGGCCATGTATGCCTTCGAGCGCGCTCGAAGGCTGCTCGAGACCCAGTCCCCGGTTGCTCCCAGTTTGCTCACGCCTCGCGAGCGAGAGGCCCTGATCTGGGCCGCAGCAGGGAAATCGGCGGCGGATACGGGCGAAATCCTCGGGATTACGGAGCGCACGGTCACGGCCCATATCGTCAGTGCGTGCCAGAAGCTCGAGGCAGTCAACAAGACCCAGGCCGTTGCACGGGCGCTGCAATACAAGTTGATCCAGTTATGACGCCCCACCTGTAATTTCCTACAATATCTTTCTTCCGTCGGACGCGAGAAGACTTCCCCGCTTAATACGCATAGGGGAGCGGCATCTGATGACGAAAGTTCACGTGATCACCAGGGACAATCGACATTTATACGAAGACCCGTTGGAAGAATACTTCCGCCTTCGGCATGAGGTCTTCGTCAAGGAGCGCGGATGGCGCGACCTGCATCGCCCCGACGGACGGGAGATCGATGCTTACGACAACGGCAACGCGGTATACCTGCTGGCCCTCGACCAAGATCACGTTGTGGGAGGTCAGCGGCTTTATCCGACCGTTATGCCCCACATGCTGAGCGAGGTCTTCGGCCACATGGCACAACGGGGCATCCCTCGGGCCGAACATATCTTCGAATGGACGCGGTACTTCGTAATCAAGGAAAGGCGCATGGGGCGGACGGATTGTCGCCTTCTCGCCGCCGTGCAGGAGTTCTGCCTTCAGGAAGGCATCACGGAACTCACGGCTGTGGTCGAGATGTGGTGGTTACCCCGCTGGCAGCAGACCGGCTTCAAGGTGAAGCCTCTGGGCCTACCGACCGTGATCGAAGGTCAGCCCTGCATTGCGGCGGCGATCACGATTTCCCGAGAAAGCCTGGATCAAGTTCGCCGCCTTGCCGGACTGCGCGATTCCATGCTCGTCCGTGATGACCAGATGTCTCCCGTCCTGGAAAGGGTGCCCCATGTCGCTGCCTGAGGAAATCTCTCCCCCGTTTCATGCCAGCCAGGAAGAGCTGATGGAACATGCGTTCCAGAACATGGCGCAATGCCTCGCTCACTTTCCTCCGATTGCGAGGCTGAGGCTTTTAGCCTTCATGCATCTGGTGGAATACCCCGACACCACGAAGGCCACTCTTGAGGTCACCCCGTCGGGATCCATGCGCCTGACCCTGGACACGAAGGTCGCGCCGGATCAGGCACATCGGCATTGATCCCGACTGATCGGGCAGCCGTGAAAGCAAGAAGGCCCCGCGCTGCGGGAGCGCGAGGCCGTTTATTCGTGGACGTCGTTCAGGCGGCCTTGGTATTCACACGCGCCTCGGCAAGCTGGGTCAGCAGCTTGTCGGTCTTCTTCTCCTCCTCGAGGGTCTGCTCGAGAAGCTTCACGGCATCGTTCAGTCCGAGTTCCCCGGCCCAGGTCTTCAGGGAGCCGTAGCGGGTGATCTCGTAATGCTCGACGGCCTGCGCGGCGGCGAGGATGCCCGCATCAAGAGCCTCGCTGTCGGCGAAGTCTTCCATGACTTCCTTGCCTTCCTCGATGATGCCGTTGATGGCTTCGCACTGCACACCGCGTGCCGGCTTGCCGAGCATCTCGAAAACCTTCTCCAGACGCTCGATCTGGCCTTCCGTTTCTTCGCGGTGGGTCTCGAAGGCCTGCTTCAGCTCCTCGGAGTCGGCGTTCTTGGCCATCCGCGGCAGGGCCTTCAGGATCTGCTTCTCGGCGTAATAGACGTCCTTCAGCGTGTGAAGGAACAGGTCGTTCAGGGTCTTTTCCTTGGCTGCCATCGTAACAACTCCTTCGTTGGGCGTGGACTCAACGAGGGTCAAGCTTCGGGGTTCCTGCCGTTCTGCAGCTCATGGTTTACGAGGAACAACACGGCTTCGCGTCGCGTTCGGCCAAGGTCCATGCAAAGTCCATGAAGGAGAGCAGACTTGACGAATATGATCGACGGAGAGCCCAACCTCAGCACGGTCGAGCGCGGAGCCTACATGCTGGCCGGGCTCGGCCTGGCGGCGGCGGCGGCCAAACCGCGTCCCAACCCCCTCTTGAACATTCTCGCGCTCGCAGGTGGCTCCTATCTTGCCTGGCGCGGCTATGTAGGCAATTGCCCAGTGAAGGCGGCCCTCATGGGCTCGCACGACCAGGACCGGCTCGCCCATCACGGGTAAGCATCAACGGAGAGCAGGCGGACGCAAATGCAAGAAGGGCCACAGTCTCGCTGTGGCCCTTGGTGTTTCGGCTCGATCCTGGAATCAATCAGTACGACGACGTCGAGCGGCGTCCGACGATCAGGCCATAGATGAAGAGCACGACGATAGCGCCGACGATGGCGCCGATGAAACCTGCCCCTTCGTCGGCCCGGTACCAGCCCAGAGCCTGACCGAGATAGGTGGCGACCACGGCACCCACGATGCCCAGGATGGTCGTCATGATGAAGCCGGAGGGTTCGTTCCGTCCGGGCATGATCCATTTAGCGATCACACCTGCCACGAAGCCGATGATGATGGTCCAGAGAATGCTCATGTTGTGGTCCTTGGTCTGCGTTGCCTCCTCAAGGAACGCGCATCCTCGGCTAAGGTTGCGGCGGAACCATTTCCCAAACCGTCATTTCATCATCTCGCCGCACTTGCGACGGACGCTTGCGCTTCGTTCACAGGGAGAAGCACGCCATGAACCCGGCCGGAGATCATTGGAGTTACGAGGCAGTCCAGGCTCTTCTGTCCCTCGCCCGCGAGGGAGCGCCGGTCTCGGTGATCAGCCTGAAGCTGAAACGGCCGATCACGGAGGTTCGAGCCAAGCTCACCGACCTCGGAATCACCCCGGCGGCCGAGGTGTAGAACCCTCAAGACCCTTACGCCCGTTCAACGGGCTGCCGAAAACCGACCTCCCGACGTCGTCACCGGCCTCATGCTGGTGATCTCGCTTGATCGTGGAAACTCTTCCCGCACGTGGTACGCCGGGCCCAGCCTCAGCCGTAGCGCGCGAAGCACATTCGGAGCCAGGACGCTCAGGAACTGAGCCTCGAACTCTCATTTTCATCGATTTTCGAAAGGAAAATGGCGCGCCCGAAAGGATTCGAACCTCTGACCCCCAGATTCGTAGTCTGGTGCTCTATCCAGCTGAGCTACGGGCGCCTTGTCGGCCAGTCGTTGCGGGGAGCAACGTTCGCCGAGGCCGCTGACATAGAGGCATCTGATCCGCTTGGCAAGCCTCTTCGTGCAGAAGATATGCGGAAAGCGTCAGTTTGATCCCGACGCGGAGGGCCGGTCCGGAATCGAGATCTTGAAGCAGGTCGTGCCATGGCTCTCGTCGAGGGCGATCGTGCCGCCGTGCAGCTGAACGAGCTCCGCGGCGATCGGAAGGCCCAGGCCGGTGCCCCCCTTCTGGGCCGAGCCCTGGAAGGGCGTGAACAGGGTCGCCTTCGCCCGCTCGGGAATGCCAGGGCCATTGTCCTTGATCAGGATGCACACCGCGCCGCCCTCCCGAGAAGCCGATACATCGATTCGAGGGCGCCCCCCGGGCGACCCGGTCTGGCTCAGGGCCTGAACGGCGTTGCGGACCACGTTGACCAAAACCCGGGAGAGCTGGTCAGGATCGGCATCGACCATCAGGCCCTCGGGTACGCGGGCCTCGAAGGCGATGCCGACTTCCGGCGCGAGGTCCGTGAGGTTCGACAGTTCCTCGATCAGGGGTGCCAGCGGAATCAGCCGCCGCTGCGGCAGGGGCTCCGTGGCCCGGCCATAGGCCAGGGTGGTCTCGCAGAAGGCAATGGCCCGATCGAGGGTATTGACGAGCCTGGGGGCAATGCGCTGGACGCTCTCGTCGCTCACGTTGTCCAGGCGATCCGTCAGGAGCTGGGCCGTGGTGAGCATGTTGCGCAGCTCGTGATTGATCTTGCTGACAGCGAGCCCCAGCTGCGCAAGGCGGCGCTTCTGGCGCAGCTCGTCGGCGAGCGTCGTCTCCATGCGGGCAAGCGCCTGCTCGGCGAGGCCGATCTCGTCGACGCGGTCCGTCGGCTGAATGACCCGCGACGCATCCTCCGGATTGCTGGAGAATTCCGCGATGTTGCCGGTCAACCGCCGTACGGGACGCACGATCACCCATTGCAGGGTGAGATAGACGAGAAACGCCGTGATGCCGGAGATGAACAGGGACAGGAACAGGATGTTGCGCGAGAACCGGATCATCGCTTGCCGGAGCGGCGCCTGATCGAGGATCATCTCGACGAACTCTACCCCCATGCCGGCGCCGATGACGCGAATAGGCTTGTCGGCGGGGGTGAACAGCACCGAGAAGGCGTCCTGCACCAGGATCGCCCAATTGGCGTCGCGCAGATCGACCGTCTTGCTCACCTCATTCGGCATGTCGCCCGAGGCCAGCAGGCTCCGGCGCCCGCCGCCTTTCAGGGCGATGGCTTTGGCGCCGACTCCGTGTAGAAGGCGCAGCTCCAGGTCCTCGGTCAGGCTTTCCTCCGGCGCCGCATCGAGGACCATGGCGGCGATCTGTGCCGCCGCCAGACGGTCGTTCAGCCACGTCAGCCGGAAATTGGCCACGGACGGCACATAGATGAGCACCTCCGCGATCATCACGAAGAGCACGGTCAGAAGGAGCAGACGGGCTGAAAGCCCGAACTGGCTCAGGATGCGTCCTGTGAGAGTGGTCGACTCGCGGCTCATTCCCGTTTCATTCCAGGCGGCGGAGCCCAAAGGCCGGTCGCCGCGTTCATGAATTGTGGGCCGGCGATTCGAGAAACGCCACCGCCGCGCCCAACATGGGCTGGGATAAAGGGAGCTGGGAAGGAATCAATCCCGAAAGCGGAGCTCCCTCCCGGCTCCGATGCCCTACCCTACCGTACTTGGCCTTCACCCATGGCCGGAGTCTCGCCTGCGCCAGTGCTTCAGCGCAACCGGCGCCAGCGCCAGCACGCCCAGGATGGCGAGGGCGATGAGGAGTTCAGGTGTCATCAGGGTCCGTGGGTCGAAAGCGTCCACACAATCGCTTCTCCCGGCCGCTCGGCACGCGGCCAGGAGCGCCTCGTGCCGGGACAGAGCTTCGTCCAGGCCCGAACCGGCGAAGGCGAAGGCGAAGGATACCGGCAGGATGCCCAATTGGGTCGCGAGAACGAAGGTCCTGGCCGGCATGCCGAAGAAGGCTGCGGCGAGATTCGTCAGCCAGAAGGGAACGGCGGGAATCAGCCGCAGCGAAAGAAGATAGAAGAAGGCCTGCTTCCGGAAGCCCGCCGCCAAGGCCTGGATCCTTCCACCCGCCTTCTGCAGCAGAGATTCCCCCAGCGACGTGCGGGCGATCAGGAAGAGGCCGGTCGCCCCGAGGGTGGCCGCCACGGAGGCCGCAAGGCCGCCAAGCACCCAGCCGAACAGATAGCCGCCGATGGTCGTCAGGAGAGCGGAAACCGGCAGGGACAGGGTGACTCCCGCCACGTAGACCACGCCGAACAGGCCAAGCATGGCCAGGCGATGGGCGGCCACGTGCTCCTGCAGCCATGCTTCGTATTGGATGAAGGTTTCGAAGCTCAGAGAGCGATGCAGGCCCGAGGCGAAGAAGGCTCCCACAGCCAGGACGAGAACCCCGAGAGGCAGGATTCGCAGGAGACGGACCGTTCCCTTTGGGCTATGAGGGCTTTGCTGCGGATCGACCACGACTTCTCCTTGGTTTCAGGCCCAATGTAGGGCTTGGCGCCGGCGGGCCTATGGACCGGGCACCTCAGGCGAAGCCGCCGGGCCGATTGCCGCATAAAGGCCAGAGCGGCGTTGACTTTGCCCCTCCCTTCCTTCATAAGCCCGCAAGCTGACAGCGCTCTTCTGGGGCGCTGATCGTTTTTTCGAGACAGTTTCGGGGGCAACCCCAACTCAACCAGACGGGCGCGAGCCATCGAGCACCGCTGCCCCATTCGACCGGAGATGTGCCGTGAAGAGGACGTATCAACCGAGCAAGCTGGTTCGCAAGCGCCGCCACGGCTTCCGTGCGCGCATGGCGACCAAGGGTGGCCGTAAGGTCATTGCCGCTCGCCGCGCCCATGGCCGCAAGCGCCTTTCGGCGTAAGCAGCTTAAGGATCGCCCGATGCGCGAACCTCGCGCAGAGCAAAGCCTCGGGCGTCTGACGAAAAGACCTGACTTCGTCGCGGCGGCCTCTGGCCGCCGCTTTCATACCGAGCGGATGTCGGTTCAGGCTCGGCTGCGCGAGGGCTCGGGCCTCGGCCTGCGCTTCGGCCTCACGGTGACGAAGCGTGTGGGCCACGCCACCGAGCGCAACCGGATCAAGCGCCGGCTCCGGGCCGCCCTTCCTGCGGCGGGCCAGGATTACGCGAATATCGATGCGGACGTCGTCATCATCGGACGACGCGATATCCTCTCCGCCGATTTCGATCTGCTCATCGACGATCTCAGACGCGCGCTGCGGACGGTCACCAAGCCGAAGAGCGCGCCGTCGGCAGAGCGTCGGCCCCCTTCCTCACCTCCCCCCAACGGCGAGCGTCGCGGACATTCCCATGCGTGAAGACAACAAGAACCTCATCGTCGCCATCGCGCTATCGCTGGCGATCTTGCTAGGCTGGCAATACTTCTATGCGGCTCCCCAGGCCGAAAAGCAGCGGCAGGCCGCCCAGCAGGCGCAGTCCACGCAGGTGAACCCCACGGCACCGAATCCTCCGGCGAGCCCGAGCCAGGCCGGTGGCGCGTCCCCGACGGTGCCGGGAACCGTCCCGAGCACGCCGGCGGCTCCGACCACCCAATCCCGTGAGGCGGCGCTCGCCGCCTCGCCGCGCGTCACCATCGACACGCCCGCGATCTCCGGCTCGATCAATCTGCGCGGCGGCCGCGTCGACGACGTGTCCCTCAAGCATTATCGCGAGACGGTGGATCCCAAGAGCCCGATCATCGTGCTCCTCTCGCCCACCGGCACCCAGAACCCGTACTACGCCGAGTTCGGCTGGGTCGGCGCCGAAGCTGGCAGCCTGCCGAACCAGAATACGGTCTGGACTGCGGACAAGACCTCCCTGACCCCCGGCAGCCCCGTGACCCTGACCTGGCAGAATGACCAGGGCCTGGTCTTCCGCCGCACGATTTCGGTGGACGACAAGTACATTTTCACGGTCAAGGACGCGGTCGAGAACCGGGGCACGGCTCCCGTGACGCTGCAATCCTACAGCCTGGTTTCTCGCCACGGAAAGCCCGTGACCCTCGGCTATTACGTCCTGCACGAAGGCATGATCGGCGTGCTCGGCGACAACGGGCTCCAGGAGGTCACCTACGCGAACCTCGACAAGAAAGAGCCGATCTCGGGCGGCAGCACGGTCGGCCAGATCTGGAACTCGGTCACCGGCGGCTTCCTCGGCATCACCGACAAGTACTGGGCGGCGGCGGTCATTCCCGACCAGTCACAACCCTTCCAGGGCTCGTTCACGTCGCAGCAGGGCCAGACGGCGGACCGCACCTATCAGGCCACCGTGGCCGGTGCGTCGCAGACGCTCCAGCCCGGCGCCACCACGGAAGTGACCCAGCGCCTGTTCGCCGGCGCCAAGGAAGTCGCGACCGTCGACGCCTATCACAGCGCCCTGAACATCAAGAACTTCGATCTCCTGATCGACTGGGGCTGGTTCTACTTCATCACCAAGCCGCTCTTTAAGGTCCTGGATTTCTTCTTCCGCCTGTTCGGCAATTTCGGCATCGCGATCCTCCTCGTGACCGTGATCCTGAAGGGGCTATTCTTCCCGCTCGCCAGCAAGTCCTATCGCTCCATGGCGAAGATGAAGGCTGTGCAGCCGGAAATGGCCTCGATCCGCGAGCGCTATGCTGACGACAAGATGAAGCAGCAGCAGGCGCTGATGGAGCTCTACCGCAAGGAGAAGATCAACCCGGTCGCCGGCTGCTGGCCGGTGCTGATCCAGATCCCGGTGTTCTTCGCGCTCTACAAGGTGCTCTTCGTCACTATCGAAATGCGCCATGCGCCGTTCTTCGGCTGGATCCGCGACCTCGCGGCCCCCGATCCGACCTCGATCTTCAACCTGTTCGGACTCCTGCCCTACAACCCGGGCGCGGTGCCGGTGATCGGCCACTTCCTGATGCTGGGCGTCTGGCCGATCATCATGGGCATCACCATGTGGCTGCAGATGAAGATGAACCCGGAGCCGCCAGACCCGGTGCAGAAGCAGGTCTTCTCTTGGATGCCGGTGATCTTCACCTTCATGCTCGGCTCGTTCCCGGCCGGTCTCGTGATCTACTGGGCCTGGAACAACCTTCTCTCGGTGAGCCAGCAGGCCTTCATCATGAAGCGCAACGGCGTGAAGATCGAGCTCTGGGACAACCTGCGCAAGACCTTCAGCCGCAAAGCGAGCCCGGCCAAGGGCTGAGCGGCGACCGGCCGAGACCAGTAAAGAACCCCGGGCTCAAACCCGGGGTTTTTCTTTGTCAGGGTCTCACAAGGCCTTTGAGCTTCAGGTGCTGGAGCAGCATGATGGTCTTGCCGTCGATGATCCGGCCCTGCTCCACCATCGCGAGGGCTTGATCGAGGGCCATTTCCAGCACCTCGATATCCTCTCCCTCATGCCTGTCGCCGCCTCCGTCGCCGATCCGATCCTCCGGAGCATACCGGGCGACGAAGAACATCAGCCGCTCGGTCACGCTGCCTGGGCTCATGAAAACGTGGAAAACGGGCTCGGTGTCGCGGAGCCGGTAGCCGAGCTCCTCCTCCGCCTCCCGGCGAATGCAGGTCTCCGGGTCGTCCCTGTCGAGAAGTCCCGCACAGGCCTCGATCAGGGGCTCGGGATGGCCGCTCACATAGGCCGGCAACCGAAACTGCCGGACGAGCAGGACCGTGCCGCGCTCCGGGTCGTAGGGCAGGATCACCGCCCCGTGGCCGCGGTCATAGGTCTGCCGAACCTGCCGCTCCAGGCTGCCGTCCCGGCGGCGGTAATCGAAGGTGAATTTTCTGAGGATGGCCCAATCGTCGGAGAGGACCTCGACCGAGCGGATGAGAATGGGGTTGTCCGTCATGTGCGCATTTCCGTCATGTCCAAGGCGACACAGCATGGCGACTGCCCGGCCGAATGCACTCCTCCGGTTTAGTGCAAGAGTGATAGATTTCTGGCAGGAGCTGTCAGACAGGATGGTCGGCGATCGATCACGTGGCTTTCAACGGGAATCGCTCTACATGATCGCCGATCGGAAACCGGAGACGGGCTGGCCATGGATACCGGGCGGCATGAGAAGCAGAGGCCCGAGAGGGCGAGCGAGATCGAGCTGAAGCTGGAACTCGCCGCAGATGCCGCATGGGAACTCCTCCGCCATCCGGTGATGTCAGAGGCCCGGGCGCTTCCCGACCAGGGCGGAGCCCTCCACGCCGTCTATTACGATTCCCCGGACGGCGCCCTGCACCGGGCGGGGCTGACCCTCCGGGTCCGGGAGCGGAACGGTCGCGGGATCCAGACCATCAAGGCGGAACGCAAGGCGCGAGGCTTGGCTCTCGACAGGGGCGAATGGGAAACCCCGGTCGAGGGTGGGCCCGATCTCGCGGCTGCCGCCGGCACCCCCTTGGCTCCGCTCGTCGCCAAAGAGGCCATCCGCCAGGACCTCAAGCCTGTTTTCACGGTCGACACGGACCGCCGGGCCTTCGAGATCAAGCACGACGGCGCCACGATCGAACTCGCCCTGGACGAGGCCAGAACCTCCACCGAGAGCGGCGCGGAGCATTTCTGCGAGGTCGAGCTGGAGTTGAAGGACGGCCATCCGTCTGCCCTGTTCTCCCTCGCCGACGACCTTGCGGACAGCCTCCCGTTCCGACTCTCGCCCGTGACGAAATCCGAGCGAGGCTACCGGCTTCTCGGCCAAGGCGACGACGCGCCGGTCAAGGCCGGTCGGGTCGTCATCCCGAGCCAGGCCTTATGCGCGGAGGCGTTCCAGACCATCGCCCGGTCCTGCCTGTCCCAGATCATCCGCAACGAGGCTCTCCTGCGCCGAAGCAGCGATCCCGAGCTGGTGCACCAGACCCGGGTCGGCTTCCGCCGGCTCAACGCGGCAATCTCGCTGTTCGAGCCGATGCTGCGGGACCGGGACAGCAAGGTCATCCGGGCCGAGATCCGATGGGCGGGCAAGAAGCTCGGCCGGGTCCGCGACCTCGACGTCCTGATCGCGCGGCTGCGGAAGGCCGACGACCATGAAAAAGGCCCGCAGGTGCTGGAAGAGGCCGAAAGGCTACGGGCGAAAGCCTTCGAGATCCTTCTGAAGACCCTGTCCAAGCCCCGCTTCATGCGCGCGGTCCTGAAGGCCGCGACATGGATCGAATCCGGCCGCTGGCTCACGCGACGCAAGCCATCCGTCAGGGCCGCGCGGGAGCTGCCCGCCCAGGCGCTGGCCGTCGAGGAATTCTCGCGCCGCTGGCAGCGGATCCGGCAGGGTGCGCGGCGGATGGCCGACCTGGACGCGGAAAACCGCCACAAGCTCCGCATCCGCATCAAGAAGCTGCGCTACGGCGTGGAGTTCTTCGCCACCCTGTTCCCGGGCGTTCCGGCGAGGAAGAGCCGCAAGGCGATGCTCGACCTTCTCGAGGGCCTGCAGGACATGCTGGGCAAGCTGAACGACATGGAGGTGGGCAAGACCTTGCTCGAGCCCCCATTCCGAAAATTGGTCCGGAAGGCCGCCGGCGACACGAAAAGGCGCGAGCGCAAGCTCATGACCCAGGCGAAAAAGGCCTCCAGGAAGCTCGCGAAGGCCGAACCGTTTTGGGCTCCGTCTCCCTGACGGTCCGAAAAGCTTGAGCGGGATGCCTTGAACTCCGGCCACCAAGCGTCGATAAGAGCCTCATGACCGATATGGAACCTGATACCGACCCCTTTCTCGAGATCGGCCGCAAGCTCTTTGCCGGCGAAGCGGATTTCATCTGGGCCGCGAACTCCCTGAAGAACCTGCCGCCCATGAGCAAAGTGGAGATCGCCTTCGCAGGGCGCTCCAACGTCGGCAAGTCGAGCCTCGTGAACGCCCTGACCGGGCGCAACACACTGGCCCGCACCTCGCATACGCCAGGCCGCACCCAGCAGCTCAACTTCTTCAACGTCAACGACCGCTTCCACCTGGTCGACATGCCCGGCTACGGCTACGCGGCCGTCGACAAGCAGAAGGTCGCTGCCTGGACGCAGCTGATCCATGATTATCTCCGTGGCCGCGCGAGCCTCGCCCGCGTCTACGTGCTGATCGACGCCCGCCACGGCATCAAGCCGGTGGACGAGGCGGTTCTCGAGACCCTCGGCACGGCCGCCGTCTCCTACCAGATCGTCCTGACGAAAGCCGATGAGCTGAAGAAGGACGAACTCGACAAGCGCATGGCCGACACCCTCCAGAAGATCGAGAAGCGTGCCGCCGCGTTCCCCGAGATCCTGCCCACGTCGAGCCGCACGGGCTTCGGCATCCCCGAGCTGCGCGCCGGGATCGCCAGGCTCCTGAGCGAAAGAGGCGCGGGATGAACCTCGCCGCCCGGGTCCTGATCGTCCTGGCTTCGCTCTCGGGCCTCCTCGGCGTCGGCCTGTCGGCGGCTGCGGCCCACATCGCGGGCGGGAATCTCGCCACGGCGGCGCAGTTCCTGCTCTTCCATGCCCCTGCCCTGCTGGCCCTCGTGGCCCTGATGGCGGCCGGAGCCGTGAACCCCATGCTGGCCCAGATCGCCGGCTACGTGCTGGTGCTCGGCCTGATCCTGTTCTGCGGTGACCTTTCCCGCCGGGCCTTCTCGGGTGTGGCGCTCTTCCCCAGGGCCGCGCCCACGGGCGGCGTCCTCCTCATGCTGGGCTGGCTGCTCGTCGGAATCTCCGCCCTTCTGCGCCTGAGGGCCTGAAGTCCTGTTTGCAGCCGCCTTCCCTCGAGCGGGCGCATCGTATGCATAATGCGCCCGTTGGTTAAGGTGAAGCATCGGATGGATCCCGAAAGTGCATTCCACTTTTGGGTCCGATGCTCTAGAAGGCAGGCCGTTTGATACCGATCCCCGAGCGGAGCCGTTCATGTCCGATCCGTCCATCCCCCTTCCCGACGTTCATGTGCAGGCCGAGGTGCTTGTCCAAGCCCTGCCGCACATGCAGCGCTATGACCAGCAGGTGGTGGTGATCAAGTATGGCGGCCATGCCATGGGCGACCGTGCGGCGGCCGAGGACTTCGCCGAGGACGTGGTGCTGCTCGAGCAATCGGGAATCAAGCCGATCATCGTCCATGGCGGCGGACCGCAGATCGGCAAGATGCTGGAGAAGCTCGGCATCAAGTCCGAGTTCAAAGGTGGCCTACGCGTCACGGACGAGGCCACGGTCGAGGTCGTCGAGATGGTGCTCGCGGGCTCCATCAACAAGCAGATCGTCGGCTGGATCGGCGCCGAGGGCGGCAAGGCCGTCGGCCTGTCCGGCAAGGACGGCAACATGGTCACGGCCCGAAAGGTCACCCGCACGGCGGTCGACCCGGATTCCAACATCGAGAAGGTGGTGGATCTCGGCTTCGTGGGCGAGCCCGAGCACGTGAACCGGGCCGTCCTGGACCAGGTTCTCCAGGCCGAGCTGATCCCCGTCCTCGCCCCGGTGGCAACCGGGCATGACGGCCAGACCTACAACGTCAATGCCGACACCTTCGCGGGCGCCATCGCGGGCGCCATGACGGCCAAGCGCCTCCTGTTGCTCACGGACGTTCCGGGCGTTCTCGACAAGAACAAGAACCTGATCCCGGAAATGACCATCGAGGATTGCCGCCGCCTCATCGCCGACGGCACCATCACGGATGGCATGATCCCCAAGATCGAGACCTGCATCTATGCCCTGGAAAAGGGCGTGGAGGCGGTTGTCATCCTCGACGGCAAGGTGCCGCACGCGGTGCTGCTGGAGCTGTTCACCGATCACGGCGCGGGCACGCTGATCCGCAGGGGGTAGGGCATCGTCTGGAAAAGTGGGCCCGGTTTTCGCTGACGCGGCCCTCCGGGTCCGGCCCGAACGATGCTCTCATCTATAGACGAAGCATCGGACCCAAAAGTGCAAGTCCACTTTTGGGTCCGATGCTGTAGAGCGTCACCCTTCACGGATCGGCCGAAAGAGCCTATATATCTGTCAGTGGGGCCGCACGGCCCCACTGTCGTCTTTGGGATCCATGAACGCTAAGCCGTCTATCGAAAATCACCTGTCCTCGCCCGACTCCCGCCCCTTCGCCCATGTGGAGACGTGGGTCTTCGACCTGGACAACACGCTCTATCCGCACACGTCCCGGATCTGGCCACAGGTCGACGAGCGGATCACGCTTTATGTCGCCAACCTGTTCGGCATCGACGGCCTGTCTGCCAAGGCGCTGCAGAAGTACTTCTATCACAAGCACGGCACGACCCTGCGGGCGCTCATCGAGGAGCATGACGTCGACCCGACCGACTTCCTCGATTTCGCCCACGACATCGACCACACGGATATCGAGCTGAACCACAGCCTGGGCGAGGCCATCGAGAAGCTGCCCGGCCGCAAGCTCATCCTCACCAACGGCTCGCGCAAGCACGCGGAGAACGTGGCGCGGAAGATCGGCATCCTCGACCATTTCGAGGACGTGTTCGATATCGCCGCCTCGAACTTCGTGCCCAAGCCCGACCGGCGCGCCTACGAGACGTTCCTCGACAAGCATGGGGTGGAGCCGGCCCGCGCGGCCATGTTCGAGGACATCGCCAAGAACCTTACGGTGCCGCACGAACTCGGCATGACGACCACTCTCATCGTGCCCAAGACCTTCGACCCGTTCCGCGAGAGCTTCGAGCAGGAAGCCGTCCGGACGCCGGAGATCGACTACATCACCAACGACCTAGCGGATTTTTTGCGCGCCTATGCGTTGCCGGTGAAGTAGAGACGGGAGCGACATCCGCCACGTCCTGGCCGGCCTTGTGCCGATGATCCTGGCTTCTTCTCACACTCCGACCTCATCCTGAGGAGCCGCTGAAAGCGGCGTCTCGAAGGAGCTTCAAGCGTGCACTGGATCCTCCTTCGAGACGGTCGCTTCGCGACCTCCTCAGGATGAGGGTCTACGGGTTGATCCGGCCATGACGGCTTCAGAGAAATCGTCACGCCAAAACAAAAATGGCACCCTTTCGGAGGCCATTTCCGTTTCATCTGACAAAGACCTTACGCGGCCTTCGTGTTGATCTTGCTCTCGGCGATCCGGTTGAGCTTCTGATCGGTGGACTTTTCCTGATCCAGGATCTGGTGCAGCACACCGGCGCAGTCTTCGCGGCCGAGCTGCTTGGCCCAGGCGACGAGCGTGCCGTAGCGGGTGATCTCGTAGTGTTCGACCGCCTGAGCGGCGGCCAGGAGCGCCGCATCGAGAACCTGCGGGTCGTCGATGTCGCCTGCGATCTCCTGGGCTTCGTCGATGATGCCGTCGATCGCCGGGCAGGTCACGCCCTTCGGGTCGTGGCCGTGCATGCGGAACACCTGCTCGACCATCTGGATCTGCTGCTGGGTTTCGCCGAGGTGGGTCTGGAACGCCTGCTTCAGCTGCGGGTCGCTCGCCTTCTCGATCATCTCCGGCAGCGCTTTCGTGATCTGCTGCTCGGCGTAGTAGATGTCCTGCAGGGTGTGGATGAAGAGGTCATCCAACGACTTGATGTCCTTCGAGAAAAGGCCCATAGCGCAATCCTTCCCAAAATCCGTGATGTCTGATCGTCAAACGCCATCATCTCGATGGCGTGTCGTGCAGCGTGGGAAGAACGTTGCGGGCGAAGGGCGGTTCCCGGCGCCAACCTTCATGAACGCACCGTCGGGTGCTTTTATTCCACGGCCCGGAGATTCCGGCCCTGGAGGCGCAGCCACTCGGCCCGAGCCTCGGTTTCATTCTCGTCGAATTCGAGGGTCTCGATCTTCTGACCGCGCTTGACGATCTTGTCGGCCGAGACCCGGATCTGCGACACGTCCTCCTGGGCCTGCCGGAAGTGAGTGTCGAGCTTCGCCACCCGGGCATCCAGGCGCACCACGTCCTCCAGGAGCTTCTGCACCTCGACCTGGATCACCCTTGCCTCCTCGCGGATGCGGGCATCGCGGACCAGGGCCTGCATCACCTGGATGGCGAGCGTCAGGAGCGAGGGCGACACGATGACGATGCGGGCGCGATGCGCCTTCTGGACGACGTCGTCGAAATGCTCGGCCAGATCGGCATAGATCGATTCCGCCGGGACGAAGAGCATGGCGATGTCCTGGGTCTCGCCGGGGATCAGGTATTTCTCGGCGATGTCCTTCACATGCACGAGCATGTCGTTGCGCACCTTCGTGGCCGCGCGGCTGCGCGCCTCGTCGCCCTTGGCCTCGCGGAAGAGGGTGAAGCCCTCCAGCGGGAACTTGGCGTCGATCACGAGGCCGCGCCCGTCGCCGGGCAGGCGCACGAGGCAGTCGGGCCGCGTGCGGTTCGACAGGGTCGCCTGGAACTCGAAGGCATTGGCGGGCAGCCCATCGCGGACGATGGCCTCCATCCGCCCCTGCCCGTAGGCGCCCCGGGTCTGCTTGTTGGAGAGGATGTCCTTCAGCCCCACGATCTCCCCGGTGAGGCTCGTCAGGTTCTGCTGCGCCGCGTCGATCACGGCGAGGCGCTCGTTGAGCTTCGAGAGGTTCTCCGTCTGATGGCGCGTGGAGGCCTCGAGCCCCTGCCCGACCCGGTGCTGCAACCCGTCGATCCGCTCCGAGATCATGCGGACGAAATCGCTCTGGCGGGAGCCGAAGACCTCGGCCATGGTCCGCATCCGGCCGGTCATTTCCGACTGGATGCGGGTGAGCTCGGCCACCTTGTCGTCCATCTCCCTGGCTCGCTCGTCCGCGATGGCGGCCTCCAGGGCCCGTTCCCGGCGGGTCCGCAGGAGCAGCATCGTCACGATGAGGAGAAGGACGAGGCTTAAGCCGGCCATGCCCATGACGATCTGCCCCCAGGTCAAGGGAGTCTGGCCGAGGATCAGGACGACATCGTTCATGGGATTATGGTTCCGGTGGACGGCGCATCCGAACACAAGTGCCTCGTGGGGCAAAGCGGAATCCCCTTTTCCGCGGAAACGATGCACTTATGAATGGCAAGCATCGGACGAGGCCCGGAAGTGGATCCGCTTTTGGCGCCGATGCTCTAGATGAACGATTTGACCATCCTTCCTCGAGCGCTTATCTCCCGCGATCATGAGCATCAGACCCCTCGTCATCATCCCCGATTCCAAGCTCCGCCTGGTGTCCGAACCCATCACGGACATCTCGAGCGAGATCCGCCAGCTGGCCGACGACATGCTGGAAACCATGTACGACGCCCCCGGGGTCGGCTTGGCTGCCATCCAGATCGGCGTGCCGGTCCGCATGGTGACCATGGACGTGTCCAAGTCCGACGACGAGCGCCAGCCGATGGTGCTCATCAATCCGGAGATCACCTGGGCGTCGGAGGAGAAGCGGGTCTACGAGGAGGGCTGCCTGTCGATCCCCGAATATTACGAGGAGGTCGAGCGTCCCGACCGGGTGCGGTTCCGCTTCATGAACCTACAGGGTGAGACCATCGAACAGGATGCGGACGGCCTGCTCGCGACCTGCGTGCAGCATGAGATCGACCACCTGAACGGCGTCCTGTTCATCGATTACCTGTCGAAGCTCAAGCGCGACCGGGTGATGACCAAGTTCAAGAAGGTGGCCAAGCGCGAGGCCGGCGCATGAGCCTGCGCGTCGTCTTCATGGGCACGCCGGATTTCGCCGTGCCGACCCTGTCCGAGATCGTCGGCCAGGGCCACGATGTGGTGGCCGTCTATACCCGCGCCCCCGCGGCGGCCGGCCGCGGCATGGAGCTGAGGCCCTCCCCCGTCCACCAGATGGCGGATCGCTTCGGCTTTCCGGTGCTGACGCCGAAAACCCTGCGGACGGACGAAGCCGCCGAGATCTTCCGCAGCCACAACGCCGACGTGGCCGTGGTGGTGGCCTATGGCATGTTGCTGCCGAAGGCCATCCTGGAGGCGCCGGAGCTCGGCTGCCTCAACCTTCACGCCTCCCTGCTCCCGCGCTGGCGCGGCGCTGCTCCGATCCAGCGGGCGATCATGGCCGGCGACCGGGAGACCGGCGTCGCCGTCATGAAGATGGAGGAAGGCCTGGATACCGGCCCGGTCGCTATGGTCGAGCGGGTGGCGATCGCGCCCGACATGAACGCGGGTGAGCTCCACGACCGGCTCATGGTCCTGGGCGCCGACCTTATGGTGCGGGCGCTCGCTGCCCTCTCCCGCGGGGGCCTGGGCTTCACGCCCCAGCCCGAGGAAGGCGTGACCTATGCCCACAAGCTCAAGAACGAGGACGCGCGGATCGACTGGTCGAAACCGGCTCAGGCCGTTCACGACCACATTCGTGGTCTCTCGCCCTTCCCGGGTGCTTATTTTACGGCCGATTTCGGCAAGGGGCCGGAGCGGGTGAAGGTTCTTAGGGCTATCCTGGGAAAAGGTTCAGCTTCGCCCGCGACTCTGCTCGACAACGATGGTACAATATCCTGTGGCGAGGGTGCGATCCGCCTGATTCAGGTTCAGCGTGCCGGAAAAGGCCCCGTGGCTTTCGAGGAATTCCTGCGGGGTGTGAGGCTTGGTCCGGGCGCCCAATTTGCGTGAGGTCCGGCATGGAGGTTCGCCTGGAGGAAACTGCCGACTGGTCCATCCTCTATGCCATCTACTCCGCCTCGTTCGGACAATTGGCGGAGGCGGACCTCGTGCGGAACATGCACCGGGACGGCGATCTCATCCTCTCCCTGGTCGCCCATGCCGATGAGCCGGCCGGCCATGTCGCCTATTCCCGCCTGATCCTTCACGAGAGCCCGTCCGTCAAAGGTGCGGTCCTGGCCCCGCTCGCCGTCGCTCCCGCCTACCAGAAGCGGGGCATCGGAGCGGCTCTCGTCCGGGACGGCCTGGTGCGCCTCGCGGACGACGGCTACGATCTCGTCCTGGTGCTCGGCGAACCGCAGTATTACGGCCGCTTCGGCTTCACCCCGCGGCTGGCGGAACAGGTGAAAACGCCCTATGACGGGCCTTATCTCCAGGCCCTCGCGCTTTCCGACAAAGGCAAAGCCGCCCATGGCTCGGTAACCTACGCCAAGGCCTTCGCAGAACTGGAATAACATGCCTCGCTACAAGCTTGTCGTCGAATACGACGGCACGCCCTTCACCGGTTGGCAGCATCAGACGAACGGGCTCTCCGTACAGCAGGCGGTGGAGGATGCCATCGCGCGCTTCACCGGTACGACGGTCCGCATCCACTGCGCCGGACGGACGGATTCAGGCGTTCACGCCACCCATCAGGTGGTTCATGTGGACCTGGAGAAGGAATGGCGGCCGGACACGGTGCGCGATGCCACGAACGCTCATCTGAAGCCAGCCCCCGTAGCCATCCTCTCGGCGGAAGCCGTGCCGGAGACCTTCCACGCCCGCCTGTCCGCCGTGAAGCGCCACTACGTCTATCGCATCCTCAACCGCCGCGCTCCCCCGGCGCTGGAGGCGAACCGGGTCTGGCACGTGGCCTGGAAGCTCGATGCCGACGTGATGCACGAAGCCGCCCAGACGCTGATCGGGCGGCATGACTTCACCACGTTCCGGGCCGCCGAATGCCAGGCCAACAGCCCCGTGCGGACCCTCGACCGGCTCGACGTGGAGCGGATCGGCGACGAGATCCGCATCTATGCCTCCGCCCGGTCCTTCCTGCACCATCAGGTGCGGTCCATGACGGGAACCCTGGAGCGGGCCGGCGCCGGGCGCTGGTCGGTGGAGGATGTGCGTGCCGCGCTCGATGCCCGAGACCGCAGGCGCTGCGGTCCGATGGCCCCTTCGACGGGCCTCTACCTGATCGGCGTCGATTATCCCGAGCTGTAAAGTCTTGTCTGTCGCATCTTTCCACGCAAAACCGGTTCCCACTTTTGCGCTCTATGCTTCAGCCTAACAGCCCCCGCATCGCCGTTCCGATGACGGAGTTGAGCATGATGCCGAGCACCACGATGCCGAGTGCCGGCAGGCTCGCGATCTTTAGCGTCTCCTTGGTGGCGAACCACTGCATCCGCACGATGATGATCGCGAAGGCGAGGCCGAACAGGCTGGCGAGCCCCGGAGGCGCCCATCCGAGCAGCATGAGCATGGCCGGCACGGAGAGGACCAGCATGCCGATGACGGAGATCCAGTTCGTCACGATGACGAAGGGCACATAGGACTTCTCGAGCCGGAACCACCGGGCGATCCCGATCATGGCGACCGGCAGGGCGATGAAGCCCGCCACATGGCCGAGCGCCACGACGAGGTCGATCCAGAAGCTGTCGAGAAGCGGACGGTCCGGCTGGAGGAGGCCGAGGCGGAGGCGCTCGAAGGCGAGGGAGACCACATAGGCCGGAAGCGTCAGCCAGATCGCCGTGAAGGAGCGCCAGAAGCCCCGCTCACTCATGTCGAAGGATTTCAGGCCCTCGGACCTGCTGTTGAGCAGGTCGAGGGTTCCCCGGAACGAGCGGTTGACCTCATCAGCCGTAACGATCATCGGCGGCCTCTTTTCGAAGACGATTGCCCTCGAAAATGGATGGCGCCTGCAAAACGTTCCGGCCTTTCTTCGACTTTAGTTTAAACAGCCAAGGTCGGAGCTCAGCCTCGCCGGGCGAAATAGGCCTCCAGCACCTTGCGGTAAATCGTTGCGAGGCGATCCAAATCGGCGACGGCCACCCGCTCGTCGACCTGGTGCATGGTCTGTCCCACGAGACCGAACTCGACCACGGGGCAGTCCTTCACGATGAAGCGAGCATCCGAGGTGCCGCCCGTGGTGGAGAGCTTCGGCTGCGAGCCGGTCTCGGCCCTGATGGCATCGGCGATGAAGCCCACGAATTCGTTCGGCGGCGTGAGGAAGGCGACCGCGTTGGTCGGCTCCGTCGTCAGGGCATAACGCACATTGTTGCCGGCAGCCTCCCGCAGGCGGCGTTCGATCTTCGCCTCCAGGCTGTGGGGCGTCCAGAGGTCGTTGAAGCGGATGTTGAAGGTGGCCCTCGCCTCGGCCGGGATCACGTTGGATGCCGGATTGCCCACGTCGACGGTGGTCACCTCCAGGTTCGAGGCGTCGAAATGATCCGTTCCCCCGTCGAGCGGCTCCTTCAGGAGCCCATCCAGCAGGCGCATCAGGCCCGGAATGGGATTGTCCGCGAGATGCGGATAAGCCACGTGCCCCTGCTTGCCCTCGACCACGATCCGACCGGTGAGCGACCCGCGCCGCCCGATCTTGATCATGTCGCCAAGCTGGTTCGGGTTAGTCGGCTCGCCCAGAATGCAATGGTCGAACCGCTCGCCGCGCCCCTTGGCCCATTCGAGGAGCTTCACCGTGCCATTGACGGCCGGCCCCTCCTCGTCCCCGGTGATCAGGAAGCCGATGGAGCCCTTGAAGTCGGGATTGTCGCGGATGAAGGCGAGCGCCGCCGCCATCATGCAGGCGATGCCGCCCTTCATGTCGACCGCGCCGCGCCCATAAAGCTCGCCGCCATGGATCTCGCCGCCGAACGGATCGTAGGTCCATCGAGCCGCATCGCCCGGCGGAACCACGTCCGTATGTCCGGCGAAGAGCAGGTAAGGCTCGCCTGAGCCGTAGCGGGCATAAAGGTTCTCGACATCGGGCGTGCCGGGCTCGGAGAAGACCGGCCGATGTACCTCGAACCCCGCCTCCTTCAGCACTCCCTCGATGAAGGCAAGCGCCCCGCCCTCATCGGGCGTCACCGATGGGCAGCGCAGGAGGGATTGGGCGAGAGCAAGGGGTGAGGTGTCGTGCGTCATGCTTTCATCAAACATGACGCAAAACAAAATCCAAGCCTTTGCTTAGTACTAAGGAACGAGTTTTTACCTCTTAATCGAGAGGCTCAGGCCCAAAGCGGTTGGGGCCGCTTTGTCCGCGCATCACACCAAAAAGGTATAGCGTAGAGATCAGTACCACCAATCCCGGCGCAGCAAGCAAAATGCTATAGATGCGGGGTCCTTCGGCAAGAAGAATATTGGGTAGAAGTCGGCGGATCCAAAAGAGACATAAGCTGATCGCAGCGAACCCCGCCAACCCTAGCCAGCCGGTCTGCCCACGGTCATGCATCCGTCTGATGTGCAACGAGGAGACGGAAACGACGAATCCAGATGCAGCCATGGCAAGCAATGCCTGCTTGACGAGCAGGGCGGCATCACTTTCGCTAGACTTCAAAAAAATTGAGTCAGCAATGAAGAAAACCGTTACTGCAGCAAACAAATTGACGACTATTCCACCGCAATAAACAGTACGCCCAATTCGACCATAGAAGCTGAAGAACAGTCGCAGGAAGTTCATAAAGCACCCGTCTTAATGATACGTCATATCATTAAGACGGGTATAAAGCCTGATCTCTAATCCCGCAACAGCTCGTTGATCCCTGTCTTCGCGCGGGTCTGGGCGTCGACGCGCTTCACGATGACGGCGCAGTAGAGCGACGGGCCGGGGGTGCCGTCCGGAAGCGGCTTGCCGGGGAGAGAGCCGGGGACGACCACGGAATAGGGCGGCACGCGACCGATGAAGACCTCGCCGGTGTTGCGGTCGATGATCTTGGTCGAGGCCGAGATGAACACGCCCATGGAGAGCACCGAGCCTTCGCCCACGACCACGCCTTCCACCACCTCGGAGCGGGCGCCGATGAAGCAATTGTCCTCGATGATGGTGGGATTGGCCTGGAGCGGCTCCAGCACGCCGCCGATGCCGACGCCGCCGGAGAGGTGAACGTTCTTGCCGATCTGGGCGCAGGAACCCACCGTCGCCCAGGTGTCGACCATGGTGTTCTCGTCCACATAGGCGCCGAGATTGACGAAGGACGGCATCAGCACCACGCCGGGCGCGATATAGGCGCCGCGCCGCACGGTGCAGTTCGGGACGGCGCGGAAGCCTGCGGTTTTGAACTCTGCGTCGGACCAGTTGTCGAACTTGGACGGCACCTTGTCCCACCAGACGGCATGGCCCGGACCGCCCTTGATGACGCTCATGTCGTTGAGCCGGAAGGACAGCAGCACGGCCTTCTTCAGCCATTGATGCACCTGCCACTCGCCGCCGGTCTTCTCGGCCACGCGCGCCTTGCCGGAATCGAGAAGGCTCATCGCCTCCTCGACGGCTTCGCGGATGGCACCCGTCGTCGAGGGGCTCACATTGGCCCGGTCGTCCCAGGCGGCGTCGATGGTGCGGGCGAGATCGGCGGTGGACATGGGCAACTCGGGTCAGGGTTTCGTTGCCGCCTGATTAGCAACGGCGCTCAAGCCTGTCACGTCATCATGTGCCCAATATGCGATGTGAAACCCTCCCACGTCATGGCCGGGCTTGTCCCGGCCATCCACGCCTTGACCCACGCTCCGAGTAAGACGTGGGTCCCCGGGACAAGCCCGGGGATGACGACGGAGAGATGTGTTTTAGAACGCCGTGCGCTGCCGGATCGCCGCCGAGAGCGTGCCCTCGTCGAGATAGTCGAGCTCGCCGCCGACCGGGACGCCGTGAGCGAGCTTGGTCACCTTCACGGGAAGGTGGGCGAGAAGCTCGGTGATGTAATGGGCCGTGGTCTGGCCGTCGACCGTGGCGTTGAGCGCCAGGATCACCTCGTTCACGCCGGGCTCCGACGCGCGGGCGACGAGGCGTTCCAGGTTCAGGTGCTCGGGCCGCACGCCGTCGAGCGGCGAGAGCACGCCGCCGAGCACGTGATACTTGGCGTTGACGGCGCCGGATCGCTCCAGAGCCCAAAGATCGGACACATCCTCCACGATCACGAGGATGGACGGATCGCGCTTGGCATCCCGGCAGACCGTGCAGGGATCCGACGTATCGACATTGCCACAGGTCGAGCACACGACGATGCGCTCGTTGGCGATGCGCATGGCATCGCTCAACGGGTTGAGCAGCGTCTCGCGCTTCTTGATGAGATGGAGCGCCGCGCGCCGCGCGGAGCGCGGCCCCAGGCCCGGCAGGCGGGCGAGGAGCTGGATCAGGCGCTCGATCTCAGGGCCGGCAACGTGCTGAGCCATTCAAGTTCTCTTTTGCTTTTGTCGCATCGCTCGGTGCGAAGAACCCGTATCGACTTCTTCGCGCGATGCTTCGCTCAGAACAGCTTCAGGCCCGGAGGAAGCGGCAGGCCCTTGGTGATGCTTTCCATGCGCTCCTGGGTGACGCGCTCGGCTTTGCCGCGGGCATCGTTCATGGCCGCCACGATGAGATCCTCAAGGATCTCCTTCTCGTCCGGATTCATGAGCGAGGGATCGATGTTGATGGATTTCAGGCTGCCCTTGCCGGTCACCTTCACGGTCACGACGCCGCCGCCGGCACTGCCGTCGACTTCGAGGGTGTCGAGCTCGGCCTGGGCGTCCTGCAGCTTCTGCTGCATGGCCTGAGCCTGCTTCATCAATCCCATGATGTCCTTCATGACGGTGTCCTCAATCTCGAAAAGAAAATCAGAAAAGATCGTCGTCGTCTTCGGCCTCGTGCGCGGCCAGCGCATCGGCCTCGCCGAGGATCTCGGTTTCCGCATCCTCGCCGGGCTTCTCCGCCCGCTCGATCACGTTCACGATCTGCGCGCCGGGAAACTTGGTCAGCACCGCCTGCACGAGCGGATGGTTGGCGGCGCCTTCCTTGCGCTCGCGCTCGGCCTCGACCGCCTTCTCGTGCAGGGTCGCCTGGCCCTCCTCCGAGGACAGGGCCACCATCCAGCGCTCGCCCGTCCATTGCTGCAGGGCGCGGGTCAGGTCATTGGCGATGGTGCGGCTGCCGGTGTCGGTGAGGCTGAGCTCGATGCGGCCCTCCTCGAAGCGCACGAGGCGCACGTCCCGTTCGAGCTGCGCCTTAAGGACGATCTCGCGCTTCTCGCCGGCGAGCGCCACCACGTCCTCGAAGCGGCGAAGCCGCATGGTCGGCTCGGGCTGCGCGGCTTGCGGGCGCGGCTGGGGATAGGGCTGCGACGTCGCGAGCGCCATGTTGCCGGACGTGGCGGGACCGGACGGCCGGGGCGAAGGCGCCGAGGCGCCGCCGGCGGGAACCGGCGCGCCGTCCTTCAGGGCGCGCAGGGCCTCGTCCGGGGTCGGCAGATCGGCCGCATAGGCGAGGCGCACGATCACCATTTCGGCCGCCGCGATGGGGCGGTTCGAGGATTGCACCTCGGGAATGCCCTTGAGGAGGATCTGCCAGGCGCGCGACAGGGTCCTGACCGAGAGCTTCTGGGCGTAATCGGTGCCGCGCGTCCGCTCGATCTCGGAGAGAGCAGGATCCCTGGCGGCCTCCGGAATCAGCTTGAGGCGCGTGACCACATGCGAGAAGGCCGCGAGATCGGACAGGATCACGGCCGGGTCCGCACCGGCATCGTATTGCGAGCGCAGGCCCGCGAAGGCCGCAGGCACGTCGCCGCGCATCACGGCCTCGAAGAGGTCGATCACCTGCGTGCGGTCGGCAAGCCCCAGCATGTCGCGCACGGTGTCGGGCGTCACGACACCGGCGCCGTGGGCGATGGCCTGGTCCATCAGCGACAGGGAATCGCGCGCTGAGCCTTCCGCCGCGCGGGCAATGGCGGCGAGCGCTTCCGCATCGGCCTGCACGCCCTCGGCATTGCAGATGCGGCCCAAATGGGCCACGAGCTTGTCCGCCTCGATGCGGCGCAGGTCGAAGCGCTGGCAGCGGGACAGGATCGTGACGGGGACTTTCCGGATTTCGGTGGTGGCGAAGATGAACTTCGCGTGCGGCGGCGGCTCCTCAAGCGTCTTCAGGAAGGCATTGAACGCCTTCTCCGAGAGCATGTGGACCTCGTCGATGATGTAGACCTTGTATCGGGCTGAGACCGGCGAATAGCGGATGCCGTCGATGATCTGGCGGACGTCGTCGATGCCCGTGTGAGAGGCCGCGTCCATCTCCAGCACGTCCACGTGCCGCGATTCCATGATCGCCTGGCAATGGACGCCAAGTTCCGGCATGTGGATGGTCGGCTGACCCGAGCCATCGGCCTTCTGATAATTGAGGCCACGGGCCAGGATGCGGGCCGTGGTGGTCTTGCCGACGCCGCGGACGCCGGTGAGCATCCAGGCCTGCGGGATGCGCCCGGTCTCGAAGGCGTTCGAGAGGGTGCGCACCATCGCCTCCTGACCGATCAGGTCATCGAAGGTTCGAGGGCGGTATTTTCGGGCAAGGACGCGATAGGGGGAGGCCTGCGCTGCGGAAGCAGCCGCTGGAGCGGGCGCGGCGGGGAAGCCCGGCAGGGCCGGCTCGTCGTTCGGGGGCGTGCCGGCTGTGGTATCGTCCATCGACTGCAAGGCTTTGGAGAATCGCGAAAGGTGGGAGGCTGGACGAAGACCCGTTCGGTCTCGTTAGGGCTGCTTCCTTCCGGACCTGACCCGGTTGGCGAGTGAGACGTCCCTCGCCAACCTCCCACCGGCTATATGGGCGTATCGCCCGAGAAACGCAAGTTGGAAACGAAGCGCCCGGGCGGTCATCCCCGCTCTCCACCGGGCTCTTCGAGGAACGAAGCGGAACACAGGCTGACACGACGCCTAAGGCGCGCTTACATGGCGCCATGACATTCACGCTCGATTCCCGGCTCGAAGCCGACACGATCCCGGTCGGTGACCTCGCCCTCTCGTCCGTCCTGCTTCTGAACGACGCACGCTTTCCCTGGTTCGTGCTGGTGCCGCGGATTGAGGGGGTGAGCGAGTTTACTGACCTCTCGGAGGCCGATTACGCCCAGCTCGCTCAAGAGATCCGCATCGCCACCAAGGTGATGCTGGAGCTCTCGAAGCCCGACAAGGTGAATGTGGGGGCGCTGGGCAACATCGTGACGCAGCTTCATGTGCATGTGATCGGGCGCTTCCGCTCCGATCCGGCCTGGCCCGGCCCCGTCTGGGGGCACGGCACCCGCACCCCCTATCCCGACCACGCGGCGACGGCCCTGATCGAGCGCGCCGCAGCCCTTTTCGCAGCGGCCTGACCCCATGACCCGACCCATCGCCTATATCTCGAACCCGCTCGTCCGCCACAGTGCCGAGCGGGACCCGGAGGCCCTTGCCAACGCAGTGCGGGATCCGCGCACCGCCATGGTGGTCCTGACCGGCGACCTGCCCGTCCTCCAGGTGGGCGAACCGGGGACGAGCCTCCTGCCCGCCTCGATCCTCGACCGCCTCCCCGGCCATCAGGAGCAGGTCTTTCTCGGCACGCTCGGCGACCGCCCCGTGGTGGCGACCCTAGCGGTGCCCGAGGCGGCGGAGTCGTTTCAGGACGATCCGTCCTTCGCGGTCGTGGACCTGCGCTCCATCGCGGTGCGCAGCCTGGTTCCGGCGGAGGAGCTCGGGCTGCTCGCCATGGCGAAATCCCTGCTCGACTGGCACCGGCGGCATCGCTTCTGCGCCAATTGCGGCGCGCCGACGCGATTGGCGCAGGCCGGTTTCCGGCGCGACTGCGCCTCCTGCGGGGCCCAGCACTTCCCCCGCACCGACCCGGTGGTGATCATGCTGATCACGCAGGGCGAAAAATGCCTCATGGGCCGCCAGCCGCGCTTCGCCGAGAAGATGTATTCCTGCCTCGCCGGCTTCCTGGAGCCGGGCGAGACCATCGAGGATGCAGTGCGCCGGGAGACCTTCGAGGAGGCCGGCATCAGGGTCGGCGCGGTACGCTACATGACCTCCCAGCCCTGGCCCTTCCCATCCAACGTCATGATCGGCTGCATCGGCGAGGCGCTCACCGACGAGATCGCCTTCGACGGCGAGGAGCTGGAGGACGCCCGCTGGTTCACCAAGGACGATGTCCGGCGGATGCTAGAGGGCACCCACGAACAGTTCAACGCCCCCTCGCCTATCGCGATCGCCCACCATCTGGTCCGGGAGTGGGTGAAGAATTAAGGATCCTTAGAAAACCCCACCTCGAACTGGTAGGCGACCTCGACAACGATCTGGCCGCGCAGGTCGAAGGATTGTTCGGCGCCCGGCTGCCCGCCGAGGATCTCGTAGAAGCGGCGGGCGGACAGGTTGTCCTTGAGCACCCAGAGGCCCACGGAGCGGAAGCCGTGCCGGGCCAGATGATCGAACACGCCGCGCATCAGCCTCAGGCCGATGCCCTGGCGCTTGACCCTGTCGAGCAAATAGATGGCGAAGATTTCGGTCTCGGTGCCGAGGGGCTCGGCATTTTCGCGGCGGATCGGCCCGCCATGGGCGAAGCCGACGATCTCGCCGTCCTCCGTTTCCGCGACGAGGAGTCTGGCCCTTGGGTCGAGCTGCGTGAAGACGTCCTGCCATAGCCGTTGCCGCTCCTCGACGGAGAGGCCTTCGAGCGCCTCCGGGCGGAGGAAATCCTTGTAGGATTCGCGCCAGCCCTGGACGTGAACGCGCGCGATCCCGCCGACATCGGCCTCGGCCGCGTCGCGGACGAGGATGCTCACGCAGCCGCGTCCTTGATCTTCTCGCGGAACGGGTCGGCCGGATAGACGCCGAGGATGCGCAGTTCCCGGGAGAAGAATTCCAGCTCCTCCAGGGCCCGCTTGAGGTTCGCGTCCTCCGGGTGGCCGTCCACCTCGGCGTAGAACTGCGTCGCCAGGAACTCGCCCTCGAGCATGTAGCTCTCGAGCTTGGTCATATTGATGCCGTTGGTCGCGAACCCGCCCAGCGCCTTGTAGAGCGCGGCCGGCAGGTTGCGGACGCGGAACACGAAGGAGGTGACAGTCGGCCCCTGCCCGGCGGGCGCCCAGTACGGCGTCTTGGACAGGATCACGAAACGGGTGGTGTTGTGCGTCTCGTCCTCCACGTTCTCGGCCAGGATGTTCAGGCCGTAGATATCGGCCGCCATGCGGGGCGACAGCGAGGCCCGGGTCGGGTCCTTCCACTCGGACACCTCGCGGGCGGAACCCGCCGTGTCACCGGCCACATGGGCCTTGAGCCCGAGCTTGCGGATGATCTTGCGGCATTGGCCCAGGGCATGGACGTGGCTGTAGACGTCCTTGACGGTGCCGAGATCCGCACCCGGGATCGCCATGAGGTGGAAGTGGATCGGCAGGAAATGCTCGCCGAGGATGTGCAGGCCGGAGGTCGGCAGCATGTGGTGGATGTCGGCCACGCGCCCGGCGATGGAGTTCTCGATGGGAATCATGGCGAGGCCCGCCGTTCCCTCGTTCACGGCCGCCAGGGCGTCCTCGAAGGTCGGACAGGGCAGCGGCTCCCAATCGGGACGCGCCTCCGAGCAGGCGGTGTGGGAATTGGCGCCCAGCTCGCCTTGAAAGGAAATAAGCTTGCTCATGATGTCCTCCGCGCTGCGAGGATCTCGCGCGCCCTGTCCAGATCGTGGGGCGTATCGACGCCGAGCGGCACGTCGTCGACCACGACGGCGTCGATCCGCATGCCGGCCTCGAGCGCCCGCAGCTGCTCCAGCCTCTCGCGCATCTCCAGGGGAGACGGCTTGAGGCCGACGAAACGCTGCAACGCCCTGCGGCGATAGGCATAGAGGCCGATGTGATGATAGAGCGGACCTTCGCCGTAGGGCGCAGTCGCGCGGGTGAAGTAGAGGGCGCGGAAATGCCCGGCCGAGAGCGGGCTGCCCACCATCTTCACCACGTTGGGATTGGTCCTCTCCTCCTCCCGGGCGATCACGGCCACCAGGGTGGCGATATCGACCGCCGGGTCCGAGAGCGGGACGATGGAGGCGGCGATCGCCGCCGGATCGATGGTCGGCAGGTCGCCCTGGACGTTCACGATCACGTCATGCCGCCCGTCCGGGTCGAGCTTTTCCACAGCCTCGAAGATGCGGTCGGACCCGGAGGCATGGTCCGCCCGGGTCATGACCGCCTGCCCGCCGGCCCGGGTCACCGCCTCGGCGATCTCGGGGGCGTCGGTCGCCACGGCCACGGGGCCGATTCCCGCCTCCACGGCCCGGCGCCACACATGGACGATCATGGGTTCGCCGGCGATCTCGGCCAGAGGCTTGTTCGGAAGCCGGGTCGCGGCAAGGCGGGCGGGGATGAGGACGATCGGGTCGGACATGGGGCTGCTTGTTCAGAAAAGTGCGCGGTCCTTAGCAAGGCGGAGGTCGTTTGTCATGGGCTCGACCGGGATCTTCGGCCGGCTCACCGCGTTCGGGACCGGTGCTGCGACCACGAGAACGGCGAAAACTCCTGGAAACCCCATTGTCAAAACCCCATCACTACGGCTAAGCAACGGCCCTGTCGTGGGCGTCCGCCCGCGGATCCGTTCTGCTGCGCTGATTTCGCCGGTGTACGAAGGCGAGGAGAGCCTAACTGATGAATATCGAGACCAATAAGATCGCGGGCGCCGTTTTCGGTTCGCTTCTCTTCGTGGTCGGCGTGAACGTTATCGCCGGCGGCCTGTTTGCTCCCCATAAGCCCGCTGTTCCCGGATACGACCTCCCGGCCCCCGAAGCGGCCGCTGCCGGCGCTGCCGCCGCTCCGGCCGAGCCCGCCCAGCCGCTCCCGGTCCTCCTGGCCAGCGCCGATCCGGCCAAGGGCCAGGCTCAGTCCAAGAAGTGCGCCGCCTGCCACACCCTCGAAAAGGGTGGCCCGAACAAGGTCGGCCCGAACCTCTACGGCGTCGTCGGACGTCCGGTCGCCTCGCATGAGGGCTTCAACTACTCGGCCGGCATGAAGGCCCATGGCGGCGACTGGACCTACGAGGCCCTGGACGCCTTCGTCCACAACCCGAAGCAGGCGACGCCCGGCACCATCATGGCCTTCGCGGGCCTGGCCGGAGCCAAGGACCGGGCGGACCTGCTGGTCTACCTGCGGACGCTCTCCGACAACCCGGTTCCGCTGCCGGCGGCCCAGTAAGTCGTTCACATCGATCACATTTCGGAAAGCCGGGCCCGACGCCCGGCTTTTCTTTTGGGCTCCCGTCCGTCTGACGCGTTATCTCTTGCACTCGCCTCAGCGCGCACAAAATGTAAGCTGACGACAGACGCCTCGCCCTTTCAGGAGACGCCTTGTGATCCGTACCCTTCTGCCGAGCTTCCTCGCGGCCTGCCTCGCCTTCACCCCCCTCGCAGCCCAGGAAGCCTCATGGCGGCACGGTGCGGCTCTCCTCGACGAGCCGAAATATCCTGAAGGATTCCCGCATTTCGACTACGTCAACCCGAACGCCCCCAAGGGCGGGATGGTGCGTCTGGGCGCGCTCGGCACATTCGACAGCTTCAACATCGTGGTCGCCGGCGTGAAGGGATCGCCCGAGCAGGGGCTCGGCCTGATCTACGAAACCCTGACCACCTCGGCCCTCGACGAGGCGAACGCCGCCTACGGCCTGCTGGCGGAATCGTTCTCCTATCCGGAGGATTATTCTTCCGTGAGCTTTCGCCTGCGTCCTGAAGCCAAGTGGCACGATGGCCAGCCGGTGACGGCGGACGACGTGATCTTCTCGTTCGAGAGCCTGAAGGCGAACAGCCCCACCTATGCGTTCTATTACGCCAACGTCACGAAGGCCGAGAAGACCGGCGACCGCGAGGTCAAGTTCACGTTCAACCAGAAGGGCAATCGCGAGCTGCCGCAGATCATGGGCCAACTCCTGGTCCTCCCCAAGCATTGGTGGGAGGGTACCGCGCCGGACGGGCGCAAGCGCGACGTGACGCAGACCACGCTCGAACCGCCGCTCGGTTCCGGTCCCTACCGCCTCAAGAATTTCGACGCGGGCCGCAACGCCACCTACGAGCGCGTGAAGGATTACTGGGGCGAAAAGACCAACGTGAATGTCGGGCAGAACAACTTCGACGAGATCCGCTACGAGTATTACCGAGACGCGACGGTGCTGCTCGAAGCCTTCAAGGCGGACCGCCTCGATTTCCGCACCGAGAACAGCGCCCGCAACTGGGCCACGGGCTATGATTTCCCGGCCAGGCAGGAGGGCCGCGTCGTCCTCGAGGAATTTCCGTTCCGCGCCACGGGCGTCATGCAGGCCTTCGTGCTCAACATGCGGCGCGACAAGTTCAAGGACCAGCGCGTCCGCCGGGCCTTCAACCTGGCCTTTCCGTTCGAGGAGCTGAACAAGACGATCTTCTACGGCCTCTACGAGCGCCCATCGAGCTATTTCTACGGGCTCGACCTCGCCTCCTCGGGCCTGCCCGAGGGCAAGGAGCTGGAGATCCTGGAAAGCGTCCGCGACAAGGTCCCGGCGACCGTCTTCACGACGCCCTACAAGAACCCGGTCAACGACTCAGCCGAAACGATCCGCAACAACCTGCGCGAGGCGGACCGCCTGCTCAAGGAAGCGGGCTGGGAGGTGAAGAACGGCCGCCGCGTCAATGCCAAGGGCGAGGTCCTGAGCGTGGAGCTGCTCAGCAGCAGCCCCAACGAGGAGCGCGTTTTCCTGCCTTACAAGGCATCGCTCGACCGTCTGGGCATCGTCGCGAGCGTGCGCACCATCGACGACGTGCAATACACCAACCGCACCCGCTCGTTCGATTTCGACATCGCCACCGGTCTCTGGCCGCAATCCCTGTCGCCGGGCAATGAGCAGCGCGAATTCTGGGGATCGCAGGCAGCCGCCAGGGAAGGCTCGCGCAACCTCGCCGGCATCGCCGATCCCGGCATCGATGCGCTGATCGACAAGGTGATCTTCGCCAAGGACCGCGAGGATCTCGTAGCCGCCACGAAGGCGCTCGATCGTGTTCTGCTCGCCCACGACTATGTCGTTCCGCAATGGACGTCGCTGAAGCAGCGCACGGCGCGCTGGAACCGCTATTCCCATCCCGACACGATGCCGCGCTACGGCGGAGCCGCCTTCCCCACCATCTGGTGGTACGATGAGGCCAAGGCGGCCAAGACAGGAGCGCCGCGATGAGAGACATCAGCCGCCGCACCATCCTCATGACGGGAGCGGCAGGGGCCGCTCTTTCCTTGCTGCCGCGCAGCGTTCTCGCGCAGGCGGGTGAAACGGAGGCGCACGGCCTGTCGAGCTTCGGCGAGTTGAAATACGCGCCCGACTTCAAGCATTTCGCCTATGTGAATCCCGCAGCGCCAAAGGGCGGCACGCTGGCGATCCAGATCAAGCAGACCACGGGCAACCAGAACTTCGATACCTTCAACACGCTCAACGTCTTCGTACTGCGAGGCGACGGCGCGGCCGGGATGACGAGCACCTTCGACAGCCTGATGGCCGGCTCGGGCGATGAGCCCGATGCGATGTATGGGCTCGTGGCGAAGAACGTGCGCATCTCCAACGACAAGCTCACCTACCGCTTCATTCTGCGCCCCGAGGCGCGCTTTCACGACGGCTCGAAGCTGACCGCGAAGGATGCGGCGTTCTCGCTCAACACCCTGAAGACCAAGGGCCATCCGGTCTTCAACCAGCTCCTGACCCAGATGGCCTCCGCGGAGGCGGAAGCGGACGATGTCCTGCTCGTCCGGTTCACGCCGCAGCGCAGCCGCGACCTCCACCTCATTGTCGCCGGCATGCCGATCTTTTCCGAGCGCTATTGGCAGGGAAAGGACTTCGAGGCCTCCACCCTGGAAGCGCCGCTCGGTTCCGGCCCCTACAAGGTCGGCCGCTTCGAGGTCGGGCGCTTCATCGAGTTCAACCGCGTTCCCGATTACTGGGCCAAGGACTTGCCCGTGAATGTGGGGCAGAACAATTTCGAGCATGTCCGCTACGAATATTTCCGCGACCGCACCGTGGCCTTTGAAGCCTTCAAGAACGGCACGCTCAACTACAACGAGGAATTCACCTCCCGCATCTGGTCGACGGGCTACGACTTCCCGGCCGTGCGCGAAGGCAAGGTGAAGAAGGAAGAGATTTCGAACGACGCGCCCTCGACGATCCAGGGCTGGTACTTCAACATGCGCCGGGACGCCTTCAAGGATCCACGCATCCGCGAAGCCATCGGCCTCGCCTTCGACTTCGAATGGACGAACGCTAACATCATGTTCGGCCTCTATCGGCGCACGACCTCGTTCTTCGAGAACAGCGACATGAAGGCGAAGGGCCAACCTGCGCCGGACGAGCTGGCGCTGCTCGAACCGTTCCGCGACAAGCTGCCGGCCAGCGTCTTCGGCGATGCCATCCTTCCGCCCGTCTCCGACGGGTCCGGACAGGACAGGCGCCTTCTGCGCCGCGCCGACGAGCTTCTGCGCGAAGCGGGGTGCAAGCGCGAGGGCGGCGCGCTGAGGCTTCCCAACGGACAGCCCTTCCGGATCGAGTTCCTCGATTTCCAACCCTCGCTCCAGCCGCACACGCAGCCCTTTCAGGCGAACCTGAAGCGGCTCGGCATCGACGCCGTGTCGCGCATCGTCGATGCGGCGCAGTACCAGCGCCGGATGGAGGAGTACGATTTCGACATGGCGAGCCGAAACCTCGTCGGCTCCTCCACGCCGGGCGACAGCCTGCGCATCGTCTATGGGTCCGCCGCCGGCAAGAGGCCGGGCTCGCAGAACATCGCCGGGATCGATATTCCGGCGGTGGATGCCCTCATCGAGACCATCGGCAACGCCAAGTCACGCCAGGAGCTCAACGTCGCCTGCCGCGCCCTGGACCGGGTTCTCCGTTCGGGCCATTATTGGGTCCCCATGTGGTACCGGGCCAGCGAATGGCTCGCCTATTGGGACCAGTTCTCGCGCCCCGAGACCAAGCCCCGTCTCACCTCGGGCGCACCGGGAACCTGGTGGTACGATGCCGAGAAGGCGAAGCGGATCGGAAGAGGATAAGGCTTGGACACGACGCTGACGACCCGCAGGGAGGCGGACATGCCCCGCCTGCTCCTGCGCCTCGAGGGGCTGGCCCTCTTCGTCCTGGCCACGGCCGCCTTCGCCCATCTGGGTCTCTCCTGGTGGCTCTATGCGGTTCTCTTCTTCGTGCCCGACCTGAGCTTCGCGGCCTATACGGCGGGACCGAGAACCGGAGCCGTTTTCTACAACGCCCTCCACTCCACCCTCGGACCGGCGATCCTGGCAGGATCCGGATGGCTGTCGGAGAGCGCGCTCTGCCTTGGTCTCGCGGCCATCTGGGCGGCGCATATCGGGTTCGACCGCATGCTGGGCTACGGCTTGAAATATCCATCGGGCTTCAACGACACTCACCTCGGCCGCATCGGCCCCAAATCCGCAGGCGCTTGATGCTCGCCTATATCGCACGCCGCATTCTCCTCATGATCCCCACCATCCTCGGGATCATGCTCATCTCCTTCGCCCTGGTGCAGTTCGCTCCCGGCGGCCCCGTCGAGCGCATCATCGCGCAGTTGCAGGGGCAGGATTCCGGCGCCTCCTCCCGCATCTCCGGCGGCGGGGGCGATTTCGGGGTCCAGAGCCCCGGCGGCGCGGGCGCAGGCGGGGGCGACACCTCCCGCTATCGTGGCGCTCAGGGCCTCGACCCGCAATTCATCAAACAGCTCGAGGCGCAGTTCGGCTTCGACAAGCCGGCCTACGAGCGCTTCCTGAAGATGCTGTGGGATTATGCGCGCTTCGATTTCGGCAAGAGCTATTTTCGCGACATCTCGGTTCTCGAACTGATCAAGGAGAAGCTGCCCGTCTCCATCAGTCTCGGTCTCTGGATGACGCTCCTGTCCTATGCGATCTCGATCCCGCTCGGCATCAAGAAGGCCGTGCAGGACGGCTCCTCCTTCGACATCTGGACCTCCGCCATCGTGATCATCGGCTATGCCATTCCGGGCTTTCTCTTCGCGATCCTCCTGATCGTGCTCTTCGCCGGCGGATCGTTCTGGCAGATCTTCCCGTTGCGCGGCCTGACGTCGGAAAACTGGTCGCAGATGCCCTGGTACTGGCAGATCGCCGATTACTTCTGGCATCTCGTCCTGCCGATCACCGCCATGGCACTGGGCGCCTTCGCCACCTCGACCCTGCTGACGAAGAACTCGTTCCTCGACGAGATCCGCAAGCAATACGTGCTCACGGCGCGCATGAAGGGATTGTCCGAGCGGCAGGTTCTCTACGGCCACGTGTTCCGCAATGCCATGCTCATCGTCATCGCGGGCTTTCCGGGGGCCTTCATCGGTGCCTTCTTCGCCGGAGCGCTTCTCATCGAAACCATCTTCTCCCTCGACGGGCTCGGGCTTCTGTCCTTCGAGTCCATCGTGAACCGCGACTATCCGGTGGTCTTCGCCAATCTCTACATCTTCTCGCTGGTGGGGCTGGCGGTGAACCTGGTGTCCGACCTCACCTATACCTGGATCGATCCGCGGATCGATTTCGAGACCAGGGAGGCGTGAGATGAACGAGAACGTGCCCGTCGTCTCGCCGGCCTCCTCGCCCGTGGCGCCTCCCCTGCCGAAGGAAGGCTTCATCAGGCTCTCGCCGCTCAACCGGCGGCGCCTGCAGAACTTCAAGGCCAACCGTCGCGGCTACTGGTCGTTCTGGATCTTCATGGTCCTGTTCGTCCTGAGCCTGTTCGCCGAGCTCATCGCCAACGACAAGCCGATCCTCGCCTCCTACAAGGGCGAGCTGCTCTATCCCGCCTTCGTGGATTATCCGGAGGAGAAGTTCGGCGGCTTCCTGGCGCAGACCGATTACCGCGACCCGGTCATCGCGAAGGAGATCCAGGACAACGGCTGGCTGCTCTGGGCACCGGTCCGCTTCTCCTACAACACCCATAACCTCGACCTGCCCGTCCCGGCGCCCGCGCCGCCCACCTGGATGCTCACCGACGAGCAGTGCCGCCCCATCGCGGAGCGCACCGGCGGCACCGGCTGCAAGGACATCGAGTGGAACTGGCTCGGCACCGACGACCAGGGCCGGGACGTGGTGGCGCGCCTCATCTACGGCTTCCGCATCTCGGTGCTGTTCGGCCTGACGCTCGCCGGCATCTCCTCCCTGGTCGGCATCCTCGCCGGCGCGGTGCAGGGTTATTACGGAGGCTGGACCGATCTCCTGTTCCAGCGCTTCATCGAGGTCTGGACGGCGATCCCCTCGCTCTATCTCCTCATCATCATCTCGGCCGTGATCACGCCGAGCTTCTTCGTGCTGCTCGGCATCCTGCTGCTCTTCTCCTGGGTGTCGCTCGTGGGCGTGGTGCGCGCCGAGTTCCTGCGCGCGCGAAACTTCGAGTATGTGCGCGCCGCGCGGGCGCTCGGGCTGTCGAACGGCACCATCATGTTCAAGCATCTTCTGCCGAACGCCATGGTGGCGACGCTGACCTTCATGCCGTTCATCATCAACGGCTCGATCACGACGCTCACCTCCCTCGACTTCCTCGGCTTCGGCCTGCCGCCGGGCTCGCCGTCGCTGGGCGAATTGCTGGCGCAGGGCAAGGCCAACCTTCAGGCGCCATGGCTCGGCCTCGCGGGCTTCTTCGTGATCGCCATCATGCTCAGCCTCCTTGTCTTCGTCGGCGAAGCCGTGCGCGACGCCTTCGATCCGCGGAAGACGTTCCGATGACCGAGCCCCTCCTCTCCGTCCAAGACCTCTCCGTCGCCTTCCGCCAGGGCGGCGGCGACATGCTGGCGGTCGACCGCGTGTCCTTCGACATCATGCCGGGCGAGACGGTGGCGCTGGTGGGCGAATCCGGATCGGGCAAGTCCGTCACCGCCCTGTCGGCGCTCAAGCTCCTACCCTACCCGTCCGCGCATCATCCCTCGGGCCGCATCCTGTTCAAGGGCAAGGACCTGATCGCCGCCGACGAGGACGAGATGCGCAAGGTGCGCGGCGACGACATCACCATGGTGTTCCAGGAGCCGATGACCTCGCTCAATCCGCTCCACACCATCGAGCGGCAGGTCGGCGAGATCCTGAAGCTGCATCGCGGCCTGTCCGACCGCCAGGCGCGCGCCCGCACGATCGAGCTTCTTACCCTCGTGGGCATCCGGGATGCGGAGACACGGCTCGACGCCTACCCGCACCAGCTCTCCGGCGGCCAGCGCCAGCGCGTGATGATCGCCATGGCGCTCGCCAACGAGCCCGATCTCTTCATCGCCGACGAGCCCACCACCGCGCTCGACGTGACCGTGCAGGCGCAGATCCTGAAGCTGCTCGCCGAATTGAAGAGCAGGCTCAACATGTCGATGCTCTTCATCACGCACGATCTCGGCATAGTGCGCAAGATCGCCGACCGCGTCTGCGTGATGCTGAAGGGCAAGATCGTCGAGCAGGGAACGGTCGCGGAGGTGTTCGGCAATCCGCAGCACCCTTATACGCAACGTCTCCTCGCCGCCGAACCGAAGGGCCGCGCCAACCCGGTGGCGAAGGACGCGCCCGTGATCGTCGATGCCGGACCGATCAAGGTGTGGTTCCCGATCAAGCGCGGCTTCTTCCAGAAGACTGTCGGCTACGTGAAGGCGGTCGACGGTGTGTCGGTGCGCGTGCGCCGGGGCGAGACCGTCGGCGTGGTGGGTGAATCCGGTTCCGGCAAGACCACGCTCGGCCTCGCGATCCTGCGCCTCGTGCAGTCGGAAGGCCCCGTGATGTTTCTCGGCAACCGCATCGACGGCATGCGCGGGAAGGAGATCCGCCCGTTGCGGAAGGATCTTCAGGTAGTGTTCCAGGATCCCTACGGCTCCCTCTCGCCGCGCATGTCCATCGCCGAGATCGTCGAGGAAGGGTTGCTCGTGCAGGACAAGGGGCTGACCTACGCGCAGCGTCGCGACATCGTCGCGCGAGCCCTGCAGGATGTAGGCCTCGATCCCTCCACCATGGACCGCTACCCGCACGAGTTCTCCGGCGGGCAGCGCCAGCGCATCGCCATCGCCCGCGCCATGGCGCTCGAGCCGCAATTCATCATGCTCGACGAGCCGACCTCGGCGCTCGACATGTCCGTGCAGGCGCAGATCGTCGAATTGCTCCGCGACCTCCAGAAGCGGCGCAACCTCGCCTACATGTTCATCAGCCATGATCTCAAGGTGGTGCGGGCACTTGCGAACCACGTGGTGGTGATGCAGAACGGCAAAATCGTCGAGGAAGGCTCCGCCGAGAGCATCTTCGCCGCGCCCCGGACCGACTACACCAAGGCACTCTTCGCCGCCGCCTTCAACCTCGAAACGGCGGCATCGCACGCGGTTCGGGAATAGGCTAAAGCATCGAACGCAAAAGTGGGAACCGGTTTTGCGTTGAAAGATGCGTCAAACCATAAAGTTAGAGCATTGCACGTGAGTTCGAGTTCACGTCCGATGCTCTAGACGCTGCGATCAGACATCCGCCTCATCCTATTGGTGACGTAAGGTAAACCTGTGTTCTGGGCACGCCTTGAGAAACACATGACAGGCCACCACAGCCAAGCTCTCTTGATTGCTTTGCCGCATTTTGACGGTGAACCGGATCCACTTCACCGAATATGGCTCTAATCCCGAATTGCAGAAGCCATATCTCAAGGTGCGCGCACAGCTGGGTTCAAGGCCTGCAACCGCCCCGTTCAGCTCTGCGCAGGAGGCCAGCGCTCCTAACGCGCCGAGCGTAGCTGCCCTTCGTATTACCCAAGGGAAGACACAGCTCACGAGAGCTGTGCAGAGGCGGCTTGACCTGGATTTACTATAACAATATATCGTTAAGATTCCCCGGAAATTCTGACCGATCCAGAGAGGCACGCTATGACCTACTCCAACCTTGCGGCACCAACCATTGCAGGCATCCAGATCGGCACGGCCGCTCCGAGCCCGGATGTCCAGATTGCCGAAAACGGCGCCCCGGGCCGAGTGATTGGCGAACTCGTCTTCGCAGGACATAATTCCGGGCACAACTTCACCTTCGAGTTCCTAGACTGGCTGCATCCCACCCAAACAATTGAAGTGCCGTTCGAAATCGTGCCTGGGACAGGCGACGACGACGGCAAATTCTTCTTCAAGCTTAAAGCGAACCAAAGCCTCGATTATGAGACAAACGAGAGTTTGAGTTTCACCCTCAAGATCACCGACAACGATCAGACGGATAATAACACTGCCAGCTTAAACATCGGAGTGGATGTTCATAACATCAACGAAGCTCCAACGGCCATCGACTTCGGCACGGCGGGGAATGTCACCACCACGGTCTCGCGGAACGCCCCCACGGGCACCGCTTTCCAGTCCCTGCGCACGATCGATCAGGATACGGGCGACACCCACACCTATGCGATCGTCATTGGCAACAACAGCAGCACCCCCATCCTGAACAGCGCCTTTGCGATCGGCACCGGAGACGATGCGGGCAAGCTCGTGGTTCGCCATGCCGGTCTCCTGGCCGCGCTCAGCGGCCCTCAAACCCTCTGGATCCAGTCGACGGATTCGGGCGTCGGCCATCTATCGGTCTGGACCCAGGTCACGGTCAACGTCGCTGTGCCATCCCACGAGAACCATGCGCCGACAGGCGTAGAGATCCTTATCAACGAGGACAATCCGACAACCGCCTTCGCCCTGGAAGAGCTCGGCGAAGCAGGCCGCTTCATCGGTAGACTGTCCCCCATCGATTGGGATGACGATGACTCCTCCACCTTCGAGATCGTCGATCAGAACTCGCCCTTCGAAGTTTTTACCAATGAGGACGGGATCACCAGCCTGAAGCTGAAGGCGAACACGGTTCTGGACCGCGAAGCCTACGCGAACGGCACCTTCACCCTGCACATCAAGGTGACCGATGGCGCCGGCGCCAGCTTCACGCAGGCGTTCACCGTGAGTGTCGGCAACGTCAACGAAGCACCGACGGACATCACCCTGTCGAAGGCCGCGATTGCGGAGAACTCCGTTGCCGGCACCGAGGTGGGTATCCTGGCTACTATGGATCAGGACTTCGTCGACAGCTTCACCTTCTCGCTCGCCGACAATGCCGGTGGCGCGTTCAAGATCGAGAACGGCAAGCTTGTCGTCGCAGATGCCTCGAAGCTCGATTACGAGACGGCCACCTCGCACAAGATCAAGGTGAAGGTCACGGATGCCGGTGGGCTCTCGTTCGAGAAGGAGCTTGTCGTCGGCGTTACCGATGTCGCGGAGAACGTGGACGGTGCCAAGAAGAACGACAAGCTCGTCGGCGGCGTTGGGGCCGACATCCTGGACGGCAAGCTCGGCAAGGATACGCTGACCGGCGGCTTCGGCAAGGACGCGTTCGTGTTCAGCACGAAGCTCGGCAAGTCGAATGTCGATAAGATCACCGACTTCAAGGTCGGCGAGGACATGATCTACCTCGACAACGCCATCTTCAAGAAGCTCGGCAAAGCCGGGTCCTTGGCCAGCCCGGTAAAGCTCAAGAAGGCGAACTTCGTCCTTGGCGACAAGGCCAAGGACAAGGACGACTACGTGGGCTACGATTCGAAGAAGGGCGTGCTCTGGTACGACTCCAACGGTTCGGCAACCGGCGGCCAGGAGACGATCGCGACGCTCTCCAAGAAGCTGAAGATGACGGTCGATCATTTCTTCATCGTCTAAGCCCGAAGAAGGCCCCAATCCAAGCCCCGGCGGGAACCCGCCGGGGCTTTTCCGTTCAGGGACAATCCACGTGTGGCCCGTCAAAGGATCTGTCGCCTCCGCCGCATTGATCGCCTATAAACACTGCCCTGGTATCATGCCCGGAGAGAATTCATGCCTCGCGCTCTCATCATCGTGCTCGATTCCGTCGGTATCGGCGGGGCGGAGGATGCGCCGGCCTATGGGGATGCCGGAGCTGATACGGTCGGGCATATCGCGGAGGCCTGCGCGACGGGGGGAGGCGACCAGCCGGGTCTGCGCCAGGGGCCGCTCGACCTGCCGCACATGACGGCGCTCGGCCTCGGGCTCGCCTGCGAGGCCTCGACGGGACGCATGCCGCCGAACCTTGCCCCAAGGGGTGCGCTGAAAGGCGCCTGGGGCTATGGGGTCGAGACCTCCAAGGGCAAGGACACGCCCTCGGGCCATTGGGAGATCGCGGGCGTTCCCGTCACGTTCGACTGGGGCTATTTCCCCGATACGATTCCGTCCTTTCCGGAGAAACTCACGGCGGCGCTCATCGAGCGCGGCAACCTTCCCGGCATTCTCGGCAACAAGCATGCCTCGGGCACCGTCGTCATCGACGAATTCGGCGCCGAGCACATGCTGAGCGGCAAACCCATCGTCTACACCTCGGTGGACAGTGTGCTGCAGATCGCCGCCCACGAGGAAACCTTCGGGCTGGAACGGCTCTACGACCTGTGTCGGATCGGGCGCAAACTCTGCGACGAGTACAAGATCGGCCGTGTGATCGCCCGTCCCTTCCTGGGCTCGCCGGAGACGGGCTTCAAGCGCACCGGCAACCGCAAGGATTTCGCCACGCCGCCGCCCGCCGACACGATCCTCGACACGCTGGCGAAGGCGGGCCGCTCCGTGGTCACCGTCGGCAAGATCGCCGACATCTTCGCCCATCGCGCGACGGGCCGGGAGATCAAGCCGAACGGCAACGATGCCTGCCTGTCCGCCGCCATCGAGGCGTTGAAGGGCCTGCCTGACGGCGGCTTCGTCTTCGCCAATCTGGTCGATTTCGACAGCGAGTTCGGCCATCGCCGCGATATCCCCGGCTATGCCGCCGCCCTGGAGTCATTCGACCGCCGCATCCCGGAAATCGAAGCGGCGCTCCAGGATGGCGACCTCGTCATCATCACCGCAGATCACGGCAACGACCCCTCCTGGCGCGGCTCCGACCATACCCGCGAACACGTGCCAATCCTGAGCTTCGGTCAGGGTGTTGCACAGGAAGCCATTGGGCGTCGGGAGAGCTTTGCCGATATAGGAGCAAGTGTGCTGCGGCATCTGGGTGTCGCCCATGGCGGCAAGGGAATGTCGTGGTTTTAATGACCGTCGTTTCGGACGGCAGAGCCGAGCCGGGATCGTTGGAGGAGAATAGTACGTTATTGTGAAAGCGATCCCCGATTATCGCTACGCTCTGTCCGGAATGACAGCTGAACCATTCGCTCCTTTAGACCAAGCTGCCGCACTCTCGGCGGGTGGCATTGACGGCCCCGAAACTTTGGATCAGTCTTCCAAGGATCGTATGGAGGCTCTCCGACGATCTGTTGAGGGAGTCTTCCCGTTTTCGTGTGGAAGATCGTTCATGAGCTCGCCTAACCGCTCGACCCATATCCGGCTCACCTCCCATCCCGAGCCGAACGCAGGCACCATCAAGCATCCGATCAAATGGGGGGCGCAGGATCCCCAGGAGCGTGGCCCGATCATCGGCACCGTCACCAATCCGGCCGACCGCAACGTGATCGGCGCCCATGGCGGTT
>NZ_JALJRK010000008.1:44058-69029 GCF_024519725.1 Microvirga sp. Mcv34 | reverse complement strand
ATTCCCTGTACCGGGCTCTCGCGATCTCGGCCCGCGCCCTCAACCCGCTGGCGCGGCCAGATCTCCACAACACGCACCCAACCGCCGAGATCGGTCCGCATCCGCAATGGTTCGAGCCTGGCCGGATCGTCTCCCTCGACCCATGGGGGCATATGGTCGGCGAGATCTACAAGGACGAGATCGCCGGCGGCCTCGACATTCGGCCCAGCATCGCGGTCACCAAGGCACGCCTCAACATGCCCGAGATCCTCTCCGCCATGGGGGCGAAGCGTCTCAAGGCCGATGGCGGTTTCCTGCATGAATCCGGCGACATCTCGGTCACAAAGATCGCGGTCGATCCGGTCTGGTACCTGCCGGGCATCGCCCAGCGCTTCGGCTGTTCCGAGGGCGAGCTGCGCCGCACCCTGTTCGAGCAGACCGGCGGCATGTTCCCGGAACTCGTCACGCGGCCCGACATGAGCGTGTTCCTGCCGCCCATCGGCAACACCACGGTCTATGTGGTAGGCGACGTCTCGCGCCTGAGCGATACCAAGACCCGCATCGCCTGCCGCGTCCACGACGAGTGCAACGGCTCCGACGTGTTCGGCTCCGACATCTGCACCTGCCGGCCCTATCTCGTTCATGGCATCGAGGAGTGCGTCCGGGAGGCGCAGGATGGCGGCGTCGGCGTGATCGCCTATAACCGCAAGGAAGGCCGTGCGCTCGGCGAGGTGACCAAGTTCCTGGTCTACAATGCCCGCAAGCGGCAGGAGGGCGGCGACCAGGCCGCCACCTATTTCGAGCGCACCGAATGTGTGGCCGGCGTGCAGGATGCGCGCTTCCAGCAGCTCATGCCCGATGTCCTGCACTGGCTCGGCATCCGCCGCATCGACCGGCTCATGTCCATGTCCAACATGAAGTATGACGCCATCACGGAATCTGGCATCGAGGTGGTGGAGCGGGTGCCGATCCCGGCCGAGCTCGTGCCGCCGGATGCGCAGGTGGAGCTGGAGGCCAAGAAGGCCGCCGGCTACTACACGCCGGACGGCGCGCCCGACGCGGCCGAGCTGACGCAGGTGAAGGGCCGCGACCTGGAGCGGTTTTGACGAATTGCCATGGAAACGGATGCCGGCTTGCCTGTCGGCATCCGTTCGTTTTTAACCTTCCCGTCAAACGGCCGGCGGCCGGGATGCCGCGCCGGCTTGAGATTATGCTATCGCTCGCGACCCGAAAGCACCGGAGCCCTGTGTGACCGACCAGCCTGACCTGTCTCCAGAAACCCAAGCCGCGCGAAGCCTTCTCTCCGCCGCCGCCGTCCGCGAACGGTCGCACCAGCTCCTGCGGGCCGGGCTCGAAGGCCGCCTTCGGCATTTCACGGTCGATCTCGATCAACTGGAGCCTTGCGCCGACGAGGTCGTCAAGACGATCCGCGCAGCCTATCCGTCGCTCGACATCCCCTTCCATGCCCGCTGGCGCCATTTCTCAGCTGGCGGTCATGACCGCTGGGATTCGGTAATGCACGGCGCCCCTTGGGAAACCGCCGCCGACATGGCCCGCGCCGCCTTCGATCTCGCCATCGTGTCCGTCCTGCTCGATGCGGGTGCGGGTGCGCAGTGGCGCTACGAGGAAGGCCGCACGGGCGAGACCTATACCCGGTCGGAGGGCCTGGCGGTCGCAAGCTTCGACATGTTCGTGAGCGGCGCCTTTTCGAGCAAGCCCGAGGATCCGTTCCGCGTCGATGCCGACGTGCTCATGACCCTCACGGCCGAGGATCTGGCCGAAGGTTTCCAGGTCTCAGGCAGCAACCCGCTCGTCGGGCTCGAAGGCCGCGCTGCCCTGCTGAACCGTCTCGGCCGCGTGGTGGCGACGAATCCCGACATTTTCGGGCAGGTCGATGATCCCCGCCCGGGCGGTCTGGTCGACGTCATCGCCGCCAGCGCCGAGGATGACAGCATCAAGGCGACCACGATCCTGGAGGCGTTGCTCACCCATCTCGGGCCGATCTGGCCGGGCCGGATCACGCTGGGCGGAGTCGATCTCGGCGATACCTGGCGCCATCCCCTGGTCGAGGCGCCGGACGTCACGAAGGGGCTGATCCCCTTCCATAAGCTCTCCCAGTGGCTCTCCTATTCCCTGATCGAGCCGCTTGAATGGGCGGGCTTCACCGTCGTGGACATCGACGGCCTCACGGGCCTGCCCGAATACCGCAACGGCGGGTTGTTTCTCGACACGGGCGTGATCGCCCTGAAGGATCCGGCGGACGCAACGCGTCCCCACGCGGTCGATTCCGATCTCGTGGTGGAATGGCGGGCCTTGACCGTGGCCCTTCTCGACCGCATTGCCGAACCGATCCGCGCGAAGCTAGGATTCGCCGCGAAGGATTTCCCTCTCGCCAAGGTGCTGGAAGGCGGCACCTGGGCGACGGGACGCAGGCTCGCGAAGGAGAAGCGCGGCGACGGCTCGCCCCCTCTCACCGTGATCAGCGACGGGACTGTTTTTTAGATGAATTAGCACACGACGATCAAAGAGGAAAAGAACATGCAGGGCGTCACCGTGGTCGATCATCCGCTGGTTCAGCACAAGCTGACCCTGATGCGGGACAGGGAGCGTTCGACGAAGGGCTTCCGCCAGCTCCTGAACGAGATCGGCATGCTGCTCTGCTACGAGGTCACCCGCGACCTGCCCATGGAGCGCATCGAGATCGAGACTCCGATGACCAAGATGGAAGGCGCGCAGATCGCCGGCAAGAAGCTCGTTTTCGCCCCCATCCTGCGCGCCGGCGTCGGCTTCCTCGACGGCATGCTCACTCTGGTTCCCGCCGCCCGTGTCGCCCATATCGGCCTCTACCGCGATCCGGAATCGCTCCAGGCCGTCGAATACTATTTCAAGGCGCCGTCCGATCTCGCCGACCGCATGGTGCTGGTGCTCGATCCGATGCTGGCCACCGCGAACTCGGCCGTCGCGGCCATCGACCGGCTGAAGGAGCGCGGCGCCAAGGACCTGCGCTTCGTCTGCCTGCTCGCCGCCCCAGAGGGCATCGAGAAGCTGCGCGGCGCGCATCCCGACGTGCATATCTGGACCGCCTCCATCGACGAGCGCCTCAACGACCACGGCTATATCGTGCCGGGGCTGGGCGATGCCGGCGACCGGATGTACGGCACGCGTTAATCAAGGGATCACCGGCCTTGCGCTTCATCGTCGCCGATTGGGGAACGACCCGCTTTCGTGGCTATCTGATCGAGAACGAGACCATTCTCGATCAGGTCTCGTCGGACGAGGGCGTGTCGGCCCTGAAAAAGGGCCAGCATCGCGATGTGTTCCTGCGCCAGTGCGGCCATTGGCTGAAGGCGGAACCCGACGCTCCGATTCTTCTCGTCGGCATGGTGGGAAGCCGCGAGGGCTGGGTCGAGGCGCCGTATGCCGCCTGCCCCGCGGGCCCGGCCGAAATCGCCCGGGCGCTCGCGCCGGTGGATCTGGAGAACGGCCGCAAGGGCTACATCATCCCCGGCCTGTTCTGCGAGCCTGCTCCCGGTGCCGCCGACGTGATGCGCGGCGAGGAAACGCTGGTTCTCGGCGCGGGCATCGAGAACGGCCTGATCTGCTCGGCCGGCACCCATCCGAAATGGATCGAGATGCGCAACGGACGCATCGAGCGCTTCGCCACCTACATGACTGGCGAGATGTACGCGCTCCTGCGCGAGCATTCCATGATCGGCCGCCCGGCCACCGAGCCAGAAGACCCGCGGGGCTTCGACCTCGGCCTCGATGCCGCACAGCGCAACAGCGGCGAAGGCAGGGTCGGCCTGCTGCACCTCCTGTTCAGCGCCCGCGCCTCCGTGGTCTCTGGCCGGATGAACAGCAATCTGCTCGCGCCCTACCTCTCCGGCCTGCTGACGGGTGACGAGATCAACGGCGCTCTGTCGCAATTCGGCCGCCCCTCCTCCGTCACCATCCTGGCCGCGCCGGAGCGCGCGGAACTCTACATCCACGCCCTCAGGCGCCACGGTATCGAGGCGAAGACGAAGGACATGCAGCACGCCCTGATCGCAGGGCTCGCACGCATCGTGCGCGAGCACGCGATCGGATGATCCCCATTCGATCTCGCCTGAAGACTGAACTCCGATTCTTTCACCACTAGGTCAAAGCCGATGCCCCATCCCCTCCTCGCCTCCGCGACCGATGCCTCGAAGCCGATCTGGCTCGTGACCGAGCAGACCTGGCCGGACGTAGCAGGGCAGCTCCCGTCGCTGGCGCAGAGCTTCGCGAAGGCCCAGGGCTTCGAAGGCAAGGCCGGAAGCCATTGCCTGCTGCCGGATGCCGACGGCGCCGTCATGGGCGTGGTCTTCGGCCTCAACAGCCCCGATGCCCGGCACAACGATCCGTTTCTCGTCGGCAAGCTTCCGACCGTCCTACCGGACGGCGTTTATCGCTTCGAGGCGGATGCGCCGGACCCGACGCTCGCCGCGCTCGCCTGGCTGCTCGGCAGCTACAGCTTCAACCGCTACCGCACGCGCCGCGAGAAATCCGTTCGCCTCGTGACGCCGAAAGGCGTCGATGCCGAGGAGATCTCGCATATCGCGAACGCGGTCGTGACAAGCCGCGATCTCGTCAACACGCCGACCAGCGACCTCGGTCCCGACGGCATCGAGGCGGCGGCACGCCAGCTCGCGGAGAAGCACGGCGCCACCTTCACCAGCATCGTTGGCGATGCTCTGCTCGAGCAGAACTTTCCGATGATCCACGCGGTCGGGCGCGCATCGTCCATCCCGCCGCGTCTCATCGATTTCACCTGGGGCAAGGCCGACGCGCCGCGCGTCACGCTTGTCGGCAAGGGCGTCGCCTTCGATACCGGCGGCCTCGACATCAAGCCCGCCTCGTCCATGCTGCTCATGCGCAAGGACATGGGCGGCGCGGCCGCGACACTCGCGCTCGCCTCCATGATCATGGACGCCAAGCTTCCCGTGCGCCTGCGCGTGCTGATCCCCGCCGTCGAGAATTCCATCTCCAGCAACGCTTTCCGGCCCGGCGACATCCTTGCGAGCCGCAAGGGCATCAGCGTCGAGATCGGCAACACGGACGCGGAAGGTCGGCTTATCCTGGCCGACGCTCTCGCGCTGGCGGACGAGGAAAGCCCAGAGCTTCTCGTCGATTTCGCGACGCTGACGGGCGCGGCCCGCGTGGCGCTCGGCCCCGAACTGCCGCCCTTCTACACCGACGATGATGCGCTCGCGGCCGATATCGCCCGTCACGGCTCGGGCGTGAACGACCCCGTTTGGCGCATGCCGCTCTGGGCTCCTTATCAGAGCCAGCTCGATTCCAAGTTCGCCGACATGAACAACACCGGCGGGCCAATGGGCGGCTCGATCACCGCTGCCCTGTTCCTGCGCCGTTTCGTATCGGCCGCCAAGGCGCATGTGCATTTCGACATCTTCGCCTGGAACAGCTCCACCAAGCCGGCGAGGCCGGAGGGCGGCGAGGTTCAGGCGGCGCGCGCCATGTACGCGCTCCTGAAGGAGCGTTACGGTTCATAAGCCGGTAGCTTTGTAGCACCCCAGAGATTAGAACGACGGCATGACCGTCCAGGAGCCGCCCCGATGAGTTTCGACCGCCGCACCACGCCTGTCCGTGAGGATCTCGCCGATGAGCGCCTGCGCGGGCAGGTCGCGGCCGAGCGCTTCACCGCCGGTAAGGTGAAGCGCGTCATCGCAACCTTCTCGCCCCTGCACCGCCACCCGTCCCGCGAAGCGCCGGTGGACACGCAGGCGATCTTCGGGGAGAGCGTGACGGTCTACGACGAGCACGAGGGCTGGGCCTGGGTGCAGCTCCATCACGACGGCTATGTGGGGTATCTGCCGAGTGCGGTTCTCGGCGAGCCTGGATCGGAGCCGACCCACAAGGTCAGCGCCGTGCGCACCTTCATCTATCCGGGCCCCAACCTGAAGCTTCCCTTCCAGGATTACCTGACGCTGAACTCCAAGGTTGCTGTCACGGAAACGGAAGGCAATTACGCGCGCCTCGCCACCGGCGGCTGGGTCTTCGCCTCGCACCTGAGCGGTCTCGACGCTTTCGAGACTGACTATGTGGGCGTCGCCGAGCGTTTCCTGCACACGCCCTATCTCTGGGGCGGCAAGACGAGCCTCGGCATCGACTGTTCGGGACTGGCGCAGACCGTTCTGACCGCCGCCGGCATCAAAGCCCCGCGCGACAGCGACATGCAGGAGCGCGAGCTCGGCACTCCCGTCGAGGTGAAGCCGGATCTAACCGGCCTCAGGCGTGGCGACCTCGTGTTCTGGAAAGGCCATGTGGGCCTGATGATGGACGAGACGAACTTCATCCACGCCACCGGCCACAGCATGATCGTGATGATCGAGCCGCTGTCGGTCGCGGAAGAACGCATCCGCAGGACGAGCTACGGGCCGATCAGCTCGATCAAGCGGCTTTCATGATCTTTCCGGATCCTTCGGTTTTTCTGATTGCTGCCTTCGGCGTCTTCGTCATCGCCTTTATGAAGGGAGCATTCGGCGGTGGCTTGGCCATCATCGGCATTCCAATATTGTCGCTCGTGATGGATCCCATCACAGCAGGTGCGTTGCTGGCGCCTCTTTTCGTGCTGATGGACCTAGCTGCACTCTATTACTGGCGGCCCAAGACCTGGTCGAGGATCGACCTGTTCCTGCTTCTTCCAAGCCTCGCCTGCGGCACGGCTCTCGGCTTCATGTTGTTGAAAGTGACCGATCGGAACGCGGTCGCGATACTTATTTCGCTGATCACTCTTGCCTTCACGGCTCTATGGTTTCGCGGCGGCGGTCAGGTCGTGCAACGGCCCCGCTCCAAGGTAAAAGCCGTGCTGGCTGGAACCACCTCGGGCGTTACTTCGATGATGGCCCATTCCGGCGGCCCACCCGTGGCCATGTACCTTCTGCCCCTTGGTCTTCCAAAAGCCGTCTATGCCGGGACGACCAGCAGCTTCTTTGCCGCCGGCAACCTCATGAAGGCCCTGCCATGGCTGGCGCTTGCCCAACCGACATCAGAACTCTGGAGTCTGATGCTGCTCTGTCTGCCCTTCATTCCATTCGGTGTGTGGTCTGGCTTCCTGCTGCATGAGCGCCTCGATCAGAAGCAGCTTTATCGTATCTGCTACGCCCTGCTGGCCGCGACGGCGCTCAAACTGTTGTGGGATGGGCTGAAGGGCTACGGGGTGCTTTGACACCCCGCTCCTCAATACCCGCGTTTCTTGTCCACCACGTTCTCGAACGCCTTCCCGGCCTCATGGCGGCGGATCTGCTGCGCGATGTAGCGCGCCGTCGCTTCCGGTTCGCTCGTCGCCGAATTGTGCGGCGTGATCGTCACGCGCGGATGCATCCAGAGCGGAGAGTTCTCCGGCAGGGGTTCCGTCTCGAACACGTCGAGGGTTGCGGCCGTCAACGTCCCGTCGTCGAGACAGGCGAGAATGTCGGATTCCACCTGCAGCTTGCCGCGTCCCGCATTGATCAGGACCGGCCCGCCGAGCCTGCCGTCGCGCGCGAGCTTTTCGAACAGGGAGCGGTTGAGGATACCCTTCGTGTCGGGTGTGAGCGGCATGAGGACGATGAGGATGTCGGTGCGGTTGAGGAAGGACGTCAGGCCCTCTTCGCCAGCATAGACCTCAAAGCCCTCGACGGCTTTCGGCGTGCGGCTCCAGCCGGCCACGTCGAAGCCCATCATCTTCAGCTTACGCGCCGCATCCTGGCCGAGGACACCGAAACCCATGATGCCGACACGCACGTCCCCGGCAATCGGAGGAGCGCGATCGGGATTCCAGCGCTTGGCCTTCTGGTCCTCGTCGAAGCGGCGCTGCTCGCGCAGATACATGAGGCAGTGCAGCACCATGTATTCGCTCATGCGATGCGTGAGATCGTCCTGCGCCACACGCACGATGGGCACATCAGGGAGATCGGGATAACCCATCAGGTGATCGACACCCGCGCCGAGCGAGAAGATCGCTTCGAGGTTCGGCAGATTGGAGAGACTTCCCGGCTTCGGCCCCCAGGTCGCCACGTAGCGAACAGCGCTCCTGTCGAAATCCTCGCCCAGCACGACGATGTCCCGGTCGGGCAAATGGCGGGTGAAACGCTCGACCCAGGGCTGCGTCTCCCAGGTGACGGCAACGAGAAGGCTCATGCGGTTGCTCCGATCCGTTCCAGGATGGCGGGTCCGGGAGCGGCCTCGCCGTCGCCGATGGTGTAGGCGGCGCGAACGGCGCGAGCCGCCGCCTCGGCGGCTTCCTCGCTGCGCGCATGCACGATGGCGAGCGGGCGCGAGGCATCGACGGTCTCGCCGATGGCCGCGAGATCCGTCAGACCGACCGCATGATCGATCGGATCCTGCGGTCGCGTACGGCCGCCGCCGAGCGCCACGACGGCAACGCCGACCGCACGCGCGGCAACCTTCTGCACGATGCCGGAACGCTCCGCATGGATCGCGCGGATGACAGGGGCGGCCTGCAGATGCGCCTTGTGGTTCTCCAGGAAATCGGCCGGTCCGCCCAACGCCGCTACCATGCGCTGAAAAACCTCGGCCGCCTTGCCCGAAGCAATCGCATGCTCGATTTTTTCTCGCGCCTCCTCGATGCTCGCGGCGAGCTTGCCGAGCAGCAGCATCTCGGCGGAGAGCTCCACCGTCACCTCGTGGAAGCGCTTTTCGCGGCGGCGGCCCGTCAGGTAATCGACCGCATAGGCCATCTCGACCGCGTTGCCGGCGGCGGAAGCGAGCGACTGGTTCATGTCCGTGAGAAGAGCGCTCGTGGGCAGTCCCGCTCCGTTGGCGACGAGCACCAGGCTCTCGGCGAGCTTGCGCGCGTCGCCCGCATTGTCCATGAACGCGCCGGAGCCGAACTTCACGTCCATCACCAGGCCTTGCAGCCCCGCGGCCAGCTTCTTCGAGAGAATGGACGCGGTGATGAGGTCGATGGATTCCACCGTCGCGGTCACGTCGCGGATGGCGTAGAGGCGCTTGTCGGCCGGCGCGAGATCGGCGGTCTGGCCGATGATGGCGCAGCCGACCTCCCGCGTCACGCGCCGGAACGTGTCGATGTCGGGCTGCGTCACGTAGCCGGGAATGGAATCGAACTTGTCGAGGGTGCCGCCCGTGTGGCCGAGCCCGCGTCCGGAAATCATCGGCACGTAGCCGCCGCAGGCCGCGACCGCGGGACCGAGCGCGAGGCTGACCGTATCGCCGACGCCGCCCGTCGAGTGCTTGTCGAGCACCGGACCCGGCAGGTCCCAGGTAAGCACCGTGCCGGAATTCATCATCGCGCGCGTGAGCGCCACGCGCTCCGGCACGGAGAGGCCCCGGAAGAAGATCGCCATGGCGAAGGAGGCCGCTTGGCCCTCGGTGACGCGGCCCGCCGTGAGCCCCTCGATGAAGTGCTCGATATGCGCGGGATCGAGGGTGCCGCCATCGCGCTTGTGGCGGATGATTTCCTGCGGAAGAAGCGTCATGTCAGTAGGTTCCGGTGGCCGTCGTTCCGGCCCGTCCTTCGATGGCGGCAATCAGCGCGTCGTAGACGCTGCTCGCCCCGATGCGGAATGTCTGTGGCGTTGCCCAGCCCGACCCCATGATGCGGTCGGCGAGATCGAGATAGATCTTCGCGTCGGCCACGGTGCGGATGCCGCCGGAGGGCTTGAGGCCGACGGGCTTACCGGAAGTCTTGATGGCCTTGAGCATGATCTCGGCCGCCTCGGGCGTCGCGGAAACCGGCGTCTTGCCCGTCGAGGTCTTGATGAAATCCGCGCCCGCGTCGATGGCGAGACGGCTCGCCGCCTCGATCAGCGCCGGATCCTTCAGTTCGCCCGTTTCCAGGATCACCTTGAACAGCCGCCCCTGATCGACCAGATCGCGTACGGCCTCCACCATCTCGGCGGCCACAGTCACGTCGCCTCTGCGCAGGGCCTCGTAGGGCAGCACGAGATCGATCTCGTTGGCGCCGTCGGAGAGCGCCTCCTGCGTGTCATCCGTGACGCGGCTCACATCCTCGCCGCCGGCGGGGAAATTCACCACCGTGGCGATGCGCACGAGCGAGCCGCGGAGATTCTCCTGCGCCCGCTTCACGAATTGCGGCCACACGCACACGGCCGCCACCGGCCCATGCGGATCGAGCGCCTTCTTGCACAGCGCATCGATGGCCTGATCGGTGCAAGTGTCCGTGAGATCGGTGAGATCGAGACTGCGCAGGGCGCGGGTTGCTAGGGGCGCATCAGACATGGGACAGCTCCGCAACGAAGGACCGGATGAGACGCTTGAACTTCTCCGACGCTTCCGCCGCCGTATCCTTGGTTTCCTGATGCGAGGGCGAAGCGCCTTCGATCCCGGCCGCGAGGTTCGTGACGACGGAAACGGCCGCGACCTTCAGACCATAATAGCGCGCGAGGATCACCTCCGGCACCGTGGACATGCCGACGAGATCGCCGCCGAGGATCTGCACCATCCGGATCTCGGCCGGCGTCTCGAAGCTCGGGCCGGACAGCCAGGCATAGACGCCCTCGGGCAGCGCGATTCCGCTCTTCCTGGCGGCACGCTGCAGCACCTGGCGCAGATCCGGGTGATAGGCGTCGGTGAGGGAGACGAAGCGGCCCTCCGTGTGATCGCGCAGCAGCGGATTGGCGCCCGAGAGATTGAGATGGTCGCTGATCGCCACGAGACTTCCGGGACGGATCTCCGCACGCACGGAGCCGGCCGCGTTGGTGGCGACGAGGACCGGAATGCCGAGCTCCTTCACGAAAGCGACAGGGAGGCGCATCGCACCCGCATCTCCGGTCTCGTAATAATGCGCGCGGCCCTGGAACAGCAGCACCCGCTTGCCTTCGAGCGTGCCGGCAACGAGCTTGCCCGCATGGCCGGAGACGCCGCTCTTCGGGAAATGCGGAATCTCGGCATAAGGCAGGCTCACCGCATCGCTGACTTCGTCGACGAGGGTGCCGAGCCCCGTGCCGAGCACGAAGGCCGCATCGAAATGGCCGTCGAAGCCGCGGGAGCGCACGAACGCGGCCGCCTCTTGAATCATCTGCTGCATCGTCATCGTTTCAGGCCCGGAATGCAGGCCTTCCTTTCATTGTCGCAATCGATCCAGGACCGATCCTAGCGATCGGTCAAATTGTCCGGTCCGAAGGAGAAGGGCAACAGCTCGTCGAGCGTGAAGCGTCTGCGGATTCCCTCGGGCCCCGCAACGTGAATGGGCGTCTCGGGCGCGGCGAATTCGCGGATGCGCTGGCGGCAGCCGCCGCAGGGGGTGACGAGATGCTCGCCCTCGCCCATCACGACGATGGCCGCGATGCGGCTTTCGCCAGCCGCGATCATGGCCGAGATGGCGCCTGCTTCGGCGCAGGAACCGACCGGATAGGCTGCGTTCTCCACGTTGCAGCCGGTAAAGATCCTGCCGTCGGGCGTGGCGATGGCCGCGCCGACCTTGAAGCGCGAGTAAGGCGCATAGGCCTTGGCCTGGATCGCCTTGGCGGCCTCGAACAGGGTGTCCAACGAAGCCATGATCAGCGCTCCTTCACATAGGGCACGCCGGCGGCGCGCGGCGGAATGGCCTTGCCGATGACGCCTGCGAGCAGAATGACGGTCATGAGATAGGGCAGCGCCTGGATGGCCTGGACCGGCACCTCGCCGACCCCCGGCAGGGAAATGCCCTGCAGGCGGATGGCGATGGCATCGAGCAGGCCGAAGAGGATGCAGGCGCCGAGGGCCGGCCAGGCCCGCCACTTGGCGAAGATGAGCGCGGCAAGTGCGATGAAGCCCTTGCCGGCCGTCATGTTGTTGAGGAAGCCCGCCGATTGGCCGACCGAGAGATAGGTTCCGCCGATGCCGCAGAGAACGCCCCCGATGACGACGGCGGTGTACCGCAGGCCTGTGACCGAAATGCCCGCCGTATCGACGGCGGCCGGGTTCTCGCCGACGGCGCGCAGGCGCAGGCCGAAGCGGGTGCGCCCCAGCACGAACCAGGTGAGCGGCACGGCGAGCAGCACCACATAGACCAGCACCGAATGGCCGAAGATCACATCCTCGAAGCGCTGCGCACCCTCCAGCGGTGGCGTGCGTCCGCCCTGGTTGTACCAAGCGTTCCCCACGATGGCAGTGAGCCCGGCGGCCAGCATGTTGATGGCGACGCCGGACACGATCTGGTTGCCGCGCTGGCTGATGGATGCAAAGCCGTGGATGAGGCCGAAGACCACCGATGCGCCGATACCGGCGACGAGACCGAGCCAAGCCGATCCGAAGGCGTAAGCCGCCGCCGCGGCCGCAAAGGCCGCCACCAGCATCTTGCCTTCGAGGCCGATATCCACCACGCCCGAGCGCTCCGACCAGAGCCCCGCCAGGCAGGCAGCGAGAAGCGGGATCGATAGGCGCAAGGCCGAGTCGAAGATCGCCACGAGATTGCTGAGTTCCATGGCTCAGGCCCTCGCCAGTTTTTGGCGCGTGAACAGGTGTGCCACCGCACGCCGGAACAGCCCGTCGAGGGCGCCGGCGAACAGGATGATGATGCCGCCGATCACAACCACCATGTCGCGGGTGATGGCCGGCTGCTCGAAGGCGAGTTCGGCGCCGCCCTGGTAGAGAATGCCGAACAGCAGCGAGGCCAGGATGATGCCGACGGGGTGTGCGCGTCCCATGAGCGCCACCGCGATGCCGACGAAGCCGTAGCCGGAGGTGAATTCGAGCAGCAGGCGATGCTGGTAGCCCATGAGTTCGTTGACCGCGAGACCGCCCGCCAGCGCGCCGGAGATGACCATCGCGATGATGATGATCCGCGCCGGCGAGATGCCCGCATAGACCGCCGCCGTGGGGTTGGAGCCGACGACGCGGATCGCATAGCCCAGGCGCGAGCGGTAGATGAGAAGCCACACGAAGTAGGATGCTGCGAGGGCCAGCACCAGGGTTAGGTTGAGCTGCGAGGCCGGGATCTCAATGCCGAAGGCGGCGAAGACGTCGTGCATGAAGGGAATGTTCGCGGCTTCAGGAAAAGCGCGCGTCTCCGGATTCATGGATTGCGGCTCGCGCAGGACGTTCACGAGCAGATAGACGATGAGCACGCTGGCAAGCCAGTTGAACATGATCGTCGTGATGACGATATGGCTGCCGCGTTTCGCCTGGAGATAGCCGGGAATGGCCGCCCAGGCGGCCCCGAAGGCGGCCGCACCCAGGATTCCAAGCGGGATCAGCAGGAAGCCCGGCAGGAAGGTGAGATTGTTGAGCACGAGCGCGATGCCGAGACCCGCGAGCGTCGCCTGCCCCTCACCGCCAATGTTGAACAGCCCGGCGTGGTAAGCCACCGCGACAGCCAGCCCGACGAAGATGAAATCAGTCATGTAGAACAAGGTGAAGCCGAGCCCCTCCCCGGTGCCGAGGCTACCCTGGATAAGATAGCGCGTCGCCGAGAGCGGGTTTTCGCCGATGCCGAGCACGACGAGACCGGCGACGAGAAAAGCCGCCACCACGGAGATGGCGGGCACGAGAACCGTGTCGGCCCATTTGGGCAGGTCGAGAGGAGCACTCACGTCTGAGAATCCGGCAGGAACATATGACCCTGCTCATCGAGAGGAAAGAACGGGTTCCAGGCCACTTCCCATAGGTGCCCGTCGGGATCGGCGAAATAGCCCGAATAACCGCCCCAGAAAACATCGTGCAGCGGCTTTATGGGACGCGCACCGGCCTTCACGGCAAGCGTATAGACCTCGTCGGCCTCTTCCTTGGAACGGGCATTGTAGGCAAGCGTGATGGCGGCAAAGCCGGTGGGCCTGTCCTCGACGCCCGCATCCGCAGCGAGATCGGCGCGGCCGAACAGACCGAGCGCCAGGCCGTTCGCCTGGAAGAAGGCGACGCTGGGTTGGCTTGCAGAAGACGCCTTCCAGCCCCAGGCTTCGTAGAAGGCGCGGGACTTCGGGAGATCCGCGACGCCAAGGGTGACGAGAGTCAGTCGTGGTTGCATCAGGCGGCCTCGTCCGTCACGCCGGCCATGAGCAGGCCCAGGTCCTGCTCGTTGGTCTCGGAGGCTTTCCGTTCGCCCGTGATCCTGCCGCCGCACATGGTGAGAATGCGGTCCGACAGATTCATGATCTCGTCGAGCTCCACCGAGACGAGCAGGATCGCGACGCCCGCGTCGCGCAAGGCGATCAGGCGGCGGTGAATGAACTCGATGGCCCCGATATCGACGCCGCGCGTCGGCTGGCCGACGAGGAGCACCTTCGGGTTGCGCTCGATCTCGCGCGCCAGCACGATCTTCTGCTGGTTGCCGCCAGAGAACTTGGACGATTTCAGCCGCGGCGCGGGCGGGCGCACGTCGTACTGCTCCATCTTTTTCTCGAGATCCGCGATCAGGCGGTCATGGTCGAGAAGCGGCCCGCGGCCGAGCCGCGGTTCATCGCTGAAGCCGAGGATGGCGCTCTCGAAGGCCGGGAAGGCGGGAACAAGCCCCATGCGCAGCCGATCCTCCGGCACGTGCAGCAGGCCGAGCTGGCGCATGCGGTGCGGGTTGTGCTCCGAGGACGGGATGTCCCGTCCCTCGAGCCGGATCGTGCCGAGCGCCGGCTGGCGCATGCCGGCGATGGCCTCCAGGAGCTCGCTCTGGCCGTTGCCGGCGACGCCCGCGATGCCGACGATCTCGCCCGCGCGAACCGTGAAGGATGCGTTCGCCACGCGCACCACGCCGCGAGAATCGACGACGGTCAGATCGCCGATTTCGAGCAGCGGCGCACCGGGAATTTTCTCGGCTTTCTCGACGCGCAGGAGCACGCGACGTCCCACCATCAGCTCCGCCAGTTCCGGCGGCGAGGTATCGGCGGTCTCGACGCTCGCGACCATCTCGCCGCGCCGCATGACCGAGACGCGGTCCGTGATCGCCATGATCTCGCGCAGCTTGTGCGTGATGAGAATGACAGTCTTGCCCTGCTCCTTGAGCGAGCGAAGCAGCCCGAACAGGGCATCCGCCTCGGGTGGCGTGAGCACGGCGGTCGGCTCGTCGAGGATGAGGATATCGGCGCCGCGATAGAGGGCCTTCAGGATCTCGACGCGCTGCTGCAGGCCGACGGAGAGGTCGCCCACGGTGGCGTCCACGTCGATCTCCAGCCCGTAATCCCTGGCGAGCCGCGCGAGTTCGGCCCGCACCTTGGCTTCGCCCACGCGCAGCATGGCGCCGCCCTCGGCGCCGAGCATCACGTTGTCGACCACGCTCAGGGGCTCGACCAGCATGAAGTGCTGGTGAACCATGCCGATGCCGGCATTGATGGCATCGTTGGGGGACCGGATGGAAATCGGCTTGCCGTTGACGCGGATCTCGCCGGAATCCGCCTCGTAGAAGCCGTACAGGATCGACATCAGGGTCGACTTGCCCGCCCCGTTCTCGCCGACGATGCCGTGGATCGTGCCGCGTTCCACGCGCAGATTCACGTCCTTGTTGGCATGAACAGCGCCGAAGCTCTTGTTGATGGCGATGAGTTCAATGGCTGGGGACATCGGCCTCGAATGATCTGCCGGCAATGATGAAACGAGAGCCGGATCTTATCGGAAAAACAAAATACGGTCGAAAAAAGATTTGGCCGCAGGCCTTTGCGGTCCTGCGGCCAAAACATGCATCAGCTTACATCGGGCACTTGGAGTCCGACATGTAGTCGTGCACCTTGATGGAGCCGGACTTGATGCCTTCGGCAGCCTTGTCGGCAGCGGCCTTCATCTCGGGGGTGATCAGCGACTTGTTGTTGTCATCGAGCGACCAGGCCACGCCGTCTTCCTTGAGACCGAGAACCTGGAGACCGCCCTTGAAGGAACCCTTCTTGGCCTGGTCGAAAACGTTGTAGGTCGCTACGTCCACGCGCTTGACCATGGAGGTCAGGATCTTGCCGGGATGCAGGCCGTTCTGGTTCGAGTCGACGCCGATGCCGAGCTTGCCCGCGTCGGCGGCGGCGCGCATCACGCCCACGCCCGTGCCGCCGGCCGCATGGTAGATCACGTCGGCGCCGCGATCGATCTGGCTCTTGGCGAGCTCGCCGCCCTTCACCGGATCGTTCCAGGCAGCACCCGTGGTGCCGGTCATGTTCTGGAACACCTCGGCGTCCTTCTTGGCGTATTTCACGCCCTGGACGTAGCCGCAGGCGAACTTGCGGATGAGCGGGATGTCCATGCCGCCCACGAAGCCGACCTTGCCGGTCTTGGAGGCCTGGGCCGCCAGGAGGCCGACCAGGAACGAGCCCTCATGCTCCTTGAACACGATGGATTCCACGTTCGGCTTCTCGACGACGGCGTCGATGATGGCGAACTGGGTCTTCGGGAACTCCTCGGCCACCTTCTTCAGCGCCGTTTCCTGGGAAAAGCCGACGGCCACGATGGGCGAGAACCCGTCACGGGCGAAGCGGCGCAGGGCCTGCTCACGCTGAGCGTCGTTCTGCGGCTCGAAATCGCGGTAATCGGTGCCAGTGTCCTTCTTGAACTTCTCGGCGCCCGTGTGAACACCCTCGTTGAAGGATTTGTCGAATTTTCCGCCGAGATCGTAGACGACCGCGGGCTTGAAGGCCGCCTGCTGCGCGAAGGCAGCCGAAGCGGAGAAGGCAAGGCCCGCGAGCGCGAGGCCAAACTTGGTTACTGTCATCGGCTTTGTTCCCTGTTAGACGCCGGCTTGGTGCCGGTTGCCCCATGACGATGGCATGGCAAGGGTCACAACGCCAAGGCCCCTGTCAAGACGGCATGTTATTTCCTTCAAGGAATGGTTGATAGCTAAACCCAATCCCGTAAGGTCACGATATGCCGCTCACATCCGACGAAATCGACCGTTATGCCCGCCACCTCGTTCTGCGCGATGTCGGCGGCCCGGGACAGCTGAAACTCAAGGCCGCGCGCGTGCTCGTCATCGGGGCCGGCGGCCTGGGTGCCCCGCTGATCCAGTACCTCGCCGCAGCCGGCATCGGCGCCATCGGCATCGTCGACGACGACGCGGTGAGCCTGTCCAACCTGCAGCGGCAGGTGATCCATTCCATGGCAGATCTCGGCCGGCCCAAAGCGGAGAGCGCTGCGGCCGCCGTCGGGCGTCTCAACCCGCATGTGACGGTCGAGCCCCACCTCACCCGGCTCACCCCCGACAATGCCCGAGGCCTGATCGGCCGCTACGACATCGTGGCCGACGGATCGGACAATTTCGACACCCGCTATGCGGTGTCGGATGCCTGCTTTTTCGAGAAGAAGCCCCTGGTGACGGCGGCCCTGGGCCAGTTCGACGGCTCGCTCACGACGATCCGGGCTCATGAAAACGGCCCGGACGGCAGGCCGAACCCCACCTATCGCTGCCTCTTCCCCTCCCCGCCGCCGGCCGGCGCGGTCCCGACCTGCGCGGAGGCAGGGGTTCTCGGCGCCCTGGCCGGGGTCATGGGGAGCCTGATGGCCCTGGAGGTGATCCGGGAGATCGTCGGTTTCGGCGAGAATCTGGTGGGGCGCCTGCTGATGGTCGATGCCCGCGCGATGCGGTTCGATACGGTCCGCTATCAGTGGGATGAGGGGAACCCGTTGAATGGGCTCAACAAACCGTCATCCCGGACGGAGCGCAGCGAAGATCCGGGATCGTTCGGGGAGTAATCGGATGGCTGAGGTATTCTACGTTTATATTCTGGCGACCAGGAAGGACGGACCGCTCTATGTCGGGGTCACGAGCGACCTGAATAGGCGCGTCTTCGAACACAAGACCCACGCCATGCCAGGGTTTACGGCGCGGTACAACGTAGATCGGTTGGTCTACTTCGAGCTCTTCGAGAACCCGGTGACAGCCATTGCCCGCGAAAAGCAGCCCAAGAAGTGGCGCCGCGCATGGAAAGTCGGGTTGATCGAGCGCGACACCCCGGAATGGCGGGATTTGGCGGAAGAGTTCGTTCCGTAAACCCAAGTTGTCATCCCGGACGCGGCAACGCCACGATCCGGGATCGCAAGACGAGTAAAGCGCCCTGTTCTGAAAGCGATCCCGGGTTCCGCTACGCGGCCCCGGGATGACCATTTTGGGATCAGCTCCGCAAAACCGCGCCGGTCTTCTTGGCGACTTCTCCGACGATCTTGGCCGAGACGGACTCGATCTCCACGTCGGTGAGGGTCTTTTCCGTCGGCTGCAGGGTGACGGCGATCGCTACGGACTTCTTGTCCGGGTCGATGCCGGTGCCCTCGTAGATGTCGAACACATCGACGCCCACGATCAGCTGGCGCTCGGCGCCCTGCGCGGCCTTCACGATGTCGCCGGCGGCCACGTCGCGGCCGACCACGAAGGCGAAGTCGCGGGTGAGCGGCTGGAAGTCTGGAAGGTTGAGCTTCGGCTTCATCTTGGTCGGCTTCGCCTTGGGCGGCGGCAGCGCGTTGAGGTTGAGCTCGAAGGCCACCAGCGGCCCCTTCAGGTCGAGCGCCTTCAGCACCTTCGGATGAACCTCACCGAAAGCCCCGACCACGTTCTTGGGCCCGAACTGCAGCGTGCCCGAGCGGCCAGGATGGAACCAGGCCGGGCCGCCGGGGACAATCTGGAGACCGCCCGAGGGTATTCCGAGAGTGGCCAGCAGCGCGAGCACGTCCGCCTTGGCGTCGAAGGCATCGACGGCCTCGGCGCGGCCATCCCAGTGACGGCCGACGCCCTCGGCCCGCGCGGTGCCCCGACGTACCGCAGCCGCCTTGATGGACTGGCCTTCCGGCTCGTCGGACGCGAAGGTCTGGCCGACCTCGAACAGCGCCACGTCGCCGTAGCCGCGATCCGCATTGCGCTGCGCGGCCTTAAGCAGGCCCGGCAGCAGGCTCGGGCGCATGTCGGAGAGTTCCGCCGCGATCGGGTTGGCGAGCGCAAGCCGCGCATCGCCGCCGCCGAACAGCTCCGCCTCGCTCTTGGCGATGAACGACCAGGTGACTGCCTCGACCAGCCCGCGCACGGCCAGCGAGCGACGGGCAAGGCGTGTGCGCTTCTGGATCAGGGTCAGGATGGGCTTCGCAACGGCGGCTTCGAGGCGCGGCAGCGGCTGCGGCGCGATGCGGTCGACGCCCGCGATGCGGATGACCTCCTCGACGAGATCTGCCTTGCCGTCGATGTCGGGCCGCCAGGACGGCGCCGTGACGCTGACGCGCTCGCCCGAGCCCTGGATGCCGAAGCCGAGCTTCTTCAGAATCGTTTCCGATTCTGAAGGTTGCACGTCGAGGCCAGACAGACGCGGCACTTCCGACCACGGGAATTCGACCGTGAGCCGGTTGTCCGGCACCTGGCCGGCCACGAGAGCCTCGGACGGCTCACCGCCGCACAGGTCCATGACCAGCTTGGTGGCGAGGTCGAGACCCGGCATGGTGAAGGCGGGATCGACGCCGCGCTCGAAGCGGTAGCGCGCATCGGTGATGATGCCGAGCTTGCGGCCGGTCTGCGCGATGTTGAGCGGATCCCAGAGGGCCGACTCGATCAGCACGTCGGTTGTGGCCTCGTCGCAGCCCGAATGCTCGCCGCCCATGATGCCGCCGATGGATTCGACGCCGTTCTCGTCAGCGATCACGACGACGCCTGGATCGAGCTTGTAGGTGCGCGTGTCGAGCGCCAGAACCTCCTCGCCCTCCTCGGCCCGACGGACGGTGAGGTTCCCCCTCACCTTCTTGGCGTCGAAGACGTGGAGCGGGCGGCCCCTGTCGAAGGTCATGTAGTTGGTGATGTCCACCAGGGCGTTGATCGGACGAAGGCCGATGGAGAGCAGACGACGCTGCATCCATTCCGGTGACGGGCCGTTCTTCACGCCGCGCACGAGGCGCAGGGCGAAGACCGGGCAGAGCTTCTCGTCCTCGATCGTCACCGAGACCGGACAGGCGCCCTGGCCCTGGACAGGCGCGATGGCATCGTTCTTGAGCGTGCCGAGGCCGGCGGCCGCGAGGTCGCGGGCGATGCCATGGATCGACGTGCAATCGGGACGGTTCGGCGTGAGGTTGATCTCGATCACCGGATCATCGAGGCCCTCATAGGCCGCGTAGGGAACACCCACCGGCGCATCACCGGGCAGGTCGATGATGCCGTCGTGATCGTCGGAGATCTCGAGTTCCGCCGCCGAGCACAGCATGCCGGCGCTCTCGACGCCCCGGATGGTGCCGACGCCCAGCGTGATGTTCTTGCCCGGAATGTAGGTGCCGGGCGGCGCGAACACGCTCTTCATGCCGGTGCGGGCGTTCGGGGCGCCGCAGACGACCTGGATCGGATCGCCCTCGCCCGTATCGACCATGCACACGCGCAGGCGATCGGCGTTGGGGTGCTGCACGGCGGAGATCACATAGGCCACCTTGTAGGGCGCCAGCGTCTTCGCCTTGTCCTCGACCCCTTCGACCTCCAGGCCGATGCGGGTGAGGGTCTCGACGATCTCGTCGAGGGGGGCCGAGGTCTCAAGATGATCCTTCAGCCAGGAGAGGGTGAATTTCAAGACACTGTTCCTTGAGTGTCATCCCAGACTGGCAAAGCCAGATCCGGGATCGTGTTCCGAATGGGGAGCTTCACTGGTTTCGCGACCCCGGCTCTTCGCTTTGCTTCGGCCGGGATGACGCTTACGAGGTGAGGCCGCTCACTAGGCTCGGGATGTCGAGCGGGCGGAAGCCGTAATGGTTCAGCCAGCGCACATCGGCCTCGAAGAAGGGACGCAGGTCCGGCATGCCGTATTTCAGCATGGCGATACGGTCGATGCCCATGCCCCAGGCGAAGCCCTGGTACTCGTCGGGATCGAGGCCGCAATTGCGCAGCACGTTCGGGTGGACCATGCCGCAGCCCAGGATTTCGAGCCAATCCGTTCCCTCGCCGAAGCGGATCTCGCCGCCCTTGCGCGAGCACTGGATATCGACCTCGGCGGACGGTTCCGTGAACGGGAAGAAGGACGGCCGGAAGCGCATCTTCACCTGCTCGACCTCGAAGAAGGCCTTGCAGAACTCCTCCAGGACCCACTTCATGTGCGCGATGTTGGCCTGCTTGTCGATGACGAGGCCCTCCACCTGGTGGAACATGGGCGTGTGGGTCTGGTCCGAGTCGTGGCGGTAGGTCCGGCCGGGGATGATCACCCGGATCGGCGGCGCCTTGGACGTCATCGTGCGGATCTGCACCGGCGAGGTATGCGTGCGCAGCACCTTGCGCTCGCCCTTCTCGTCGGGGGCCAGGAAGAAGGTGTCGTGCATTTCGCGGGCCGGGTGGCCTTCCGGGAAGTTGAGAGCCGTGAAGTTGAGATAATCCGTCTCGATATCCGGCCCCTCGGCCACGGAGAAGCCCATGTCGGCGAAGATCGCCGTCAGTTCCTCGATCACCTGGCTGATGGGGTGGAGGCGGCCGCGGGCTTCGGGGGCCTCGGGCACGGGAAGCGTCACGTCGATGCGCTCGGCCGACAGGCGGGCTTCGAGCGCGGCCTCGGCGAGCGTGTCCTTCCTGGCCGCGATGGCGGCCTGAACCTTGTCGCGCAGCCCGTTGATGAGCGGTCCGCGTTCCTTGCGCTCCTCGGGCGTCATGGAGCCGAGGGTCTTCAGGAGTTCGGAGACGGAGCCCTTCTTGCCGAGCGCGGAGACGCGCACGGTTTCGAGAGCCGCTTCGTCGCCGGCGGCATCGACCTGGGTGAGCAGGTCACGTTCGAGTTGATTGAGATCGGTCATCGGTCCCTTGCCAGATGCAAGCGCTTTGAGTGAGGCGCGGCGCGGGAACCGTCAAGTCTTCCGAGCCGCGAAATGGCAACCGACAGCGCAAAAAGGCCGTCAGCGCGAATGGTCTCGGAGAAGGGGGAGTAAGGCGGTGCGGCTGAACGGGCCAGCCGCACCGAAATCTGGTCTATCCGACGCTTTAAGCGGCCTGCTGCGGCAGGGCGGCCTTGGCGGCGTCCACGTAAGCGGCGAAAGCCGCCGGCTCATGGATGGCCATTTCGGACAGGACCTTGCGATCCACCTCGATCCCAGCCTTGCCGAGACCGTCGATAAATCGGGAATAGGTCAAGCCATGCGTACGGACGGCAGCGTTGAGACGCTGGATCCAGAGAGCGCGGAAGGTGCGCTTCTTGTTGCGACGGTCACGAGTGGCATATTGCATGCTCTTCTCGACCGCCTGCTTGGCGATGCGGATCGTGTTCTTGCGGCGGCCGTAGAAACCCTTGGCTGCCTTGAAAACCTTCTTGTGCTTGGCGTGGGCGGTAACGCCCCGTTTGACGCGGGCCATTTAAAAACTCCTTCAAAATCCAGGATGTGGGAAAAGAACCGCCTTAGCCGTTCGGCAGGAAGTACTTCTTCACGTTGTACGCGTCGCCCTCGAACAGGGTCGTGGTGCCGCGCAGGTTGCGGATCTGCTTCTTGGTCCGCTTGATCATCCCGTGGCGCTTGCCGGCCTGGGCGTAAACGACCTTGCCGGTGCCAGTGATCTTGAAGCGCTTTTTCGCGCCAGACTTCGTCTTCAGCTTGGGCATTTGGCTCTCCTTTGGACAGGCGTCCGGAGCGGCAAGCCGCACCTTGGCCTTTTCATTGCTGCATTGAGCAAAACGAACCGCCACGGCAGCCCTAACAGCCGGGCGGTTCAATGAAGGGCGGCTTATGACAGAGGAACGCCCAAAAAGCAATGGCCGCCGGAACCCCGACGGCCATGAATTTCGCTGGAGAAAGAGCGCCCTTAGCGCGGTGCCAGAACCATGACGACCTGACGGCCCTCGAAGTTCGGCTCCATCTCGACCTTGGCGAGATCGCCCACATCGGCCTTGACCCGGTCCAGAACCTTCAGGCCGAGGCCTTGGTGCGCCATTTCGCGGCCACGGAAGCGCAGGGTGATCTTCACCTTGTTGCCTTCCTCGAAGAAGCTCTTCATGGCCTTCATCTTGACCTCGTAATCGTGGTCGTCGATGCCGGGACGCAGCTTGATTTCCTTGACCTCGACCGTCTTCTGCTTCTTACGGGCCTCGGCGGCCTTCTTCTGCTCGAGAAAGCGGAATTTGCCGTAATCGAGGATCTTGCAGACGGGAGGAGTGGCGTTCGGCGAGATCTCCACGAGATCAAGGCCTGCCTCTTCGGCAACCTTGAGGGCATCGAAGAAGGGCACAACGCCCCGGTTCTGCCCTGCATCGTCGATCAGCTGTACTTCGCGAACACCGCGAATGTCTCGGTTGGCGCGCGGTCCGTCCTTCTGCGGCACCGGCATGGCTCTCATTGGTCTGCGAATGGCTCGTATCTCCTGTTGAGGGCTAGGCTGCCGACCGGGGATTTCGGAGAAATCCCTGCTGGTACGCTCAGCCTTGCCACGAATGAATCGACATTTCGCGCAAATCTGCGGGAAGTCAACTCGTTCTATGAGTAAAACGGCCTGTCAGGAGGGCTGAATACACATCGAGGGTGCTGGAAACCATGCGTTCGAGCGAGAAATGGCGCTCCACATGGGACCGGGCCCTCGCCCCGAGGGCGATCCTCGCGCTGGCCCCCAGGCCCAAGGCCGACCCGACCGCTTCGGCCAGCGCATCGACGTCTCCGGCCGGAACCCGCCAGCCGGTCCGCTCGTGCGGCGGGACAGCGGGCGGGGCCAGGACCGTCTCCGGAACGGCCCCGAGATCGGACACGACCACGGGCGTTCCCATGGCCTGGGCCTCCACGGCCGAGCGGCCGAAGGCTTCCGGCTCCGTTGAGGGCACGGTGACAACCGAGGCCGCCAGGAAGGCGGCCGGCATGTCGGTGCAATGGCCGACCCGGCGCACGATTCCCTTCAGCTTGCGGGCCGCAATCAGGCTGTCGAGTTCCTTCTCATAGGCTTCCCTCCCCTGCGGATCCCCCGCCAGGATGTAGGCCACATCGTTGATCCCGGCGTCACGCAGCTTGGCCGCCGCTTCGATCAGCACCTTCTGGCCCTTCCAGCCGGTGAGTCGGGCCGCCAGCAGGACCACGCGCTCGTGCGGAGCGACCTCCCAGGCCTTCCGCAGGGCCTCGATACGCTCCGGCGCCACCGCATGGGGCGAGAAGACGGAGAAGTCGGTGCCCCGGTGGATGACCCGGATGCGGTCTGCGGCCTGGGGATAGACCGAGCGGATCAGCTCGCCGGTATAGTGCGAATTGGCGATGACCGCGTCGCCCCGCGCCATCACGGAATTGTACAGGACCTTGACCGATGAGCGGCCGGAATAGCTGCCGTGATAGGTGGTGACGAAGGGAATGTTCAGGGAGCGGGCGGCCCCCAGCCCTACCCAGGCGGGGGCCCGGGAGCGCGCATGCACGAGGGAAACCCGCTCCTGATGGCAGATCCGGGCGAGCTTTCGCACGTTGACGAGCATGGAAAACGGGTTCTTCGTCGCCGCTGGGAACGGGATCCACACGCCGCCTTTGGTCTGGAGCTCGCCGACCAGCCGCCCGCCCTCCGTGGCCACGAGGGCACGGGCGCCGGCATGGACAAGCCCCTCGGCGATATCGACCGTGGTGCGCTCCGCCCCTCCGGCTTCGAGCTCGGGCACGATCTGCAGGATGGTCCGACCCTCCAGCGGATGCACATGAGAGGACGGAAATGCCATCCCTCCGCCGGGTCGCGTTGAAAAACTCACGGATGTAAGAGCCTTCTCAAAAGAATCGTCTAGAAACGGTTGCTTCAAAGCAGTTGAGGATGAGTTAACCATGCCGCAAAGCGTCACGGTAGGCCAGGATGCCCGCTCCATCGCGGTTTTATTCCGGGACGGCAAAGGGCCGCCCGTCGTCTGGCTCGGCGGGTTCAAATCCGACATGCGCGCCACCAAGGCGACCGCCCTCGACGACTGGGCGAAGGAGAACGGCCGCGCCTTCCTGCGGTTCGACTATAGCGGTCACGGCGAATCAGGGGGAGCCTTCGAGAACGGCACCATCTCCCGCTGGCTCGAGGATGCGCTGTCCGTCATCGAGCGGTTCGTGAGAGAGCGCCCCATCCTGGTCGGCTCGTCCATGGGGGGCTGGATCAGCCTGCTGGCGGCCCGCCGACTCATGGAGACGCGACCCGAGATCGCACCGGCGGGGATGGTCCTCATCGCCCCCGC
>NZ_JALJRK010000008.1:31412-44048 GCF_024519725.1 Microvirga sp. Mcv34 | reverse complement strand
CGCAGTCGACATGACGGAGCGGCTCATGTGGGATCGGTTCCCGGAGGCGCTTCGGAAAAGCGTGCAGGAGACGGGGGTCTACCACCGCCCCTCCGCCTATTCGGACGATCCCTACCCGATCACCTGGAAACTGATCGAGGACGGGCGTGGGCACCTGCTCCTCGACCGTCCGATCCAGACCGGCTGCCCGGTTCACATCCTCCAGGGCATGGTGGATCCGGACGTCCCGTGGGAGCATGCCATGCGCCTCGTCGAACACCTGCCGGGAGACAGCGTATCACTGACCCTGATCAAGGACGGCGACCACCGGCTGTCACGGCCGGAAGACATCGAGCGGCTGCTTTCGGCCGTTGCTAGGATGCCATGAGCGGCGGGAGAAGACCGGCTGCTTGAGAGACGGCATGGAGCAGGCCACCCTCGGATCCGGCTTCCGTCCTTCAACACTGGATCGTCAGAACGGGCCAGAAGCCGGCTCGGGGCTAGATGTCCACGCGGTCGAGGAGCGGGACACCCTCGAACTGAAGCCGGATCCTCCCGCGTCCGACGCGGACGAGCCTGATGGGAGCCCCTTTATCTTCAAGGCGGCGCCGGAGCAGAAGCAATCGCGTGTCCAGATTGTCCTTGACCTCGGGCAACCGCATCGTGGCTGAGAGCCGAAGCTCACGGTTCGTGAACTCGACCCGCCCCTCGCGCTGATGAAGATCGAGCATGAACATCAGCAATCGACCCGCGACACCCTTGATGAGGTATTCGTTGTCGATGAAGACGCTGTCGTCCAGCGTGTGATGCGACACCCGGAAAACCCGCTCCGCTGAATGATCGAACGGTTTGCGCGTCTCCGCAGCGTGCCCCCCTGCCGCCGGACCTTCCGCCAGCGCGAGGGACGCTCCGGCCTGGCATGCAATGATCGTCATGACCGCCTGGTCATCGGCGCCGAAGGCGAAGCGCTCCCGGCTTTCGGCGAACAGAACGCCTGTGACTTTCCCTTGCACGATCATCGGAACGCCGATCCGGCTCAACGGGTTCGGCGCGCTCGGCCGTGCGGCCTCCGCGCGCGCGCCTCCCCCATCCGGTCCAGAGTGGATGTCCTCAGCAGGCTGCGACCCGTGATCGGGATCAGAGGCATTGACGAAGCGTCCATCAGACGCAACCACGCCGATCAGCCCGTCACCGAGACGCACCTCCGACCCAGCGCTTGTCTGGTCATAGCCGCGGCTTCCACGCGTGATCAGAACCTCGCGCCCCCCATCAAGAAGCAACAGCAGGATGTTCTTGTATCCGAAGCGTTCGCTGAGTCCGTCGAGAACGGTATCCACGATCTTGCCGGCGTCATTCTGCCGGGCGATTGCATCTGCGAGAACGGCGGCATCCAACAATGATGAGAGTTTCGTCATGGCTGGCGGTGCGGTCAGATCAGGGAGAACCGGCCGCTTGGGCATGGGGCGCAAAGGGGAGCCCACTCTTGGGATCCCTCCGGAACTGCACTCTCGCAACCACGCGTCGCTGCGCGGGCCCGCAGGCTTGCCCGATGCTCCACTTTCCTGGCCGGCGCATGGTTCGGCCTAGTCGCTCGGGGTCCCACCAGAGGAAGCAGGATCAACGCCAATGAGAATTGCTCTCGGGCCATTGCCAGGAATGCCCAAGGGGATGACAGGATGCGGGATCGTTCCAGCCTGCAAGCAATCGAGCGACGTGGTGCGCCCCCTCGTTCATGTTGACGATGGGCTTGCACTCTGACGCCTCGGACGCGGGCAAAAGTTAGGTCAGAGATCGCGCCCCCCCGGGATGCGGAATGGCACGGGTCGCCTTGTTGAGCCAGAAAGCTGCCTGCTCGTGCCGCCAGTCCATTCGAAGGGCGATTCTGAAATCCTCGATGGCCTGATCATATTGGCCGAGACTGAGGAACACGCGGCCGCGGATCAGGTGGAACCGCACGGTATGGGGAGAAGCATGTTTAAGCCTCCGCAAGGAGAGCCCCAAGCCCCAGCACTTGATGAGGGCTGAAAATGACATTCTTGGCAGTCCAATGCAGTTCCGATCCTGAGGCATCGTCTCTTTCCAAGATTTCATATCGATCTTAGCCATCCCAGTTCGCCGGAGCGCTACGCCCGTCTTCCCTGTTCGGAAAAAATGGCACCGCTCTTCCTTTGCGGAAATCGGAAAAGCGCACGACCTGTCGAAATTGCGCAGTAAACGCTTTGCCCTCTCGTTTTGAGGCTCGATCCGCCTCCGCTGAGCTGGAAATACTGAAACTATGTTTCGCAATGCCATGCTTTTACTGAAACAACATTTCACATCGAGCTGCCGGGGCTCTCGTTGCCAAGCTACCGCAGCATCTCCGCCAGCTCGACCTTCGGAATGACCGATGCAGCGAAACAAGTGACCGGGACCCACCAGAAGCGAGGATGCTCTCCCGTATCCCGGGCAGGTGGACTTCAGCGATGGATTGCCTTTGACAGGGTTTGCCTCGGGGTCTCACCGAAAGTGCGCTTGTAGAGGGCGCCGAACTCTCCCAGATGACCGAAGCCACAGGCGAGCGCGATCTCCGTCACGGTGTCGACGGCCGGATCCGCCGCGAGCAAGGCCTTGTTCACATGCTGCAGACGGACCGAACGGAGGAAGGCCATGGGCGTCACGCCGCGGAAGCTCTGGAACCCATTTTGCAGGCTTCTGGCACTCACGCCCGCATAGCTGGCGATGTCCGCGAGCGACAAAGGCTCGGAATAATGCGCCTCGATATAGGCTTCGGCGCGCTTCACGTAGAAGGGAGCAGCCGCGGATTGGGGCCGCAGAAGGGCTTCGGTGTAGGCATGACGCTGCGACAGAAGAAGTCCGGTGAGAAGGGACTGCTCGAATTGCCGCCAAGCTATGGGCGATTGCCGGATAAGGGCTTCCCGATCGGACAGCTCCGTCTCCACATATTCCAAAAGTCTCAGCCAGCTATGGCCGGTCGGGGCTTCCAGGTCGACGCCGATGTCGAAATCGAGGAATCCCGGAGTTTCATAGCCGAGGAGTTTGGCGCAGCAATCTGCGACTTTGCGCCGGTTCGTGATGAGCACGCGATGCTCCGTATCCTCCGGAATCGTGAGAATCCGCTGCGGCCCGGAGGAGAAGATCACGCCTTCGCGCTGTGAGATCGTGAAGGTTTCCCGGTTGATCTTAAGCTCACTGGGTTGGCTCGGACTGACGACGAAGGCCATTCGATCGTCGGCTTCTTCCGGGGATTGGTCTATCTCGACGTCGCTTTCGACGTAAAGCCGGAAGATGCCAAGGTCGAAATGTCCCCGATAACCGAACATACCACCCGCCGGCCTACCGCGCGAGGTCGGGGTAAGGCGCTGCGGCGACACGAAGGTATTGAGGGCGTTCTCCAACTCCTCAAGCTTGGTCGAGCGCCAAGTCTGGTCGATGATGAAATCGATGTGCGACGCCGCTTCGGCGCCTTGATCCGGCGTATCGTCCATGACCGTCATCAGAGGAGATATAATTTTTTGCTTTTACAATCGCGATATATGGGAGAGGACGGCGGAGATAATATTGGCTCTATTAAAACAATACTGAGAATCCGCTAAAACATAGGTATTCGCAATCCGCCGCGATCCGCTTTATCGAAGATAAGCGAATTCGATGACCGCCCTATCAGCCGCAGATACCGAAATCCCCCGCTGCTTGCGGTTGCGAGTTGTGGGCTTGATCGTTGCTTCTTCCGGCTCCCGGATGCGCCCCCGTTGAAGTGCACCTTGCAAGCCGGCATTCATTTCGCACATCGAAGGAGAAACTCCGGCAGGGAACCTGCCGGAGTCGATATCAAAGCCGATGGGCTCGTCAGATGACCCAGATATCGGTGACCTTCAGGCCGCTGACTTTCACGATCTGCACGGCGGCGCCTTTGCCGGAACCGTCGGCATCGTAGTACAGAATGCCGCCCTTGTAGATCAGGTAGTCGTTCTTATCCTTGGCTTGGCCGGTTTTGAACATCGACGGGTCGAGCCTGGCCGGAGCATCGATGGTGCCGGTCGTTCCAAGTTTCTTGAACACGGCGTTGTCGAGGAAGATCTTATCTCCTTCGGCAGACTTGAAGTCATAGATCCGGTCGAAATTGGATGCCTTATTCAGCTTCTTGTTGAAGACGAAAGCATCGCTTCCGGCACCGCCGTAGAGCTTGTCGTTTCCTTCCTCGCCGTAAAGAGTATCATCATCGGCATCACCCTTGATGAGGTCGTTGCCCTTGCCGCCGAGGAGGACGTCGTTGCCGAGACCACCATAGAGCTTGTCGTTTCCGGCATCGCCCTTCAAGAGATCCTTGCCGGCCTCACCCTTCAGGATGTCGTTGCCATTGCCGCCATACAGGCTGTCGAGGCCGTCGCCGCCCAGGATGGAATCGTTGCCTCCCTCACCAAAGAGCTGGTCGTCGCCGGCCAAACCTTTGATGATGTCCTTGGCATTGCCGGAACCGCCCTTGAGAATATCGTCAAGGGCCGATCCGTTCAGCTTGTCGGCCTTCTTCGTACCGCGCTTGTTCAAGGTGAGCTGATCGCCGACATTGATGGTGAAAGCCTGATCGGTCACGCCACCGTTGCCGTCGGTGACCCTCACTTTGATCTGATGGGACTTGGCCTCCTCGTAGTTGACGCCGGGTCCTGCCAGCAGGAGCTTGCCGTTCGAAATCGCAAACCGCCCGCCCGCATTGTCGAGGAGCGTATAGGTGAGCGTATCGCCATCCGAGTCGGTTGCGCTGAAGGCACCGATCTCCTTACCCGCCAGATCGTACTCCAGGACGAAGCTGTTGCTCAGCGCCAGTCCTGTCGGGGCGTTGTTGGTTGGGGCAACCGGCACATCCTTCACGACGACGGTGACCGTCTGTGTCACCATGTCCTCGTTGCTGCCGTCCGACACTTGGACCGTTAGTTGATATGGCGTGTCGGCGCCGACCGGCAGCCGGCTTGCGTTAGCAATCTTGATCTTGCCAGTGGCATCGATTGTGAACAAGCCGTTATGCGTATCGGCCAGCGAGTAGGACAATGTCCGTCCGTCCAGAGCGGCATCCGGGTCAGACGCCGTCACGGTGCCGATTTCGACGGCGCCGGCATTTTCGCTGACGACGATCGTGTTGGTTGCGCCGACCTGACCGCTCCCGGACGCTGCGATCGAAGTGATCGCCGGGCCGACATTGTTCTTCACCGTAATCGTCACACCGCCGGTCCGTGGATCGACATTATCCGACGCTGTGATGTTGTAGGTGGCAATGTGGTCAGTTTGCACGGATACCCAACCTGCCCCATGCACCTTGACCTGATTACCGATGATCTCGTAGCGACCATCAGCGCTAACCTTTCCGCCCGAACCGTTCAGAGCGGTTTGGAATGTATAATCAATCGTCTGGTTGTCACCGTCCTTTTCAGCGAAGGTCGCAACCACGAACCCATCACCTTTAGCCTCGTGAACATTGAAGCTTCCAGTGGGAGAAGGTGGAGGTGTGTTTCCAGCAGTCATGTTCTTGACGGTGATCGTCACATTGCCGGTCGCGGTCGCGTTCGCCGCCCCCGTGCCGTCATTGGCCACCACCGCGTAGGCCGGCAGCGGTGTATCCTGTGTCACATCAGCCACGGGAACATTAGTCTTGATCACATTACCTTCGATCCTGAACAGACCGTCGGCACTCACAAGCCCATTCGAGCCGGCTCGTGCGTTCTGGAACGTGTAGTTGATCGCCTGGCCGTCGGCGTCCGTCGCCGCCAGCGTCAGCACCGGCTGATCCGCAGCGGTTCCCTCGTTGACATCAGCAGTGGCTGTGGGTGTAGGCGGCGCCTGGTTCACGTCCTTGACCGTGATCACCACGTTGCCGGTCGCGGTTGCGTTCGCCGCCCCCGTGCCGTCATTGGCCACCACCGAGTAGGTGAGCGCCGTGTCGGCGGTCACGTTCGCCACCGTGCCGTTCGTCTGGATGAGGTTGCCCACGATCTTGAACTTGCCGTCGGCGCTGATCAGCCCGTTCGAGCCGGCCTGCGCGTTGGCAAAGGTGTAGCCGATCGTCTGGCCGTCGGCGTCCGTCGCCGCCAGCGTCACAACCGTCTGGCTGCCGGCCGTGCCCTCGTTCACGTTCGCCGTCGTGGCAGGGCTCGGAGGCGGGTTGTTGACCACCCCCTCCGGCTCAACATTCAGCAACTGAATACCAACATTCACCTGCTGATAAACTGGGCCCGTATTGTTCGTGTCGTTGGAGTCCCGGAACTGGAAGGTGATGCCGGTGAAGAGGTCTCCGACGTCCTCATTCTCGTAGTCAAGACGACCAGTAGCGACAAGGTACCACTTTCCCTGATCCTGCACGACATCGAAGATGCCTCCGAAGTTCTCGACCACCACGATCTTGTAGGAACCGGAGGGGGGTGGGGTGGTCGGGTCAAAGCCAATCAGCTCGAAAAGTTTCGTACCGATGGCAAGTTCCTCATCGATAGAACCAACTCGGCCAGTTGCGTCGACCGAGCTATGGAAAGGATTGCCGGTAAGTGCTTTGAGCGTAAGGTTAACAGCCATAGGAGCCCCTAGAGATGAAGATGCACCGACCATGGAGTCCGCAGCATTCGAGACTCCAAGGCCAGACTTAATTTAATGTTATTTCATAGCGTAAGCGGCTGTAAAGGCCTAGTCTCCGCCTATTTCACATTCTTTAGATGAGATAGAAGTACTCGTGGGTCAGAGCAGGCTTACTGGCCGCGGAGATGGTAGCGATTAGCCTGGCAGCTCCTGCTCCTGTGCCATCCGGATCGTACCAGATCTCGCCCGTGGCCTGATTGTAAATCATCCGATGGCTTTGATCCGTCGCCGCCGTGCCAAGTACAAAGGCGCTCGCCTTCAGCATCTTCCGTCCGTCAGGCAGCGTGTCCACTAGATCCGCTGTGATCCCGGCAAATCGCGTACCGAGCAACTCGATCCGGTCCCCTTTCACGTTCGGGTCCGTCGCGCTCTTCAAATCAAAGTTCTGGATGATATCCCGGTTCCCCGCCACAGGCGCGACATCGAACCGGAACGCATCGTCTCCTGCCCCGCCGTTCAGGGTGTCAATGCCAAGCCCTCCGCTCAGAGTGTCATTGCCAATGTTGCCGTTCAGTCTGTCGGAACCGCCGCCGCCTCGCAGGAAATCGTCAATGCCGATTCCTGGGATGTTCGTTGACAGCCCATTGATCACCTCGCGCTGGAGGTTCAGGATCGTCAGTGTCTTGGTGAAGGAGTACCAATGGTTTCCACCGTCATTCGACACCTCCACCGTTACGTCGAAGGTCGGTGCAAGCTCGTCGTCGATCTTGGTCTGGTTCTTCACCACAAGCTCACCGTTGCCGCCCATCTCCACCCGACCTTCCGCATCGTCGGTCACGCGCCAGATCAGCGGGTTGGGATCGTCCGCCGTGAACCGCCCAATCACCAGACCTCGGCCCATGTTCTCCAGAATGGTCGCATCCGAAAATGCCATGTTCGTCGGAGCCACATTGCCCGGCGTCGCATGCACCGTCACCGTGGCGGACTGCCCCTGCGGGTAGCCGGCATCGCTTAACGTTACGGTGAAGGCAGTATCCTCGGACGTGCCTGTCGGATCTCGCGGATCGAACACTAAGGCCGCCAGCTTCGCCTGCAAGTCGTCCGCGTTTATTCCCGTCACCGTGTAGGTGGCGATGCCTGTGGAGCCGTCAACGCCAACCAGGGTCAGGCCTGTGCCGCTGAGTGTGCCGTGATCGTTCAGGAACGTGATCGTGGCGATCGTCTGCTGGTTAGCATCGTTACCAATTGTCACGCCGTTAAACAGCGCCACCCTGGCGTTGCCGCTGGAGTTGGCATTGACCATTGACGGCAGGCCACCGATGGTTGGCGTCTCGTCCACATCCTCCAGATTGATCGTAATGTCCACATGGGCGGACTCGGCACCGTTGCCCTGCTGGTCCGTCGTCCACACGCTGATGGTCCAGCTGTGCTGGGTCAGCGACTCGTAGTCGAGGCCTGCGCGCAGCTTGATCTGCCCCGTGCTCTCGTCGATCGTGAACAGGCCGTTCTGGTCGCTCATGAAGTAACGCAGGTCGGTCAGGCTGCCATCATTGTCGTGCGCAACGACCTGCGCCACGAACCCACTGGCCAGAACTGATTCCAGGAAGCTGATCGTCGTAACTGACGGCCCGCTGCCACCGTTGACGCCGTCCACCACCGGCGCCTGATTGTTGCCAGCATCATTGATCGCGATATGGATCGTGGTCTCCGTATAGGCCCCATGGGTGTCCACGGCCCGCACCAGATAGGGAAGATCGGGGACGTTCTCTTCGACGAAAGCGTTGAGGACTTTCACCACGCCGTTGACGATCTCGAACCGGTTGTCCTGGCTCACCCGGTGCAAGGCGTTGTCATACCAGAACCCGACTGCCACATCGTCGCCGTCCGGATCCTGGACCCGCAGGGTGCCCACGTCGGATCCGACGGCGATCGTCTCATCGATCGTCTTCGATGCAGCCTCGTCAGCCCATACGGGAGCGGCCGGCGCATTGTTCACGTCGCCCGATGCGTCTCCATCGGCTGTGTCCACAGTGGCGGTCGTGCTGACCGGACCATGATACTGATCCTGAACCGAGATCGTGAAGACATGAGGACCGATCAGGCCATCGACAGGATTGTCAGGATCATAGTGAACAGGGTCGTAACGGAGGGCCTGAAGGATCCCGTCCAGGGCATCCGCCGTGCCCGTGAAGGTAATGGTCACCATGTTCCCGGACATCGCGACATATACATTCGGGTCGTATGGATTATAGCCGGTCAAATCTCCCAGGGTACCGTTGAAGGAGATCCTGACGATCAGGTTATCGCCGTCGGTATCCGTGAGATCGATGCCGCGGAACAGCGCCACCGCAGGGCCGTCGTCAGTCGCCTGGGTGACCTGCGTTCCCGGAAGGAACGACACGCTCGGCTCGGCGTTCGGAGCCGGATCCGGGCCATGGGTCGTGCGCACCATCACCTGGGCTTGGACGGGATCGTGCGTCGCGTCCTGAACAGAGATCTCAAAGATCGTGTCTACACTTATCGGCTCATTCAACGCCGAGTCGTCGGCCGGATCGAACGACAAGCTGTGCAGAATCTCATCCAGATTGTCGGCATCGTCGAGTACGGTATAGGTGCGGATGCCGTTCACAAGCGACGTGCGGAAATTCCACCCTTCGATGCCTATGAGATTGCCGGCCGCCTCGCTGAACCGGATGGTCAGGACAAGAAGGTCGTTCTCCGCGTCCGAGATATCGATGCCGCGGAACAGGTAAACGGCGGAGCCATTATCCGTTGCCCACGTCACCTCAGAGCCTTGAGCAATGTCGATGGTAGGGACCGCGTTCACAGTGCCCGATCCTCCAGGCGCTGTCACGACTTCCACCTGCTTCGCAACAGGAGCATGCGTCGTGTCCTGGACCGTAATGGTGAAGGCTGTCGCGACCGTATCGGATCCCGTCAAGCCGTCGGCTGGGTCGAAAGACAGGCCGTGCAGGATGTCATCCAGATCGTCGGCCGTGCCCGTGAGCACATAGGTCCGGATCCCGTTCATCTGCGTCCACGTGGAGGGAAGACCAGCCCCCAGCAACGTTCCCGTGGCTGCTGCGAACGAGATCGTCAGAACAAGCGTATCGTTCTCCGCGTCCGAGATGTCGACGCCTCGGAACGGATAGACGACAGGACCATCGCTCGTTGCGCCCGTCGTCTCCGTGCCAGGCCGGATGTAGAGGTCAGGCTGCGCGTTGCCTGTGTCGTCTCCATTCTGCGTGTGTACGGTCACATGGTCGATCACAGGCAGGTGCGAGGCATCGCTCACGCTGATCGTGAAGACGGTATCAAATGCGGCGTTGTCCGCCGAGCCGTTCTGCGGGTCAAATGTCAACTGATGCAGGACGGCTTCGAGAACACTCGCTTTCGCGGCCAACCGGACAGTGACAGTACCGTCAGCATTCGGCGTAATCATAGCGCCGTCCGCCCCCCCAATCTGGTCCGCCGTACCGTGGAAGGTAATCGTCAGCTCCAGATCGTCGTCCTCGGCATCCGACAGGTCCACACCTCGGAACGGATAGACGGCAAGGCCGTCGTCTGTCGCGTCGGTCATTCTCGTTTCGGGCGCGATGAACAGAACGGGGCGTTCGTTCGTGCTCGACTCCGTGACGACCGTCACCGTCTCCGGCGCATTGGCGAGCGAATGGAGGCCATCCGACAAGGCGAAGGTGAATGTCGTCGTCACCAGCCCGGCGGCGGCGGAGTCGTTGGATGCGTCGAAGGTGACGCTGCCGAGGAAGGCTATGAGATCGCCATACCTGCCCGTGAAAGTGTAGGTCACGAATTCTGCACCGAGATCGGTATGCGAGACATCCACGAAGTCAGGGACCGACGTCACATTGCCAAGGGCTCCGTTTCCGGAGCGGAACGTGACCTGTAGGGAGAGGATATCGTTCTCACTGTCCCCGAGATCGAGCCCGACGAACGGATTCACGATGCCGGAGTTGCCCTCGCCATTATCCAGAACCACGAAGTGCTCATCGTCCTCGTCGATCGTCAGCGTCGGCGCCACGTTGGCCGGGGTGTCGATGACGGTGACGGTCCGTGGCAGATCGGCCGTCGCACCATGCATATCTTCCACCTGAACCGTGAACGTCGTCGTGCGATCGGCCGAGCCCTCATACTGGTCATGCGGGTTGAAGGTCAGTTGCTTGACGATCTGATTCACCCAATCGACGGTCCCCTTGACCGTAAGGAGATTGGGATTGATCACCGGGTTGTAGAAGTAGTCCCGCCCGAGTTCTCCCAAGGCGCTGGTCAGGGCACCGTGGCTGCCGTCGAACGTGATGGTGACCGTGATCTCATCGTCCGCAAGGGCATCATCGTCCTCGAACGAGAAGCCCTGGAATGGCTTCACTGTTCCCGTATCGAGGATGGACCATTCTGTATCGCCGCTGACGATGATTTCCGGTGCGATGTTCGCGACCCCAACGTTGAAGGTGACCAACTGGACGATGACGTTCGCATCGGGGCCGGTGCCGTCCGTGATCTTAACGTAGAGCGTCTTTTCTCCAGCCGTCAGCGTCCCGTTCACGACGATATTGCCGCTGGCGTCGACCCGGAAGTCAGTCCCCGCATAGGCGGTATTGCCCGAGGCGTCGGTCACGAGCTGGTAGTGGAAGTCGCGGAACTCCGGCCGCTGGTCGGGATCCTGGATCGCAATCGCTGCAGCGACGGTATCGGGGTCCGCACCGACGACGATCCCATCGGCGGGCGTGTAGGTCGCCGTCGGCGCCTCGTTCACGTCCGTCACGTAGATCTTTAGAATCTGCGGATCGGAGGTCTGATTATGGTTGTCGATCGTTGTGACGCTGATTTCATACCATCTTGTTTCAACCCCCGTGGCTGGATCGACCCACCGGTGGAGGCGCGGATCATTGCTATCGTAATCGAGTGGACCGGTAGCGAAAACGCGCCATGCGCCGTCGTAATAGCGGAGCGTGAACAGGCCATCGGCGTCGTCATACATGTCGAAGCCTTCGACCGTATCACCGAGATCGGGGTCGTAGGCGGAAAGGGTACCGACGAGCTCATCGATCCCGACATCCTCGCGAACCACATTGTCGGAAATGCTGGCGACGGGCGCGAGGTTGCCCACGTCGTTGATGTCGATCCAGATGTTTGTGCTGGACATCGCGCCATGTTGATCCTTGACGATGATCACATACCCGCGGCTCTCGCCATTGGGTGCGACCTGGATCGGCGCGTCCGTCCGGAAGATCTGATTATTTACAATTCGGAAGGCGCCATCCGCACTGATATCGGATTGACCCGATGCAGTTTCGAAGAAGAACGAGATTTCGTCGCGCTCAGGATCTGTTGCCAACAGCGTTGCAACATAGCTGCCGCCCGGTATCGTTTCGTCGATGGTCCCGTCTTGCATCCCCCACAGAGTCGGCGCCTCGTTCACGTCGTCGACGTAAACCTTGACCTCTTTCCAGCCTGATGTGTTGCCAGTGTCGGTTTCCTGGGCCCTGACCTTGACCAAGAAGAACTTGGCCTCGTTGGGCTGACCTTCGTTTTCAACCGTAAGCCCGTTGGCCTGCGAATCGTAATCAACAGAACCTTTGAAGTAGATCTTGCCAGAGTTCGGATCGACGAAGAACAACGCCCCATAATCGTCTTCAAGCTCGTATCTCAGAGCCCCGCCCAGACCATCGTCATTGGAAGAGACTTGGGCAACCTCAACACCAAGAGCTCCGGCATACGCTTGGTCGTCCATCAAATGCAGCACGCTGCTGTCGCCACCTAGGATCGTCGGATCGTCTGGCGGCGTATTTGTCACCTCACTGCCGATCTGGACCGTCACCGATTGGATGATTGTATTGGCATCGGGTCCGGTGCTATCCGTGATCTTGACCCAGAGCGTCTTCGTGCCGGCCGTCAGCGCGCCGTTCACGACGATGTTGCCGCTGGCGTCGACCCTGAAATCGGAACCCGCATAGGCGGTATTGCCCGAGGCGTCGGTCACGAGCTGGTAGTGGAAGTCGCGGAACTCCGGCCGCTGGTCGGGATCCTGGATCGCAATCGCTGCAGCGACGGTATCGGGGTCCGCACCGACGACGATCCCATCGG
>NZ_JALJRK010000008.1:0-31312 GCF_024519725.1 Microvirga sp. Mcv34 | reverse complement strand
ATCGCAATCGCTGCAGCGACGGTATCGGGGTCCGCACCGACGACGATCCCATCGGAGGGCGTGTAGGTCGCCGTCGGCGCCTCGTTCACGTCCGTCACGTAGACCTTGACCGTCGTCGGCACGCTGGTGAGGTTAGTTGCATCCGTTGCCGTGACCTGGAGCAAGTAATATCGCTTACCTGTTCCATCGGGTTGGTAAAGGTAAGGATCTTCAAGACCGGATTCGTAATTGATCAAGCTGCCGTTCCGGACAGTGATCATGCCGGAGAACTCATCAATCTCGAACCGTCCGTCGAGGTCGTCAACCAGATGGTACAGAATGATCGGCCGGCCTGCGTCCGGATCCGTTGCGGACATGGTCGCAACAAGCGGATTGCCCTGCACGTTCTCATCGATCGCGTTGACCGTACCGTCAGGGATAGTCGGCGCATTGGGTGCCTCCGGCCGATCCTTGACCTCGAAGCTGATCGTCAGAAACTGCGATGACAAGCCGCCGTCTGACACCTCCACTTTAAGCGTGTAGAACCGGCGCCCTTGGGCGTCCGGAGGCGTGAGATAAGGATCGTTGGCCGCCTCATAATCGATGAGGTGGGCCGCATCCACAAGGATGTCCCCGTTTGATGCATTGACTTTGAAGCGCCCCCCCAAGGTGTCGAGCAAAGAAAAGGTCAAGGTCTGGTTGGCGAAGATGTCAGGATCTGTCCCAGTGACCTTTGCGATGAGATCGCCAGGCGTCGGGTTCTCCAGGATGCTGGAAACCGGCGCTTGCGAGAAGGATATCGACGGAGCTTCGTTGACATCGTCCAGATCAATCCGGACGGTCGTGATATCCGAAGTCAGGCTCCCGCTGTCCGTAGCCTTAACCTGAACTTCATACCACCGCGTCGTGATGCCATTGGCGTCAGTATATTTTTGAAGAAAGGCATCGCTCGCAGCATCCGCTTCAAAATTGAAGGCCTTGTTGGCAACGGCATAGATGTTGCCGGCGGAGTCTATGCTGAAGCGACCGCCAAGAGTGCTTACCAGCGAATAGGTTAGGGTCTGGGCCGGATTTGCGTAGATATCCGGATCACTCGCCTTCACCGTGGCGACGAGCCTGTTGGACGCGACCGTGCCCTCCGTGAAATGAAGGGCGCTTCCCGGTTGTACGGCAGGAGCGAACGGCTTCTCATTCACATCATCCAGGTCGATCTGAACAGTCGTGATGTTCGAGCTCAGATTGCCAGCCCCATTGTCTGTGGCTTTGACCTGGACAAGATAGGAACGTTTCGTGACGCCGTTGATCGTCTGGATATAGAGATAGGGGTCACTGTCAAAATTTGCCTCGAAGTTAAAGCTTCCGCTTGCGAGAGCGATGATGTTGCCACCCGCATCAACAGAGAATCGTCCTCCGAGGGTATCCACGAGAGAATATGTCAGGGTCTGAGTTGGATTTGCATAGATATCCGGGTCTGTCGACTTAACCGTGGCGACAACCTTATCCGTCGCCAAGTTCTCCGAGAACCGGAGGAGGCTTCCCACCTGGACAACAGGGGCAGTCGGCTTTTCATTCACGTCGGTCAAGTAGATGACGACCTTGAACGGGTCAGATGTCAGCGGGTTCGTTGGGTCGTTGTCCTTGGCCTGAACGTAGAGCTCATAATAGCGCACGCCACCGGGCGTGCCCTTCAGATAGGGATCCGCCGCCGAACTGGCTTCGTAATCGAGAAGGCTGCTCGAACCGAGAGTGATCAGCCCATCGCTTGGCCGGATAACGAAGCGACCGCCAAGGTCGTCCACCAGCTCATACGTAAGAATTTGGCGCTGAGCATAACCGTTGTCCGGATCCGTGGCGGTGACTTGCGCCACATAATTCCCCGTCCCGTAGTTCTCAGTAATTTGTCCAACCGAATTCACTAAAGTGGGAACGTTCGGCTTTTCATTGACGTCTACCAGCTCGATCTTGATGTTTGAGGTGCCGGACGACAAGACTGGTGAACCATTATCCGTGGCCTTGACCTGAAGCGTGTAGTAGCGCTTGCCATTCGCATCCGGCGCCGACAGGTTGGGATCATCTGCGGAGATCGCATCGAAGTCGAAACGGTTGCCCGTGCCGCCGCGGGCCGTGATCACGCCGGTTTGAGCATTGATCGCAAAGCGCCCGCCCATGTCGTTCAGCAGCGAATAGGCTATCGTCTGACGCTGTGAGATGGCGTTATCGGGATCGAGCGATTGGACGGTCGCGACGACATAGTCGCCGACAAGATTTTCCGTGAAACTCAGCGGGCCGTCTTGAAAAACGGGATTGGTTGGAGCCTCGTTTAAATCTCGAACGTCAATGGTGAAGGTCTGTTCGGTATAGATCGTTCCAAAGCCATCGCTCCCCGCTGTCGTTGCGCGGACAGTGATCGTATAAGGCGTCGAGACCTCATAATTGAGCTTGGTCCGGTCCGCAACGTAGACCCAGCCATTGCTGTCGACTCCGATCGCCCCGGTATGACTGGAGCCGACCAGACTCCAAACAACATTTGTACCTTCATTCGACGTGGCGCGCAGGTTACCAATGGTCGTGCTGTTTGGCGAATTCTCATCAACGGATCCACCATTAAACCACCGGAGATCACTAGGCGCCTCCAGGACGTTCTTGACAGTGAAGTTGAACGTTCGGGCTGTGGTTGTGGGCTCACCTCCCGTCCCACCAATAGGATCAAACGCTTCGATCTGGACGCTCACTCTCCAGTTCTGAGCCGCAAGCGCCTCGTAGTCCAAATTGATAGCATAAAGCTGGTTGCCGTTCCTGACTTCGAAGGCGGTTGAATTGGCGCTCCATGTCAACTGACCTTTAGCACCGCTTGTCGTCAGGTTCCCGATAAACAAGGCGGATTGATCGTAAGTGACCTCGTTCGTGGCCCGGTCGACAGCGGACGAGCCGCCCAGAGAAATCGTTCCCAGTGCGAGCGTGCCAAAATCTTCCGCAGATGGGTCCAGCGTCGAGCCGGCTACTGCCATGGAATCAGCATTTGTCGCAGGTTCAGAAGTTACCGAAATCAGTGGAGAAGGTTTGACTGACTGCTGCGTGGGCAAACCCTTCAGCGCCTGCACCGCTGCAGGAGGATATGCTGCTTTGGAGAACGCCGGCGGCAGCTGAACGTGGGCCTTCGCGGTGAGGGACGCAAAAGCGGAATAATGGCCGACCTGGCTCTGCGAGGCCTCTGCACCAGAACCGTTTGATGAGACAAGTGACGAGCGACTCGAAAATCCAGAGTTATAATCAGGGGCTTTGCCGCTCCCGATCGAAACCACTGGAAGGGCGTCAGACGGGCCAGCGCCCGAGACGGCACCGGAAGATGCGCTCGCTTCCGTTAGTCCCATTGGGTCCGTTGGGGCAGTGAGCGCATGCACCATCGCTTCCGCCCGCCTGCCCCCCGGCTGCGCACCCCGCTCTTCAACGAGGCTGTCCAGCCCGCCATCCACAAGCATCTCGTCAATCACTTGGCCGACATTGACTGCCTTGCCGGTGACCTTGTCGAAAACGGGCTTATTCATGATGACGATCCCCTTACTTCCTGCAGACGCCGGAACCACTGGGATTTCAGGCGAATGTTACACTGTTATTGACATCTAAGGACAAACCGGCTTGGCTGACAGCTCTCTGTTCGGGGAGGTAACGAGAGGGAATGCCGGATTCGGGATTATTTTCCAAAGCTAAAAGCTGGCACGGATCTACGGCAAGAGCGCACTATTACGCTAAGTAACCAATGCATTTTTCGAAACGCCAACAGACTCTTATTGATCTTTCAGGCTAAATAAGAGACGATACGCTCTGTCTACTCGGATGAACTCTTAATTCGATTATCAAATTTTGAAATTATATTCTCATACTTATGATTTATAATGCGAAATTTGGTTATTATCTTGCGTAAGCGAGGGGCTCTATTGCACAGGCGCAAACCCGAAAATCTTAACCCTGTATTCATTTTTTGAGCAGAACCCGCCTATTTGCAACTGCAAGTCGACCAAAACTACCCCTGGTGGCATTGAATCTGGACCGTGCAAAAGTGCAAAGGGACACAGGCAACTCCCATCGCTTCTCAGCACAAGTCAGCCCTCGCGATCCTCGCAGCCCTGGCAACACCAAACTTTTCTGCCGGAACCTGCCGCTACTGCCGTACTTCATGAGTACTTCTGAGACAGACCTCATACCTTCGCATGACCTCATGACGAGGCTTGAAGCAACTGGGCGTGCGGGAATCCTGCCGGTTCAACAATTCGATCATTGCGCTAGGCGGAGCGACACTCCTCCGAGCCGCAAACGTCGGTCCTATCTGAACTTAAGACTTGGAAATTCGCACATTCTGAATGGGAGGCAAGGCTAACCGTTCCGGACAGATCACAGAGCACCATCCGCTCTCGGGAACACGGCGCAACATCGCTGCTGAGGCCGGATCCTCGAGCGGCCATGAGCACCGCACGCCGAGGACTGGATGAGAATCCGTGAGACCTGACCAACGCAACTCGATATTCACGGTCACAACTTCTCCACACGGAGGCATGGACCGTTGGATAAGCGAACGATCAGCTCGAAGTCGTATTGTTGGAAACCGCTCGAACCTCCGACATGAGGTGAGCTGCAGACTCGAACCTTTGGCGCTCCCTAGGGGACTCGAACCCCTGTTTTCGCCGTGAGAGGGCGACGTCCAATTATCCCCCTCTTTCAACCTCCCAAACGCTACCAACGATTTCACATGTGCCTTCTATGGGAGAGGGCTGGTAGCCATCAGTTACTTCTACGTTGCCCCCTCGCCTACCATACCAAGTGTTAGCGAACGTGGAGCAGTCGGACGGTTGGGCTTAGCCCTCTTCTAGAAACATCAATGCAGGTCGGAACGCTCTTAGGACCGTCCATATATCCACAGGCCCGCCGCAGCGTAGACCTCAGTATCGCAGCGGAGGCGGGCCTGTGGGTATGTGGGCGGCCTTACACTCGACATGCAAGCAGCTAATCCATTGCCGTTACGGCTAGCTTGACTAGAAGTGCCTCAAGGGGTGGGGTTTGGGGAGGGGATTTCAGCCACATCCCTCTCTCGCCGTGGCAGTCTCGTACGCGGAAGTGCATCCTTGATAGGCGGACCTTGATCTGAGATTGCGGCTTGGAACAGAGCCAATAAAGCTTTTAATTGGCTCTCAGTTATAATTGGACCCGGCATTGTGATCATCAGGATCAGAAAGCTGGCGTTCAATTTGGCGAAGCTTAGATTTCATCCATGAGTCAGTATTGATGTACACGGTCGATAGATCGTGGTTCCATCTCCGAGCGATGTATACGAGCATCGCGTCGTGTGCTGCCCAAGTATTCTCCTCAAACCAACTCCATAGACCATGCCATTTCGCATCTTCACCCATCGGTCTCGTGGGTTCCAGTTCGGATGGGGGCTGCCGATAGCCGGCAAGATCGGCCGCTCTGTCAACTTCACCGTATTCCTTCACACGAACCGAGAGCGCCTCGTGTTCCGGATCACGTTGGCCGAGGCGCAGTAGCTGACCCTGTGTTCTGACCCAAGCATTTCCCGGATCAGCATAGTAGACCGGCGAACTGATATAGTCAGGGGCCGTACCGAGGCGCGGGTGGTTTAGGATGAACTTCGCGAGGATGCATGGATCACCAGTTCCCGGATATTCGCCAGGGCGCCAAAGCTCTGCAGTCGGCGCTGCAGCGAGTTCATCCTTTCCCGGCTGACCACCTGAGACGTAGAGGTCAAGATCATGATGGAGTGAGAGGAACCGCTGGCGGACTTCATCTTGTTTCATGGAAGGGATCCAAAGGGAGTTGAGACCAAGGTTCATTCACCGGTCACTGCCCACAGGGCATTTTTATTGTTTTTATCAAGTGTTTGGCTTGATGCAGGCAACATTTGAGAAGTTTATCGTGGTTGCAAGGATCCCACGGGTCAATGCCGAATATGTCGCACAAGGTAAAAATTTCCCTTGCTATAATATCTCTCTGTATCATTTCTTGGACGTCATCGATTAAGTCAGCGCGCGGATACATTTTTACTCCAACGCGGAATGCTGCAATTAGCATTTCTACCCTGAGGGTGACAACATCCGTCTTTAAGCATGACGCTAAATTCTCGAACGTGGCTTCGCTTGCATAGTCAGGGGTCACGGCCGGCCTCCACCTCAAATTCAATGCGACCTCCTTGACGCGAGGGCGCCTGCTAGAAGGAATGTGAGAGCGATCCTTGGTGAATCGCCTGTGTCAACTATCGGTGACACTTATTGACACTGAATGAATGGAGGTCAATCTCTTTGTCGGGCTCCGCTGAAACCCCACCCCAGAACTCGCCGGAACCGGCTACAGACAAGGACTTGCCTCGGCGTCTGCGTGTCATCATCGGGGCTGAGAGTATGGCATCGTTTGCTCGGCGGGTGGGCGTTTCACGCCAATGGCTGTATCGCATACTGAACGGTGAACCGGCCTCGGTTGCCGTACTGTCATCAATAGTTGACAGTACGGGTTACAGTCTCGACTGGCTGGCACGAGGAGAAGGCATGCCAATAGGAGCGTCGGCAGGGCGATTTGAGATGATTTCTCGCCTTACTGCGCGAATAGATGCTCATAACGAAGTAACGTTTGGCCAAGCCGACGCGCCGCCCGTAATCGTGCCTGCCGAGCTCTTTACAGAACTGAATATTGATGCAGCCAAAGTCGGCGTTCTTGCTGCACCCGACGATGGAATGTCGCCAACCATTTGGGCCATGGATGATCTCCTGATCGATCCATCTGATCGCCAACCGGCGGAAGGTGAAATTTTTCTTGTTTCCAAAGCGGGGCGTCTGACCATTGGTCGAGTGTTCCAGGTTGAAGGAACTTGGATCTTCGCGTCCGAAGGACCCGGAAATACGCCTTTTGGACTGTTCGGAGGCGCGACCTCTGAGAACCTGACTATTGCAGGCCGCGTCCATCTCATCATGAATCGAAAATTAACGAAACGAAAGCGCTAGGCGCGGTTGCTGTGATAATCACCTTGGGGTCCATCCCGCAGGTGACGTAACGATCCTGAGGGCGGCAGACTCGCCCTGGCCGCATCGGGTTGGGATTATTTCAATATAAGGGCAGTGTTCGGCCGTAATCACATTATCAACCGAGTTCGGAGTTTCGCCACACGCACAATGCATGGCGTTGCCGAGCACTGGTCCAATTGGCTGCCAGGCATATTCGGGTTTCGATCGATGGGCTGCGCGAGGCTTGGAGAGAATGATCGCTGACGTCGTCGGGACACCACCATCCGGGCCTATATTACCCGCCGAGTTCCGGGCCTTCCAGGCCTGCCGACCTGATCACGAGCGCTGGGAACTGGTGAACGGGGAGCCTCGGATGATCCTGACCACTATCGTCCATAATTTCATCACTGGCCGGCTGGAGTCACTACTGTTCAAAGCCTTGATGGAACACGATCCCACCAAGGTTTCGTGTCAGCATCCGGGCGTGGAGTTGGGTGTCGGCGAGAATGATTGTCCGGAGCCGGATGTGGCCGTGATCGACGCGGACTATGCCCCCGGACAGCGGTTTACCAGCCGATGCTATTTCCTGGCCGAGATCGTGTCAGACAGCGACGATCAGACTGTTCCCGGGACCAGCGAAAGGTGGATCGAGGTCAAGCGTCGTTTATATCGCGGGCACACCTCCTGCGCGGCTGTGGTGGTGATTCAGGAGAATCGAATCGACGTTCTCGTTGACGTGAAAACTGCAACAGGATGGCATTCGGAGAGGCTCACTACGCCCGATCAGCTTATCATCCTGCCAAGGTTAGGCCTACGGTGCTCGGTGGCAGACCTTTACCGCAACACTCCGCTGATGCCTCGCCTACGCACCGGGTAAAACTGTAAGGTCCGCAGCGGTGTCGGTTGATAGCGCGTTGTGTCATGTATGATGCACGATATCGTACTTGGCCACCGAGGGAGCTGATGGTGTCCCTTCAGCCTACTTCCCTTCGTATGTCTGAGGATCAGTTCCTTGCCTGGGCCAGAACCCAGGAGGGACGATACGAACTGCTCGCAGGGAAAGTCAGGAGACTGGCGGGAGCCACCCGGGCTCATGAGCGGGTGGCGAAGCGCATCTTCATGGTCCTCTACGCCCAAGTCGATGAGCGGACCTTCGACCTCAACAAGGGCGGCTTCGGGGTTCAGGCCCCATCGGCATCTGGCTCAGGCACAGTCCTCTACCCGGATATCGTCATCGATCCGCAAAGTGGGGCGGGTGGCGAGCGATCGACTTGTCAGCCTGTTGTCATCATCGAGGTTGTTTCAAGCCGTGCTGACTGCGAGCCCCACATTCAGAAACTCGACCGCTACAAGGCATGGGATACGCTCCGCCATCTTGCCGTGTTCGATCACGAAGAGCCGAGGGCTTGTGTCTGGACGAAGACCGGGGACGGCTGGCCGGCGAGGCCAGTGAGAATTGAGGGCGCTGGCGGGATTGTGAATCTTCCCGCGATTGGGGCGGCGATTACCCTAGACGAGATCTACCGCTCCCATACCTATCGGACATTCGCCCGGTAATGATTTCTCGCTTCGTCCACGTCGGGGCCACCAGAGCAAACGCTGCCCCTGACCGGCGGGGCACCTCAAACTAGACGCTCGTCCGGGAAATCCTGATCATGTGTCAGCGCCTACCAGGTTGATGACTCAAGCCATAGGAGGAACATCCGGAGGACGATCGCACTCCCGCTCATCGCGCCAAGCGGGTTGTCCACCGTCAGGGGAATGCCCGAAGCTATGAAGGCCGCAGATGTGGTAGTTTTGGCGTGAGGTGATCAGCGCAGCTCCAGGGCCGCCATGACTGCTACCAAGTTCCGCAAGCACCCCATAGCCGTGCTGGGGCGTCACTGGACGATCCACGCCCTTCAGCAGTTCTGCACCCGGTACAACCCCGCCGATTACGAGCCGGAGGCTTTAGTCGACCTTGTGGACCGGATCGAAGGCAAATACCGCGCCGCCTTCGCGAATCCCTATTGGGACAAGCACTCTAGAGTGATGATCATCGCGAAGCTGACGCGGCGGAATCCTGCCGTCTCGCCAAAGGTGAGGATTGTCTATGATCGCCGGGCGAAAGTGATCGTGACGGTGCTGCCGTTGAAGCTGGATCCCAACCGACCACGTCGGCTCAAGACCCTGACGGTGTGAGGCTGGCTCTGGCCGGCAAATTGGATAACGTCCTGCCTCACCATGCAGCTACAATGCTCCAAAAACTTGAAATCTGACGCCGGTGATCACCTCGGGGCTCTGCTCCGGCCGTCGAACGAGGATCAGGAGTTCATCCCCTGCCCGAAGGCCCAAGACTGGCTCCAGAGCCGACGTCCTGAGCCCGACCCGCTCTGTGACAAGCGACACGGGAGCACGCCTCAAAGCGGTCGAGGAGGCGCCGTGCCGCTTCCTGCGTCATCATATGCCAGTAGCGCTCGACATCCTGCTCGATGCGCTTGTCTCGCTCCGCATCGGAGAGGATCGGATACCAGCCCGAGCGCTCAATGGCTTCCTTCAGCAGCGCCCGCGCTTCCGCTTCCACCTGATCTGGTCCGATGCTCGCCATTCCAATCACGCCCTGACGTGGTGCCCGGTCAAGAAAAAGACCGCTGTTCCCAGCGGCCCCAAGTTGAGAGGGGCAAACCCTCCTTTCCAGAGAACCATTGCGTCCCTCGTCCAGAACGCGCCGATGCAAAAGATAGTGACGCCAGAGCGGTTGATTCTGGAATTCTATGTCGTCAATGCACCCATGCGTGGGATTCAATGCACGTTCCGCCTGCCGGTGCCCATCAGGTTACAGTAGTCGCTTGTGACGGCTCTCTGACTCGATGATGAGTTTGTCGCCGAAGCGACGCTTGATCTCGGATATGGCCTGAGGTGAGGACTCGATTACCAGTCGGCTTGGATTGCCTGCCGCTTTCACAACGACGCCGGGCACTTGGCAGACCCAATCCTCGGCTGTCATGGCTTCCGACCGTGCCTCCCGCCTGATCGCGACGACATAGGTGGCCATGACCAACCCTCCTCGTGTTGGGTCTCATTCTACAACAGCTTGTCCGACACAAGGGCTCCACCTCCGTGAGAGCCGACAAGTCTGCGTCTCGTCAAAGACGCCCGATCTTCACCGGCCTCACAACCTCGTACGTGACGGGAAATCCGCGGAACCTCGCAGGCCGCTGGTCGGCCGGCAGTAGGCCGGATGCTGTCAGGCGGACCACAAGAAGATCGCCCTCCGGCGTGGGGCGGCGGGCGACGGTCGCGGCCCCCTTCGGCACGCCGAGCGTCTCAAGCAGCTCCTGACGGATTTGAAGATCCGCTTTCCTGGCAGCGTCATTCGGGCTTTCGGGATCATCCATAGCGTCCGAACCGTCTCGCTTTCGATTAGGCACATTCTGCTATTCAACACTCACCCGAGTCAGGCTTCCCAATCATGTCGCTCTGACGAAATCGTCCCGCAGCTCGTGGGACAGATTTTCCAACAGCTTGTTGGCAAATATACTCCCGGCCTGATGCGTTGAAGAGAGGGCTAGGACGATGACAGAGCTTATCGAGAAGACCTGCACCCCCTGCCGAGGAGGGATCCCGCCTCTCACCCCGGCCGAGGTCGAGGCGTTTCGCCCTCAGACTCCGGAATGGGCCATTTGCGATGAGGCGCACCGGATCGAGCGGACCTATAAGTTCAGGGACTTTGCCGATGCGTTTGCCTTCGTGCAACAGGCGGCGGAGCTTGCCGAGATGGAAGGCCACCATCCCGATATCTCATTTGGATGGGGGTACGCGACGGTGTCGTTGCAGACCAAGAAGATCAAGGGCCTGCATGAGAACGACTTCATCATGGCCGCCAAGCTCGACCGGGCGATGGAGGACCTGTCGCAAAGCTAAGTGAGGGCATCTCGAGTTCCTCCCCGCTATCCACAGCACCGGCTGCAGCCCTTCCGTTGACTCCACTGGGCTGAATATGTTCACGTTATGTTCCATTTTGTCGCAGTAAGCCCGGAGTATGACGGTGCCTCTCAGTCTAGTCGTTTGTCGGTTCCGTCCGGTTCTCACTGCCGTGCTCGCATGAGCAGGAGTGATGCGTCCCCAGCCGCAAGAGGCTATCGAGGAGTTACGGCGGCAGATCGCGCGCTTGGAGCGCGGCTCCCGTCCCCGCAAGCCCCTGCCCTTCGGCATCCCAGCCATAGACGAGCACCTGCCTGGCCATGGCCTGGCACGTGGCAGCCTGCACGAGATCATCGAAGCGGGACCGGCCGCCGAGTTTGCCGGCGCCGCCACCCTGTTCACGGCCGGCATCGCGGCCCGGCTCAAGGGACCGGTTCTCTGGTGCCTGACCCGGCGCGATCTCTTTGCTCCCGGTCTCCTGCACGCGGGCTTGCATCCCGATCGCGTCATTTATGTCGAGACCTCCCATGACCGTGATGTCCTGCCTCTCGTCGAAGAAGGCCTGCACGAGAGAGGCCTTGGAGCTGTCGTTGGCGAGGTCACGCGGTTGGGCCTCACAGCCTCACGCCGGCTGCAGCTCGCAGCAGAGACCTCAGGCGTTACCGCTCTCCTGCTCCGGCGCTGGTGGACCGTTGCCGAGAAGGACCTGACGCAGCTTCCGACCGCTGCCTCAACCCGCTGGCGCATTGCCCCTGTCATTTCCGAACGCCTGCCTGCTCCTGGTCTCGGCCGGGCCCGCTGGCAGGCCGACCTCGTGCGCTGCCGTGGCGCTGAACCCCGTACCTGGATACTGGAGGCTTGCGATGCGAAGGGTCGTCTCGCTTTACCTTCCGACTTGGCCGACCGACCGGATCCGGCGCAGGTTCGGGGCTCCGCCATGCGATAAGCCGCTCGTCACGGTGAACACGGCCGGGTCCCGTCGGATCGTGGCATCGGCCTGCCTGGCCGCACAGGGGCTTGGGTTAATCGCCGGCATGGCCGTTGCCCAGGCCCAGGCCCTGATCCCGGATCTTCATATAATGGAGGCCGATCCCATCGGCGATGAGGGTTCGCTGCGGGAGTTTGCTAAATGGCTGATCCGCTTCTCCCCGGTAGTCGCCCCCGATCCGCCAGACGGGATCTGGATCGACATCGCCGGGGTCGAGCATCTGTTCGGAGGCGAAGAGGCCCTGCTCACGAAGCTTCTCGATCGCGCCCAGAGCAGCGGCATCAACGCCCGAGCCGCCATTGCCGATGGCCCCGGTGCAGCTTGGGCCATCGCCCGTTACGGGAAGGCCGCGATCGTCCCGCCGGGCCGGACCGTTGATGCCATCTCGCCCCTGCCCGTTCAGGCGCTCCGGCTTTCGCACGAAACCATCAACGTCATGCATCGCCTTGGGATCGAACGGGTTGGGCAGCTTGCTGCCATGCCCCGGGCACCCATGGTGCGCCGGTTCGGCCGCGAGGCTGCCCTGCGTCTCGACCAGGCCATGGGGCATGCGTTTGAGCCAATCAATCCGCTCATTCCCAAAGAGGCGGCCATCGCGACTTGCGCCTTTGCGGAGCCGATCGGCCGACCGGAGGATCTGAAGAGCGTGGTGCGGCAGCTATCGGACGAGCTGTGTCGCGAGCTCGCCAAGCGTGGTGAGGGTGTTCGCCGACTGGATCTGATCGTCCGCCGCGTCGATCAGAAAGGGGCTTCGCTGCGGGTCGGCACGGCCAAAGCGACACGCGACCACCTTCACCTGGCGAGATTGTTCGATGAGAGACTCGAGACCATCGATCCAGGCTTCGGGATTGAGGAAGTTGTCCTGATCGCCCACCGAACCGAGCCGTTGATCGCGCAGCAGACGGTCGCACGCGGCATCGAGACCGAAAACGAAGCCGTCGATTTGAGCCGTCTCGTCGACCGGATCACCACGCGGGTCGGTGCGGATCGCGTCTATCGCCTGGCGCCCGTCGAATCTCGTGTTCCGGAGCGCATGACGACAAAGGTTCCGGCTCTTGCACCCCCGTCCGGCTCTGTCTGGCCGGAGGCGCTGCCGCGGCCGACACGCCTTCTCGATCCGCCGGAGCCGATCATCTCGACCGCGCTGCTGCCGGACCATCCGCCGGCCTTCTTCATTTGGCGCCGGGTCCGGCACAAGGTACTCAAAGCCGATGGGCCTGAGCGGATCACATCCGAATGGTGGCTTGGCGGCCAACCGAAAATGATCCGCGACTATTACCGGCTCGAGACCGACAAGGGTGCGCGGTTCTGGATCTTCCGTGACGCACCCATGTCGGAGGGTGGCCGCTGGTGGATGCACGGGTTCTTCGCATGACCCGGTATGCCGACCTTCAGGTCACAACCCATTTCTCATTTCTGCGTGGAGCCTCCAGCCCTGCCGAACTGTTCGAGCAGGCAAAGGTGCTTGGCATTTCGGCTCTGGGAATTACCGACAGGAATTCTCTGGCAGGAATTGTCCGCGCCTATGACGCCTCCCGCGAAACCGGTGTTCGGCTCATCGTGGGCTGCCGGCTCGATCTGACCGACGGCACGTCGCTGCTCGTCTACCCGACCGACCGCCAGGCCTATTCCCGCCTCTGTCGCCTGCTCAGCATTGGAAAAAGCCGCGGCGGGAAAGGGAGGTGCTTTCTGACCTGGAATGATGTGGTCGCCTGGAACGAGGGCCTGCTCACCATTCTCCTCGGCGACGAGGTCAATGAAAGCCTTCGCTCCAATCTATCGCGCCTGAAGTCTCTGTTCGGCAATCGCGCCTATATGGCGCTGATCCGCCGGTTCGGTCCCAACGAGCATCTCTGGCTCCATTACGTCGAGGAAGCAGCAAAAGCGGCTGGTGTTCCGACTGTCGCTGTCGGCGACATTCTCTACCATCATCCTGACCGGCACCGGCTGCAGGATGTCGTGACCTGCATCCGCGAGGGCTGCACCATCGACGCAGCCGGTTATCGCCTCGAGCGAAACTCCGATCGCCATCTGAAAGACCCGGCTGAGATGCAGCGTCTCTTCGAGCGGCATCCGGCGGCCTTTGGACGGATTCAAGAAATTCTGAACCGATGCACCTTTTCGCTAGACGAGTTGCGTTACCAGTATCCCGATGAGACGGATCCAGGCGGGACCGCTCAGGAGAAACTGGAGCGGCTGACGTGGGAAGGGGCGAACCGCCGCTATCCTGATGGCATTCCCGATGTAGTGGCCGGAACCATCCGGCATGAACTCCACCTGATCGAGGAGTTGGGCTACGCGCCGTACTTCCTGACCGTCAATGCGATTGTCTGCTTCGCGAAGTCACGCGGTATCCTGTGCCAGGGGCGAGGATCGGCGGCCAACTCTGCCGTCTGCTTTGTCCTCGGCATCACCTCGATCAATCCGGTCGAGCACGATCTCCTGTTCGAGCGCTTTGTCTCCCAGGAGCGGCGCGAGCCGCCCGACATCGACGTCGACTTCGAGCACGAGCGGCGTGAGGAGGTAATCCAGTGGATTTATGACACCTATGGCCGGCATCAATCGGCCTTGACCGCGGTCGTGATCACGTATCGTGCTCGGGGAGCGGTCCGCGAGGTCGGCAAGGTGATGGGCCTGCCCGACGATGTGACCGCAGGCCTGTCCGGGCTCGTTTGGGGCTGGGGCAATGACGGCGTGTCAGAGAAGGAGGCCAAGGAACTCAACCTCAACCTCAATGATCCCCGCCTGCGCATGACGCTGGAACTGGCGTCCGAGCTCATCGGCGCACCGCGTCATCTCTCCCAGCATCCGGGTGGGTTCGTCCTCACGCAGGATCGTCTTGATGATCTGGTGCCGATCGAACCTGCCGCGATGGAAAACCGACAGGTGATCGAGTGGGACAAGAATGACATCGACACCCTCAAGTTCATGAAGGTCGATGTGCTAGGCCTCGGCATGCTCGGCTGCATGCGGCGAGCCTTCGATCTGCTGCGCGAACACAAGGGTGAGGACCGTGACCTCGCGAAGATCCCGCTCGATGATCGACCGACCTACCGAATGATCCAGAAGGCCGACACGGTCGGGGTGTTCCAGATCGAGAGTCGCGCCCAGATGGCGATGCTGCCACGGATCAAGCCGGACACGTTCTATGACATCGTGATCCAGGTGGCGATCGTGCGGCCGGGCCCGATCCAGGGTGACATGGTGCATCCGTACCTTCGCCGCCGGGAAGGTCATGAGAAACCGGAGTATCCGCGGCCGGAGTTGAAGCGGGTGCTGGAAAAGACACTTGGGGTGCCGCTCTTCCAGGAGCAGGCCATGCGGGTGGCCATCGAATGCGCCGGCTTTACGCCCTCCGAGGCCGACCAGCTTCGTCGTGCCATGGCGACCTTCAAGTTGACGGCTGGCGTGACCAAGTTCCGGGACAAGCTCGTGAGCGGAATGACCGCTCGCGGTTACCACCAGGAGTTCGCCGAGCGCACCTTCAAGCAGCTCGAGGGCTTCGGATCCTATGGCTTCCCGGAGAGCCACGCCGCCTCTTTCGCCAAAATCGCCTATGCCTCGTCCTGGATGAAGTGCCATCACCCTGATGTGTTCTGCTGTGCCATCCTGAACTCCCAGCCGATGGGCTTCTATGCCCCGGCGCAACTGGTCAGAGATGCACGCAACCACGGGGTAGAGGTCCGGCCTGTCGATATCAACCATTCGCGCTGGGATTGCACCCTGGAGCCGACCGGCAACCCACGCCGCTTTGCGGTCCGCCTCGGGCTGTGTCTGGTGCGAGGCCTCGCGAATGCCGATGGAGCGATGATCCCCCTGGCCCGGGCTGATCGTCCGTTCGCCTCGATCGAGGACCTGTGGCGGCGAGCCGGGATCCCGATCTCCGCTCTGGAGCGCCTGGCGGATGCTGACGCGTTCAGGTCAATAAGGGTCAGTCGGCGCGATGCCCTCTGGACCCTCAAGGGACTGTCGGATGAACCCTTACCGCTGTTTGCCGCAGCCGACGAGCGCGACAATGTTATTCGTTCCGAGGGAGACGAGCCAGGCGTTGAGCTCACGCCCATGACCGAGGGACGAGAGGTCGTCGAGGATTACCGCTCGAAGGGCTTGACGCTGCGCCAGCATCCGCTCGCCTTCCTGCGTGCCGAATTACGTGAGCGCCGGATTCGCAGCTGCGCCGATCTGCGGCGTGCCCGGGACGGCCAACGCGTGACGGTGGCCGGGCTCGTGCTCGTGCGCCAGAAGCCGGGCTCCGCCAAAGGCGTGATGTTCATGACGATTGAGGACGAGACCGATGTTGCCAACATCATCGTATGGCCGACGCTCTTCGAAAAGCAGCGCAGGCTGATCCTCTCGTCGGGCATGATGGCAATCCGCGGGCGCTACCAGCGCGAGGGCGGTGTAACCCATCTCATTGCAGAACATCTCATCGATCTGTCGAATCTGCTCCGCAGCGTCAGTGACCGTGACGATCCTTTCAGCATGCGTCACGGGCGCGGCGACGAGGCGAAGATCGGCACGCGCAACCGTCTGCGTGAGGGCAACAAGGAGACCACCGTCTCCCCTGCCGCCGAGATATCGGAGCGGGAGAACGGGCCTACCATTCGGGTGGCAACACGTGACTTCCATTGATCCAGCCAATCATGCAACAGGTGTTCGCCATGCAAGAGCCCCACCCCAGCCAATACACAAAACTGCTTAAGATCGGCACGCGGCAATGCCGCTTCATCGTCTCCGACGATCCTCGACGCGCCATTTGCTGCGGAGCCCCAACGCTGGAGGGCTCAAGCTGGTGTGACTGGCACCGACGGCTCGTCTACGTCCCGGCACATGGAAAAGCCCAACGCGACGCTCTGACGACGTAGGTCGGCTTTTCGACGCATCTAGTGCAGATCCAATCCCGAGACCGAACCGTCGCGGGCCACGAGGACAAGTCTGATGCCAGCCCGCCGAATGAGGGGACGTTTCCGCCATGTCTCTACGAGCCTGCGGAAGACCGGCGTATCCGGCACAGCGGCGATCACGATGTCGGCGGCAGACACATCGAACAGGAGCGCCTGCCCCAGCGCCGTCGTGAGGAGCGAGACCTCGAGACTTCCAGCCCTGTAGGCCAGAGGCCCTTTCTGGCATTCCGCAATGATCCGACGGCCATCGACCGTGGTGATGACATCGCCCTCGCCCGGCCGCGAGTGCACCCGGATCGTCTTGTCACCGCGCCGGTATGCGCCGGTCCAGGCGGACCGGCCGACTTGTGGCTCCTTGACCTGCTCCCATCCCTTACCGGCCATGAAGCGTCCGATGTCGAACACGCCGGCGTCGCCGACCTTGATGCTGGTCCCATCGATCGCGACGCTGGCCATCGCTCCCGCGCCTGGAAGCGACAGGATGAACTCAGCAAGCCGCAGCGCGACTTCCGCCTCCGGCATGCGGTCGGCTTGCAACCCGAGCTCTGGCAGCACCTGGTCATTCATAACGTTCGGCTCTCAGCTCATTTCCGGTCCTGGGTTGCGGTCTGGCAGTCTACTCCCAGTCCGCAATCTTTAGTCCGAGGCTACGTGCATTCTCGGAAACGGCCCGCTTGATCTGGTCGCCTGCCCCCTCCGGAAAGTCCGCTGCGATCTCCACGGTGACCCTCACCTGCGCGTTGGGATCCGTCATGAGCAAGCTCACGATCTCCTCCGCGAGCTGGATCATCCGCATCTTCGCTGTCGCCGGCTGGATGTCGGCGGTTCCATGGAACGACCGCGGTTTCGCCTGCACCACAGGCGGTGGCTCCTTCCGTTGTTCCTCTCCGCCTCCCGCAGGCGGGTCTATGCCGAGCAACGGCTTCTCCGGAGGCTTTACCGACTCGGGCCCTTCCTTTGGCTTCGGCCGGTTTACCTCCTCGAAGGCTTTCGCAGCCTCCAGTTCGATGAGCAGCAGCGTGTCATCGAGCTGGAAGTCGCCCATCCCAAGTTGGAAGCCTTCGAAGACATCGCCGTTCTGCCCATAAGCCGTGCCAAAGAAGTCCCGGCTCGCCGCTCCGTTCCTGATCGCTTTGGTGAGCACCTCCCGGTCTTTCAGGCGCGGAAGGTAGAGGTACCGCAGGGTGTCCTCCCAGAACGTAATTGCTCTCACTGCGGGCTCACCGGGCCTCCAGTAGAGCTCCCTCAGCTTCGCGCGAAGGTGGATCGGCGACCACGTCGTGATGACGAGCTCATTGTCGAGGCAGACCCGCTCGATCTCGCTCACGAGCGAGCCGCCGCTCGTGTTGAGCGCGAAAGCCTCGACGTGAGGCTTCGGATCCGTCGCGTTCTCCTGGCCCGGGCACAGCAGCCACTTGAAGCATTCGCGGGTGGCGCGAGGGAGGACGTCCTGGGCGGTCTGAAGTTCCTTCTCAGCCTGCCTTTGTTGAAGCAGGTCGATGTTGAGGCGTGCCTGCTTGATGTCGTCGACGATCGAGCTCCAGGCCAACACAACGCGGGCTGCGTCGTTAAGCCGGGCCAGAGCGCCGTGGTCGGCAGCCAAGAAGACCAAGCGGTTGCCGCGGTAGCGGGGCTTCGGCCCGTTGTTGCGGACGTAGTCCAGCACCGCCTCTTCGGCGATGCGGGCCTCGTCGCGCGAATGCCAGATCTTGGGAGGCAGCACCACCAACCTGAGGGCGCTGTCGTCCGGCACGTCGGCATGAGGCGTGAAGATATGCGCGCCGTCGAAGAACGCAGCGCTACCCACGACGCGCTTCATGCCTTCGGCGATCCTGCCGCGGACATCCGTGTCGTCATTGTACCGTCGTTTACGGTCCTCCATCTCGCGCCGGAGATTGGCGCGCGTGTCGAACCAGTACCGGGTCGCATCCTGGGTCCTGTCGCCCGAGCTATTGAGATAGTGGAGACGGTCTGAAAGCCGGTTCAGGGCATCCGCATAGTTCGAGGAGGCTTGTCCAGGCTGAAGGCACCCGAGCAGGACACGGGCTCGGTCGACCCCGCGAATACCGGATTGATTGACCACAGAGGAAGGAGCGCTGCCGAGGAAGATGGTTCTTGCCACCCGGCGGGCGGCGTGAAGCTGGCCGAAGCGAGGCTCCTTGTTCTCGAGCTCGGTCGTCTCCGCGCGCTCCCCGTCGATGTCGCGTTCGATCACAGGATCCCAGCCGGCCGGCAGGTAATAGGTCAGCTCATTTCGGCTGCTGCCATCGTAAAGCGGCAGCGTCCCGGGCAGGACCATCAGGTCCTTGTTGTCGTCCTTCCAAAGCCGGTAGATGACCTTGGCCATCAGCTTCAGGACGCCGCGGGTGCGCTGGAAGCCATCGATTGTCGTCCAGTCTTCGTAGAGGCGATCGAAAACCTCAGGGTGGATCGGATAAGCCTGCACGAGCCGGTCGTAGTAGCGGCCCTCCTGCGTCTCGGACGGGAGCTTCGCCCCCTCTGCGAGATAGGCGTCGGCGAATGCCCGGCAGACCGCATCCCGTGCCGCCGCGTCGCGCACCGGCTCGAAGAGCCGCCGGCGAACGATCTCGAACGCCTCCTCCGTCGCGACAGGCTTCCAGAGCGCCTGGACGCGCCCGAAGGTCTTCTCGAGCGCCTTCAGTGCAGCGACCCCCCGTTGGCTTCCGGCCTCAATCTCCGATTCCGGCAGCGACGCGAGAACGATCGCCGTTGGCACGAGCTTCACGGCTTCGGTTAAAGCCTGGATGAAGGACAGGTTGCTGTCGTAGGTACCCCCGCTGAGCTGCTGTCCTTCCGGGAACTGGCGAACATAGGCGACGAGCTCGTCGATCAGGATCACGCAGGGCGAGTAGCGCTCAAGCAGGTTCATGAGCACGTCCTTGCCCGGCGAGGTGCCGCTAGCGTCGGCATCCTTCACAAGCTCGAAGCCATCGGCTTGTCCGAGCTGCCATGCGAGCTCGCCCCAGAGGGTCCTGATCTCCTGCTTGCCTTGCATTCTCGACTGGCCAGGTGCGCGGGCAGTGCCATCAATGACGGCCACCCTGGCCCTGGGCACGTCTATGAGGCCGGCGCGGTCGACCAGCTCGGGGATGCCGGCCATCTGCGACAACTCGCATTCTCTCGACGCAAGATGATACACGGCGAGCATCGTGTGCGTCTTGCCGCCGCCGAACGCGGTCTGCAGTTGGATGACAGGCTCGCCCCCTTTCCCGGCCAAGCGCTGCGCCACCTGCGTCAGGAGGAGCCGCATGCCCTCAGTGATGTAGGTGCGCTCGAAGAAGGCAATTGCGTCCTGATATTCGGGACTGGCCTTCCTTGTGTGAACAGCCGTGATGTCGGCCGCAAACTCGGATTGCTGGAACGTGCCGCCGAGCACGTCACGATGGGGAACGGCGATTTCTCTCCAAGGTTTCATGACAGAGCTCCTCAGGCGTCGAACAGAGAGGCCTGCTTCGGACCTGCGGCCTTGGCGGCGGCAGACTCGATGGCGCTCCAACTCGTGATGATTTCGTTGTAGGCCCGGGCGTCTTCTGCCCATCCGGCCCGCTCGCATAGCGTATAGAGTCGGTAGGCGAGCTGACGGGTCGCTTCCGCCTTCGTCGCGACAGCGGCAAGAACTGCACCAGCTCCAGTTTCACCCTGCGTCCGGAATACGCGGATGAGCTGATGAAGCACCTCCCATATCGGGAGGCGGAAGTCGGTCTCCGGTTTCCAATCGCCTGGGTAATCGGCCCATTTTAGGAGCCGCACAACGCCCCCGGTAGCGTAGATGACGCCCGACTGCTTTACTCCGTCGACTGAGGTCCCCTTGGCACGCGTGAGAGTATCAGCGTCGCCGAATCGGCCCTCGCCCCACCCGTGCTGTTCAAACCAGTGCAGGCAGAACTGAGTGTCTGGATCGAAATCATCCTCCGCGAGAAACCGGTTAATCAAGCGGAGAGCCGTCTGCACCGTCATAGGCGTGCCGTCTGCCTCTAAAACGGCAGCATACTTGGAGAAGACTGCCATACCCGGACCAATGATCGCTTGCGACAAGTCAACGGGCGCGACCGGCGACCGATCATCACCAGAACCCCGAGTCATCTCATCAAGAGCTTCCGGTAAAACCTGATTAAGCTCACGAATGAATGCCCTCCGCGAGATAGTGGCGGCAGTCTCTGGACGAGGGCGACAGACGAGAACAATGCTGGATGCAAGTGCATTGTTACCGGACCCGATCATTCGATTGGCCAATTCAGTTCGCATTGGCCAAGTCCCAGTCAGGGAGAACCCAGCGCGAATTACTGCGTCAAGGAAGGTCTCCCAGCCAGTGCTGGCGGTTCCAGCCTCGCTCTTGGTTTCCGCTTGCTTGAAGGCGTAATAGATCGTGACGGGGAAAGCCGAGTGACTCTGTTCCGCGAGACGATGCATCGCCCGGGTCATCCCGTTGAGGAAGAACGCCTCTGCCTTCTGCTTGCTTCCGTGCCGATAAGGTGTAGCAACGAGTTCTTCAGCCTTAGGTACAGCAACCGTAGCGAATAGAGACGGGAAAACGGGCCTCAGAGACCTGCGGAGCCACACATAGAAGAAATCTGAAAGGTCAGCATAGCCGATGTTATCATAGTAAGGTGGATCCGTAGAGATGACCTTGCCGCAGCTGATGGATTGAGACATCGCGTCATCCTGGGTGCCTTGACCTAACCGAGCCCCATATCCAGCCGCAACGCCTTCTAAACTCTCTGCAGTCCATTCGACTGCCCCAGCAAAGCTGCCTGTTCCATCCAGCAGAGTGTTAAGCTCCGCATAGTCCCACGTCATGGGTATACTCTGGCGGGCAAATGTATTCCGTGTTGAATCCCGCTCTGTAAACCAAGTACAAATCGTTGACCCGCGATCTGCGAGCTTCGAAATCGCGAATGCCAGGTAAATGCTTATTGCCTCAGCGTAGGCGCGAGCTCCACATCCACCAGCTGCAATACCGATATCATCGTCGGACATACCTGCGGCGACTGCGGCGTGCCGCGCTCGATCACGGACCTGCTCAACCAGCATGGCAAACGTATCGAGCGCGACGAGCTGTCGAGCCGAGAACAAGTCACCGTACTCGGTCAGGCCGTATTGTACGGTCCAGAAGTTCCGTGGATCATCGGCGAGCTTGGTATCTGGCTTCCATTCCGGGAGCACTCGCTTGGCTACTTCTTCCACCTCCTCACTCGGCGGAAGATAGATGCGACCGCGCTCACCTTCCGCGACGATTGCCATTAGTCGCGCGCCGATGCGCCCGGCCTGCCCTTCTGCCTTTATGTAATCACTTGAGATAGGTGTGTCGCTCATAAGGCAGCGGAAGTTTGCCCCGCGGGAGAGCTTCGTGCCCGTCTTCGCGATTTCGGCATTTGAAGGCTTACCAACCTTAGCAGTAAACCTATAACCTTCACCTGTAACGATGGGCTCAACGAACGTTTCCTTCCCTGCTTTGGTCGAAAGCATGAAAGTAGATGCCAAGGGTACATCGATGTTGCGGAACGCCGGGTTAGGACTTTTAACGGTCCGCGCCCATATCCAGGCGACGGGCGTTAATTTCTTCCCGACCAGAGAACTCAAGTCAGGTCGCTCGGCCAGCATTTCTGGGGTCACTTCGACCAGAGGGTAAAGATGTCCAATGAGCGCCTGTGCCTCATTGCGTATCCACTCACCATATCGACGTACATCTTCAGCTAATCCAGTCGCACCGTCCCAATTATGTTCCAGTTGTAGCTGAACGCTCGTTTTACCTGTTCGCGCTGGACCAACAGGCGCTCTCCCCGAAAACTTCGGAGGTATTTCGATCATCGCTTTATTGATGAGCACTGCGACCGGGTTGAGGTCGCTAGCAAATGACGCAAGGCCTAGTCGTTGCGCCTCAAGAGGAATTGCTCCGCCACCCGCAAACGGATCGTGAAATCCCGGCAGCTTTTCAGGATCGAACAACTCGCTAGCGTGAGGATGGTCGGCATTAATCTCACACGTCTCACGCCACGAGCGCCGGATCTCTGCGCGGGCTTTTTCGAGAACTTCCTCGTTCGTTGTGTTCTCCCACTTGACGAGTTCTCCAAGGATCCCGAAAAGCCTCTTCCGGCTATTGGCCCACGAAGCTTTCAGGTGGTTCGGAGGTACTTCCCCAGGGTGATCCATCTCCCATTTCCAGGACGGATCATTGACCATTTGGGCGAAGATGACGGCGCGCGCGGCCGCCAAAGGGCGACGAGCCCACCAAAGGTGCAGCGTGCTGGGGTGTCCGTGACGGATGGATTTCTCCCGAGCTGCCTCCACGTTGATCGCATCAAGCGGCAGGGCGACCTCGATCAACTTTTTTGGAGCTCTGACGGCATAAGTCATTCTTAAAAGGCCTCTGCCCGAGCGAGCAGGTCGCTCAGGTGGTAATTGACCGACGCGACGCCCCAGGCCGGCTCGCGATCGAATGGATTGCGGATGTAGTGGGGACCTTCCGCCATGTCGTTCTCTCCGACGATGACGATCGCCAGGACGAACTTGTCCCCTTGGTTGAAGGCATAAAGCATTTCGTTCCGGGTGATCGTGACGGTGCTCGCCCCCTTCACCCTTCCCTTCACCTCGACGTGGCGGGGATCCGGCTGCTTTCCGTCGATGGCGGGAGGGTAGGACGTCAGATCCCAACCGCATTTCTCGGCGGAGACGTCGACCACACGGCAACCCCTTGCCTCTTCGGCTCGGCGCACCGCATCCATCGCGATCTTCTCGATCCGCGCGCGGGCTGCGGCGTCAGCAGCGAAAGTCGCTGCGATTGGATCGGTTGGCTCATCGCCGCGGCGCGCCCGCATGAGACCGCCTGGGACAACGAGCGCGCCGCCGAGAGCGACGGGAGTGCCGTTGACGACGTGGCGCATGGACTGAAGCTCCCTCCTGCGGTTCTCAAGCCGTCCTTCAAGGTCGCTGAGGGTCCGGCGTGCGTTGTCGAAGGGAAGCCGCACGTCACGTCCGGCGTCGAGGTCTTCCTTCAGCTTGATCCAGCGGTCCTGCCAGAAGGCAATCTCCTTCGTGAGCCGCTCGTGCACTGCCCTCAAGGTCTTGTCGACGTGCTCGACGCGCCGCTTCGCGACTTCAGCGTAGTGCTCCGGAACCAGAGTGCCTGCAGCCAGCGAGACGGCCCGTGTCTCCTGATCGGCTGTGATCCAAGGGGCTGCGATCTGGTCCTTCACGAGGTCTAGCTCCTCAGCCGGCAAGGGCTCGAGGTCGAGGTGCGGGGCCCAACCGGCGAATGACGCCTTCCCGTCCGGCTCGACCCGAATGAACTGGAGACGCTTAGAGAGGACCGAACCGTCGCCCGACTTCACCTCGTGGGTAAGCAGGAACATGAGCCAGGGCTCGGTCCCTTCATCGGCCGGGTCGACCAGAACGGCACCTTGCCGGAGAAGGTTCGCGTGCTGCTCCAACACGAGGTCGGATACCGAGAGCATCAACGGATGGCCCGGGTGCATGAGATCGGCACGCCGTAATCCGGGCCTGTCCAACGGCTGGATAGCCTCGCGTTCGAAACAGATGCGCTCGTACTTCTTGAACACAGGCTCCTGGTCCCGGCGGTTACGACCGGTGATGCGCCGGTCCCTCTCGCGGATCGACACGGGGACGTGTGTGATCTCGTAGCGCCCGGCCTCGCGCGGGTGCATGACGCCGCCGAGGGCATTGAAGGCTTGCGAGAAGAACGCCCGGACGAAGAGCGGCTGCAGGCGTCGCGCCTCCGCCTTCTCCATCTCCTCTTTGACGGCGAAGAGCCGTTCGGGGCTCATCACCTCCTGCGAGAGAGCGTTCCGGTTGAGCAGCGACTTCAGGTGGTCATGATCAAGTGCGGCGTCGACCTTTTGCGACAGGCGGGCCCGCACCTCCGGCTGGTCGCCGTAGCGGACGGCATCCATCAGAAGATCCTTGAGGCTCCTGTCCTCGAAGACCTCACCCAGGATGTCGAACACCCGCCCCTTCAGGGCCTCGCTCTCGACCTCCAGCTTCTTCAGCAGCCTGTGGTAGACGTCACCCTCGCGGGTCTCCTTGGCGACGAGATTCCAGAGATGGCACACCTCGGTCTGACCGATGCGGTGGATCCGGCCGAAACGCTGTTCGAGGCGGTTCGGGTTCCAGGGGAGGTCATAATTGACCATGAGGTTGGCGTTCTGGAGGTTCACGCCCTCGCCGGCCGCATCCGTTGCGATCAGCACCTGCACGTTCGGATCAGTGCGGAACAAGCCTTGGACCCGTCGTCGCTCGTCACGATGGGTACCACCATGGATCGTCATGATGGCCTCATGATTGCCGAGGACGCCGGCAATCTGCTGGTGGAGATAGTTCAGCGTATCGCGGTGTTCAGAGAAGATGATGATCTTGCGCTGCCGGCCCGATGCGTCGCGCATTTCCGGCTCGTTCTGCAAGATCTTCGAGAGCTCATCCCACTTCCGGTCCTGGCCCGACGCGACGACCTGTTTCGCCTGCTGTTCAAGCCCCTTGAGACTGACGATTTCCGCCTCGAGCTCCGCGACCGTCCGGGCGGCGGTGGCGTCGTCGATCAGGGTCTCCTCAAGATTCTCCTGCTCCTCAGCGCTAAGGTCGTCGTCATCCTCAGGTGCGTCATCGAGGGTCTCTGCCAGGATGCTCCGGCCCCGAACGCCGACCTTCTCCTCCCGCAAGCGGCTCTCAAGGCGCTCCCGGCGCCGCTTCAGGGACTGGTAAATTGCCTCCGGGCTTGAAGCGAGGCGCCGCTGCAGGGCCGTCAAGGCGAACCCGACCGATCCCTTTCGCGCACCTTCGAGCTCATCCGCCTTGCCCATCTCGGTCTGGACGTAATTCGTCACTGCCTCGTAGAGCGCAGCCTCGATGTCGGACAGCGCATAGTTGACCGTGTAGGCTCTACGTTCCGGAAACAACGGGGTGCCATCGAACTTGAGGAGCTCCTCCTTGACCATCCGGCGCATCAGGTCGGAGGCGTCGACCTTATGGACGCCGTCGCGGAACTTTCCATAGAACCGGTCCGAGTCCAGCAGGGCGAGGAACAGCTGGAAGTCCTCTTCCTTGCCGTTATGCGGCGTGGCCGTCATCAGGAGCAGGTGGCGGGTATGAGCCCCCAGCTTCTCAGCGAAGCGGTACCTGCCGGTCTTCTCGAGCTTCGAGCCGAAGTAGTGGGCCCCGAGCTTGTGGGCTTCGTCGAAAATGGCGAGGTCCCAACCCGCGGCGCAGAGCTTGTCCTGCAGCTCCTCGTTGCGGGACGCCTGGTCAAGGCGAACGATTAGATGGTGGTGGTCTTCAAAAGGGTTTCCGCTAGGCGAGGCTTGCTCGAGCAGCTGCGAATAGATCTTGAACTCGAGGCCGAACTTCTCGAACAGCTCGTCACGCCATTGCTCGACGAGGCTGCCCGGCGCGACGATGACGATGCGGCGGGCGTCGGCCCGCATGACGAGCTCGCGGATATAGAGCCCCGCCATGATCGTCTTGCCCGCTCCCGGATCGTCAGCCAGCACGAACCGCAGGGGCTGACGCGGCAGGAGCGACTCGTAGACGGCCGTAATCTGGTGCGGGAGGGGCTGCACGTTCGAGGTGTGCACCGCCATCATCGGGTCGAACAGGAACGCCAGGTCGATCCGCTTCGCCTCGCAGGTCAGCTGGAAGGCGGCCCCGTCCCCATCGAAGGAGAACGGCCGACCGGCCACCGCCTTGTCGATCGCCGCCTCTTCGACGCGGCCGAGCATCCGATCCTTCATCACGCCGTCCGGCGTCCTGTAGATCAGCTGGAGCGCCCCCTCTCCGATGGGAACGGCCGCGACGACGGTCACGATCTGGGTGGGTTCGACGCCCGTGAGACTCTGCCCCGAAGCGATCTCCTCTAGCCGCATTTGGGAAGACTTTCGTGATTATCGGGATAGGCCGGCCGGAATCGGCTGATGGGACGGCGGGAGGTAACGCTCGACTGTGATGCGCCCCTCGAGCAAGCGGGCTTGGGCGATGTCGTAGCCGTTCTGCATCCGCATCAGGGCTTCCAGATCCGCCCCGAAGGCCTTTTCCAGCCGGATCGCCATCTCGGCGGACAGGGAAGCGCGCCCGTTGAGCAGGCGTGAGAGCCCTACCCGATGGACGCCGAGCAGCTGGGCAGCTTCGGTCACGGACAACCCAAGATCCTGCAGGATCATCTTCCGGAGGTAATTTCCGGGATGACGTAACTCAGAAACAATATGCGCCCCAGAATTTCCCATGACGACCGCTTCCCACAGCTTCGGTTTATTGGCTAAAGGAGTATCAGAACTGTCTCGCTTGTACAGTGACGCGCTACAGGATTCCGCAGCTATCCGTCGACCAGATGCAACTCCGCCACAGGGGAAAGAACCACGCGCCGCCGACGTGACCACCCTGTCGACGGGGTATCCTGCCGCCGCGACAGGACTTACGCGTGGGGTTCAGAGACGAGATCGAGGGATGGCTACGGGCGTCATGGAATATCCGCTTAGGCCATTTGGCTGAGTGGATGTCGGCCAGCCCATGACGTAACTCTGCATCGGAGCATTCTGGAGCGCATGACGGTGAGCCGGATTTACCTTCCTTCCAGCGGCCCGGCTGATTGGCGGCGGCTGCTGGCCGATCCATCGAAGCAGTGGCGCTCCGGCTTTTCGGCGAAGACCCTCGCGCACTCCTGGGAGGCGGCCGGCGGGCTTCCACCGGAAATCGTGTCGATGCTGCGGGTCCTGGGCGGCGAGCCCGATCTCCTCCTCGCCTTGCCGGAACACAAGGTGCCCCTACCCGGGGGCTCCAGAGGGGAGAGCCAGAACAATCTGTTCGCACTGGTCAAGGCGGGGGAGCAGACCCTGGCCCTGACGATCGAGGGCAAGGTCGACGAGCCGTTCGGCCAGCTTCTGGGGGAGTGGAAGGCTAACGCCTCCCCTGGCAAGCGCCAGCGCCTGGCGTTCCTGTGTGACCGGCTCGGCCTCCATGAGGAGCAGTTGCCGCCTGACCTCCATTATCAACTTCTGCATCGAACCGTGTCGGCGTTCATCGAGGCGGACCGCTTCAGGACCGACGCCGCAGCCATGATCGTGCACTCGTTCTCACCGCAACGCAGGTGGTTCGACGCATTCGCCCGCTTCGTTTCGCTGTTCGGCTGCTCGGCCGAACCGGGCCGGCTGATCCCGGTGCGTCCCGATGCATCCCGTCTGCTCTATCTCGGCTGGGCCTGCGGCGACCCGCAGTTTCTCGCCGCGAATGAAGAAGGCCGACAAGGATTCAGTCGAGACGATTTTCGCATAGCGACGTCAGGGTAGGCCGATGCTGTACGGATCAGTCGAGTTCACCTATGCGGAACCATTCGCCAACGCCTTGGTGGTTGATCCAGCATGCCGGTCATGGATCCTGGGACGCACCAAGTTCTCAGCCTTCGCCGAGGAAGCGCGCCTCCTGCACGAAGAAATGCGGTCGCAACGCAGCGGAAGCTCCGCGACTTGGTGGCGATCCCACTTCACCGAGAAGTGCCGCTGCCAGGGATGCAGCGGGCAGGAAACCGACCTCCTCGCGATCTTCGAGGCGGCGACAGGCATGTGCTTTGCCTTGCACTTCGAGGTCAAGCAGCCCACCGACAAGTTCCCGACCAAGAAGGATAAGGCCGCCAATTGCGCGATCCGGGCACAGTGTTGGGCGAAATCGGCACCGAAAGCTGTTGTGCCGCATGGTGACGCTGCGACGGTCCTGCTGTGCAGCGCTTCGAAGCTGGCGGAATACTCACCGCACCTGCCAAAGTTTGAAAGTGTGATCACGTTCGAGGAATTCGCACGGGCGCACCCGGAAGCCACTTTAGCGTTTTGAGAACCGCCGCTGCTGCATAAGGTGTCATGCCCCGCCGGAGGACCCGCCCGTGTGCAATCTTTACTCCAGCTACACCACTCAGGAGGCGATGCGTCGCGCCTTTGAGGTCGCCCGCGACAATGCCGGCAACGTCCCTCCCCTGCCCGCGATCTTCCCGGATCAAATGGCTCCCGTGGTGCGTACGGTCGACGGCGAACGCGAGCTCATCCGGATGCGCTGGGGCTTTCCGCCCCCGCCGAAAGTGGGCACCCAACCGGTCACCAACGTGCGCAACGTGTCGTCGCCCTTCTGGCGCGCCTGGCTGAAGCCGCAGTACCGGGTCCTGATTCCGTTGACCAGCTTCAGCGAGTACAAGGACACCAAGCCGCGCAAGACACCAGTCTGGTTCGCGCTGGGCAAGGACCGGCCGCTGGCGGCTTTCGCCGGCATCTGGCGGCCGTGGACGGGTGTCCGCGGCACAAAGGCGGAGCCGGTCGAGGGCGAGCATCTGCTCTACTCCTTCCTGACCTCGGAGCCAAACGGCGTCGTCGGGCCGATCCATCCCAAGGCCATGCCGGTGATCCTGACGACCCCGGAGGAGTACGAAACTTGGCTTACCGCGCCGGCAGAAGTAGCGCTCAAACTGCAGCGACCGCTTCCCGACGACATGCTCCAAATCGTGGCCGAAGGCGGAAGGTCTGACCAACCCGAGAATGGCCGGGCCGGTTCACATGCCTAAGGAGATCGAGTACGCCGTCGTCCGGCTGGTCACCGATATCCTCGGGGTCTCCACGGCGTCGACGCCGGACTGGCTTGTGCGTCCCGGCCGGGCCGAGTGCGGCGACCGTTGGCCGCTCGTCTGCTCGATCTATTCGGAGCTCACGGGGCTCGAGCTCCCCGACGAGATGCGCAAGGTCGAGCGCCGCACGGTCGACGCAGTCTTGGTCGTCCCGAGTTCGCCACCCCGCATCCTTGAGGTCGACGAGAAGCAACACTTCAACGCCTACCGCGCGACGACGCTGCGGCGCTACAAAGATGACATTCCGCTCGCGTTCGACGCCGACCTCTGGATCGCGCGGTCTGACGCAAAGACCAAGCTCGAGGGCGGTGGATTCGGCCGTCCCAAGCCGCCGCTGTTTCCTGGCGATGGCGGACGGCACCGTCAGCGCGCATTCCGTGACGCCTTAACGGACATCCTCGCGCCCCATCACGGCTTCGCACCGACGCTGCGGATCGCAGACTTCGAGGTGAAGGATTGGATCAACAGTCCCGACCGGACCGACAGGATGAGGCGGCTCCTTTCGACCCGCATGTAGGCGAGAACGACGGTCGAGATCGTTAGTTCGCGGCCCTCGAGATGATCACTTGATTGGATCCAAGGTATCCAGCGTTCGAACCCGACCCTTTGCTTGGTGCAGCAAGGATGCCCTTCGATCATCGCTCACTTGTCCCACTGCAACACTGCCGTAGAGTGTGCTTACCGTTTCTGACCACGGATTTACAGATCGCACAATGAAGCAACCGAGCCGCCGCGAGTTCATTTGATGACCGACGATCTAGTCCCAAGGCCAGAGGATCTTTTTACTCAGCTGAGAAGCACCATAAAGCCAGATCGCAATGCTCCTGCTTGGGCCAGTCAGCCGGATGAGCTGCTGCATCGTCTTCGGACGCACCTGCGGGATACCGACCGCTTTAGCTCGCACTCGATCCGTCCTCATCTTACGCTGGCTTATATCACCAGGATGAGCCCTGAGCCTTGGGAGATTCGTAAGACGGCGGAGATTTTCGGCTATCGGGGCGGAGAGTTCTATCAGCGCAACCCTTCGGCGATTGACGAAGAAATTTCAGAGTCATTCACGTGGGACACCCTGCACGAGTTTGGCGCGCAGCGGATGGTCGCAGTCTATCTCGCCACCCTGATGAAAAAGACCTATCGGACGCCGTTCCATGTTTCTGAACTGCAAATGTTCAATCCCGAAGCTGCTGGCTCAGATAGGTGGTTCCACGTGAACATCTACGGTTTGCCTTGGGATGAAACAGGCAACTTCACCATTCAAACCTCGAAGTTCAGGAAAGAGCACGCTGATTGCTACAAAGCGGCGGGCAGAAAAGCCTTCAGGGTAACGCTAAGTGACTTTCGAACCGAGGTCGTCGAGCGCGTGCGCGCTGCGGAAAACCGTGCGCGAGCCAAGCGCGGAATAGCAGCGATCGGCGAAGGATGGGTGAACGAAACCGACCTCTTCTACCGCGTCAAGTCTATGTTCCCTGGCCTCGACGTTACTCATCATGGGCAGCCGAAGTGGCTTGGGCGGCAGCACCTGGATATCTGGATTCCTAATCTGAACGTTGCGATCGAATACCATGGAGAGCAGCACTTCAAGGAGGTCGCCCATTTTGGCGGGCTCGCCGCTCTTGAGGGAACGAGAGCCCGTGACGAGCGTAAGCGCCAGCTATGTAAAGCCAACGGCGTTCGCCTAATCGAAGTCACATTCGAGATGCGCCTAACAGATGACGAATTGCGCGCGCTGGTGGGAGGTCCGGGCGAGTAGTTGTCTCTCAGCAGAACCGTGTTGCATGGAGCGGCTGGTGAACGCACTCCGGCCGCTGGCGCGGGAGGCTGTCAGCCGCCTCTGCGTGCACACCCAGGAGAGCGAGGGTAAGCGCGCATTTCAAAGCACGTCGGGCGGGGTTCAGGCTGGCCGTGTGTTGAA
>NZ_JALJRK010000089.1 GCF_024519725.1 Microvirga sp. Mcv34 | reverse complement strand
GCTCGTCCAAATCGCAAATCAGGTCACTGCAACAAGCTCAGGTGAATACGATCGGCTAGCCTCCGACCTCGACCGGCGGAACCGCGCGTGTCATGAGCGCGGTCAACCGGAACTGCTATCGCCTACGATTGGCCGGATCGCTCCCGGCTCAAGCGGCGTGTCGCTCGCGATCGAGGTGTCGAGAAGGATCAGCGTGTGATCCGATCCAAGTTCGTCCGTGGCCATTTCAAGACGAGAAAATCCGGCGTGTTCTGGTGGTCGCCGTTCTTCCGCCATGGCTCGGGAGTTGGTCTCGCCGCCAAAGCCTACCGTCTTGTGGGCGCAGGTGGCCCGACTCCGCGTTCTGCGGGTAGCCAAGGAGCCGGTGTTGGAGCGGCATTCCGGCAAGCGGGAACAGAGCACGAAGGCTTCCGAACCCTCCATATTGCCGCTATGGATTTTCCCGACAGGGCGGGACTTCTCGGCACCGGATCCACCCGACCTCCACCGGTCTATGGGACGATGGATTCCACGATCGCTCCTTCAACTTAAGGCGAGCTGATACTCACGATCCACGGAAGATCCGTGCAACCGATGATCGAAGCCGTAGATGTGCAAGGAAATCGCCTCGTCGGACGAGTCATTGCTCATCTGATGGATGTTTGGTCCGGAAGGCAGGAAGCACGCAATGAACCCCGGACCACGGAGAACCTTCTGCGTCGCCACAGCGTGGGTTCGGCTAACGGCGGAGAAACGTCGCTCGGTGAGAGAGCCTGAGACGATCCCGAAACAGCAAGAGCAATGATGATCGTGGATCGATGTTGTGCTCCCTGGGCTCCAAACGATGGCCCAGATGCTCATTTGCTCGTCCCCGTAGACGAGATTTCTTGTATAGGCTCCGGGCTTTCGCTCCAATGGAATCCCGGCCAGGAAATCGGGATTGAAAACGCTCTGCCGCAATACGGAGCGGGCGTTGTCCAGGTACTCTCTCGCCAACGCTCGGCTGGCGTCACTCAACCGCGCAAAAGGTTCCGTCACCTTGGTGGGTTCCACTGTAGCTGTCATCTTTCGCTCGATCCGAAGTCTGTTGAGAATGGAGCAGATTTTACACCAGCTGCCCGGAAATGGTTTGTGATTGATCCTGAGATTTCCCCGAAAACGGCAAATTTCTTGCAAAAGGTGGCCCAATGTCGGAAGTTTTTTCCATCAATGAGCTTGACTGTGTAAGCCCGGGCGGCCGACCGCCGCCTTCGACACGCCCTACGCTTCCTGCTCTCCATGTTGCGCAAGTGTGAACCCAATGAACGCAAAAACAATTCGGATCGACGCGATCGACAAGAAGATTCTCTCGAGCCTGCAAAGCAATTGCGCCTTGCCGGTTGCCGAAGTGGCTGAAACAGCGGGTATCTCCCCGACGGCCTGCTGGCGCCGGATCCAGAAGTTGGAGCAAGACGGTATCATCCAGCATCGCGTCGCCCTCCTGGACCGCCAAAAACTGAATGTCGGCGTGACCGTCTTCATCGCCGTGAAGACCCGCGAGCACAGCGCGAAATGGGCCGAGATGTTTCGAAATGCCTTGAAGGACATTCCCGAGGTGGTCGATTTTTATCGCATGAGCGGGGAGGTCGATTATCTCATCAAAGCCTATGTGCCGGACATTGCGAGCTATGACGCGCTCTATAAAAAGTTGATTTCTCGCGTGGAACTTTCAGATGTGACATCAATGTTTGCCATGGAGGAGATCAAGGCCACGACCCAAATCCCGCTGGATTACGCTTGATACGGATTTCCGGCCTCGGCGGTTTGCGCAGACAACCAGGTCGCGACGGAAGCCATATGAATCAGGCTTCCAGTGTCGCAGCCGCCCCGTTCTGATCGTCGGCGCAGCGTTCAATCTAGTGTCGAAGCTGCTCCGGGCTCCAATCAGCAACACCACAGGACCGGTCCGAGTGACGTTCGAGTTGTCCGTCAACGGGCGCTGCTGTCGCCCCAGTAGAGCCCGGGCGGGAGCATCGCCTGCGATCCGGCGCGATCTTTGCCGCCGATCCGGGTTAGCCGCGCATTGAGCCGCTCGGCGTCAGCTCGCTCGTCCTCGAGACGACGGTTCGGGATTCCAGCCAAGAAAGCGCGCTTCAGAGTCTGAAACGTGGCATCATCCGCGGCCTGCATAAGGGGTCGGACGGACACCCAGGCCGCATCCGATCGGGCGAGCAGGCGTTTCGCATCGGATGAGGCCGTGGCAAACGCCGAAAGGATGTCTGTCCGCTCGTTCGGCTGTCTGAACAGGTAACCGCTAAGGGCGAGGTCGCCCACCACGCCGAAAGACTTGGCGAGGTCCCCTACCCCGATGAGCCGCCGGAATCCTCTGGTCTCGAGGCGGGCGCAGAAGGTCCAGTCGAGCAGTGCCGCGTCGACTTCGCCCTCCTCCAGTTCCTGGGCGAGGACCGGCGACGAACCGTAGGCGTGGGTACTATCATGCTCCAAGTCGACTCCGAACTGGTCCGCGCCGTACGCGAGCAAGAGGTGCCAGCACTTGTCGAGCGTGCCGCCCGCGATCCCGATCCGCCGGCCCTTAAGGTCCTGCACGCTTTGGATCCGTGTGTCAGGAGGCATCATCACGGCCCCTTCCGTGCTCGAGAACGGCGGAACTTGATCGGATCTATTTCGGCATCGCGACCCCGACCGAAGGCGGTGCGATCGGCGTGACCGGAACGCTCCTGCTCGGCCTCGTCAGGCGCAAGCTCGAAGGTCGCAACCTGAGGTGGGCCATGGACGTCACGGGTGCCTTGGTCTCATGTATCATCTTCCTGCTTCTGGGCGCCTCGTTCTTCACATTGGTCTTTTGCGGGCTGGACGGACAGATCTGGATCGAATCGCTGTTTGGAAACGTGCCAGCCGGACAGGCCGGCTTCGTCATATTCCTGAACGTCACCATATTCTTTCTCGCGTTCTTTCTTGAGTTCTTCGAGATCGCGTTCATCGTGCTGCCCCTCGTTGCCCCGATCGCCCGTCAGCTCGATATCGACATGGTCTGGCTGACCGTCCTCCTCGCGGTCAACCTGCAGACTTCGTTCATGCATCCGCTTTCGGGATCGCGCTCTATAACCTTCGGAGCGTGGCGCCCCTGTCCGCTCGCACCCTGCAAATCTACCTTGGCGCAGTGCCTCTCCTGATCACTCAGCTGATCCTGCTGGTGCTGCTGACCCTTGCTCCCCAGATCGTCCTCAAGAATGCGCCAAGGCCAGACAATACGGCCACCGACATCGAGATCCAGCTTCCTCCTGCGCTCGAAAAGAAGTGATCTGGAATGGCCGCGGTGGACGAGGATAGTGGGTAATGATTATTGCGAGACACTCTCGCGGCTCGCCCGCGTCATCCGTCAGGCAACAGCTTTCTCCGCCGCCTATCTCCACTGAACCAGTCGACTGGGATCACTGAAACACCGCCGCGCCAAGCCGTCGCTCACGGGCCGAGTGGCGTGGCGACAGCAAACATGGCTACAACAGTAGGGGGAGCAGTAGGTTGGATTTGCTCCGCTTTTGTGGAGAGCGTTTTGGCAGCTAACTGGTTATCCTTTCGAACCGAGCCCGACTGAGGTAGTCGAGCGTCGAATGACTCCGGACCGGGGTATTAAAACCATTGATGTAACGGCCGATTGCTCCCGAGCTTTGGCTCGCGTCTGGAAGTCGGTGCGGCAGATCAGTTCGGCTTCCAAGCTCTTGAAGAAGGTTTCGACAACGGCATTGTGTTGTTGCCCCTGAAAGATCGGACAGATCATCCCGGTTGACGTGAGGCGATGAACTCACGCGGTGAACGATGCCCGAGTGCCTTGTGCGGGTGAAGGCTGTTGTAGTGTTCGAACCATAGAGGAAGGCTCTCCATCACCGTCCGGGCATCCGGGATTGGGCTGACGCGGACGTAATCGCGCTTGATCGTGCGCACAAAGGCTTCCGCCATGCCGTTGCTCTGTGGGCTCTGCACGGGTGTGGTCCTCGGCTCCAGCCCCATTGCCCGCGCCAGGCTTTTCGTCTCATGGGCGATGTAGCCCGAGCCGTTGTCGGAGAGCCATTCGATGGTCTGCGGCAGACGGTTCACCGGCCCAAAGCGATACTCGACTGCGGTGATCATCAGGTCCTGCACATCCTCGCCCTTGATCCCCTCCGTTGTGGCCACATGGCCGAGCACCTCCCGGTCGCAGCAGTCGAGGGCAAAGGCGACCCGCACCTTCTCGCCATTGTCACAGCCGATCTCGCCTCCGACCTTGGTAGCCAAGATCACGGCCTCGACGGGTAGGACTGCCAAACACTGCACAACGGGCGGTAACCGTATGCCGAGGCACCTGGTGAGCAGGAGGTCGGCGAGACTCGGGGCGAAGAGCGAGAGTCGATGGGAGCTTCAGCATCATGGGCCAGCTCCAGCCGGCTGTCCGGCTTGGGTGCCCGTGTGCTGCGTCGCCTGTGGCCTGCCCTGCAGCGGCATTGGCCTAACGGGCTGGCCGGGGCGCACCCGGCTCACCCCATCGACAACGATCCTTTCTCTGCCGGTCAGGCCATCCTGCACGACCCAGCCTGCCGCAAGTTCAGGGCCTAGACGGATTGGTCGGAGCTGGGCGACGTCGTTCGCGCCAAGAACATAGACTGAAGGGCCCTGCGCGCCCTGGCTCACCGCCCGGCGCGGGACGACGATGGTATCCGGCAATGTGATGCCGAGGACGCGCACCCGGACGAACTGGCCCGGCAACAGGACAGCGTCCGGATTCGGGAAGATCGCCCGCGCCTGAATCGTCCCGGTCTGCGGATTGACTCTCTGGGCGGCCGTGTCGACCCTGCCCCGGTGGGGATACACCGTACCTGGCGCGAACAGCAGCTCGACCTCCAGATCCTGGGTGGACAGCGGTTTCACCCGCTGTTCGTTCAACTCGCGGAAAGCGCGCCCCTCCTCATCCGTGAAGGAGAAGTTCACATAGGCCGGGTCGAGTTGGGTGATGGTGGTCAGGAGCGTCTGCTGCGCCTGGACGAGTGTGCCGACCGGTGGCGATTGGAGCGCTGTGATCCCGGAGCTCGGCGCTACTACCGTGGTATAGCTCAGGCTAAGCTTGGCGCTTTGGACCTCAGCTTCGGCGAGTTGGATCCCGGCACTAGCCTGATCCCGCTGAGAGCGGGCCTCCTCAAGCTGCCGTGCGGCAGCAACCTCCCTGTGGACGAGCTCTTCGACTCGCTCAAAATTCGCTTGGGCCTGCAGGAGTGTGGCCCGCGCCTGTTCGAGCTGGGCCTCCGCCCGCCGCAAGACCACTTCGTACGGCGCCGGGTCTATGTGGAAGAGCACCTGGCTCGGCATCACTCGCGCGCCCTCCTCGTACTCACGCTTGAGCAGAAGACCGCCGACGCGCGGGCGCACCTCGACATCACGGACGCCGGCAACACGGCCGGCATACTCCACTGGATATGGCACCTCGGCCGGCTCGATCCGCATGATGCCGACCTCGGGCGGTGGTGATACGTGGGCCGATGCGTTTTGAGAGGAGGTCGGCTCCTCGGACAAGCGCAGGAGGAAGAAATACACGCCTGCGGCTAGGGCCAAGCCGACCAAGGCAATGAGAAGCGTGCGCTTGACCACCTTGCCCTCCTGGTTTGATGGTCGAGCGCGCTCGACTGAGCCCCTCGACCAACGTCAAACAGCGGACGGCCGTCCGCCGGCGCCGTGTGTCAACAGCCAGGCGATAGGGTGGGTTCCACTGGACGGATGGCCCTGTTGGAACCGTCCCCTGGTGATGTTTTAGCGCCTGCGGCTGGTCCAGATCGCCTTCAGCAAGTAGAACGCCAAGACTCCGCAGAGGACTGCTCCACCGGCGGCCGAAAGGAATATCACAAGGCCGAACTCGAACCGCTCGCCCGAGCCGGTGGTGACCGACATCTGCCTCCAAACCGCGAACGACCACACCAAGATTAGAAGGCCAGCGCCAATCCCAATTAGTGTCGCCAAAACTTGGATGAAACGCTTTCTCAAGTGGCCTCGCTCCTGCAGTTCGAACGACCCCGTTAACGGCGTTGCTCAGGTAGGTTATCGCCATTTCTGTATTGTGGAACCATATGTCTGAGGTCCATTTGCTCGATGGTGCCCGGCTGAAAACGTGCCGCAAATGAGCTGTTGAAGGCACCAGTATGAGTTGCCAAGCCCAGTGAGAGCAGGTGGCGGGTGCACAGCTCAGCAAACAGCGCTCAATCTCGATCTGCCTCCTTCTTCAGGACAGCCCCGTCCTGGCCATTCACAACCACCCGGTAAAAGCAGCTGGCTCGACCTGTATGGCAGCATCCGCGATCGGTACCGAGGCGGACCTTCAACCAGAGAGCGTCTTGATCACAGTCAACCCGCATCTCCTGGACATACTGAATTTGGCCGCTTGTTGCGCCCTTGTGCCAAAGCTCCTCACGCGATCGGCTCCAGTACCAAGCCTCTCCGGTCGCCAGTGTCCGCTGCAATGCCTCTGCATTCATCCAGGCAAGCATGAGAACGGCACCGGTCTCAATGTCGGTGGCGATTGCCGGAAGCAGCCCATCCGCGTTGAACAGCGGTGCGAAAACGGATCCCTCTTCGACTTCCGCTTTACAAGTCGTACTCGGCATAGGTCCACTCCACTTCAATACGGTTCCAATGGCATGGACAGGCTGTAGCCAGATTGGCACAGGCTGCCAAGAAGGCAGGCTCCAGCTGCTTTGCGCAAGTTAGACGCAGGCTCCACCGAAGCGCGCTGTCGCTGCGCCAGCGCTCTTCATCATCGTGGGGCCGGGGCGGCATGCCAGCATTGAAGGATGGTGGCTCCGGCCCGCAGCGGTCAGGCCATCAAGGTCCGGCCCCGAGCAGCTTCGTCGCGGAAATCATGGTAAAGCGGACCAGTGGTCCCTGAGCTGCCGAGACGTCGACCAGGATTGGACCGTTGCGGTCCAGAAGAAACGACGCACGCTTTGTGAACGCTTCGGAGGTGGAGCGCACCCGGCGCAACGTGAGCGACCGCGTCACTGTTTCGACGGACTCTTCGAAGACATCTAAATTCTGCTGCCGCACGAAGCATAAGGCGAATCGCCGCCCATCCCGGCTTCCCCGTTTGAAATGCAGGATCGTAGGGAAGTCTCGGATGGGAACGAGCCAAGTTTCAATCTCGGATGTTGAACTCTCGCCGTCTCCTGCCTCAGGCGGAGGATTCTCGACGCGCCGCCCACCGTTCTGCGCAACAGCCGACGAGAGTTGCGAAAAATCTTCGATGTGCCGCAGGCAATTCTGGAGGAAAAAGCCGGCGAGACTTTCTCGCTCGTTGCCCACCTCTGCGCCGCTGGGAGCAGCCGAAAGCGAGAAGACGCAGCCGAGGATGGCCGCCGCATTGCGCAGCAGTCCGTGTCGGAGCGGAACAAGAGATGGTTTTGTCACGATTCCAAGATCCTCGATGTTCTTCGCTGAAAGTTATCTCGGCCGCCCTTGAATCGCAGCCTCGTCAAGCTGGCGCTGTCCGGCGTCTTCAACCTAGAGGCGCAGCCTACGACCGCAGGGGCAGAAGGTAAACGGGCCCTTACCACAAGCAAGGGACTTCCAGGCGCAAGCTTGGTCCCCTCACGGGAGATGCTGCGGGCCCTTGTCCTGTGGGCGACCTCTCTTCTTCAATGGTACGGACCCTCGGCCATCATCAGCTCGCAGAGTGTCGACCTGACCAGACACCTGACACGCATTACGGTTGGCGCGGGTAGGCTTGCCGTGGAAATCGAGAGAACGTGACTTTACGGAGGAAGGGTAGCTGTATTGAGTACCAGCATGAGAGGCCGCATGAAATCCTGGCTGGGACTTATTCCCGTCATAGCAACCCTGTGGGCTGGCAGCGCCATGGCGTTGCCGCAACCGCGTGCTGTCCTCGAGCTCTTCGTGAGCCAGGGCTGCCCGGCCTGCCGGCCCGCGAACCAACTCGCGGCCGAATTAATTCAGGATCCGAGCCTCATCGTGCTGAGCCTTCCCGTGAATTATTGGGATTATCTCGGCTGGAAGGACACGCTCGCTGTCCCGCTGTTTACGGCACGCCAGAAGGGCTATGCCTCGGCGAGGAATAATCGCCGGGTCTATACGCCGCAGATGGTCGTCAACGGCCTCGTGTCCTGCGTTGGGTCATCCCGTGATGAAGTCATGAAGTCAATAGAGCACGCAGCGGCCGGTCGAGACTCTCTCCCCGTCCCAATCGCTGTGCGGGAGGAGAACGGCCTGATCATCGTCGACATAGGCCCTGGTGCCGGTGAGGGCGGAGCGTGGTTGCTGCCCGTCCGCAAACGTAGCCAGGTTACGGTCTATCGCGGGGAGAATGCCGGACGCACGGAAACGTACACCAATGTGGTGCGGGGTCTCTACCCCCTCGGAGCGTGGTCCGGTTCTCCCGTTCGTTTCGAGATGCCGCTACAGGCTGTGCAGGCCAAGGACGCCGACTCGTATGTCGTCCTGCTTCAAAGGGAGGAAGGCAGTAGAGCGGGCTTGGTCCTTGGTGCAGTGAAGGGGCCAGGCTTGTAGTGCCCGCCATCGTATCGCTCGTCCTTCAGCAAGGGCGCGACGCGAACGATCTGCGTCGTGCCAGCCTTGTCGGCGACTGAGTAGGCATGTACGGCAGGATGCCGGCGCCGCTTGACCTACCCGAAGAAGGGCGATCCGCGTTCCAGTAAGACCTGAACCGATGATGGCATCCGTGATTTCACCCTGGGTCTCGATGCCGTACAGCCAACGTCTGCGATCGTGGGATCTTCCAAAACGGCTCGATCAGGTTGAGATTGGCCTCGGATCTGGGCGGGAACACCATCTGCAGCGCGGATGCGCCAACTGGAACAGCAGCACGTCCGTGATCCGGTGGGAGTTGAGGTTGTCCAGGACAGCCTAGACACGAGTCACCTTATCTAGGATCCGGTGCTCACCCAGCTCAAGAAAATCGGCCCAGTGAACCGTGCCACGCTCAATCTATGATTGCGTGAAGGGCTTGCAGGTTGGGGCAACACGCACCATGGACATAGCCCTTGGCGCAGCGGCTGTAGCCAATCTCCTGCCTCGCAGGACCGGTCAGGTCCGGGTCTGCACCAGCGCACCCCGCGTAGATCTAGGCACTCACCAATCCCATCTCGCCCAGGCAGTGACACAACTGTCCGCAGGCGGTGCGATGTAACGCATCTCAATCCGCCCCGATTTTCGGCGAACGCCGGATCGACCGCGCGCCGAACCAATTCTCGTGCTTGCGCCAGCCCAAGCCCTCCCGGAGCAGGATCTCGTCAATGCGTCTGCGCTGGATCACAATGCCTTTCGTCTCATGTAGGTAGGCGGCCAGCCGGTCGAGCGTTCAAGCCGTGGATGGCAGCCCCGGCATCTGAGGTTTGATCAACGCGGCGGCGGATTGCTCGTACGAGCAATCCGAAAGGTGCCTCCTTGAGCGCATCCACTCCTTCAGCTTGACGCGGTGGATACACTTGCGCACAGTCTCGCACTCAAGGCCCGGCGGCTGCAATGGCCGATACGCTCGCGCCGCGACTGGCGCGCCAGATCATCTGCGCCCATTTTACTATCTAGGCCGGAGCGGTGTGCGAGTGAGCCAATTTCAGCACCGCGTCGCTCCCCAGTGGTCAAGTCTCGCAAGCAGTCTGGTGCTATAAGCCATCTCCGCTAGCAAGTTCATCAAGGCTCCAATTAACCCGGCTGCACTTGTCAAACACACCACTTTGCGCCTCCGTTTCGCCTCTTTTAACCACGAGATCCCTTCTTAAGGGAACCTTTACTTCACAGTATCTTCGGTAGAGCATGACACATCGCCCCGGTCTCACCTGCCTTCTAGCCGCAGTTTTGGCGGGACTTGTCTCACCCGTGCTCGCGCACCCTCACGTATGGGTCACTGCGAAGGCGGAGGTGGTCTATGACCAATCCGGTAACGTTGCAGGCGTGCGCCACACGTGGACCTTTGACAAGAGCTACTCGGCTTATGTGACGCAAGGGCTCGACAAAGACAGTGACGGCAGGCTGACGTCCGAGGAGTTGAAGGATCTGGCGAAGGAGAACACAGAATCGCTTGTCGACTTTGATTACTTCACAGAGCTGAAGGTGAATGGAAAATGCAGGAGTTCGGATTCCCTCACGACCACGCCATGGTCTATGTCAATGAGGCGGTGAGCCTATCCTATTTCTTGCCTTTGAAGGTAACGGCGGCGGCGAAGGCCGCTTCGCTCGAGGTCCATGACCCTTCATTCTTCATATCATTTTCCCTTGCTGAAGGGAAAGATGCAGTGACGCTTGCAAGCGCCCCCCGAGGCTGCGCGGTCAATATCACGCGCCCCACGGTGCACGACTCGGCCCAACAGCAGAGCTTGCAGAGTATGTCGGAAACGCTTTTCCAGTCCCTGACTGCCGGTTCTAATTTCGGCACTCAATTCGCTAACCGCGCCATCATTGCATGTCCATGAAGGGTGAACCCTTATATCCTTTTGGGTTACTGTTCCGAACGCGGAACAAAGGCCAGACCCTGAACTGAGCAGCGGCTGAGGGCCGCTGCTCAGTTCAGGGTTGCGCGACGGGCTTGTTGAACCCGCGCGAAAGTCCAGAAACCCCTAGGGAGATCGGCCCCGAATCTTCGGGACTTCTGCACCTCCTCCCGTTCTCATGTGTCGGCAAAACTGCTGCTGGGGCTAGCGATCAACTTCGCCGCCTCTTTGCCTGCAAGCGTCTCGCCATTTGTACGGGCTCCGGCAGAGATTCCTTGCGCCTTTTATCGTGATGATGCCGTCCATTACTCACTCGCCCCAGGCTGCGCCTTCAAGGGCATCGAGCGGAATCTTGAGGTAACGCTTTCCATCATCCTCCGGCTCAGGCAGGCGCCCGCCCCGAATATTCACCTGCAGCGAGTGCAGGATCAGCTTGGGCATCGGCAGCGCGCGGTCACGCGCTTCGCGTAAGGCCACGAATGCCTCCTCCGTCTTGGCCTTCAGGAGATGGGTGTTCTCCCGCTTCTGTTGCGCCACCGTGCTCTCCCAGCGGGGCTCACGGCCGCCCGGCATATAGTCGTGCCCGGTGAACAGGCGCGTCTCGTCTGGCAACGCCATAATGCGCTGAATGCTCTGCCACAGCGCGCGGGCCGAACCGCCGGGGAAGTCGGCCCTTGCCGTGCCACCGTCGGGCATGAATAGCGTGTCATGGATGAAGGCGGAATCGCCGACTACATAGGCTATAGAGGCAAGCGTGTGCCCTGGAGTGAACATCGCTTCCACGTCCATGTTGCCGATCTTGAAACGCTCGCCATCGGCGAAGAGCCTGTCCCACTGCGAGCCATCGGTCCGGAACGTGTCAGGCAAGTTGTAGAGCCCCTTCCAGAGCTTCTGAACATCGACGACCTTCTCCCCAATGGCGGTGGGCACGCCCGTCCTGTCCTTCAGGTAACCTGCCGCCGAGAAGTGGTCGGCGTGGGGGTGCGTGTCGAGGATCCATTCGAGGGTGTAGCCCTCATGCGCGATAAACTCCAACAGATCGTCAGCCGAGTAAGTTGCCGTAGCGCCCGACTTTGGATCGAAGTCCAGGACAGGATCAATGATGGCGGCCCGCTTCGTCTCCGGGTCGGCGACGACGTACTGGACACTGTTGGTGCGCTTCTCGAAGTGCCCCTTCACGATGGGGTGTCCCCGAAGCGGAGGCTTGGTGACGGACATGGATGTTCCTCTGTGGGTGTTTGCGATCTCAGGCCGTTAACCCGAAATCGTACTGGCGATTGTCTCAGCGACATCATGGACTGGCTGACAGTCGCGATGGTTACAAGACAGCTACAGCTTTGTGCGGGGGCCGTTCAGGTTCGCCGACGCTGTCATTAACGGTCGGTGAATGATCACGCTCTTCAGGGTGGCCTGACCAGTACGGCTACACTTCGCAACCCCTTCCATCGGCTGTCTGTCCTATTTGCAGGTGCAACTCCATAGATGCGTGTCCGTCGAACCAAGGCTTATCTTCGCAGGATGCCTGCACGATGGATGTGCTGCTCCGGTTCAGAGCCGACCACGTATACGGGCGCCGACCGACTGGCACTCGCAGTGTTCGCTGTGAAATGTCATCGGCCTTTTTAAGACCGCTTGCATTTCTGACCAGCGCCTTCAGCGAGGACCTGTATAGGCGGATAAACTGCGTGGCTCACCCGATGTCTGTCCAGACATAGCGGCAATCCGACCTACTCAGCCAGAGTGCAGGTGGCTACGCACTGCATCGTGCTATGCGTAGCTCTGAGGAAGGTATGAGGTTGGGTTCTGTTGGTCTGCAACGATCGTGGACCCAACCTGCTGCGCTTAGGAGCCCGGCTGCGGGGTAACTCGCAGGTACGGCTTGAGTGCATGCCAGCCTTTCGGAAACCGTGCCTTGGCCTCTTCGTCCGACACTGACGGCGCGATAATGACGTCTGCCCCCTGCTGCCAGTCGGCAGGGGTTGCAACGCTGTGGCTATCCGTCAGCTGGAGCGAATCGACCGTGCGCAGGATTTCTGCGAAATTGCGGCCTGTCGATGCCGGGTAGGTAAGCGTGAGACGCACCCTCTTGTTAGGGTCGATCACAAAGACCGACCGCACAGTGAGCGTGTCGCTGGCGTTCGGATGCACCATGCCGTAGAGGCTCGAAACGGTGCGGTCCTGATCAGCTATCAGCGGAAAGTTCAGCGCTGCTCCTTGCGTCTCCCGAATGTCTTCCGCCCAACGGTGATGATCGTCGATCGGATCAACCGATAGACCAATCACCTTGACGTTGCGCCGCTCGAACTCGGGCTTGAGCTTTGCGACGGCGCCGAGTTCAGTGGTGCAGACTGGCGTGAAGTTCTTCGGGTGCGAAAAGAGCACGATCCAGCTCTCCCCCGCCCAGTCATAGAACCGGATTGGACCTTCAGTGGTCTGGGCCACAAAATCAGGGGCTAAGTCGCCGAGTTGGACTGCCACGGTAATCCTCCAATGTTGTTCCGCCCGTACAGGGGGCGAATGATGTCTTCGAACGAGGTACGCAACAAACTCAAAGGTGCTCTCTGACAGCCGATGCAGCACCGGCTCGGATGCCGACCCGGGGCAAGGGATGCGGCGCGTTTCATCTGTTTCGTGTTCAGGCCGAAACATCGCGTGCAGCGTCGGCTGGCAATTCCTCTGACAGGCGCAACAGCAGAGCGACGCGATGATCGCTGAGGTTGTAGCGTACTAGCCGGCCTTCCTGCTCGCCGCGCACGAAGCCGCGACGATAAAGGCAACCAAGATAATTGGAGACCTTCGACTGCGTCAGGCCGGTTACCCGGATCACTTCGGACACAGTTGAGCCGCCACTCCGTAGAGCTTCGAGGATCACCAGCCGCGATGGATCAGACAAACCGCGCCAACGCGTGGCCATATGCTCTGCCTTGCGTCGCAAGGCAGGCGGCCTCGCCTGGTGCCGTTCGTCCGGCTTGGCGAACAGAGCTGATCTGCAGACAGCCATAATCAACTTCCCTGAGCAGCCGAATGGGACCAGCCTACGAGCCGAGCATCGGTGTGATGATCTCTTCAATCTGTTGGATCGACAGATTGCCGGGATGACGCTGCCCGTTGATGAAGAAGGTCGGCGTCGAGTTGACCTTGAACGTGTCGGCCGCACGCTGCTTAACGGCGCTCACCCCCTCGTAGAGCTTCTGGTCCTTGAGGCAGGCGTCGAACTTTTCCTGTGAAAAACCGGCCTGGCGCATCAGCCCGCGCAGGGCGTCGAGGGGCTTGTCGGTGAAAGCCCAGTTCCGCTGCTGCTCGAACAGCAGGTCCGTGATCGGGTAGTACTTATTCTTGCTGTCGCAGCGGGCGAGCAGGAAGCCGGCCGTGGCGAGCGGGTCGAGGGGGAATTCCCGCAGGACGAAGCGGACCTTGCCGGTGTCGATGTAGCGCTTCTTCAGCTCCGGCCAGGTGGTCTTGTGGAAATTGGCGCAGTGGGAGCAGGTGAGCGAGGCATATTCGATGATCGTTACCTTGGCGTTTTCCGGGCCCAGCGCCACATCGCCCAGGGGACCCTGAACCGCAAGGTCCTGGACGGCCACGTTCTGGGCGAAGGCTGGGCCGTACGGCAGCGCAGCCAACACACCGGCCGTCATAAACCCTATTACCTGACGTCGCGTTTTCACAATGATATCTCCCTTGTTCCATTCTTGAAGGCCGTTATCCAGGTCACCCGCATGTCCCCTTGCCGCACTGCCGGATGTTTGCAATCGCTTCGCGGAGGGCTCAATCCCCACGGCACCGGCGATGATATCCTGGTTGAGGATGAAGACAGGCGTCCCCGTGATGCCGAGTTCGTCACCGAGAGCGGCATTGGCCTGGAGCACGGCGGTAACTGTCCCGCCCTGGATGTCTTTTTGCAGTCTCGCTAAGTCGAGCCCAAATTCCTTCGCCACGGCTAGTGCACGCTCCCCATTGGCGCGTCCACGTATCTCCATCAGCTTGCCGTGAAACGCCAAGAGCCTGTCCGGCGAGAGCTGGCGTTTTGCCGCAACCGCCAGCCGGCTTGCTTCGACCGAGTCAGGTCCGAGGACAGGAAAGTCCTTCAGCACCACGCGCAGGTTTGGATCCTTCTTGATCAGGACGTCGCTATCAGCCTCCGCCTTCCGGCAATAGGGACAATTGTAATCGAAGAACTCGACCAGGGTCACATCGCCTGACGGATTGCCGGTCACGTAGTCCTCGGGTGAGTTGATGAGCTTTTCCCGTTCGTTTCGCAGCACAGCCGCTTGTGCAGCCCTCTGCGCCTCTTGCTGACGGCGCTCAAGTTCGCCTATGGCCTCTTGCAGGACCTCCGGGTTCTCCAACAGGTACTCTCTGATGATGCCCCCGATGGCCTGACGCTGCTGAGGATCGAACTGCGCAGGCTGGCTATGTCCGCCTGTCGATCCGAGAGCAAACATGACGGCCAAAGCGCCTCGAAGGAAATTCATCACCTCAATCCTGCTGTTGATGCTTAAAGGCCGACTCATGCCAGTCAAAGATGCAATATATTAATATATATTCAAGCGTTTATGTGATCAAAAGTTGCTCCGCCGCCGCAGCGACACAGTGTTGCTGCTGAGCCTGACATTCCAGACTCAGCTCAAGGAAATTCTTGACGTCACGCAACACTATGGACGTTTGGCCTGATAACTGACGAGCAAGGCGCGGGCGCCTCTTCGCGACAAAAAGAAAACGCTATTCTGCTGTGGCAGCAGACCAGCTTCGCTCACGTCACGCGCGAGGGCGACAGCGGAGGCTGCGCTTCTCTCGGTGGCGCCATGGCCTCTCGCATTGCTGTGGCAGGCTTCTGGATGGGTCTGCCGAACCATCGTGGAGCACTTGATACACTTTCCCAGTTCTGAGCCCCGCATGTGCTGTGCTGGTTCGCCTTTCCCTTGGCTCCCCTTGCTCCGCAATCGGTGGCCCGATCTTGTTCGCGAGGTTCATTGTGTCTCAGGCAGGATTCAATTCCTCGGGATCGTTCATCAGCGGCTTCGGCTCCTCGCCTTCCCGATGTGGACCAGCCGTGGCATGCCACTCTGGCCAATCCCGAGGCCTTTCGAATCCCATTTAAGGAGCGTCCGTAGATGCCAGGGTCTCAGACCACGTCGGGCTAAGCCGGCCCTCGCGCCAGCTCATATTACCTTCCGCACACAAGACGAATGATGGCACCCGAAAAGCGTCAGTTTCGTGGTTCAACGGCTGGCCTACACGCTCCCTTGTCAACGCTTCAAGGGCGACCTCGCGACCGCCCGCGCATGACGTGGAGCCAATGTGGATCGCTACTCCTTCAATGCGACTGACTTGCTCCATCTACTCCTTGTCGGTCTCCCGACGCACCTTACTCCTTCCCATTTCGGAACTCACCCGATCGCAAGCAGGCGTATCAAGCCAAGGCTGATTCCGAGTAGGACGAGAAGCGATAAGATCACCGCCAGCGTCACCCGTCCGCCGACTCGTCCGAGCACGCGCAGATCCACCCCAAGCCCAAGAGCTGCCATGGAAATGACGGTGAGCGCTGTCGCCATAGGCAGTACCCCGCGCAGAACCACATCTGGGATTGCTCCCGCTGAGCGCAGGGCTGCAATCACGACGAAGCCGATGATGAACCATGGGACAAGTCGCTTAAGCGACAGGGTGGCGAATCCGGAACGAGTGCCGACGAAAATCGAGAGCAGAATGACCACGGGCCCGAGCATGAGCACCCGCACGAGTTTCACCAGAGTACCGAGTTGCGTGCTGATAACGCCGATCGGCAGGGTGGCCGCGAGCACTTGCGGCACGGCATAGACCGTAAGGCCTGCAAGCACACCATACTGTGACGCCGACAGACCCACCAGGGGCACCAGCAGCGGCAGAGTGAGAACGACGATCACGCCAAGGATGGCCGTAAAGGCGATGGAAGAAGCTACGTCTTCGCTATTGGCATCGATGACAGGCGCGACAGCCGCGATAGCGGAGTTGCCGCAGATGGAGTTGCCGCAGGCGATCAGGACGGCCATGCGGTTGGGCAGCCCGAGGAGGCGGCACAATCCAAAGCTCGCCCCGATAGCCAGGAAAACCGCGAGAGCAATCCCGAGGATGAGCCCGGAACCGGTTTGCACTACGGCTTCGACGCTGATCGAGGCGCCCAACAGCATCACCGCGAGTTCAAGCAGGGTCTTGGCGGAGAATTCAATGCCGGGCAGCCAGTGGAGGCCGGGTGTCCATATCGTTCTGAGGACCGTGCCGAGCAGGATTGCGATAACCAGAGCCTCAAGATAAGGCCGCCCGGTCCAGTGCTCTTCCAATACCTGGAGACCTATGGCGACCAGCGCGATAAGCATGCAGAGGAGCACACCTAGTGTTGTGACTCTAACGCTTGTTTCGCACGGGCGACCTTTTCCAGGATAG
>NZ_JALJRK010000088.1 GCF_024519725.1 Microvirga sp. Mcv34 | reverse complement strand
TTGCGCATATTATAAGAGCGGACCGCCGATATTTCGGGCACCGAGACAGGAGCCAAGCATGTCAAGCCTTCTCGACGAATTGGACCGTCGCATTGTCGCCGCGCTGGCCCGGGATGGACGGCGCTCCTTTCGTGATATTGCCCGCGAACTTGACATTTCGGAGGGAACGGTCCGGTTTCGCGTCACGCGTCTCCAGGAGGAGGGATTGATCCGGGTCACGGCGGTTGGCAGCCCCTTGGCGCTTGGCGTGAATGTCTACGCGATGATCCTCATCCGCGTAAAACCGGGCCACGTCGCCGAAACTGGTCGGATCCTAAGCAGCTACCCTAATGTGCGCTTCGTAAGTGCCGCCTTTGGCTCAGTCGATCTCTTCATCCAGACGTTGCATCGTGACACTCGCGACCTGCATCATTTTGTGAGCGAGGAACTGCCGCGGCGCCTCCCGGCCATCACGAGCATCGAGACGTGCCAGCTGACCGAAGTTCTCAAGAGTTCTTGGACGTGGGGTGAATGGTTTGATTATCTCGACAGCAAGGAGGAAGCCGACTCTTCGCATACTGCGGATAAAGTGGCCTAAGGGCGCGGACGGTCCTTTTTTGATACGGCTGCAGGATTCAACGCGCCATTGCACCTGACTTGTCGTGTCGGCCAGCATCCTTTTGCGGACTGTGCATCGACACAACAGCCGCTTGCGAGCGATCATTGAGGCTGAATGCAGATCGGGTGACCGGGTTTTGAAAGGGGAGATACGATGCTTGCTGCTGTTTACGACCGCTTCGGTCCGCCAGAAGTCTTGGCATTGGATGACATGCCAAAGCCCAGACCTCGCGAGGGTGAGGTTCTTGTGCGGATTGCAGCCTCTGGCATCAATCCATCAGACATAAAACGGCGGGCGGGCTGGCGGAATGCAACTTGGCCCGGGCGCCGCATCGTGCCCCACTGTGACGGCGCAGGAGAAGTGGTGGAGGCGGGAGACGAGGCGGGTGAGCAGTGGCTTGGCCAGCGGGTGTGGATCTGGAGCGTTCCTGGTCAGACCTTTGTACGGGAGGATCTTGAGTACGGGACGGCGGCTGAATTCCTCGCCGTGCCACTCACCAACCTCGCTCCTCTGCCCGATGTCGCCGATTTCGCCACAGGCGCCTGCTTGGGCGTGCCGGCGATCACGGCGCATTTTGCGGTTTTTGCCGATGGGCCGGTCGCCGGCCAGACAGTGTTGGTCCAAGGTGGAGGCGGCGCCGTGGGCGAACTGGCCGTCTGCATGGCAAAGCAGGCCGGCGCCTATGTGGTGGCAACAGCGCGCTCGCCTGCTCGAGCGGCAATCGCACGAGCCGCGGGCGCCGATCTTGTGATCGAGCTCAGCTCCACTGAGGCCGAGAATCAGGTTCAGGCAGTGGCCCCGAGGGGGATCGACCGACTGATCGAGGTTGACTTCGGCGCGAACATCGGCTTTGCCGCTCGCATCATCGCCACCGGCGGTATGATTGTCAGCTACTCCTCGACGAGCCAGCCAGAGCCCGTGTTTCCTTACTATGGGCTGCAGAGTAAGGCTGCCGTCATCCGTCTTGTCTCGAATTATACGCTGCCGCTACCCCGCATCCAGGAGGCCATCGGGCACATTGTGACTATGCTGCAACAAGGCCTTCTCCGGCCCACCATTGCCGCCTGCATGCCTCTTGCCGCTATATCCGAAGCGCATCGCGCAGTCGAAGCAGGAACGATCGGCAAGGTTGTGTTGACGCTGCAAGCAATCCAGAACGCTCAAACTACCTTGTCGCCAGCCGCTCCTGTTGCGGGGGCTTAAGCTGCCGGCCAAGCGGGCCCAAGCCTTGCGTCCGAGATGTTCCGGCCCAAGACCTTGGCCGGCCCCTAGGACGCAGACGTTGGTAGCGCAACATCAGGTTTCAGGCTGAATGGGGCGCTGTCATTTGATTGCCCCGACCGCCCCTCCCTCGCTTGCATCAATAGGGGGCCAGCGCAAGATCTGTTCCTGATTATACGCTAAGGCAGAACGGATCGGGTAATCTCTCCCGAGAAGGGTTGAGGACCGCCTCTTCTAAGAGAGCAAGATGATACTCGCCTTGATCAGGTACCCGATTGAAACCCCTGCGCAATTTCACTTTTCCAAACCGATCTCGACAACTCTACTCTTTTGCGAATGCCTCTCTGCGGGTCTTACCCCTTTTCCACAAATCATCTGTGCTGGATGACGCCTTTGATATCCCAGAAAACAAGTAAATTCGGTCTTTTTGGGTGGTCTGCCGATTGGGTTCTCGACCCGGGTTCCTGCTACGTACTCTGTTAGCGTATCATCAGGAACAGATCTTGCGCTGGCCCCGACTTGGGTCGAGGCCCGACGCGACCCGCTACGGAGCCGGTCAGCGCGCCGACGATCGATGCCTTGGCCGCGGCCTCGCCGTCTGCCGAGCCGAGTTCGTAGACGTACATCTCCTTAAGCTTCTGCGTGTCGTACGCGGTGAGCCCCGCGAAGATCAGCACGCCGATGACGGAAATTGCGAACTGCAATGCGCTCGAAGCCAGGAAGATGTTGACGAGCGAGGCGATGATGAGCCCGATCACGCCCATGATCAGGAACGAGCCCATTCCCGACAGGCTGCGGGTCGTTGTGTAGCCCCAGAGGCTGAGCGCGCCAAAGGAAGCGGCCGTGACGAAGAACACCTGGACGATGCTGGCTCCGGTGTAGCGGATGAGCAGCGTCGAGAGCGAGGCGCCCATCACCGCCGCGAAGGCGAGGAAGGTCGTCCGCGCCGAGGCGGCCGACATCCGGTCCATCCGGAATGAGAAGAAGAAGATGAAGGCGAGGGGCGCTAGGGCCACCACCCACATCAGCGGTGTCGCGTAGAGCAGCCGGCCGAAGCTGGTCAGGGCGGTGCTGCCGATCCGGGCGACGGCGTCGGCCTGAGAGCCCGCCACCGCAAGCTTGTTCACCCCGAACGCGACCAGCGCGGACAGCGCCAGCCCCAGCACCATGTTGTTGTACACGCCGACCATGAAGGCGCGCAGGCCCTGGTCGACCTCGACTTGGCTCCGGGCAGGCGCGCTGCCCCAGGTGGGGGTTCTTGAATTGTACGGTTCCATCGCTGTCTCCCGTTGCAAACCTATTCAGGCTTTCTGCGGCTTTTCCGCGGCCCGGAGCGCCTCGGTTTCGACCTGGATCGTCACATGGTCGGCGTCAAACTCGTTCGCCAAGATCCGACGCGCGTCGGTTAGAATACGTTCCGCCTGCGCCATGTCGACGACCACGAGATGCGCACTCATCGCGTCGATCCCCGAGGCCGCGATCGACACGTGCACGTCGTGGACCGACGTCACGCCCGGGATCGCGAGCAACTGGCGCTCGACGAGGCGGACAACGTAAAGCCTGATATCCGAGCCCTTCCTGACCAGCTCAGCTCCGCAACTGCCGATGTTCTGAACCTCCCGGCGATGCGGCAGCAACCCTTGCGAATAAGCTTGGGCCAGGGCGAGCGCGGGAACAAGGGCAAAGCTCGCCGTGAACAGGATCCGTAGCTTCAGCATCGAGAGCCTCGCGCGGTGCTGCCTTCAACGCGGATATGAGGGTTCGACGGCTCGTCGCGCGCTTTTGCTGTACAGTGCTCGCCGCCGAGAGTGTTCAAGCCGACGTCCTGCCCGCTCCTTCGGTTGGCAATCGGAGAGCGGTGCGAGGATCGTCGCGGCTGAACCACCGCCACAATCATCAGCATCACGCCGACCGTAATCGCGACGTCGGCCATGTTGAAGGCTGGCCAGTGCCAGGCTCCGACATGGAAATCCAGGAAGTCCGTGACGGCGAAGTCCGTGACGGCGCCCTGGCGCACACGGTCGAAGAGGTTCCCGGTCGCGCCGCCCGCGATGAGGCCAAGGCCGAGGGTCTCGAGCGGCTGCTCGCTGCGCATCGCCCACACGAGAAGGCCCGCCGCGATGAAACTGGTGATCCCCGCCAGCAGCATGGGCCTATCCGCGAACGCGCCGCTCAGCAGGCCGAAGCTGACACCCGGGTTGAACCCGAGCGCCAGGTTGAGGACTGGCGTGACCTCGATCACGCGAGGCGGCACCATGACGAGGCTCAGGATAAGCCACTTCGTACCAAGATCGGCGACGAGTGCGACCGCAAACGCCAGGAGCGCCGTCCTCGCGCGTGACCAGCTCGGGCTCATGACGCGAGCGCCCTCTCCGGATTGCCACGTCATGGGCTGGCGGCCTGACCGCAGGACGGGCAGAACTTGGCGCCAGGCTCCAGGGTTGTGCCGCACTTCGAACACGTGCTCTCGGCCGGTCCAAGGCGCTCGCCGCACTGGCTGCAGAACCGTGCCGAGGGCGCGTTATCGGAGCGGCAGCTCGGGCAGAGAACCACGCGGACGGGCTCGGCCGTCTCGCACTGATGCCCGGGCGCGGGGCTTTGCGGAGCCGCTGGCCAGCCCGGAGTTGGGCCACCCGGCCCGGGGCCCGGCGCCGCCCAAGGCCCACCGCCGTAGGACCCGTGCCCGCCACCGTGGCCACCGTGACCTCCGCCAAAGCCGCCGCCGTGACCGCCGCGAAGGCCCCCGAGCAAGTCCCGTAGAAAGCTCATGGTTTGCTCCTCTAGTGGGTGTTTGAGCTCTGCTGAGCTAAGCCGCCGCGGGCTTCAGGGTCGCCGGAGCGCCCGGACGGGTTCCTCCACTCGAGCCGGATTCTTGAAAGAACCCGAGAAGCCGGAGTGCGTTCGCCGTGACGATCACGGTCGCGCCCGTGTCGGCGAGGATCGCGATCCACAAGCCCGTGAGTCCGAGCACGCTCGTCACCAGGAACACGGCCTTGAGCCCGAGCGCGATCGTGATGTTCTGGCGGATGTTCGCCATCGTGGCGCGGGCGAGCCGAACCATGCGCGCCACGTCGCGAACCTGGTTCCGGAGAAGTGCGGCGTCCGCCGTCTCGAGCGCGACGTCGGTGCCCGAGCCCATGGCGACGCCGACCTGCGCCGCCGCGAGCGCCGGCGCGTCATTGATGCCGTCGCCGATCATCATCACCGACTGATGCTCGGCGAGCGCGCGGATGGCCGTGACCTTGTCGTCCGGCATGAGCTCGGCGCGCGCCTCCATTCCGAGCGAGCCCGCAATGGCGGCCGCGGTGCGCTTGTTGTCGCCAGTCAGCATGACCGAGCCGATCCCGAGCGCGTTGAGCTCGGCAACCGCTTCTCGCGCGTCCGCGCGCGGCTCATCGCGGAGCGCGATGAGGCCGAGAAGCCGGCCCTCCCCGACGAGCGCCGCCACGGTCTTGCCCTCGCCCTCGAGGCGCTCGGCGGCGTCGGCGCCTTGGCTGTCGAAAGCTGCGCGATCGCGCGCAAACCGCGGCGCTCCGAGGAACAGCTCGCAGCCTTCAACGATGCCTTCCAGGCCCTGGCCCGGAATAGCTGTGATCCGTTCGGTTGCGCGGAACGGGACGGCCTGCGCCTTGGCTCTCGCCACGATCGCGGTCGCGAGCGGGTGGCTCGATCCTGTCTCGAGAGACGCCGCGAGCGATAGGACCTCGCCCTTGGACATCGAGATCGCAACGACGTCGGTGACCTTCGGCCGTCCCTCGGTCAAGGTGCCGGTCTTGTCGAAGGCCACCATCTGAGCCTTCGCGACCCCCTCGATGACGACGCCGCCCTTCATCAGGATGCCGCGACGCGCGCCGGCCGACAGGCTCGAGGCGATCGAGGCCGGCACTGAGATGACCAAGGCACAGGGGCAGCCGATCAGCAGAAGCGCGAGAGCGCGATAGATCCAGGTCGCCCAGTCCTGGCCGAACAGAAGCGGGGGAACGAGCGCAACCAGCACTGCCGCGACAACGATGAGCGGCATGTACCAGCGTGAGAAGCGGTCGATGAACCGCTCCGTCGGCGCCTTCGCCTCCTGCGCTTCCTCCACGAGCCGGATGATACGGGAGATGGTGTTGTCCTCGGCCGCCTTCTCGACGCGCAGGCGGATCACGGCCTCCTGATTGATCGAACCGGCAAAGACCGGGTCGTCCGGGCCCTTGGTCTTGGGCACCGACTCGCCGGTGACCGGCGACTCGTCGATGCCCGACGTGCCGCTCAGGATGATGCCGTCCGCGGGAATGCGGTCACCCGGGCGCACCATCACGGTCTGGCCCACTTGGAGGCTGTCGGCGGGCACCTCTCTGGTAGCGCCGGCTTCCTCCAGCATCGCGGTCTTGGGTACGAGCTCGCCGAGCGCTCGGATGCTGGCGCGCGCCCGTCCGGCGGCAACGCCCTCCAGCACCTCGCCGACCGCGAACAGGAACACGACCAGCGCCGCTTCCTCGGCCGCACCGATAACGATGGCGCCGGTCGCGGCGATGGCCATCAGCATCTCGATCGTGAACGGCATGCCGGCGCGCGCCGCTGCAATTGCGCGACGAGCCACGGGAAATGCGCCGATGAGCGTCGCGGCGACGAACAGCCAGGGGGAAAAGGCCGGGATCACGAACTTGGAGCCCCAGGCAACGACGAGCAGCACGCCTGTCAGGAGGACGAGCCGTCCCTTTACGGTTTCCCACCAGCGGCGGTCGCCCGTGTCCTCATGCTCGTGCCCGTGTCCATGGCTGTGGTCATGGGCGTCCGTCGCGCTCTCCCGCCGCTTCGCTCTGTCCGCAGCGGGCGTGCTCGCGGCCGAGCCGGCGACCCGCGCTTCGGGAACATTGCCAAGAGGACGCGCGTGGTGGTCGTGAGTTTCATGAGGGTCCTGCTCCCGGTCCTGGTGCAGTTGCCTTGCGCTCATCTTCGCCTCGACCCGGCGCGGCGTGTAGCCCAGGGCGGCGATCTGACGCTCGATCGCCTCCTCCGCCGGGCCGCTGTCCTCGACCTCCACGTTCACGCTCTCGGTCGCGAAGGTCACCTTGACGCTCGATACGCTCGGCAGGCGCCAAAGCGCCGTGCGGATCTTGTCGGCGCAACTGCCGCAATCCATGCCCTCGACGCGGAAGGCCAGCGCTCTGCGGGTCGGGGCGTCGGTCGAATGCGCCATCGCTCGTCTCCAACGGGACTCTTCGAAAAAGCCGTAACACCTCGAGCGGCTAGAGGATCAAGCGCTTTTTTTCGGGGATGAGTCCGGGCTTGAGCCGGCCGCCGCAGGCATCGATTCTCCGGATGGCTGGTACCAGCGCCGTTCGGTTATCGAGCCGCTCGAGATCGAACAGCCGTTCTCTTGCGTCGCTGGTGTTGCTCGCCAGGGACTCGTTCCCGCGGTATCCAGGGTGCGTCCCAGGGCGAGCTCTCGCCATCGAGCACCCAATCCGTTCATCTGTTGCAGATGTCTGAAACCCTGCTTGCGCCCATCCTGACGACCGGCTTTGCGGTTGCGTTCCTGCACGCCGCTTTGCCGACGCATTGGCTGCCGTTCGTCCTCGCCGGTCGCGGGCAGCACTGGAGCCGCGGAAAGACGCTTTCCATCACCGCACTCGCCGGGTTGGGCCACGTCCTGTTTACGACCCTGCTTGGCACCATCGTCGTCGGGCTCGGGATTGAGACCAGCCGGTGGACCGGCGACGTGTTCCCGTTTCTGACCGGTGGCGCACTGATCGCTTTCGGCCTTTACTACCTCTTCCGCCAGATGCGGGGAGCGCGCGGCCATAGCCACTGGGGACTGAGGCCCAAGCACCATCACCACGATCAAGACGGCGTCGTCGTGAGCAGCGGCCCTCAGGCTCACCATGCGAGTCATGCCGATCACCAATCCGATCGGGTAGCCGTGCTGAGCCTTCTCGCTCTCCTCACCTTCTCGCCCTGCGAGGCGTTCCTGCCGGTCTATCTTTCCGGCATCGCCTACGGATGGGCGGGCTTCGCCGCGCTGAGCCTGGTCCTCGCCATCGCAACGCTCACGGGCATGGTCGCATTCACGGGGATCACCCTGGCGGGGTTCGAGCGCCTGCGCCTCTCGGCGCTTGAACGGTTTGAGAGTGGAATGCTGGGTGGCGCGCTCGTCTTTCTTGGCGTGGCGATCATCGTCTTCGAGAGTTGACCTAAAGAGCAGTGGCGTAAACCCATTCGGGCAGCACCCGCTCCCTTCCATTCCTTGCGAAACGGGAACTTCCGATGACCGATGCCAATGAATATGACGTCCTGATCATCGGCGGGGGCCCGGGCGGCTACGTCGCGGCTATCCGCGCCGCCCAGCTCGGCCTGAGGACAGCCGTGGTCGAGCGCGAGCATCTCGGCTGCATCTGCCTCAACTGGGGCTGCATCCCGACCAAGGCGCTGCTGCGCACCTCCGAGATCTACGGGTACCTCCAGCACATCGAGAGCTTCGGGCTCAAAGCACAAGAGATCCCGTTCGACATGGGAGCGGTGATCAAGCGCTCCCGCGCCGTCGCAGGTCAGCTCAACCAGGGCGTCGGGCACCTCCTGCGAAAGAACAAGGTGGACGTGATCTGGGGCGCCGCAACCATCGAGAGTCCCGGCACGGTGAGCGTCGCCCAACCCGGGCAGTCCGTCGACGGTCCGCCCGTCCCGGCTCCCAAGGGCGCGCTCGGGCCGGGCACCTATCGCGCCAGCCACATCATCTTCGCGACCGGCGCTCGCCCGCGCGTCTTGCCGGGCCTCGAGCCGGACGGCGACCGGGTCTGGACCTACTTCGAGGCATTGAAGCCCGACAGCATGCCGCGATCGCTGCTTGTGGTCGGATCCGGCGCGATCGGCATCGAGTTCGCCTCGTTTTATCGTACCATGGGAGCCGACGTGACCGTGGTGGAGCTCCTGCCGCAGATCCTGCCCGTTGAGGACGAGGAGATCGCAGCCCACGCCCGCAAGCGTTTCGAGAAACAGGGAATCAAGATCCTGACCGGCGCCAAGGTGGCGAAGCTCGAGAAGAGCGCGGATGGCGTGACCGCAACCATCGAGCGCGCGGGGATTGCGCCCGAGACGATCACCGCGGATCGGGTGCTCTCGGCCGTCGGCGTCGTCGGCAACGTCGAGAACCTCGGGCTCGAGGCGCTCGGCATCACGGTCGAGCGCGGCATCATCGTGACTGACGGTTTTGGGCGGACGAACGTCTCCGGCCTTTACGCCATCGGCGACGTGGCCGGCGCGCCGATGCTCGCCCACAAGGCCTCCCATGAGGGCGTCGTTTGCGTCGAGGCGATCGCCGGGTCGAGTGAGGTCCATCCACTCGACAAGGGCAAGATCCCGGGCTGCACCTATTGCAATCCCCAGGTCGCCTCGGTGGGCATCACGGAGAGCAAGGCGAAAGCGCAAGGGTTCGACATCCGGGTCGGCCGTTTCCCGTTCATCGGCAACGGCAAGGCGATCGCGCTCGGCGAGCCGGAAGGGCTGGTCAAGACGGTGTTCGACAAGAGGACCGGCCAGCTTCTCGGCGCTCACATGGTCGGCGCGGAGGTGACGGAGCTCATCCACAGCTTCGTGGTTGCGATGAACCTCGAGACGACGGAGGCGGAGCTGATGCAGACGGTGTTTGCCCATCCGACGCTCTCGGAAGTCGTCCACGAGGGCGCGCTCGCCGCCTATGGCCGCGCCATTCATTATTGAGCCCAGGATGGGCTCATCGTTGTCATCACCGCCAGACCCAAGGCTTTCAGAAGGAATGCCTCACGGCAGCTCCTCTTCGAGCCACTGCCACGCCTGCGCGACCTCGTCCTTGTGGAAGAAGCGCGTCTGTGTCGGCGAGAAGGGGTCGGACAGCCGCGCCAGTCGCGCTTGCCACAGCGCCTCGCCGACAATCGCCAGGCGCTCGAGGCGCAGCGCGAACCGCACCTCCGAAGCCGGGTCCGGCCATCCGATGGCAGGCGTGTCCCACCCTTCGAAGTGGTCCATCAGAACGAGAATGCGAAGCTTCGCACGCCCTTCGACCATGCGGGCGAGCACGGGAATGAGGCGCTCATAGTCCTCCGTCGTCAGCCGTCGGCTCACGCGGATGCCGAAGACCTCCGGGCGCCTCCTCTCAAGGACTTCGAACATCGCGTCTCCCGCGTCGGCGGACGACCTGAGCGTCAGGCCAAACCCAGGCAGAGGCTCTCGGCCGGCAGGATGTCGCGCCACTCCGCCACGAGCTTGCGATAGGCCTCACCGACGGGCCTGATCCTGCGGTCGAGATCGTAGAGCCCAAGCGGATTGACGCGTCCATTGTCCTCGCGCAGTGCCGTGTCCCAGTCGACCTGGTCGGTGAGGCTGTACCAGGTGAAGCCGATGATCGGCACGCCGTCCTGCTTGAGGCGCACCATGTTGGCCCATTCCTTTCTCAGCCACCCGGGCGCACGCTCCGCATCGGCGAGGTTGGTTTCCGTGTGCATGACCGGAAGGTGGTAGCGGTCATAATACTGCTTCGTAATGATGTAGTAGCCGAAAATCTCCCCCGAGGCCGTGATCGGAGCGTCGCCGGCCGGCACGGAATGCTCGTTGGTCCAATAGTAGTCGTTGCCCATGATGCAGTAGGGCTTCATCCGCCGCCCGGTCTGCAGGAACCAGTCGTACTCGTCGGGCGTGAGCCCATTCTCGGTGAGGTAGCGGTACATGCAGGCGCGCATGTCGACGCCGTAACAGAGGTCGAGCGAGAGGAAGCGCTTCTGGTTGTGGAACCCGGCCCGCTCGTCGGCTGCTGGGCTCTCGGGATGGAAATACTCCGTCGACTCGCTCTGAATGAAGAAGGTGCCGGACGGCCCGCGCGCATTGAGAATGGCCTGTTCGGCGAGGAGATTTGCACGCACCAGATGTTTCAGGGCGGTGACGAAGGCGCGATCGGACGCGAGGCGCTCATTCCACCAGCCGATCTGGGCCGAGAAGGTCGCGGCGACGAAGATCTCGTTCACCGGCGTGTAGAACCGCACCCACGGGTAGCGAGTGGCAAAGGCGCCGGCGTAAGCCGCAAAAAGCTCCGGCCAGTCCGGGTTCTGGAAGTCGCCGATCCAGTCCGGCACGCCGAAATGACAGAGATCCACGATCGGGGTGATTCCGAGCCGCTGCAGTTCCGCCAAGCCCTCGTCCGCAAAGCTCCACTCGTAACGCTCAGGCGCGAGGTGGACGCGGTAGTAGGGCGGTCCCCAGCGCAGATACTCCAGCCCGAGCTCGCGCACGAGGGCGAAGTCCTCACGCCACCGGTCGTAATGGCCCGTCTTCGCCATCTCATCGACCCGCTGAACGCGTCCATCGCGGCCGAGGATCGTCGGGTAGCTGTTCTCGATCCCTGTGGCGAACAGAAACGGCGTGAACGGCCGCTGCGCGCCTGCCCGCACCGCCTGCTGCTCGTCGTTCAGCGCCATGACCCCATCACCCGCTCCATTGATCCCCCCTCCCCGTCTCGCTTTCCTATCCGACAGGCCGGATGACGCTTCGGCAATGCCGGCAATGCAAGTTGTCACTGGTGCTTCGGGCCGATGTTTCCGCAAGATGCGGGTTGCAGCGGTTGGTGAGCGAGGCCACTTTCGGAACGCTACATCCTTCAGCCGCTAGAGGGTCAAGAGGTCTTTCGCGATGGACATCCCGATCGGCGAGCTGTCTCGACGCACCCAGGTCAAGGTGCCAACGATCCGCTATTATGAGCAGATCGGGCTTCTACCGGAGCCAGCCCGGACGGAAGGACAGCAGCGCCGCTACGGCTCCGCCGAGGTCATGCGCCTCAACTTTATCCGCCACGCCCGCGAGCTCGGCTTTGAGGTCGAGGACATCCGCGAACTCCTGGCGCTCAGCGCCGATCCTGACCGTCCGTGTGCGGACGCGGATGCCATTGCTCGTCGCCACCTGGTCGCGGTCAAGCGGCGCATCGCGCAACTGAAGGCCTTGCGAGCCGAGCTCGAGCGAATGGTCGAGGATTGCCGGCACGGCCGAATCGGCGACTGCCGGGTCATCGAGGTGCTGGCCGATCATGGCCAGTGCAGGCGCGATCACACGAGAGCCGAGCCGCCTAGAGGAAGGATGTCAAAGTGAAACCAAGTCGCGGGCCTCATGAACGAGCACGCTCGCCTGGCTTTGCCGCAACGCCTCTCAGCCAACACGCGACACACTGGCGGGGCGCCTTTGACCTTGCGCTTCGGCATGCCCTTGCGTATCGGCCGACAGCCCTCAGCTGGCGAGCGCCTTGCAGTTCGGGGCAGGCGCTCGTCGGTTGCGGCCATATTGGCCTTCAACGCTTTGAACTGGGACGCAAGGCTTGGGTCGAGAACCCCGACAGGAACGCCGCAGCTGGAGCACTGAACCATGCTGAGCTTGTAGCGCTGACCCAAAGGCGTGAAAGAGCGCGACCTCGAAGCTGTGCCCGCCGCTTTGACGCAGGTCGGGACCATCATCCATGACCTTTCCATACAAGCCGCCACGATACTGCAGAGCAGGGGGCGATCGGCGGAGAAATCACGCTGGCACTCCACCGCTTTGTGCTAATCGAAGTCCATAGAAGGTCCCTCGAGTATGATCTCAGTGCGGAGCGCCCGATTTGCTTGCTATGACGCGACGGCAGCGCATCATCTTCATGCTCGGCGTCGTGATCGCCATCCCGATTGCGGCCACTGATGCCGTGCTCGCCCTCAAGCACCTCTTCCCGGACAGCGTTGCTGTAAACTTCATCGGCCCGGCACTGTCTATCGCCGGCGTCCTATGGTTTCTGCGCTGGAACGCGCGCCGTGACTAGGGCCCTGCCGATCCCAGCCTTCCCTTCCCTTCCAGCTTGCCCACATGTTGATGAACGAACAACGGTCCCCAGGAGATCGTCGCACGGAGGTGTCGCAGGCGGATCGGCGCAGCCCCGTCGTCGGCCCGACCAAGCCTCGCCTGCTGCAAGTGCTCGGTCCCGGCCTGATTACGGGGGCTTCCGATGACGACCCGAGTGGCATCGCAACCTACTCCCAGGCCGGCGCGCAGCTCGGGTTCTCGATCACGTGGACCATGCTGTTCACCTACCCGCTTATGTCGGCGGTCCAGGAGATCAGCGCCCGCATCGGCCGCACCACCGGGCGCGGCATTGCGGGCAACATCCGCCTGCACTATCCGAACTGGCTCCTCCAGGCCATCGTGGTCCTGCTGTTTGCAGCCAACACGATCAACATCGGCGCGGATCTCGGCGCGATGGCCGATGCCCTCGGCCTCATCATCGGCGGCCCGCACCTCCTCTATGTTGTCTTTTTCGGCACGCTCTGCGTGGTGCTGCAGATCTTCCTCCAATACACCCGCTACGTCTCCGTCCTGAAGTGGCTGACCCTGTCGCTGTTCACCTATTTTGGGACGGTCATGGTTGTGGAGGTGCCTTGGGGTCAGGTCGCGAGGGGCTTCTTCGTCCCATCGCTCTCGTCCGACGCCCAGTTCTGGTCGACGGTCGTCGCCATCTTCGGGACGACCATCAGCCCCTATCTGTTCTTCTGGCAGGCAAGCCAGGAGGTCGAGGATCAGCACGCGAACCCCCGCCGGGAAGCCCTGGTAAAGGCCCCGGAGCAGGCGCCCCGGGCGCTCGAGCGCATTCGCCTCGACACCTATGTCGGCATGGCCTTCTCCAACCTCGTCGCCCTCGCCATCATCATCACCACGGCCACCACCCTGCACGCCAATGGCGTCACCACGGTTGAGTCGTCGAGCCAGGCGGCCGAGGCGCTCCGCCCTGTGGCGGGTCGCCTCGCCTTCGCGGTGTTCGCCCTCGGGGTGATCGGAACGGGGCTTCTCGCCGTGCCGGTGCTCGCGGGATCCGCGGCCTACGCGCTTGGCGAAGCCCGAAAATGGCCGGTCGGCCTCGGCCGTCGACCGATGGAGGCGAAGGCCTTCTATGCCACGATCGCACTCGCGACCATCCTCGGCGCGGGCCTCAACTTCTCCTCCATCAACCCGATCAAGGCTCTTTATTGGAGCGCCGTCATCAATGGCGTCGTCGCGGTGCCCGTCATGGCAACCATGATGCTGATGACGGCGAGGGCGAAGATCATGGGGGAGGTCACGGTTTCAGGAGCGCTGCGCCTCACCGGCTGGGCCGCCACACTCGTCATGGCCGGGGCGGCCGCGGCGATGCTGTTCTCGGCCCTGCTATAGCAGGGCCGTCCCCCACGTCGGCCGAGGGCCAGCTGCGCACGTCAGCATGCTGCTCCGACCGTTCGGTGCAAATAAAAGGGAGGCCGGACAGGGACGCTCACAGTGCGCGCCAGAATGGGCTGTTGGTTGAGTCCATGCCCGTGCGCAGGTGGTCGGCGCCGTTGTCTTGGGTACTGGGCCGGCTCACCAGCTCGTGGAAACGGGGAAGAGGGTCTAGCGTCGCTTCAAAGCCGGCCGCGGACGGCAGCAGCACGACAGGGCACGGGCGGAACGAGGCCCCTTCGACCTCGATCATGAGGTCGCGTCGGACCTGTGGAACGCTCGCATGTTTGCGCGAGGCACCGACTACGCGCCCCCGCACATGAAGACAGGCATCCATCCCGGGAACGAAAAAGGTGAGGCCGACCGGGCTGTGTGGGGCTGCCCACTCAGGCCAGCCCGGGCCTGTGGGGTAGGGGGCCGCCATCCTGCGAGGGCTGAGCACCCTGACGAGCCGATCTGAGCGGCGAGCGGCCAGCTTTCGACGCCGGGCGCCCCAACGGTCGTCAGCAAACAAAGTGGAGAGGCAGCGATAAATCGCGGGCCAAGAGGTCTATGACATCCAGTTCGACCCCAGAGCTGGCGCCAAGCTCGTCGCCCCGGAAAGTGCCTCCTCGCATCCCTGCTACTCCGCGCCTCAACCTCGTGAGGGCCCGAACCGCCACTGCGCGAAGGCAGCTGAAGCCATCCAATGGTGAGACCCCGTGATCGGCGGCCGTCATCCCACCCTGTAGCCACAACGCTCCTGGGTCCCTTTTGCCCCCTCAAGGTGGCACGGGTTTAGAGTTCCTCAACTTGGATCTGGTCCGTAACATAAAGCGGTCATCGGCACCGACGGCGAAAACTCTTCCATAGCGGTTGATCACACGATTTCGGCTTGGAGAGCGGCCAAGCATGCCCGTCGCGAGCATCGCGCGAAGGGCACGGCCGACCCGGTCCCTCCTTCAAACCGGAAGCGAGTTCTTGAACGCAGCCGGTTCACGAGCGGCGGCGTCGACAGCGTTTCCGTCCGGCTCTTAAAACCAGGACCTGAGACCGACGAGATAACGCAAGATGCTAACATCTTGGCCGTTCGCCCGCGCGAAGCTCGCGGTGTTGCCGACGCTGCGTTCGTACTCGACCCCAATATAGGGCGCGAACTCGGGTATGAACTGATAGCGAAGGCGAAGCCCAGCCTCAACTGTGGACAACCCGGCTCCGATGCCGAGTTCCCGGATGTTCTGCGCCGACAGGTTCGCTTCGACGCGGGGCTGAAGGATCAGCCGTTGCGTTAAGAACAGGTCGTATTCGGCTTCGAAGCGGGCGGTGAGCTCGCCCTTGTTCGACAGGAAGAGGGCTGCCTCCACGTTGTACATGAACGGCCTGAGGCTCTGCAGCCCGAGAACCGCTTGGGTCCGCCGGGGGTTTGGTGCAAAATCTTGCCGTACCCCCATTTGGAGATCGGTCCAGGGCGTTATGGTCCGGCTCCAGAGCGCCTGCAGCTCCGCGTCTTCCAGCTTTCCGCGATAGGCGCCATTGCCTTCGGACTTGAACCAGAGCTTGTCGATGTCGCCGCCGTACCAGGCCTGCGCGTCCCAGCGATAGGCGTTGCCGCCTTTCTGAAATCGCGTCTCGAGCCGGTCGAGGAGGACTCTGTAGGCCCTGATGTCGCCTTGCTCGACCCGCAGACCCTCGCGTGCCTGCGCCATGTCGGACGGGCTGTAGACCAGGTCTGCGGCGTGCGCGGGCCCCGAAAGCGCGGCGGGCGGCGGAGGGGGATTGGGCGGCTCCCGCTGGGCAGCCCCCATGCCGGCCATGGTCCCGGTTCCGGCCATAGCTCCCATTCCGCCCATGGCTCCCATGTTGTGCCCAGCGTGGGGGTCGGCGGATGAGGATCCCGTCGGTCGAGCGCCCACGCGGCGCGGCGACCGCGCAGCCGAGGAAGTCCCCTTTCCTTTCGTTGCGTTCGCTCGTGTCCCGCGGGCTTCCGCGCGCGCGGACGCCGGCGTGCGCGGCGGCGCCGCTTCCGTTTTCGACCCGGACTGCATTCCAGGCATCGGCATGGAGTGGTCCATCTGCTGGGCCATGGCGAGAACCGGCAGTGCCGCCGCCGCGGCCAGCAATGCAATTCTGAACGCGGTCATGCGGGTTCTCGATCGAGAGGGCGGACGGTGACGACGTTGAACATTCCCGCATGCATGTGGAACAGAAGGTGGCAGTGGAAGGCCCAGTCCCCTGGATTGTCGGCGGTGATGTCGAAGCTCACTTTGCTGCCCGGCAGCACGTTAATGGTGTGCTTCAAGGGATGCCGCCCGGGATGCCCGTTCACCAGCTCCATGAAGTGCCCGTGGATGTGCATCGGGTGCTGCATCATGCTGTTGTTGACCATGGTGACGCGCACGCGCTCGTTGCGGGCGAAGCGGATGGGTTCGACGCCGTCGCTGAACTTGCGCCCGTCGATCGACCACATGAAGCGGTTCATGTTGCCGGTCAGGTTGATTTCGAGCGTCCGCGTCGGGCGGCGCCTGTCGGGATTGGGCTTGAGGGCGACCAGGTCGCGATAGGTCAGGACCTTGTGGCCCGCATCCTTCAACCCGAGGCCCGGATGGCCGGTGCGGTCCTGCGGATCGGGTGCGATCATGTCCACGCCGGGTCCGACCTCCACGTTCGGTGGCACGTTGGCGGGATCGCGCATGTTCATATCCATGCCGCCGCCCATTCCGGCCATGGAGCCGCCACCTCCCATGTTGCCGTGACCCATGCCGGCCATGGAGCCGCCGCCCCGCTTGGCCCCGTTACCCATGCCGGCCATGGAGCCGCCGCCCCGCTTGGCCCCGTTACCCATGCCGCCCATCGAGCCGCCGCCCATGCCGCCGTGGCTCATGCCGCCCATCGAGCCACCGCCCCCCATCCCACGCATAGAGCCGCTGCTCCCCTTGGAACCGTGGCTCATTCCAGCCATGGAGCCGCCACTTCCCATGCTGCCGTGGTTCATGCCCGCCATGGTGCCGCCGCCCATGCCGCCCATCGAGCCACCGCCGCCCATGCCGCCATGACCCATGCCGCCCATATCGGGCATGCCCATGTCGTCCATGCCGAGAAGCGGCCGCGGCCGCAGCGGCGGCACCGGCGCCGACATGCCCATGCGCGGCGCCAATGTCGCCCGGCCCATGCCGGACCGGTCGACCGCTTCCGACACGATGGTAAAGGCGCGGTCCTCCTGCGGCTGAACGATCACGTCATACGTTTCCGCAACCGAGATCTGGAACTCG
>NZ_JALJRK010000087.1 GCF_024519725.1 Microvirga sp. Mcv34 | reverse complement strand
CGTAGAGGTGCACCTCCAGCCCCTCCAGCTCCAGGGCGAACTTCAGCGACCGCCGGACGGCGTCATCGTCCTCGATGACGAGAATGATGGATCCTGGGGTCTTCGGCATGGTAGAGCTCTGGTGCTGCATTGCCCTTGGCATACCGCGCCTTGCAAATTCCGGGATTGATCTTCCTCAACGGGCCCACCGGAACGCGCTCAGGAAAAGTCCTTAGGAGGCACTCATCCCGCCGGCACGGCGCCCACGAGCAGGGCCATGCGCACGAGCTCAGACAGACTGCCGGCCTGCATCTTGGTCATCACATTGGCCCGGTAGATCTCGACCGTCCGTGGGCTAATGCCGAGGTCGAAGGCAATCACCTTGTTCGCTTTGCCGGCCACCAAGCCTTCTAGAACCTGGCGCTCCCGCTCGGAAAGGCCCTGCAGGCGTGCCTCCACCTCAATCACCTGGGCCTCGCGCTCGGTATGCTGCTCCCGTACCCTCAGGGCTGCCTGAACGGATGCCAGGAAGAGGTCGTCATCGAACGGTTTCTCGATGAAGTCGATGGCTCCCTCCTTCATGGCCTCGACCGCCATGGCCACATCGGCATGGCCCGTCATCACGATCACGGGAATGCTGAAGCCGAGATCCTTGAGACGACGGAGGAACTCGATGCCGTCCATCCCGGGCATCCGCACGTCCGTCACGATGCAGCCCGAGGGGGCCGCCACGGTTTCCAGGAAGGCCGAGGCCGATTCGTGCAGCCGGACGGGCAGGCCCTCCGAGGCGAGCAGGAACGACAGCGACTGCCGCACCGCCAAGTCGTCATCAACCACATGCACGCTCTGCTCATTCGGCATCCGCCATCTCCTCCTGGTCAACGATGCGCAGGCTGAACCGGAACGTCGTCCCGCGGCCCGGCTCCGACTCGACCGTGATCTTGCCGCCGTGCGCCTCGATGATCGTGCGGCAGATGGACAGCCCGACCCCCATGCCGTGCTGTTTAGTGGTCACGAACGGCTGGAACAGCTGGCCGGCAACTTCCGGCGAAATCCCGGTGCCCGTGTCGGAGACGCTCACCTCGACCAAGCCGTCGCCCGGTTTCGCCTCCGTTGTGACGCTGCGCTCCCGGCGCTCCGAGCCTTCCATGGCCTCGATGGCGTTGCGGATCAGGTTCAGCATCACCTGCTGGATCTGGATTCGATCGGCAAGCACAAGCGGCGCATCCGGATCAAGCCGGAAGGACACCCGCACGCCTTTCTCCTTGGCCCCGATCAGCGCCAGGGCGCTAGCCTCCTCGATCAGCTTGGGCAGGTTCTCGATGTGGCGCTCGCTCTCGCCACGGGCGACGAACTCGCGCAGGTGCCGGATCACCTGGCCCGCCCGCAGGGCCTGGTCGGCCGCCTGGTTGACCGCGTCGCGGAGCATCGGCACCTGGTCGCCGTCCATGCGCTGCAGGATCTGGCGGCAGCCTTTCAGGTAGTTGGCAATGGCCGTGAGCGGCTGGTTGATCTCGTGCGCCAGGGTGGAAGCCATCTCGCCCAGTGCCGTGAAGCGGGACATGTGGACCAGTTCAGACTGAAGCTCCTGCAGCCGGGTCTCGGTCTGCTGCCGCTCGGTCAGGTCCCGGATGAACCCGGTGAAGTAGCGGATGCCCCCGGAGCGCATCTCGCCGACGGCCAGTTCCATCGGAAAGGTCGAGCCGTCCTTGCGCATACCGACCACGACCCGTCCGATCCCGATGATCCGGCGCTGCCCGGTCGAAAGGTACCGGTGCATGTAGCCGTCGTGCTGGGTGCGGTAAGGCTCCGGCATCAGGACGTCGACGTTCTGCCCGATGACCTCGCCGGGTTCGTAGCCGAACAGGCGCACGGCCGTGGCGCGGAAGGACTGGATCAGGGCCTGCTCGTCGATGACCACCATGGCGTCCGGCACGGTCTGCAGGATCGAGCGCAGGTGCGCCTCACGAGCCTTGAGAGCTTCCTCGGCGGCAACCCTCTCGCTGATGTCGTGCACCACCCTGACATAGCCCACCACCGTACCGGACTTGTCCCGCAGAGGGGTCACTGTGACATGGGCGACATAGCGCGAGCCGTCCTTGCGCAGGCGCAGGCCCTCCTCACGGTAGCGGCCGATCTCCCGAGCGAGGGTCAGCACCCGTGCGGGCTTGCCGTCCGCCACCTCCTCCGGCAGGAACAACATCGAGAAATGCTGTCCCAGGATCTCATCCTCACGCCAGCCGCTGATCTGCTCGGCACCGGCATTCCAACTCGTGATCCACCCGTCCGGGTCGAGGACGACGAGGGCGATGTCGCCGATGGCATCGATCAGGAGGTCGGGGGTTACCGGGGGCGCGAACCGACGCCCGCCGTCTCCGGCAGTGTGCTGCAAGACTGGCTCCAGGGGTTGTGGCAACGGTCGTTATATAGGTCGACTGCCGATCCGTCCCACCCGCGGCACTCCGCCAATGCTGCAGCCAATGGACGCGAGGAGACATCCGCCAGGCTCTACATCGATCCATTCCGGAGATAGCGCGTATGCCAGCTGAGGGCCTCGTCGAGCAGGTGGGGCGTATGCCGCCCCGGCGCGTCCCGCAGCGCCCGGCTATAGTAGTCCTCCAAAGCTGGCCGGAAATGCGGATGGGCGCACTTCTCAATGATCAGGCGGGCCCGCTGCCGCGGCGCCAGCCCGCGCAGATCGGCAAGCCCCTGTTCCGTCACAATCACTTGCACATCGTGCTCGGTGTGGTCAACGTGGGGGACCATGGGCACGATGCACGAGATTGCTCCGCCCTTCGCAACCGACGGCGTCATGAAGAACGACAAGTAGGCATTGCGGGCGAAGTCGCCGGAGCCGCCGATCCCGTTCATGATGCTCGATCCCATCACATGGGTGGAGTTCACGTTGCCGTAGATGTCGGCCTCGATCATGCCGTTCATGGCGATCACGCCAAGCCTGCGGATGATCTCGGGGTGGTTGCTGATCTCCTGCGGCCGCAGAACGATCTTCTGGCGGAAGTTCTCGATGTCGGCTTCGAACCGTGCCAACATCTCGTGACTGAGCGACAGCGCCGTCGCGGATGCGAACGTCAATGTGCCCGAGGCAATCAAATCCAGCATGCCGTCCTGAAGCACCTCCGTATAGGCGGTGAGATTCGCAAACGGGCTATCCTTCAGGCCGGCAAACACAGCATTGGCGACATTGCCCACCCCTGACTGCAGCGGCAGGAGCGAATTTGGCAGCCGCCCCTTGCGGACCTCATGCTGCAGAAAGTCGATGATGTGGCCGGCGATCGCGCGCGAGTTCTCGTCGGGTGCCGAGAATGTCGTGTTGCGATCGGGTTGGTCCGTCTCGACAATCCCGATGATCTTGGAGGGGTCGCACATCAGGTAGGGCTTGCCGATCCGATCACCGGGATGGACCAGGGGAATCGGCTGGCGGTGTGGCGGAAGCCTGGTGCCGTAGTAGATGTCGTGCATGCCCTCCAGGCTGAGACTTTGCCGCCTGTTGACCTCCAGGATCACCCTGTCGGCCTGATCGAGCCACGTCTTGTTGTTCCCGACCGAAGCAGACGGAATCAGGCGGCCCCCGTCCAGAACCGCAGAGACCTCGATAATGGCGACGTCGAGATGACCCAGAAAACCGAACCAGACGAACTGTGCGACATGCGAGAGATGGATGTCGAGATACTCCATCTCGCCGGCATTGATCCTCTCCCGGCAGGTCGGGTCCGACTGATAGGGGAGCCGCAACTCAACGCCATCCACCTTCGCCAGAGCACCATCGAGTTCCGGCGCGGTCGAGGCACCGGTCCAGATCCCGACCTTGAAGCGTTCTCCCTTCTCGTGCGCTGCGTCGATGCGCCGGGCCAGGGCAAGCGGGACCTCCTTCGGGTAGCCCGCGCCCGTAAACCCGCTCATGCCGATGTTGACGCCAGAGGGAATGAGAGCGGCCGCCTCGTCGGCGGACATGATCTTGGTCCGCAGGGCGGGATCGAGGACCCGGGCTTCGTCAGTCATCAGGTTGTGCCCTCCTTACGGTGCGCGTGCCCGTCATAGACCCGGACCGGGAGCAATACAATCACAGTGCAGCCACAAAGGCCAAGACGATCGGGGAAGCACTCGACGCGATAGGCTTCGTTCCACAAAACTCGTCCGAGTGGATTCCCATCCGGCGAGACGGACGCACCAATCGGCTCATGCGCTGGAGAAGGCCAAGGAGCTCGTCGCAAAGGGGGGAGCCTTGCTTGGGCAGGGCTATGCCAGCGCTTGGAGAAGTGACCAGCATTGCCCGGGAACACGCGCTTTGCGCTTCAGATGGGGCTAGCGGGTGCGCGCTGCTGGTCCCTTGGCCGACGGCTCTCGCCACCTATAACGTTCCTGATTCCAACAACCATCGGCTTTCCATGAGACACAACGAGCGGTTCGCATGGTATGGGCGCTTGGGACTGATCATGGCGGCTTTCGCCCTGATCGGCGGGATAATCGCGGCACCACTCCTCCACCGGATCTGGGCTCCGGCTTCGATCGTGGCACAGCGATAGAACCTTCTTTTGCCGGCACCGCCGATCCACAGGTCTTCGGGGCAATGCTTCGGAACTCCCCGAAGCTACCTAGCCGATGACCATAGTCATCGACCAGGAGGTGATCCGGAAGATGGTGTCTAGTGCGCGATGCCTCAGTTGGTCAGAGATCGGCCGCGTCCCTCAAAGCGCGAACCCGGCTCAAGCGCCGCTCCTCGAAAGCCGATGGAACCGGTCGTGTCCTCCGGTGCGGTTTTGGGCAACGGACCGGCGTCCACCACACTGCTGACAGAGCTTACAGAGCGCTGGTCGGGATCAAGCTTCGAGAGAATGCCGGGATCGAAGAGCTCCTCCTGGATCGATCCGTCAGCCCGGAGGATCGTCTTCATCCCGGTTTCGGCATCGAGGAAAACCGACTTGATGGCTGCCTTCCGGGCATTATCGGTGCGAACTGGTTCAGCAGAGGCTCGGGAGTCTTGTGCCTGCGCTGGAGATGTTACCCTTGCGACAGCGACGGCCTGTTGGGCTCCGGTCGTTCCCGCCGGCTCGCTGGCATTGTCCTTTGCAGCCCTTGCGAGATCCTCATCCTTGGAGGTCGCCGATGAACGTTGATCTTTGCTCGCTGCTGCAGCTTGCGGCTGATCCGAGAGGATCTTCTCGAGTAGGGCCTGAGCCTCCGCGGCCTCTCGCTGGGTCTGCGATCCAAAGAGGGCCACCAGAGGATTGCTTGCGCGTTCCGCCGCGGCCTTGGCTTGAGCGACCTCTGCGGCCTTCGCCACCTCGATCTGCTTGCGGGCCGCCGCTGCCTGCTTGCGGTTGCTGGTGTCGTACGAATACCGCTGTCCGTTGATCTCGTAGAAGACGGTTTTCGCCTGCACGCTCGCCATCAAGGTTCCGAACGCAACAACCGAAACCCCGAGTGTCGTGAAGAGCCTGCCCATTCGAGTTCCCCATTTATTGTCCAGCCGGCGTAAGATTCGGTTAAGGATTGCGGCAACTCTATGGCGCACCTCTGCCTTATCCACGCGTGTTCCTGGTAGAGTCTCTCCGGCATCTTTTTTGAGGGCGGTCGCGCCGTGGCGCGCGGTGATGGATTCAGCGTGAACTGACGGGGAAAAAGGCTTTTGTGGGCGCAGTTCAGCACGCTTGTTTGGTGAAATGCCGGCAGACGTGAGTGTCCGACCCTCCCGGATGCGCCCGCCGAAGATCGGATTGGTAAACCACCGCTTCCGGTTCACGGAGACACGATCCAATCCGATGTGATGATCTCAAGTTTAAGATCCGCGATGAACACGGCTCCACCGTCGCACGACCAGTCGTCGATGACGCCGGCATTCTGATCGCCCGCTTGATCTGCCGGAACCATGCATTCCGTTCAGGGTTAGACCCGGTAATCAAAAACAAGGGGTTCACTGCATGAGGAAGGCTGTCATCGCGTTTGCCTCGGTATCGGCGCTTACACTCTTTCCAACTCTCGCCTTGGCGCAGAACCGCACGGCGGTGGGCGTCGGGACTGGTGCGGTGGCGGGCGCCATAGTCGGTGGTCCGATCGGAGCCGCCGTTGGCGGCGTGATCGGCGGTGTCATCGGTGCGAACACCGGACGCGGACACACTCGCGCATACCGGCCTTACCGGAGGCCGGTTTATACCAGCTACAGAAATCGTGATCGTGCGGTGCGTCAGCCCGTCCGGCGTCCTTTTCCTCAGCGTCGGCACGACCTCCTTCCATTAGGCTAGCCTCTCGATCCAAAACTGTGCGACACCGGATCATGAGAGGCGGCATGATGGCAGCCCGCGGCAATTGGCGTGGGAGAGACATCCCGTGTATCCTTATGTCCGTCCCATTGACCTGTGTGGACGCGCGAACGACACGACGCGGCCGCAATGTATGTCCCCGTGCAGACATCCATCGCGCGATTGGCGGCATTGGGAGCTTTGCCCTGCATTCCCGCAGCTTCTCAAACAGCACGGAACCTCTCGCTGTTGGTAGGGCGCTCGCGAAGCCTGGGGTGATGGCGCCATGCTGAAACGCGAGAACGATCGACATCAAGCAGTTTGAATATCATCGAAGTGCTCATCTGTTGGCGCATGGTTGTCCCATTCTGGCGCTCATCTCCTGATCGATTCCCAAGGAGGGTTTTGCGATGGACTTCACGGAGGCTTTGCGCTTGGCTGAGCGAAACCTGACCCAGGATGCGACTCTCATCGAACTCAAGGAAATCGCCAAGGATCTTCGGGCTCTCATTCCCAACAGCATTCTCGCGGATCTCATCGACATCAAGATCGCTGTGATTGAGGGACATTGGGACGGGAAGTGAAGCGTGAACTCACCTGCCCGAAGCATCCGGTGTGTTCTATCAAAGGCCTCTGATTGGGTAGAGCTTTTCACGAGAGGCCGTGCCGGATGTTCGACAACTCGATCGGACTGCAGGTGCGTCCGAGATGCGGATGCGGCGATGATGAGAGGAAGGCCATGTCTGTCACGCAGCCCGTTCATGTCATCGGTTGCCTTGCCGGAAGAGCAAATATGACCGATACGGACCTTGGCTGACTTTCATGCGGTAGCGCTTTCTTCCTCCCGGCGCTGCCATTTCGGCCGTTCCCTCTGGAAGGTTTTGACGTTCGTCGGACCTCACCTTTAGCCGGGCCTCTGGCCCGGCCCTTTTTCTCTGATGTGGCTCACCGGCGGGCGGAGGTTGTCGTTAGTTATCGGCAACCAACCTGAAGTCTCACGGCGTTTCCCTGTGTTCGCGTTAGAGACTGGAACCTTGAACACCCAGGTTGTCTCCGACTGAACTATTTTTGTTCTGGTTCTGATGGTCGCCCATCGGACCTGTCATAGCGAGGCAAATCGCGCGGTTTCCACCTGAGGTCCATCAGACGAACGACACGAGGCCGTCAGCGTGGACGAGACGCACCGCAAGCCAGCACCAATGGTAACAGGGCTATGGTCGCGGGATAGCCTTTTGCGATTGATGGGACATCTGTCGTGGACCGTCCTTTCTCCTGCCTGACATTTCCGGTGGTCGTCCCGGCACGGCCGTGGGTTCATCTCACGGCCCCGCTGAAACCAGATCGCAAGCGCGCGAGTTACGATTAACCTGTGTTAATCGACGCACTGCTGAACTAACCTTGAGAATAATCCCATACCATGGAACGACAACCGTGAGATTATGAACAAGCTCCCAAACAGCCTGACTTTCTCCCAGGTGCAAGTGAACTTCATTCTCGGCCATTCCTTGAGGAGTATCTATCAGGATACCTTGAACTCACCTTTGCCGGAGCACCTCAAAACGCTCGTCGCTCAACTCGAAGCAAGGTTTTCGTCGTGACGGGATCGTTGCCCGGATGACGGTTGCTCTTTCTGTCCGACAGCCCTTTGCATGGGCGATCTTCCATGCCGGCATGGATGTCGACAACCGGGACTGGCCGACCCAACTGCGCGGGCGCGTCCTGATCCATGCCACGGCGACGGTCCGGCAGGAGGACTACAATGCATTTCAGCGGGCTTGCCGGAACCCCGAGCACTGGCTGTGCCAAGCGATTCTGCAGAGTGGCGGCCTGCCGCGGAAAGAGGACCTTCTCCGAGGTGGAATCCTCGGCGAGGTCGAGATCGCCGACTGCGTCACCGAGCATCCTTCCCCCTGGTTCACCGGCCCCTACGGCTTTGTGTTACGCAACCCGCAGATCATGCCTTTCAAGCCGGTTTTCGGCTCGCTCCGGTTCTTTGACGTCGATGAGCCCCATCTCGGCAATCTTGGATGTTCGGCGGTCCGTGGCATCAAACAAGGGACGAGATCCAGGCATGATTAAGCGTATCTGGTCCTCTCAGACATGTGCGTCCACCAAAGCGTCGAGCAAGAGAGTTTTTGAAAAGCTACTTGCAAAACGGCCCGCGATTAGGCGACGACGACATCCAGCAGGCGAACCGGGCATCAAGGACGCCGCAGGCCCGTGATGTAGGCGGTGACATCCCGCAGCTCGCGGTCCTCCAGCATGATGTTGGGCATCGTCCCGTGCGAGGTCCGCAGCGCAACCGTCAGGGCTGTGGTCGTCATGCCCGGCACCCGCGCGATCCGATTGAAGGATGGCGCCTGCGGGTTCGGGGAGCGGTCCTCGCTGGCCTCGACCGCATGGCAAGAGGCGCAGACCTCCCGTGATATCCGGAGGCCGGCTTGGGGATCGGGTTCCTGGGCATGCAGTCCTCCCACTCCGACGACCAGAAACAGGACGAGGGTGCTCCCGGCACGGCTCATGGCTGCTCCTTTGCATCTGCCTTCCCTTAGCGGGATATAGCGCAGGATCAGGATGGAACAGGCGCGACGGTCCCGAACCGATGGAACCTCATGGGCAACCACTGGCTAAGTGGTCTGGGAACGGCATTGGTCTATGTCCGTTTGCTCCGACAGGATTCCTGCCAACCTGGGCATTGGCCAGATGGTCAAGTGTGGGAGAGGGCGAGCGATGTCAGGAATTCGGGTTTTCACGGGGTTCGTACTGGTTTCGCTTCTCTCCGGACCTGCTTGGTCGGCTGGTAGTGCGGGGCAGGGCCGGCGACTGGCCGAGCGGTGGTGTGCCTCCTGCCATCTTGTTGGTCCCGGACAACGCGAGGCCTCGACGGACGTGCCGACCTTCGCCTCGATCGCGCGACGCGAAGACCTGCCGGAATCTCTCCTAGCCGCCTTCTTGTCGACGCCGCATCCGCGCATGCCGAACATGGCCCTGTCCCGCCAGGAGATCGCGGACGTGCTGGCCTACATCAGGAGCCTGCGCCAATAGACAGGATATGATCTACCGATCCGGCCCGGCACTTGCCTCCTGCCGCGTGCGCTCACCCGGGTCCAAGACGTTGCGGCAGATCAAGGCGGCGTTCCTAGACCCAGTTACCATCTCACTTATGTTCCTACGTCAGGAATGCATACGGAGGGATAATGTGATCGAGAATATCAAGAGCGTGCTGATCGGCCTGACGAAGGAGTTCGGGCCGGATGAGGTCTCCTCCGCCCTGGGGTATGGCCTGTCGCTGGCGCAGCAGGCGGGCGCCCATGCCACAGTCCAGGCGGCCTCTGTTAAGCTGGGGCTGTCGAGCGCCGGGATCAGCAGCGTCGTGGCCAGCCTCGTCGAAGAGGAGAACCAACGCCTTCACGCCCTTGCCGAGGCGGCTGCCCGCAGCGCACAGGGTGATGCCAGCGCGGCGGGGGTCGTGTGCTCCGCCGCTTCCCCGCATCTCAGCTACCCGCAACTGCTTGCCGTCTTCAGGGCGCAGGCCCGCCTGAACGACCTCACCGTTGTCGACGCCGAACCCGAGGCCCTCACGCCCGACCGGGGCCTGATCGATGCCCTGCTGATGGATAGCGGGCGTCCGCTCCTCGTCGTCCAGCCAGGGCAGGAGGTCTTCCGGGCCCGCCGCATCATCGTGGCTTGGGACGGGAGTGGGCGGGCTGCTCGCGCGGCGGCCGATGCTCTGCCGTTCCTGCGAGCTGCCGAGGCGGTGGAGGTGGTCGCCGTGACGGGCGAGAAGGACCTGCCCGCCAGCGTCACCGGTGCGGACATCGCGCCGCACCTGACCCGCCACGGGGTCAATGTGACTGTGCAATCTCTCCCGGCCCTGAACTGCGACGTCGCCGAGACTCTGCGCAACCATGCCACCCTGACCCGTTCCGACATGATCGTGATGGGCGGCTACGTCCACTCGCGGCTGCGCGAGATGGTGTTCGGCGGCGTCACCCAGTCTCTGCTCAAGCAGAGCCCCGTGCCGCTGTTGCTGTCGTACTGAGAGCAAGGGCCGGCAAGCCAAACTGGGATAAGGATGGGTTTGGAACCTTGCTCATCTCGCGCCGCCATCGCGGGGCCAAGATGACCACCGGTGCCATGCCTTCGAGCTTGCCTGCACCCATTCCGCTAGGGCGGCGACCCTGGCCTTTTAGCCGTTAACGTCCACACAGGAGGAACCGCCATGCCCAAGATGAAAGCCGCCATCTTCGTCGAGCCCGGCCGCATCGTGCTCGACGAGAAGCCGATCCCGGACGTGGGGCCGCTGGATGCCCTCGTGCGGATCACCACCACGACGATCTGCGGCACCGATGTCCACATCCTCAAGGGCGAGTACCCGGTCGCCCGCGGACTGACCATCGGCCACGAGCCCGTCGGCGTCATCAAGAAGCTCGGCTCGGCAGTGCAGGGCTACCGCGAGGGGCAGCGCGTAATCGCCGGCGCGATCTGCACCTCCGGCCACAGCCACGCGGCCCTGTGCGGCTGCCACGCTCAGGACGGCCCCGGCACGCGACACGGATGGAAGGGCATGGGCGGCTGGAAGTTCGGCAACACCATCGACGGCACCCAGGCCGAGTACGTGCTCGTGCCCGACGCCATGGCCAACCTGGCTCCGGTGCCGGACGGGCTCACCGACGAGCAGGTGCTGATGTGTCCCGACATCATGTCGACCGGCTTCTCTGGCGCGGAGAGCGGCGCCATCCGCATCGGCGATACGGTCGCGGTGTTCGCCCAAGGCCCGATCGGCCTGTGCGCCACGGCCGGCGCCCGTCTGATGGGTGCGACCACCATCATTGCCGTCGACAGCGTACCCGCCCGTATGGAGATGGCCCGCAGCATGGGCGCGGATCACGTGGTCGACTTTACGAAAGCCGATCCGGTGGAGGAGATCATGCGCCTCACCGACGGCCGCGGGGTCGACGTCTCCATCGAGGCCCTGGGGCGGCAGCAGACTTTCGAGGGCGCCCTGCGCGTCCTGCGGCCCGGAGGCACGCTCTCGTCCCTGGGCGTCTATTCGGGCGACCTGAAGATCCCGCTCGACGCCTTCCTGGCGGGCCTGGGCGATCATACGATCCGGACGACGCTCTGCCCGGGCGGCAAGGAGCGCATGCGCCGCCTCATGGACGTGATCGCGTCCGGCCGGGTCGACACGCGCCCGCTGGTGACGCACCGCTTCACCCTCGACCAGATCGAGGAGGCCTACGACCTGTTTGCCAACCAGCGCGACGGCGTGCTCAAGGTCGCCATCACGCCTTAGTGATCCCCAAGGCAATTGCGACTTCGAGCGGAACGGTATGCTGGCCCGTCATTGATGGGCCAGCATACCGATGCGACGTGTCGGCTCGAAACAGAGGATGATGATGGAACAGCACGAAAAGGCGTGGCACAGCCGGACCGCAGGGGAGGTTCTGGAGGATCTCGGGAGTTCGAACGACGGTCTCTCCGCGAGCGAAGCGGCAAGGCGCCTGTCCACCCACGGCCTGAACGAGCTTCCCGCCACCGCCGGGCGCCCGGCGCTCCTGCGCTTCCTGGCGCAGTTCAATAACGTTCTGATCTACTTCCTTCTCGTCGCAGCCGTTGCGGCCGCCGTGCTCGGGCACGTTGTGGATGCGGCCGTGATTGCTGCGGTCGTGATCGTCAACGCCATCATCGGCTTCATTCAGGAGGGCAAGGCCGAGAAGGCGCTCAACGCCATTCGCAGCATGATCGCCCCCATGCCCTCGTCCTGCGCGACCGGCAGCGCACGAAGGTCGCGGTGCGGGATCTCGTGCCCGGGGACATCGTGTTCCTTGAGGCCGGCGACAAGGTCCCGGCGGACCTGCGCCTGCTGCGCGCGCGCCGCCTGCTCATCGACGAGGCTCTCCTCACCGGCGAGTCGGTGACCGCCGAAAAGGACCAGTCACCGGTTTCCCCGGAAGCCAGCCTTGGAGACCGGCACGGCATGGCGTTCTCGGGCACGCTGGTGGCGGCCGGGCAGGCCACGGGCGTGGTGGTCGAGACCGGCATGGGCACGCAGATCGGCCACATCAGCAGGCTGCTCCAAGCGGTCGAGCCGCTGAGCACACCGCTGTTGCGCCAGATCGATCAGTTCGCGCGGCGCTTCACGTGGGTCGTCCTGATCGGCGGCGCACTCCTGTTCGCCTTCGCAGTTCTGGTTCGGGGTTTCGACTGGGTCGAGGCTCTCATTGCGGTGGTGGCGCTTGCAGTCGGCATCGTGCCCGAGGGGCTTCCTGCCGTCATCACGATCACGCTCGCCATCGGCGTCCGCCGCATGGCGGCCCGCAACGCGGTCATCCGCAAGCTTCCCGCGGTCGAGACCCTCGGAGCCACGTCGGTGATCTGCACCGACAAGACAGGTACCTTGACCCGCAACGAGATGACGGCCCGTCGCATCGTCACGCAGGCACACGAGGTTTTGGCGAGCGGCTCGGGCTACGTGCCCGAAGGGGAGCTGACATCAGCCGGAAGCGAAGACGATCTCGCCGCCCTGTCGGCATCCGGTGACGTGCTCCGTTGCGGGCTCCTGTGCAACGATGCGGAACTGGAGAGGAAGGAGGGGCGCTGGATCGTCAACGGGGATCCGATGGAGGGCGCGCTGATTGCGCTGGCCATGAAGGCAGGACTGAACCCCGCGCATGCCCGATCTGAGTGGCCACGCGTGGACGAGATCCCCTTCGACGCCGCTCACCGCTTCATGGCGACCCTGCATACCGGACCCGGCGGAGAAACCGTCGTTTTCGTCAAGGGCGCTGCCGAGGCGCTCTTCGCCATGGCGCCCGGATCGCTCGATGTCGCATTCTGGAACTCCCGCATCGCGGCGGCAGGAGCCGAGGGGGAGCGTGTGCTCGCCTTCGGCATGAAGCGCTTAACCGAGCCCAAGGAACGCCTGGAATTCGACGACGTGGCCGATGGGGTCGAGTTCCTCGGAATCATCGGGTTCATCGATCCGCCGCGGCCCGAGGTGGCCGAGGCCATCGCCCAGTGCCGCACGGCCGGCATCGCCGTGAAGATGATCACGGGCGATCATGCAGCGACCGCGCTGGCCATTGCCCGGCAGCTCGACCTCGCCGAGGATCCGCAGGCGGCGACGGGGGCCGAGGTCGAGGCGATGTCCGACACGGAACTCCAGAGGATCGTCGGGCGTGTTTCGGTCTTCGCCCGCACGAGCCCCGAGCACAAGCTGCGCATCGTGCGTGCGCTCCAGGCCAACGGCCACATCGTCGCGATGACCGGCGACGGGGTGAACGATGCGCCGTCGCTGCGGCAGGCTGACGTGGGCACCGCCATGGGCATCAAGGGAACGGAGGCCTCGAAGGAGGCTGCCGAGATGGTTCTGCTCGACGACAACTTCGCGTCCATCGTGAACGCGGTCAGCGAGGGCCGGACGGTTCACGACAACATCCGCAAGGTGATCTCCTGGGAGATCCCCACCAATGGCGCCGAGACCCTCGCGGTCGTGCTCGCCATCCTGGTGGGCTTCAGCCTGCCGATGTCGGCAACGCAGATCCTGTGGGTCAACCTGATCCTCGCCTCGACCCTGGGCCTGGTGCTGGCCTTCGAGCCGCCGGAGCCGGGCGTCATGCGCCGGCGCCCGCGGCCGGCCAAGGCGCCGCTGCTCTCGCCCTTCCTGCTCTGGCGGGTCGTGATCGTCTCCGTGTTGCTGGCAGCAGCCTCACTCGGCGTCTTCTTCTATGCCCTGAATAGCGGGCGGGACGTCGAAACGGCGCGCACGATGGTGGTCAACATGTTCATCGTCGGCGAGATCTTTTATCTCTTCAACGTGCGCTATCTCCACATGACATCTTTCTCCTGGAAGGGTGTCCTCGGCACGCCGGCCGTGCTCATCGCCATTGGGGTGCTCGTCGTCGCCCAGTTGCTGTTCACCTACGCGCCGTTCATGCAGGCTCTGTTCGAATCCCGGCCGCTTTCTCTAGCCGACGGAATTCTGATCGTCGCGATTGGCGCCTGTCTCATGATCCTCCTGGAGGGTGAGAAACTCCTGATGCGACGCCTCGGCTGGTTCGAGGAGTTGAAGGCATGAAGCTTCAGGGGAGAGATAAGACCTGCTTCGCGGTTGCCTTGACTCGTAGACAATAGGGCGGGTTGCTGGCGTCGGCCGGCCGATGAACGCTCTTATCCTGCTCGATGGGGCACGCCTTCTCTTGTGACCCGCCTCCTTATCGATGTTAGAGCCCCTGTCACGTGCCCCATGTCACGGCGCTTAGGGAGCCATATGCGGTACGCCGACAATTTTTTCGATTGGGACGATGAAGGCGAGCCCATTGCCGCGCTTGTCCAGCTCAACGGCTCCGATGATTTCCTGAAGGATAGCATCCGCCTGACTGCCATGGGTGAGCGTCAGCACGATCTCCTTCTCCGGCTCGATTGGAATGCCGAAGATGGAGTCCTTCTCGTTGACGCCCACACCCCGTCCGGAGAGGATCGTGCCTCCCGTGGCACCCGCCTTGATCGAGGCCTCCAGGGCCGTGTTTCCCCATCCTTTTCGGACAATGGTGACAATCATGGTGGAGCTAAGCATTTCGTGTTTCCTTCCGGAACTCTTTCCATTGGATGAGCAGGCCCAAGGTCATAAGGGACAAGATCGGCGCCATTGCGATCAGCGCGACCAAGCCAAAGCCATGAACGAGTGGATCCTGGTTTCCCATTGCCGCCGATGCTCCCAGAGCGAGCGCCAGCAGGAATGTGTTGGCGAGCGGTCCCGTGGCCACGCCGCCGGCATCGATGGCGATCGCCACGAACCGGCTGTCGCAGAACCACATGATGATAATGATAAGTGCATAGCCTGGCACGAGCAGGTGCAGCAGCGAGATCCCGTAGCCGATCCTGAGGAAGCCGATCCCGACCATCACGGCTACGCCGATACAGATCGTGTAGAGGACCAAAGACCGGCGAATGGAGCCGTTGGATGCATCGTCGACCTGGTCGGCCAGGATGCGCACCGCCGGCTCGCCCCAAGTGGTGACGAACCCGAGAAACAGGCCGGCCGGCAGCAGCAGCCATTTCTGGGGAAGCGCACCAAGGGCTCCGCCGATTGCCGTCCCGAACGGCATGAAGCCGACGGCAACGCCCGCCAGGAACAGGAACAATCCCGCGGCCGCGATCGCAGTTCCGGTCAGGATCTTTCGCACATCTGAGCGGGGCAGCTTGAGCAGGAAGATCTGGAAGAGCAGGAACAGCACCGCTAGCGGCAGAACCGCCATCACGACGCTCCATGCCGTGGTCTTGAGCTCCCCAAGCAGTTCCATCATCACGACAGCAGTCCCATGATCATGATCACGACGATCGGCCCAATCGAGGCAAAGCCCAGCAGGCCGAATCCGTCGGAGATCGCGTCACGGCCGGCAAGGACGGAGCTTAGTCCCGCAGCCAAGGCCAGCACGACCGGCGTGGTGAGGACGCCCGTGGTGACGCTGCCCGCATCATAGGCCAGGGGCACGATATCCGCCGGGGCGATGAAGGAGAGCAGGATGACGATGCCGAATGTAATCGTCAGCAGGACCCGCATCGAGGCGCCGTAGACAATGCGCGCCATGGCAAGGGCCACGAACACGCCGACTCCACCGGCGATCAAGTAGAGAAGGGGGGTTTGGCCAGTGCCACCTTGCGAGAGGCTGTCCACTTGGCTCGTCAGGACCAGCACGTCGGGCTCGGCGATGGTGGTCGCGAAGCCCATGACGAAAGCCACGGCAAGGATGAACGCGATGGATCCCTGCCTCGGCAGCTCCGCCCCGATGAAGCGGCCCATGGGCAGAACGCCAAGATCAATGCCGATGAACAGCAGCGTCATGCCGAGGACGACGAGCGCCACCCCGGCAAGGAACTGGACAAACAGGAGCGCCGGCGCCTGCGCGAGCGTGATCTGAAGCAGACCGGCGACAATGACGAGCGGCGCTACGGTCTTCAGCGAATCCAACAGGTTGTTCTTTAGCAGCGAGATCATGACTTGAGGCGCCTCGATTGGTCGTCGCCCTTCATCAGGCGAACTCGGATGAGCCACAGAATAGCTGTTGACCTGGAGCGGGCGTGCTCCCGAAGGTGGCTAAGGCTGTTCCTCCTGGCCCGGGGGCTGAGGCAGGGGAACCGCCAAGACATCAATCTCGGAGCCTTGCAGCACGCCCTCCGCGACGCTGCCGAGGAGCAGGGTTCCAAGCCCCGATTGCCCGCGTGTTCCCACGACAATGAGGTCGGCGCGCTCGTACCGGGCGCAATCCTTGATGATCGTGCCGGTGGGCTCCTCGGCGAGCCTCAGGATCTGCCGTCTCGGCTTGAACCCGACTTGGCCGATGAACTCGACCATGTTGAAGGTGGCGCATCGTTCCTGCTCAGCGATGTAATCCTTGATCTGGTTCTGCGGCAGCGCCGCTCCGAACATCATTCCGCGGGCGGGAGCATCGAAGACGTGTAGCAGGAGGACCTCCGCATCGCGGAAGAGGCCGAGATCACGCGCCGTGTTCAGGGCATGGGCCGAGCTTTCGGAGAAGTCCGTAGCGATCAGGATGCGGTGGTATTGACGGGACGGAACGGCATTGGCCATGAGAACCGGCCGGCGGCTGCGCCGGATCGTCCGCTCGACGGTCGTGCCCATGAACATCTCTCGCAAGGCCTGCCGCCGCTACGGCCCCATGACCGTGAGGTCCACATCGAACTCCTCCGCTGCATCGGAGAGGCCCTCAAACGGCTCTCCCAGCATGACCTTGGCCTCACAGGCTACACCGTCGACATCGTGGACGGTGCGGGCCAGTTCGGCGAGGAGAACCGTTGCCTCGCGCTGGCTCACCTCCACCAGCCGGGCGGGCTGGTCGTCGTCAACGACGTGCACCAAAACGAGGCGAGTGGATGTGTCGTGAGCGAGCAGGGTGGCGCGGCGCAATGCACGATCCGACCTTGTAGAGAAGTCGGTGGCCACCACGATCCGTTGCGTCATTCGCTGTCCCTCCGTGCCGGTGGATCGAATGCGGCTTAAGTCCGCGCGCGCATTGTGGCCTAGTGTTGTGACTCTAACGCTTGTTTCGCACGGGCGACCTTTTCCAGGATAGCC
>NZ_JALJRK010000086.1 GCF_024519725.1 Microvirga sp. Mcv34 | reverse complement strand
TGGTACGTGGATTACATCGTTGACATGAAGAAATATCCTAGAGCTAATTCCATAACAAAGCTTATGCGAAATTATAACGTTGCTGGTTGCGCGCTCGTCAAGCCTTCTGCCCTTCTCTTGAATCACTTAACCCATAGGACAGACCCATGAAGCTTCCGAAGAAATGGCGCAAACGTTATGAAACCAGGGTCAAAGAACTCCATGAACAGGTTCTTGATACGATCGACTCATTTGAAGAGACCTACGAGCGCCTCAAAGGGTTCGGAGCCAACATTCCCGGCTATCATGAACAATCACAGGAACTCCGATCCGTATTGGATGCATCCCGTGACGTACTCCTGCAAGAACAGGATTATGAGCTGCTTTGGCAAGCACAAGACGCGCTCTTCGAAAAAGCTCGCGTGTTGACCGGTCAGGTGACGGGCGAGTCAGACAGAATTTTCCGGGAAACCTTCGGCTGCGAACCGTCGGATATGTACAAGATACAGTCAGTCGCGTTGCAATAGAGCGTGCGTATTGTCTGCATTTTCATCAAACCCGCGGGATTATGGACCAGAAACTATGGACTCACCACCGCTAACCCAATCGACCCAAGCCGCGCCGAGAACGATTGATCCTCTCATGGACGAAATCGAGACGCTTTGGGGCCTTCAAATCGGCATCCTCGACGATATCGATGAGCAGATCGAGGCCGCCGAAGATATGGGGGCTGAGACCCACATGTTAGAGACACGGACTGAGGAGTTGCGGGACGAGCTAGTGTCCACGTTCTCCCGTCTCAGAAGCGCCGGGAACAACGACGCAGCCTGGGAACGGGCATTTCTCCGGGCTGGGGCCTTGTATGAAGAACTTGTCAGCTTCCACACACTGGTTAGCTCGGAAGTCATGTTGATTGCAGGGGCAGCCGAACTTCAGGAGGCGGCTCCGCCACTGGCGTTCCTACATTAAGCATCACTCCAGGTCCTTCCGCATCGTCAGAGCATCCAGCCGCCCAGAGAAACGATGACAGCCGATTTCGACTCCCTTTGGCAACAGCTCGAGGCAATTCCTCACCCAGGGCCCGCGCCGAAGCCCCAACCTTCTACGATCCTGCCGTCACGCCAAGCGCGTATCTATCGGCGCCTCCTCGATGGCCGCCAGGTCGCCCTCGCCCTCGCCTGGACGGCTTTCATCCTTCTCCCGATCCTCAGCATCGCTGGAGGAGACCCGGTATCGCTATGGTCTGTTGGAGGGATCGGCCTCCTCTGTCTCTGCTGCGTCCTGGCAATTCCTACAGACACCAGTGCCTTCCAGAAGCGGCTCCACGCTGCCGAGGCTGAATGGAAGACTGTCGAGACTGAATGGGAGCAATGCGCTGGCCCGCGATCATTCGAGACCAAGAAGCTCCAACTGTTGGACCTCCGGAATGAATGGAATAGTCTTCCCGATCAGGAAGAGGAAAAGATGGAGGCCCTCAGGGACGTCCAATGGGATACCCAACGTCAGCAGTTTCTATCAGGGTTTCCAATTCATGAGGCCGATATCTTCAATGTGGGTGACCCGCGTCTGAAAGCTCTCCACGACGCGAAGGTCAAGACGGCGGCCGACATCACGACGGAGGAAAATCTGGCGCGCATTCAGGGTATCGGCCCCTCGATCGGAAAAACCTTGGTCGATTGGCGCAAAACGCTGCAGAGCGGGTTCGAGTTTGACCCTACCGAGCCGCTCCTGCCAGCCCAGGTCGATGGAGTTAAGGCCGATATCGGAACTCAAGCTAGGGATCTGGAACTCCAGCTCAGGCTTGGGATCGCGGACCTCGAGAGAACGCTCGCACGGATTCAGAAGGTTCGCTCCCGTGGCACTTCGACCTTGAACGCGGAATTCGATCAGTACCAGAAGGCACGAAACGAGGTAGCGCTCCTCTCATGAGCGCCGGGCAATTCAGCCCACATCCCGCAAGGCTTTCACGGCGCGAAATTAGCTGCAGGTCGGGCGCAAAGCGGCTGGCGTTTACGCTGTTTTAAATCGTAAATTCCAATTAACAGATCGATCCTCTATCGTGCCTTACGCATTCACCTGAATGTAAATCGGCCGCGTCACATGAGGACCTTACGCGATGCATCTCAGCCCTGCCCTTCCAGCGGACCGGCGGCTCCCTTTAGACGAAAGCATCGCTGTTAACCTCAACGCACCCCAGGTCACTGACGAGGCTGGGGTACCATTCCCGCTCGGTGAGATGGTGTCCGATGCAAACGGTGGTACCATCTATCGTGTCCCTGCGGACGGACAGCTTGCGGCCAAACTCCTCCATGGCGGACCTAGTCCGCACATGACCGCCCGGCTCAAGGGGATGCTCCAGCTCAACAACAGTGAGCTAAGGAAGGTGACGGCCTGGCCGACAGCCCTGCTCTATCCAAAGGATAGCGACGAGCCTATCGGGTTCCTTATGCCCTTGGTCAGAGGGCGGTTTCCCATCTCGACGCTTTCCAGCCCTAAAGGGCAGGTCGCACGCTTTTCTAATGCCGACTGGAGATTTCTCGTCCGGGCCTCAATCAATCTCGCTCGGGCATTTAACGCCGTGATCAAAGCCGGGTGCATCGTTGGAAACGTAAATCCCACCAATATTCTGGTCGGACAGGATGCATCGGTCATTCTCACTGGCTGCGACACCTTCCAGATCGACATGATCGATTCCGTGGTGGGAGAAGCCGCCCAGGCAACGTTGCTTGCGCCCGAACTTCAAGACAAGCCGTTCGGTGGGCTTGTTCGCAGCGTTAACCATGACAATTTCGCCCTGGCGGTTCTGATATTCCAGTTACTCTTTGCCGGACGCCATCCCTTCGCAGGACGCTACCTCGGAGACGGTGACATGCCGATCCCGAGAGCGATCGCTGAGTTTCGCTTCCCATATGGCTCCCGTCGTAGCATCCACATGATGGAGCCGCCGCCAAAGAGCCCTTCCCTCTCAATCGTGGGTCCGGAACTTGCCGCCCTCTTTGAGCGCGCATTCGGGAAACCTGCGGTCAAGGGCGGACGCCCGTCAGCGCGCGAATGGATGGCTGCCCTCAGCCGCCTAGAGCAAAGTCTGAAGCCATGCCGCTCCAATGGATCCCATTGGCACCACATAGGAATCTCGTGCCCATGGTGCCGGCTTTCATCCGACAATGGAGCGGCCTCAGGTTTCATGGCTGAGGAAGTCGCCTTCGGAGAAAGCGCTGACTTCGAGGCCCTCTGGCGGGAAGCCGAAACTCTCGACCCCCCAGGTGAGGCGCCCAATGTCCTCGACCTTGAATCGGCTCCCTCGGAAGCGGCTCTAGCGGTCCGCCGCAAAGGGAACCTCGGCCATTTAGCCGCGGTGGTCATCGGATTGGGCCTGATCACATTAGGCATCTTCACCAAGATCGAGGCCATTCACCCGATGTGGTTTATCGGTGCTGGGATCCTCGCATTCTTTGTCACCCACGGTCTGTTTGATACCGAGGATGACGAGGCTGCCATCAGGCGTCGCTTAGAGCGAGCGAAGCTCAAGTGGGAAGGTGCCGAGGCCGAGTGGACACTCAGGGCGAGTTCAGAAGAGTTCTCTCGTCAGAAGACCCTCCTTCAGGAGCTTCGCGACGCTTGGGACCAGCTCCCAGCCCTCCGGAACCGCCGCCAAGAGGAGCTCAAAGACAATCATTGGGCGCTGCAAAGGAACCGCTACCTCGATGGCTACCGGATTGCTGAGGCCAGGATAGAGGCTCTGACCACGGAACGGCAGATCTTCCTTGCTTCCTATGGGATCGAGACCGCTGCCGACATACACATCAAGCGGTTCCACGCCGTTCCCGGCCTGAGCAACCGCCTGCTCGAAAGCCTACTCTCCTGGCGGACCTCCATAGAACGCGATTTCATCTATGTCCCTACCCTGCCTATCGATCCCTCCGACGCCGCCCGGGTCGACCGGGAGATCATGTCCGAAAAGCGTCGGCTTGAAAGCCAGATGCGGAACGGTCTGGCTAGCCTGAAACAGGTCCGAAACGAAATCGAGAGTGCGCGAAGGACGCTCAAAGGACCGACCGAAGAGGCCTATCGCTACTATGCTCAGGCCCAGATCGATGCAGCGGTGCTTTCATAAGGGAGTGCACCGCCCTCTTCCCACCCACAAGGGATAGAACAAGATCCACTTAGATCAGGTGATCTCGAGATCCACTGACCAGAACCAAACCCCAAAATCTGGATCCGGAGACCTCCCATGATCACTCGGCCCCTTCCGCGTCTGCAGCAGGCCATGAGCCTCGCTGGATTCAGTCAGTCCGAGGCGCATTCGGCCATCTATACTCGCCGGACTTACAGAGATGACTTCCCGGCCGCTGCCGAAGCTATTTGCCACGTCGGCGGCGCCTCGAAGGCGATCCAATTCGCGATCCGGTGCAGGCACATCGATCGACGCCGTCTTCTCCCCTGAAAGGCCAAAGCGACGAAAATTAAGGACATTTTCGCCTTGATCCCTGTCAGGGCTTGATCGTCGTTGGAATTATAGCGCACTTAAAGTACAATTTATTTCGCAAATCATACTTGCGGTGTTCCAGAGCATCCTCTGGGTCGCTTCGGGTATGCCCTCCACTGGGAAGCGAAGACCCTGAGACCCCTCATCAATGAGCCGCCCCTGCGGCCCGGAGATTGAGATCTCCGAAGTAAGGATTAGCCCACGATGCATTTCGAGCGCCGTTTCACCACAGCAGGGCAGTCGCCCTACGCTGCCCTCGCCTTCCGGCTCGCCACGAGCGAGATCCGCAATCCGGACGGCTCCGTCGTCTTCAAGCTCGATAACATCGAGGTTCCCGAATCCTGGAGCCAGGTCGCAGCCGATGTGCTGGCCCAGAAGTATTTCCGCAAGGCCGGCGTCCCGGCCCGCCTGAAGAAGGTGGAGGAGAACGACGTTCCCTCTTGGCTGTGGCGCTCCGTGCCCGACGAGGCGGCGCTGTCCACCCTCCCCGAGGATCAGCGCTTCGGCTCCGAGATCTCCTCCAAGCAGGTGTTCGACCGGCTCGCCGGCTGCTGGACCTATTGGGGCTGGAAGGGCGGCTACTTCTCGTCGGAAGAGGACGCCCATGCATTTCATGACGAGCTGCGCTTCATGCTCGCCAACCAGATGGTGGCGCCGAACTCGCCGCAGTGGTTCAACACCGGCCTGCACTGGGCCTACGGCATCGACGGGCCGAGCCAGGGCCACTATTACGTGGACTACAAGACCGGCAAGCTGACGAAGTCCAAATCGTCTTATGAACACCCGCAGCCCCATGCCTGCTTCATCCAGAGCGTCGAGGACGACCTGGTGAACGAGGGCGGGATCATGGACCTGTGGGTCCGCGAGGCGCGCCTGTTCAAGTACGGCTCCGGCACCGGCTCCAACTTCTCCAAGCTGCGCGGCGAGGGCGAGAAGCTCTCCGGCGGCGGCCGCTCCTCCGGCCTCATGAGCTTCCTGAAGATCGGCGACCGGGCTGCCGGCGCGATCAAGTCGGGTGGCACCACTCGCCGTGCCGCCAAGATGGTCGTGATCGATGTCGATCACCCCGACATCGAGGCTTACATTGACTGGAAGGTGAAGGAAGAGCAGAAGGTTGCCGCGCTGGTCACGGGCTCCAAACTCGCTTCCAAGCACCTGAAAGCCATCCTGAAAGCCTGCGTGAACTGCGAGGCCGAGGGCGACGCCTGCTTCGATCCGGAGAAGAACCCGGCTCTGAAGAAGGAGATCAAGCTCGCCCGCCGGGTCATGATCCCGGACAACTACATCAAGCGCGTCATCCAGTTCGCGCGCCAGGGCTACACCGACATCGACTTTCCGATCTACGATACCGATTGGGACTCGGAAGCCTACCTCACCGTCTCCGGCCAGAACTCCAACAATTCAGTTTCCGTAACTGAGGAGTTCCTCCGCGCCGTTGAGAACGATGCCGACTGGCACCTGACGGCCCGTCGTGGTGCCTACGTCATGAAGACCCTCAAGGCCCGCGACCTGTGGGAGCAGATCGGCTATGCAGCCTGGGCCTCGGCCGATCCCGGCCTGCACTTCAACACCACCATGAACGACTGGCACACCAGCCCTGAGGGTGGCCGCATCCGGGCGTCGAACCCCTGCTCGGAATACATGTTCCTGGACGACACGGCGTGCAATCTCGCCTCCGCCAACCTGCTGCAGTTCCTCGACCGTCAAGGAAGCACCTTCAGCATCGACGACTTCAAGCACGCTTGCCGTCTCTGGACGGTGGTGCTCGAGATCTCCGTGATGATGGCACAGTTCCCGTCCAAGAAGATCGCCCAGCTCTCCTACGAGTATCGAACCCTTGGTCTGGGCTTCGCCAATATCGGCGGCCTTCTCATGACAATGGGCCTGCCTTACGATTCCAATGAAGGTCGAGCCATTGCAGGCGCCCTCACCTCAATCATGACCGGCGTGTCCTATGCCACTTCAGCCGAGATGGCCGGAGAACTCGGACCGTTCCCGCAATACGAGAAGAATGCCAAGCACATGCTGCGGGTGATGTATAATCACCGACGCGCAGCCATCGGGGCTCTGGACGGGTATGATGGGCTGTCCACCAGCCTGGTCCCACTCGACGTGGATACCTTGAACCGTCCCGGACCTCTGAACGAGGCGTGGAATTCCCTCGGCAGCCAGCTTGCCGCCGAGTCCAAAGAGGCGTGGGACGACGCCCTAGAGCTTGGCAAGAAGAACGGCTACCGCAACGCGCAGGCCACCGTCATCGCGCCCACCGGCACGATCGGCCTCGTGATGGATTGCGACACCACCGGCATCGAGCCCGACTTCGCGCTGGTGAAGTTCAAGAAGCTCGCCGGCGGCGGCTACTTCAAGATCATCAATCGGGCGGTGCCCGACGCGCTCCGCGCGCTCGGCTACCGCGAGCATGAGATCGCCGAGATCGAGGCCTATGCGGTCGGCCACGGCTCCATGAAGCAGGCTCCCGCCATCAACCCCGGCAGCCTTCGCACCAAGGGCTTCACGGACGAGAAGATCGACGCGGTGGAGAAGGGCCTGAAGTCGGCCTTCGACATCAAGTTCGTCTTCAACCGCTGGACGCTCGGCGAGGATTTCCTGACCGGCACGCTGAAAGTGCCGGCGGAGAAGCTCAACGATCCGTCCTTCGACCTGCTCGCTTTCCTCGGCTACTCGAAGGCCGACATCGAGGCCGCGAACATCCACATCTGCGGAGCGATGACGCTGGAAGGCGCGCCGCACCTGAAGGTGGAGCACTACCCGGTCTTTGATTGCGCCAATCCCTGCGGCAAGATCGGCAAGCGCTATCTGTCGGTCGAGAGCCACATCCGCATGATGGCGGCCGCGCAGCCCTTCATCTCGGGGGCGATCTCCAAGACGATCAACATGCCCAACGACGCCACCGTGGAGGATTGCAAGAACGCCTACATGCTGTCCTGGAAGCTGGGCCTGAAGGCGAACGCCCTCTACCGCGACGGCTCCAAGCTCTCGCAGCCCCTGAACTCCGCCCTCATCGCCGATGAGGACGAGGATACGGATGAGGCCGCCGAAGCGGTTGCCGCCCTCCCCGCTGCCGCGAAGGTGGCTCAGATCTCCGAGCGCATGGTCGAGAAGGTCGTTGAGCGCATTGTGAAGGTCCGTGACCGCGAGCGCATGCCCGACCGCCGCAAGGGCTATACCCAGAAGGCAACGGTCGGCGGACATCGCGTCTACCTCCGGACTGGCGAATACAATGACGGGCGCCTCGGCGAGATCTTCATCGACATGCACAAGGAAGGCGCCGCCTTCCGGGCCATGATGAACAACTTCGCCATCGCAATCTCGCTCGGCCTGCAATACGGCGTGCCGCTGGAGGAGTACGTGGAGGCCTTCACTTTCACGCGCTTCGAGCCGGCCGGCTTCGTCCAGAACAACGACCGGATTAAGTCCGCGACCTCGATCCTCGACTACGTGTTCCGCGAGCTCGCGGTGTCCTATCTCGGCCGCAACGACCTCGCCCACGTGGAGCCAGAGAATGCACCGACAACAGTCGGCCTGGGCAAGAACGATGGCAGTTCGTCCGATCTAACGGGTGTTGTTCTCCCGATCTCCCGCGGGTTTGTTCGCTCCGATGTCCAGACAGTTGCTCAAACCGTTGCTATGTCATCGGCCGCTATGATGCCTCAGGTCGACGGCAACGCCGCATTGGCAATGCACCCGGTCGAGAGTCTGCCGTTTCAGCCTCCGATGATGAAGCCTGCAGACGATCTCGCCACCAAGGTGAGCCAGGCAAGGAGCCAAGGCTTCACCGGTGAGACTTGCAATTCTTGCGGCTCATTTGAGACAGTGCGTGCGGGCAAGTGTATTTCATGCACTTCATGCGGAAATCAGAACGGTGGATGCAGCTGATCTGATCCACCTCTAAGCCTCAGCGGAGGGCGATGCTGACTTCGGTATGGTGTCGCCCTCTTCAGCCGCGCAGGTCACGCAATGAGAATCGTGTTTGCCAGATTTGCCCTGTTCGGATTGGCGTGCGTCGCACATCCCATGGTGACCATGGCCAATGGTGCCAGTTCCCCGTTGGTCGCGCCTGATAGTGTGACTCAACCAGGATCGAGCAAAACCATCATCTCGTTTGTCTCGCCACAGACGCTTTTCCCGATCGAAGGCTTCACGTTCAAAGAAACCTATCGCCCGCTTCCCGTCTACGACAGGCCAAGCGGTTCCCCGGTAGGTGAACTAACGATGACCAACGCCGACTGCGCTGGTGCTGAGGATAGCCCGGCCTGTCAGCAGGTCGGTCCGTGGGTCCTGCAGATCCCTAACGGAACTCAGTACAGCGTAGAGATTGGAGAATATGGCTATTCCGCCTATGGCCTCGTCTCGTATTCCCAGAGCACACCAGGCCGGAACGGTCTTTGGTCAGAAATCTCCTCTGAGCAGGGACCGCTATGGGTCCTCACTCCGGCGGAGGCAGTGATTTCGTATGAGAGCCTTGTGCATGTCGTCGAGGACTTCGACCGCTGGTGTGACCAGCCCACAAGCTGCACACCTGTCCAGCAGGACATGAAAGCCGAAGTCCAGAGGGTGGCCGACGGACAGTACAGACTCCTGACATGCTATCTGCATGCCTACGAAGTCACCGGGGTGACAACAGCGGATGGAGCAACCTACTACCAGGTCAGTCTGGCCGAGGTAGAGCCCGGCTCAGACGTCCCACGCTTGCCCAGGTCTGGGTTCGTTCCAACCCGCAATCTGAATGGCAGCCATACCGGAACTTTCTATTCTCGGGGCTGCTGAGCCCAAGTTCGATCTGCCTTCCTCACAATTGGCCCAATATCTAAATCGATCCTCGTCATGCGGAAATGTTCTAAAACCGGATCCTACGGAAATCGCACCACATTCAGCCGAAAGCTGAATAGCAAGGTCCGGCGTTGTTCGATTTCCGGCCAGATCAAATTGGTGCCGCTCGACGGCTCACGGGTTGAACTGTTCATTGATGGCGTCTCCCATGGACCATTTGACGACGCCAGCGCTGCCCTCACTCAGGCATCAGCTCTCAAGATCGTGCGGACTGTGCCGGCCAGGAAGCCTCGGCCCGAGCGAACATACGATCTGACCCCCATCCGTGGCTCCGATAAGGTTGGGCTTTACATCGACGGGAAATTCGAAGGCGTATTCTCCAGTGCAAGAGCGGCTGGATCCTATGTCGCGGATCGCTCCCATCCAGGTCGCCAGCCGGCGCCTAAGCCTCGGATCAAAATCCGTGGGGCCCATATTTAAGGAGATCTAGCCCGTGAATATCGTCGACGTCGAGAACGGACCGAGTTACCTGTTCTCCGGGAGCGCTTTGATCGCCACCGGCTCTCGCGAGATGTGTGAGGCCGTTCGGGATGGCACTATCCACGACTATATCGATCGCTCCGAACAAGAGCGAAGGCGCCTAAAGGTCGGAATGCACAGTCCCCGGGTGCAAAGACAGCTTGCCCTGGAGGCCGCGGCTGCGAAGCCAGCTAAAGAGCAGGCCGATCTCTTCGTGTGATCGGCTCAATCCAGCTTCTAAGGGGCGCTTTAGAGTGCCCTTTTTTATAGGGGTACATAAATCCCGTTTGCCACACTGGTTAACGAAAATTGACATTCTACCGGTGCCGCACAAGCCAGCGGAAAATCAAGTCGGCGTCCTTATTAGGACGGGAAATTAAATCCCCAGAACGAAGTCGGAAACAGCTTGACCGCAAGTGGGGCAAACGGTTTTGTATCAAATCATTCTATTTCGGTTTGATGCATTACAAGTACGCTCGCTTGCTCATGCTTCAAGAGTGAGAAAGTAATAATATGTCGACAAGAGCCATCCTCGCCCTCCGCGGTGTCAATGGAGAAACCGAGCTTTATCGCGACTATGCAAACAAGGTCGACGGAGAAGGGGCAGTCATCACATTCTCCTTCATGACCGCTCCGCCCGTGGACAGCAGCAGCAAAAAGCAAGCCACCTTCTCGACCTACTCGGCCCAGGAGAAGGCCACTGTCTATGCGGCGCTCGGGTACATCTCGTCGATCACCAATGTCACCTTCGTTGAATCCGATGAAGGCAACTCACTTCTCGCCTTCGGTCAATACGACATGGACGGTGACATCATCGGAAGCGCTTCGCCCATCTACTATAACAAGCCGCTGGGGAAGTTCGAGGCTGGTTATGTCTGGTCAGATAGCCAACTGAAGTACAGCACGAAGGGTGGAGAGGGCATCCACAACATCCTCCACGAAGTCGGCCACGCTATCGGCCTTCAGCATCCGTTCGAGGGTCCATACGCTCTGAAGGGCAAGGAACTTGGCTCCTCTGCCATGAGCTACAGCTATACGGGTCCCGACAATAAGATGGGCGTCTATGACATCATGGCGCTTCAATCCATCTATGGGACACCAAACGTCCGCATGGGCGCCACCAAGTACAAGTTGGGCAATGACAAGCTCATCTTCGATGGTGGTGGCGTGGACACCCTCGATGCGTCGACTGCAAAGTATAAGGTCGGCATCAATCTTAACCCCGGTGCGTCGAACTACATCAACAAGAAGGCCAGCTCGGTGTTGTCCGATGGTCAAGCCATCATCGGTCAGTCGACCACTATCGAGAACGCAAAAGGCTCGAAGTACAACGATACCATCACTGGCAACGCCGTGAGCAACAGTCTCAAAGGAGGTGCCGGGAATGATAAGGTTTACGGCGGTCTTGGCGACGACAGGCTCTACGGAGAATCGGGCAACGATCTCCTGAGTGGCGGCGACGGCATGGACTATCTGTCCGGCAGCACCGGCAACGATACCATCTGGGGTGGAGCCGGTGCCGATCGGCTCTATGGCGGGTCCGGTAAGGATCAGTTCAAGTTCAACTCCTACGGGGATCTCGGTGACCTGAGCTCGTTCGACCGGATCTATGATTTCCGGAACGATGACAAGATCAACTTTCGGAGCTTCGACGCCAACTCCGATGTCGCCGGCCGTCAGAAGCTGACCTTCCTCGGCAATTCCTCGGGCGACTGGAAGCTGAACGCCCATAAGGCCGGTCAGTTCTACTACAACACCGTCTCGGACGCTCTCGTCATCGACTCCAACGGAGACGGTGCCGCCGATCACTACATCGGCGTCAAGGGCGTAACGTCGATGAAAGCCGCCTACTTCATGCTCTGACCCCAAAGGGAGGCCCCACCAGGCCTCCCTTTTTTGTTTCGGGCAGATGAAACTAGGAGCTCCCGAAACCGATGCCGACCCTTCGTGAATTTATCGCTGAAATGGACGCACGCCGGAGGCGGCTGCAGGAGGCCGAAGAGCGCGGCTGGCGTGACTGCATTCCAAGCGAACGCGAGACCGTCGCGGAATTCGAGCACGTGCTCATGAATGCAATCGGGAAGAACTATGACCGTTTGGTCGAGCTTGCCGGTGATCTGGATCTTGGGCCGCTGCCGCCTGGGATTTCTCTAGCCTATAGCAGCGACTGAACGTCGGTGTCCGACAGTGGCTAGGGGTGACGGTACATCCGCGCCACCCCTTAGCCACGTCAGCCGAGTGCCCCACATCCCGGTTGCTGCCTTGATATCGCCGGTATGGTTAACATCTGGTTAATTCAAAGCATTCAAATCGGAAATTTTGGCTTTATTTCTGCCGCGAAGCTTGGCAATTTAGATCAGTCAGATCCCCGAAAAAGAAAATGCTCAACAGCGCCCGTTCGTGCCGCACGAACGGCCAAGCTTTGGGTGCTGAGAACGCACCTGGAAGGAGTTCGAATTGCGCTTTGATATTGTCGCCGACATCCATGGACACGCCTCCAAGCTTACCGCCCTCCTATCCAAGCTTGGCTATAAGCTCAGGAACGGCACCTGGCAGCATCAGGACCGCACCCTGGTCAGCGTGGGCGACCTCATCGACCGCGGACCCGAGCAACTCGAGACAGTTCGCATTATCCGGCGGATGCGGGACGAGGGCTTTGCTCTCGCAACGATGGGCAACCACGAGCACAATGCCATCGGCTGGTTCCTTTCCGACCCACATGTTCCCTCTCGGCCTCTCCGGGCACACAGCGCCAAGAACCGAGCCCAGCACCGGGCCTTCCTGGAAGCAGTCGGCGAAGGCTCTCCCCTCCATAAGGAATTGGTCGACTGGTTCACGACGCTCCCGCTCTGGTGGGAAACTGCTGGCCTTCGGGTCATCCACGCCTGCTGGCACTCCCGAGAGATTGCCGTGATGCGGGATTTCGTGCGGGAGGATGCCTCGCTCACTGACGACGGTGTCTATGCGTCCTTTGCCAAGGGACATCCGGCGCACAACGCCGTCGAGATTCTCCTCAAGGGGCTCGAGATCGCCCTCCCCCCAGGTGTATCGTTCTTCGACAAGGACGGTCATGAGCGGACCAACACTCGCATCCGCTGGTGGGACGACGCCGCCACCACCTACAAGACCGCTGCGCTGGTGGATCCGGAAACGACGGCTTTGCTGCCGGACATCGAACTCGGGCCCGACGACCGCCTGGCGTATGACCACTCAGCTCCGGTCCTTTTCGGCCACTACTGGCTTCAAGGTGAGCCTGTCCTGACTGACCGGCGCCGGCTCTGCCTGGACTACTCGGTGGCCAAGGGCGGCCATCTGGCCGCTTACCAGTGGGATGGCGAGACGGAACTCGATCCCAGCAAGTTAGTGTACGTCAGCTGACCCAGGGCGCAAGTCTGCTATTGCCGACTTGCGTCGCCTCCTGGGCTCAACGGCTCTTAACACTTACCAAGTGTTTCGGATCGGGTCGTAGGATTAACCCTTGTGCCGATTTTCCCTTCGGCTGATTGTGGTTGAAGTGAATCCGAATTAAACAGCAGACAAGCGAAACTTCTTGATTTGAGTTTCACATGGCGGATTGGAAGCTCACTCGTTTGAGCCCGATCCAAAGGCATGATGCCGCCCCGCCATATCGGTGCGAACCCGGTATATTGGACACCATCGACATTTTTAATCGATTTCGAGTTCAGCCGCCTGTTGGCAGTTAAAGCTCGAAGGTTGATGCGGGCATCAAATGCTGACGATTGATGACTTTGTTTTCACAGAGCGATCCGCTCTCCTGATTGCAATGGGGCTCGCAACCCTCATCGTTGCGTGCCTCACGAGCGTTCACCAATGGACACAGGCGCGCAAAGCCCGCGGCGTCTCGCGTCTTATTCTGGCGGGAACATCCGTTTCATCAGGTCTGTTCGCTATCTGGTCCACCCACTGGGTGGCGAGCAGGGTGCTCGCGCCTCCTCCCCCGGACGGCTTCGGCATCAACCCGGACATGTTGACCTACATTGCAGGCGTCGTTCTGACTGGGATCGGCGCCGGTATGAGCATCCGTGACCGATGGAGCCGCACGCGCGATCTCGTTACGGGCCTTGAGAACCGGGCGAACTTTATCGACAGGCTTGATCGTGAGATCACCTCCCATCAGGTCAGGAGCCAGACGCTGGCACTCCTCTGCCTCGATATCGACGGATTCAAGAACATTAACGATCTCTATGGGCACACCACCGGCGATCATGCCCTTCGTGAGGTTGCTCGCAAGCTCTCTGCAACACTGAGCCGCGGGCAAACCCTTGCACGGCTTGGTGGAGATGAGTTCGCAATCCTGATGCCCACCATCGAGAGCCCGACGGAAGTCAGGCTCCTGGTCGAACGCCTACAAAGGAACGTCTTGGCCGGTACCAACGAGATTGGCCTTCCGGGATCGATTTCGGTGAGCGTCGGTGTCGCCATGTATCCATCGGACGCCAGCGACCGCGCCGAATTGTTGACCTATGCCGACACGGCGCTGCATCGGGCCAAGGACGAAAAGAGCGGATCCTGCCGGTTTTTCGACGCCGCTATGGGGCAACAGCTTCGTGAGCGCCGGACCATCGAAGAGGAGTTGCACAAGGCTATCCAAGACGGCCAGTTTCATCTCGTTTATCAGCCTCAGGCCAAAATCCGTACTGGCGAGGTCACGGGCTTCGAGGCCCTGTTGCGCTGGACGCACCCCACTCGCGGGAACGTCTCCCCCGGATTGTTCATCCCGATTGCGGAGGAAAGCAGCTTCATCCTCACTCTCGGGGAATGGGTTTTGCGCAATGCCTGCCAAGAGGCCGCAACCTGGGAGCGGCCTCTCAAGGTAGCTGTTAACATTTCTGCTCGACAGCTCATCGATGCTGGATTGGCCGATTTGGTTAGCAACGTCCTGGCGGAGACAAATCTCCCGCCCGGCCGGCTTGAGATTGAGGTGACAGAAACCGCGCTCATCAGCGATCCGAACCGGGCATTGGATACTCTCAACAGGCTCAAAGCCCTCGGCGTCTCTATCGCCATGGACGATTTCGGAACTGGCTACTCCTCCCTTTCGAACGTGCGGGAGTTCCCGCTCGACAAGATCAAGATTGACCAGTCCTTCATCAGGGCAGTTCACGCCAATAGACAGGCCGCCTCGATCGTCCGCGCCGTCCGCCTCCTGTGCGACGGCATGGGCCTGCCCGTCATCGCCGAAGGAGTCGAGACGGCAGACGAGCTTAACTTTCTGATCAGGGAAGGGTTCACTGACGCTCAAGGCTATTTCCTCGGCGCTCCAGTCCCAGCAAGTGAGATCGCCACGTCAGCCTTTGACAATGTGATCCCGCTACCCACCACTCGGGTTCGGCTTCTCAGCGAGGTGGCGGTCCAATGATCCCCATGCTGCTGACATCCGCCAAATCGATGGGCCGAGCATTTCCCAGCCGAGCACGTTCAATCAGTCGAGTGAAGATCGTTCTCGTGGTGCTCGCAGCCTGCTTTGTGGTCGCGGCCGCGTACCTGTCCTGGCTCATCGCCCAACAGCAGGACAACCTCGCTCGGGTCTCGCGATTGGATGTGGCATGGGTAGCCAATAAGGCCGAGTCGGAATTCTTCCGCCTTCAACACACTCTTCTTGCCTACCGAACAGGCCAAAGCGGCGTTACGGCCGACGATGTCGTTCTCAGGTTCGATATCATCCAAAGCCGCTTCAACATGCTGCAGGAGGGCGACTTTGGTGCCTTCATCTCAAGCAATGAAGCGACGAGACAAGCGGCCGAACACCTGAACCAGATCCGTACGGCCGCAGACCCGCTCATATCACGGATCGAGACTGCGGGAGCCGCCGATCGTGCGTCGGCAATCCTTGAGCCGGTTGCAGTGCTATTACCGTCGCTTGTGGGCATGGCCAACCAGTATGTCGCCGATCTCATTACCCAAAATCATGCGTCTCTGACGAATTTGCACCGAACCTTCACGATTATGATGATCGGAATGGTGGCATGCGGGTTTGGTCTGATGGCGTTCATGAAGCGTCAAAACGACCTTTTGGAGGGTGCTCATGACGAAGTTCAGGAACTCGCCAAGAACCTGTCGCACCTCGCCCACCATGACGCCCTGACTGGATTGGCCAACCGCGTACTCTTCCGCCAGAGCTTGGAAGGTGACCTTGAGATTCTACGCAACGAGGGCCAGCCTTTAACCGTTCTGTATCTCGATCTGGACGGTTTCAAACAGGTCAATGACAAGCTGGGACACGCCGCTGGCGATGAAGTGCTTCGGATCGTCGCAAAGCGTCTTCAGCATTCAATCCGGGCTGCCGACGTACTCGCCCGGCTTGGCGGCGACGAGTTCGCTGTACTGCTCCGGGAGCCTGCTTCAGGGGAGATTGCGGAAACCGTCTCACAACGCATCATTGCCGCCATCTGCGCTCCGATCAGACTGGATCGTCAGGAGGTTATGATCGGAACCAGCATCGGAATATTCGTGGCCAAGGATCGTGAACTTACCCGCGACGAGATCATGCGCGGCGCCGATAAAGCCTTGTACCAGGCGAAATCCGAAGGCAAAGGCCGATATCGCGTCTTCGACATCGTCACTATACCCGATCAAAAGGTCGCCTAACAAAAAGGCCGGTCACATGGACCGGCCTTTTCACTTACGCTGCATCGTCGGCAGCTTCATCGCCTGTGTCATTGGCCTGGAGATCGTGCATCAGAAGACCCGCGTTCTGGCGGATCTTGGCCTCGATCTGGCCCGCGATTTCCGGGTTCTCCTTCAGGAAGGTCTTGGAGTTCTCACGCCCCTGCCCCAGACGCTGGCTGTCATAGGAGAACCAAGCTCCCGACTTCTCGACCACCCCAGCCTTTACGCCAAGATCGATGAGCTCGCCCATCTTGGAGATACCCTCGCCGAACATGATGTCGAACTCGACCTGCTTGAAGGGTGGAGCCACCTTGTTCTTGACGACCTTCACCCGCACCTGGTTGCCGATTGGCTCATCCCGATCCTTCAGGGTCGAGGTCCGGCGGATGTCGAGGCGCACGGAAGCGTAGAACTTCAGGGCGTTGCCACCCGTCGTCGTCTCCGGACTGCCGTAGGTCACGCCGATCTTCATGCGGATTTGGTTGATGAAGATCACCAGCGTGTTCGTCCGGTTGATGGAACCGGTCAGCTTCCGCAAGGCTTGGCTCATGAGACGTGCCTGAAGGCCCGGACGGCTTTCGCCCATCTCGCCCTCGATTTCGGCCTTCGGGGTCAGGGCAGCGACGGAGTCGATGATCACGACGTCGATTGCGCCCGAGCGCACCATCGTATCGGCAATTTCCAGCGCCTGCTCGCCATGATCCGGCTGAGAGACGATGAGATCGTCAAGGTTCACGCCCAGCTTGCGAGCATAGACCGGGTCGAGCGCATGCTCGGCGTCGATGAAGGCGCAGACGCCGCCCTTCTTCTGTGCCTCAGCAATGGCGTGAAGCGTGAGCGTGGTCTTGCCTGATGACTCCGGCCCATAGATCTCGATGATCCGGCCCTTGGGGAGACCGCCAACACCAAGGGCGATGTCCAAGCCCAGCGAGCCGGTCGAAATCGTCTCGACCTCGACAACCTGATCGCCGCCGAGGCGCATGATCGCGCCCTTACCGAAGGCGCGTTCGATCTGGGCGACCGCTGTTTCGATCGCCTTCTTCTTATCCAAGCTCATAAAGGCTCCGCACGTCCTAATTTGGGATCGCGGGACCCTATCGCTATCCGCGGTAAAAGACCAGAACAAATCAAGAACTGCGCCACTTTGTCGGGACAAAGCTTGGCCGGATCAGCACACGTCCTGCGGCCAACCGGCCTAACCGTTCTTATGCATCGGAAGAGGGATGAGGGCTGGCGGATGTAGCTTAAGCACTT
>NZ_JALJRK010000085.1:6946-18008 GCF_024519725.1 Microvirga sp. Mcv34 | reverse complement strand
GACGCCTCGCGAGCGCGCCCCTCGTCAGGCGGGGATGGGTAATGATATAGCTAAGATTAATCCTGCTGTCAAGAACAAAGTAAGAACATTGCACCACACCACCACACCCTTGACGTCATGGCCGTCTCCGGACTTGATCCGCGGATCGGTCCCGGCCACCCTGATCCGAAGAGCGCGGTGCCTCAGTTGATCGGTATCACCGGCACGAGGCCGGTGATGACGTCGAAGGCATCCGACAAACCTTGTGAGCGGGGGGCGCTCTTCCAAGCGGAATGGCCGGCACAAGGCCGGCCATGACGGGGTGGGGAGCAACCCTCCCCTTCAAGAGGGAAGGAAAGACGCGCAAGCCCGTTTACGAACGAGATCGTCGAATGAGGGCTTGGGAGCGTGGCTGCAAGGCGCCTTATGCCGCCTTGCTCTTGGGCTGCACCTCGGCCGAGTAGTCCTCCATCAGCATCTTGGTCATGTTGCCGGGCTGGAAACGATGGGGACCGATCTCCGACACCGGGGTCACTTCCGCGGCCGTTCCGGTGATGAAGCACTCGTTGAAGCTCGGGAGCTCATCCGGCATGATCCGGCGCTCCTCAACCCCGAAGCCGCGCCGCTTGGCGAGATCGATCACCGTGCGGCGGGTGATGCCGTCGAGGAAGCAATCGGCGATCGGCGTATGGACGACGCCGTCGCGGATGAAGAACACGTTGGCGCCCGTGCACTCCGCCACCCGGCCCTGCCAGTCGAGCATGAGCGCATCGGCATAGCCCTTCCGCTCCGCCTTGTGCTTGGAGATGGTGCAGATCATGTAGAGACCTGCGGCCTTAGCGGTCGACGGGGCCGTGGCGGGATCGGGGCGGCGGTATTCCGCCATGTCGATGCGGATGCCCTTCATCTTCTGGGCCGGATCGAAGTAGCTCGGCCATTCCCAAGCCGCGATGGCGAGATGGATCTTGTTCTCCTGTGCGGCGACGCCCATCATTTCCGAGCCACGCCAGGCGACCGGACGCAGATAGGCGTCCTTCATCCCATTCTTTTCCAGCACGAGGCGCTTGGCCGCATCGATCTCGGCCACCGTGTAGGGGATCTCGAAATCGAGGATCTGACCCGATTTCTTGAGGCGCTCGGAATGCTCGGTCGACTTGAAGATTTCGCCGCCATAGGCCCTCTCGCCTTCGAACACGGAGGATCCGTAATGCAGGCCGTGCGAGAGGACGTGGAGCTTGGCGTCCTTCCAGGGTACGATCTGCCCGTCGTACCAGATCCATCCATCACGTTGATCGAAGGGGGTCGCGGACATCGTTTTTCTCCTTGAATGCCGACCTTTGCAGCAACCGGGGCCGTGTAATTTCCGGTTTGCTTCCAGCGGATTTCAATTTCATTCATTTCGCGGAAGCGGCTTGACGAGTAACAATCGTCCTGAGATATGTCAACAAGGCTGACATAAAAATTGGGAACAGGATGGTGCCAGACGCAATTCCGGCTTTGAAGTCTCAGAAACTCGGCAAGGATGTTCTGGTCGAGCAGCCCGCCTATGATCTCATCGAATTATTCTTCTTCGCCTACCGCGATTTCGTCAGCGATCCCGACAGGATTCTGGATGAATACGGCTTCGGGCGGGCCCATCACCGGGTCCTCCACTTCGTCAGCCGCCAGCCGGGCCTGACGATCGCGGAACTCCTGGACATCCTGAGGATCACGAAGCAGAGCCTCAACCGGGTCCTGAAGGAACTCATCGAAAAGGATTTCATCGAGAGCCGGATGGGCACCTCCGACAGGCGCCAGCGGCTGCTCTTCGCCACGGGCAAGGGCCACGATTTGGCCTTGAAGCTCGCCAAGCTGCAGACACGCCGCATCATGCGGGCCCTGTCGGACATGGACCCGGACGCAAAGGAAACGGTCAGCCGCTACCTTCTGCGCCTCATCGATCCGGACGACAGCGCCCATGTGAGGCAGCTCGTATTCGGTCTTGAGAAAACCTGATAAGCAGGGTCCGACAAAGCAGCTTGAAGCCAGATGGATGCACGCATCGACATTCCCGATCATGCCCCGCACGTGCTCGTGGTGGACGACGACCGCCGCCTGCGCGACCTGCTGACCCGCTTTCTCACGGAGAACGGCTATCGGGTGACGGCCGCCGCCAGCGCGGCCGAGGCACGGGCGAAGGCGGGCAATTTCGTGTTCGACGCCCTCGTGCTCGACGTGATGATGCCGGGGGAAACGGGGTTCGAATACGCCCGCTCCTTACGCGAGCACTCCCAGGTGCCGATCCTGATGCTCACGGCCCGGGCGGACGCCTCGGACCGGGTGACGGGGCTTGAAATCGGGGCGGACGATTATCTGCCCAAGCCGTTCGAGCCGCGGGAGCTTCTGCTGCGCCTCGGCAACATCCTCAAGCGTGCTCTGCCGGTGTCGGGCGCGCCGAGCGCCGATGCGCCGGAGATCATCCATTTCGGTCCATTCTCCTATCGCTTCGACCGCGGCGAATTGCGGCGTGGCGACGACGTGGTGCGCATCACGGAGCGCGAGCGCGAGATCCTGACGATCCTCGGCAACCACGCGGGCGACAACGTTCCGCGCGAGGCGCTCGCCGGCAACGGCATTGCGGCCAACGAGCGCACGGTGGACGTGCAGATCAACCGGCTTCGGCGCAAGATCGAGATCGATCCCGCCAATCCGACCTTCCTCCAGACCGTTCGCGGCATCGGCTATCGCCTCGTGATCGACCGATGAAGATCGGAGCGACCCTGCGCTATTCGCCTCTCGACCAGGTCGCGCGCTGGTTCGGCCGCTTCCTGCCGAAAGGGCTTTACGCCCGCGCGCTCATCATCATCATCGCGCCCGTCATCCTGCTGCAATCGGTCGTCGCCTACGTGTTCATGGAGCGGCATTACCAGCTCGTCACGCGGCGCCTGTCCTCGGCGGTGACGGCGGATATCTCGGCCCTCATCGATATCTACGAGAGCTACCCGCAGGACAAGGACGCGAGCACGCTGTCCCGCATCGCGTCGGAGCGGCTGCAGCTCGACGTGGACATCCTTCGCAACACCGATCTGCCGCCGCCCGGCCCCAAGCCCTTCTTCGACATTCTCGACGAAACCCTGACCGACGAATTACGGCGCCAGATCGACCGTCCGTACTGGATCGATACGGTCGGCCGCTCGAGCTATGTGGAGATCCGCATCAAGCTCAATCAGAACGACGTCATGCGCGTCCTGGCGCGGCGCAGCCAGGCCTATGCGTCCAACTCGCACATCTTCCTCGTGTGGATGGGCGGCTCGTCCTTCGTGCTGCTCGGCATCGCGATCCTGTTCCTGCGCAACCAGATCCGGCCGATCCTGCGCCTCGCGGAAGCCGCCGAGGCCCTAGGCAAGGGCCGCGAGATCGAATTCCGCCCGCGCGGCGCCCGCGAGGTGCGTCAGGCCGGCCACGCCTTCCTGGAGATGAAACGGCGCATCGAGCGCAACATCGAGCAGCGGACCACCATGCTGAACGGCGTGAGCCACGACCTGCGCACCATTCTCACGCGCTTCAAGCTCTCGCTCGTGTTCCTCGATCAGACTCCGGAGGTGGAGGATCTCAAGCGCGATGTCGACGAGATGAGCCGCATGCTCGAAGGCTATCTCGCCTTCGCGCGTGGCGACGGTGGCGATGCGGGCGAGCAGGCTGTCGCGACGGATCTGCGGCAGCTTCTCGAAGAGGCCCAGTCGGACGCGGAACGGCAGGGCCATGTGACGGAACTCGACATCATCGGCGATCCGATGATCACCGTGCGTCCGGACGCCTTCCGTCGTCTCTTGTTCAACCTGGTCGGCAACGCGGCGCGGCACGGCGACCGGATCGAGATCACGGCCAATCACGAAACGCGCTGGCTCGTCCTGCATGTGGACGACGACGGGCCCGGCATTCCGCCCGGGATGCGCGAGGAAGTGTTCAAGCCCTTCGTGCGCCTGGACGAAGCGCGCAATCAGGACGAAGGCGGATCGGGCCTCGGCCTCGCCATCGCCCGTGACGTCGCCCGCTCCCACGGCGGCGACATCGTCCTGGGGGAGAGCCCGCTCGGAGGCCTGCGCGCGACGGTGCGCCTGCCGGCCTGAGAAGCGTCACCGCACCTTCTTGCAGCGCATCTCCGGCGCGCCGTAGCCCCAGGTGATTGAAGCCTCGCCCTGGTGTTCCCAGAAACTCTCGTTGCGCCCCTGATAGCGCGCTCCGCTTCCCGACGGTTGAACATACATCAGCGAGACGCTGTCGCCGCGCTCGGCGATCATCGTCGAGGGATCGGTCCGGAAGAACGTGACGACCACCTCGTTGCGCGGGTCGCCGTCGCAAGCGAAGGTCACGGGACCGATGCTGGGAACGAGCCGGTAGCGCGCCTGGAGTTCCGCGATGCGGCGCTGGTACTCCCCTTCGACGCAGGCTCGTCTGTCATCGCTCTTCCAGCAATCGTCGCGCCCCTTGATCCAGCCGCGCTGCTCCGCCCGCAGCAAGGGCGGATGCTCGTTCGCCGCTTTGCGGGCGGCCTTCGCATAGACATCGGCGAGCTTGCGGTCGAGCGCCGACAAGGCGCCGTCGGTGCAGACCATTTCCGCGATGCTTCCCGCTTCCACCTTGTCGCAGGAGAACGACGGGCTCTGCGCAGCCGCTCCATCGCACAGACTCATCGCGATGGCCGTACCCAGCAAACTCGTCACAGATTGAAGGATCCTAGTGCTTCTGCTCATGGACAAGTCTCCCGTCGAAGGAGCCGGGAATACCGGTCGGGTTTCAGGGACATCTCTGCGCCGAGAAGCGGTCCGTACTCGCCCCACGCCAGCAGCGCCAGGACCGCTTCACGTCGCGAATGCTCCAGGCTCCGGCATCGCTCCGGCCGAGCACGATATCCCATCGCTCGCCCCGCACGGAATCGTCCCGAAGCCCGTCGCGCAACACCAGGATCCTTGCGGAAGACGGCACCTCGCCGCCTTCGTTCATCTGGACGATGTGCTGCGTCGCGCCGTCGAAGGATCCGGCAATGGCGAGCGCAATGTCGAGCGGCGAAGCGCCACCTGCGGCCAGCGATGAGACCCGGCCGTAGGCATCCGGCGCGACGGATTCCATCGCGGCAACCGGCACATCCGGAAGGGCGATGCGAGGATCCGTCGTTGAAGTCTGGGCATGTGCCTGCCCGAGAACCAGGAGGAATGAGGCGGCGCCGCGTATGAGACCAGGAAGGCTCGCCATCATCCCCTCGCGTCGATCTAGTAGAGCCTTCCGCCCACGGGCACGTCGCGATCCGGACGGATCAGCATCACATTGCCATTGGCATCCGGTACGCCGAGCGTCAGCACCTCCGACATGAACGGGCCGATCTGGCGCGGTGGAAAATTCACCACGGCCATCACCAGCGCGTCCAACAGGTCTTCCGGCGAATGGTTCACCGTGATCTGCGCCGAGGACCGCTTGGTCCCGATCTCCGGCCCGAAATCGATGGTGAGCTTGAACGCCGGCTTGCGCGCCTGCGGAAAGGGCTCCACCGAGACGATCCGGCCGACACGAATGTCGACCTTCAGGAAATCGTCGAACCCGATGAGTGCCGCCGTCGAAACCGCCTGATCCATCTTCGCCCCTTACCGTCCTTAAATCGCTGCCGCCGGGTTCTGCGCATCGCCGTTGTCGTCTTCGGCGCGCTGCGTCTGCGATCGGGACGGCCTGCGCCCCTGAAGCAGGGCGCGTCCCACGGCGCGCAGAGGCGCGCTCAGGCGGCGCAGATCCTCGGCTCCTTCCAGGATGCGCTCGGCGCGGCGCAATTCGCGGTCGAGCCGCGCCATGGTCTTGGCGAGGGTCGGATCGTCGTCGTCGAGCCATGTGCGCATGGTGTTGGCGAAGACCAGAACCGCGCCTTGGAGCTTCAGCTTCCCGAGCGGCCCCTCCGTGTCGATCCCGGCCGCCGCCAGCATGAAGCGCTGGGAGTTGAGCGAAACCTGATTGAGAGCCGCGAGCGAGACGGGGTCGTATTGCAGGTCCTGGGAGATCCGTCGCAGGGCCTGCTTGTAGGGCTCCAGGGCATCGAAGCGGCGCATCAGCACGTCGAAGATGCGCTCGCGCGCGGGCTCGCCCGCGAGATCGTCTGTGGTTCCCTCCAGCACCTGCCGGTCGATCTGGCGCGACAGCGCACCGAGCACGGCACCTTTCGAGGGGAAGAGGTCGCGGAACTCCGCCAGCGACACATGGGCGGCCTTCGCCACGTCGCCGATCTCGATCTCGTGCCAGGGCCGCCGCGCGGCGAGAACCATGAGCGCCTCGACGATGGCCTTGCGCTTATCCGTGGGAACGTCAGCGGTCACGATCGGTCTCCTGAATATTTGCCGTCGAGGCTTAATCTAGGGGCTTACCGCATCAACCCCAAGGTTTAGCCCGCGAGTTCCTCGGCGCGCCGCTTGGCGGCCGCGACGGCCTCGCGCATGAGCGCCTTCATCCCGTCCGGATCGCGCATGAGGACTTCGAGCGCCGCCGCCGTGGTGCCGCCGGGCGAGGTGACGTTCTGCCGGAGCGTGGCGGGCGGCAGGTCGCTCCGGAAAAGGAGTTCCCCGGCGCCGGTCACCGTGGCCCTGGCCAGGCGCTGTGCCAGGTCGGCCGGAAGGCCGGCAGCCGTTCCGGCTTCAGTCAGGCACTCGACCAGATGGAAGACGTAAGCCGGTCCCGAGCCCGAGAGCGCCGTGACCGCATCGATCAGGTCTTCCGAGGGGAGCCATTCGACGATGCCGTTGCTGCTCAGGAGCGCATCGGCGGTCAGGCGTTGCGTCTCGCTCACCTTGTCATTCACGGCCGCTCCGGTTGCTCCTCGGCCGATACTGGCGGGCAGGTTCGGCATGGCGCGCACGATGGCGCCGGCCGCCGGCAGCCTGGAGCGCAGATCGCCGATGGTCTTGCCGGCCAGGATCGAGATGATGAGGGTCTGCGGCCCGAGAAGCCCGTTCAGGGCAGGCGCGGCCTCGTCGAGCATCTGCGGCTTGATCGCCAGGACCAGCACGTCCGCCGCTACGGGATCAGACGGGTTCAGGGCGATGCCCTTCTCGCGACAGAAGCGGGTCATCTCCTCGGAGGGGCGTGGATCGAGAACCGTGACGCCCTCAGGCCTCATGCCGACTTTGAGCCAGCCCTCCAGCATGGAGCCGCCCATCTTGCCGGCGCCGACGAGGATAAGGGATGACGGCAGATGCGAGACGTTCGACGGCATGAGCTTGACCTGACAGGGTGAAATGGTGAGGCCGCACTCTATTCACGGCCACCCTGCCCTGTCGAGCCGGACCTCAGGCCTCGCCTTCGGTTTCGAACAAGACTGAATCGAGAGCCTCGCGGGCGGACTTGCCGGCCCAGATCACGAACTGGAAGGCCTGGAAATAGCGTTCGCAGGCCTCGACCGCGACCCGCAGCATGGTCTCGCATTGACCATCGGTCGGATCGGCCCCGCCGGCCAGCAGCAGGGCATGGCGGAACATCACCACGTTTTCCGTGCTCCACAGGTCGAAATGTCCGACCCAGAGCTGCTCGTTGACGGATGAAATGAGCTGCAGCACCTCCTGGCGCCGCCGCTCCGGCACCTTGAGATCGAAGGCGCAGGCCATGTGCATGGCCTCCACATCCTCGATCCAGGTGAAGGCGACGTCGTAATCCGCCCAGCGACCCGCCACGGAAATCGACATCTCGTCCGCTTCTGCGCGATCGAAGATCCAGTGCCGCAGGGAAGCGAGACGCTCGACCACATCCAGGGGATGCTCCGAGCGGTCGATTTCAAGATGAATCTGCGACATGTCGATCCTGGATGCTGAATTGCCCGATGATGGTAAACATATCGGGCAACACCATTGCGTAGATCCGAGGACTATTCGAAAGAAGTACTCAGAATACCTTCGGTATTCCGGGATCCCGCTGCCGCCGCCTCGAATCAGCTGATGAATCGACAGTCTTAGATTTCGGCCTTCGTCACAATGCGCGGGATTCACCTGTCCACAGCAGGAGCCCCGCGCCGGACGCAGGGCGGTTTCCCGCACCAATCAAGGCGTCGCGGGGTTCCCGCCGGCCGTGGAAGCGAGCTTCGCCTCGAGGTCCTTGACCCGGGCTTCGAGCCGCTCGTTATCCTCGCGGGCCGCCACCACCATCTCGCGCAGGACCTCGACTTCCTCACGGGTGGCGACGTCCATGTCCTTGATCAGGCGTTCGAACTGGCTGCGGACCACGGTCTCGACCTCCCGCCGGACACCCTGCGCCGCTCCGGCGGCATCGGTAGCGAAGCGGGCGAGTTCATCGAAGATCCGGTTGGACGATTGGGTCATGGGAAAATCCACAGCGTTCGACGGGCCCTGAGCCCCGGGAAGCCCACACATGGGCGCATTTGCCACAAACTGCAACAGGGTTGACGGCCCCCATCCGGAAGGTTCAATGGCGCACGTTCGAACAAGGCCCGCACATGCCGCTCTCCTTTCCCCTCATCGACCCCGTGGCGATTTCCATCGGACCCTTCGCGATCCGCTGGTATGCGCTGGCCTATGTGGCCGGTCTCCTTGGCGGCTGGTTCTATGCCAAGCGCCTCGCAGCGAAGACCGAACTCTGGGGAGGCTTGAAGCAGCCCAAGCCCATGGACGTCGACGACCTCATCGTCTGGGTGGCGCTCGGCGTCGTGCTGGGCGGCCGGATCGGCTACGTGCTGTTCTACAACCTCGCCTCCTATCTCTCCCATCCGCTGGAGATCTTCGCGATCTGGCGCGGCGGTATGTCTTTCCACGGGGGATTCCTGGGATCGGTGCTCGCCATCGTGCTCTTCTCCCGTTCCCGGGGGCTCAACCCGCTCGCCATGCTCGACATGGCGTCCGTGGTCACGCCGATCGGCCTGTTCTTCGGCCGCATCGCCAATTTCATCAATGGCGAACTCTGGGGCCGCCCCGCCCCGGACTTTCCCTATGCAGTGGTCTTTCCCCATGCGGGCCCGGAGCCCCGCCATCCGAGCCAGCTCTATGAAGCCTTCGGGGAAGGCCTGATCCTATTCCTCGTCATGGCCTTCGCCGCCCGACGCTTCGGCTTCCGCCGCCCGGGCCTCCTCGGGGGCATCTTCGTGCTGGGCTATGCCATCGCACGCATCGTCTGCGAGTTCTTCCGCGAGCCGGATGCGCAGCTCGGCTTCCTGTTCGGGTCGTCCGTGCAGGCGCTCAGCGGCGGCATCACGATGGGCATGCTCCTGTCCATCCCCATGGCGCTGATCGGAATCGGCTTCATCGTCATGGCCGTGCGCGGCTACACCCGCCCGTCCAAGACCGTCGAGGCAGCGTGAGCCCGCTGAAGGATACCCTACGCGAGGCGATCGCCCTCGAAGGGCCGATCACGGTCGAGCGCTACATGAGCCTGTGCCTGAGGCACTACTACGCCACCCGCGATCCGCTCGGCGCCGCCGGCGACTTCACCACGGCTCCCGAGATCAGCCAGATGTTCGGCGAGTTGATCGGCCTCTGGCTGATTGAGATCTGGAACGGAATGGGGCGTCCCACCGGCTGCCGACTCGTCGAGCTGGGTCCGGGCCGCGGCACCCTGATGGCCGACCTGCTGCGGGCGGCACGGCTCCTGCCCGACTTCAAGGCCGCCGTGACCGTGCATCTGGTCGAGACGAGCCCGTCCCTCAGAAAGAAGCAGGAATCCGCCCTCGCGGCCTCCGGCTTCTCGCTCCACTGGCATGACCGGATCGAGGATGTGCCGCCGGGTCCGACTCTGCTCGTCGCCAACGAATTCTTCGACGCCCTGCCGGTGCGCCAGTTCGTCGGCACGGAGCGCGGCTGGTGCGAGCGTCTCGTCGGTCTCGGAGATGAGGGCCTGATCTTCGGCCTGCGCCCGGAGCCGGAACCCGCCCTGGGCACGGCCTTGAAGCCTGGCGACATCCTTGAATGGCCGGGCGCGTCCATCGACGTCATGAGCGAGATCGCCCGTCGGCTGGCGCGCGATACGGGCGCCGCCCTGATCCTCGATTACGGCTACTGGGGACCGGCCTTCGGCGACACGCTGCAGGCGCTCAAGGCCCACAAGCCCGTCAATCCTTTGGAGGAACCCGGGGAAGCGGATCTCACGACGCATGTTGACTTCCACCGTCTCGCGCAGACTGCCGTCGTGCAGGGCACCAGGGCTCACGGCATCGTCAGCCAAGGCGATTTTCTCCAATCCCTCGGAATCGACGCCCGCGCCGCCGCCCTGAAGGCACGGGCCACGCCCACGCAGGCTGCCGATATCGACCGGGCGCTTGCCCGCCTGACGGAGCGCGGACCGACCGGCATGGGAGACCTGTTTAAGGTTTTGGCCGTTACACATGATGGGATCGAAGCCGTGCCCGGCTTGCCTGCCCTGACCTCCTCTTCCTGAGATTGCGCCATGTTCATTCAATCCCCTGCCCTCGCGGCCCATTCCGGCCTCCGCCACGCCTTCTTCACCCGCCAGGGCGGCTCCTCGGAGGGAATCTACGCCTCCCTCAATGGCGGCATCGGATCATCGGACGAGCCCGCGAAGGTGCATGAGAACCGCCGCCGCATGACGCAGGCTCTGGGCGTCGGGCAGGAGGCCCTGATCAGCGTGTATCAGGTCCACTCGCCTGACGCGGTATTCGTCGAGGGGCCCTGGCAGGGCGAGCGTCCCAAGGCCGACGCCATGGTGACGGCCACCCCCGGCCTCGCGCTCGGCATCACCACGGCCGATTGCGGGCCGGTGCTGTTCGCCGACATGGAAGCGCGGGTGATCGGGGCCGCCCATGCAGGCTGGCGGGGCGCCGTGACGGGCGTCCTCGAGTCCACAATCAAGGCCATGGAGCAACTCGGAGCCCGCCGTGAAAGAGTCGTCGCGGTGCTTGGCCCGACGATCAGCCAGAAGGCCTATGAGGTCGGGCCGGACTTCATTCGGCGCTTCGCCGAGGAGGTCCCCGGGCACGACCGCTTCTTCAAGGAAGCCGAGAGACCGGACCACGCCATGTTCGATCTTCCGGGCTTCATCGGGGCACGCCTCGAAGCGGCGGGCATCGGCGCCTTCACGGATCTCGGGCTCTGCACCTATTCCGACGCGGAGC
>NZ_JALJRK010000085.1:0-6936 GCF_024519725.1 Microvirga sp. Mcv34 | reverse complement strand
GGCAGGCTGATCTCGGCGATCGCCCTCACTCCCTGATGCCGGCGACGTCGGGCGTTTCCCAGGCGAGATGCTGGCCGCCATCGACGGCGATCATCTGGCCGGTGACGCTCCGCGCTTGCGCCAGATAGAGCACCGCATCGGCGATCTCGTCCGGCGAGCCGCCGTGCCCCAGCAGCACCGCCTCGCTCTGCTTGTTGAAATCATCATCGCCCTGGCGCACGTTCGACAAGGTCGGCCCGGGCCCGATGGCGTTGACGCGAATGCGCGGCGCGAGCGCCTGCGCCATGGTCTGCGTGGCGGTGAACAAGGCGGCTTTGGTGAGCGTGTAGGAGAAGAACTGCGGCGTCAGCTTCCACACGCGCTGATCGACGATGTTGACGATGCAGCCCAGCCCGTCGGCGGGAAGCTGATGGGCGAAGTCGCGGGCGAGAAAAGCCGGTGCGCGCAGGTTGACGGCAAAATGCCGATCCCAACGATCCTGCGAGAGCGTTTCGACTTCATCGGGCTCGAACTCGGATGCGTTGTTGACGAGCAGCGTCAGCGGACCCAGCTCGCGGAAAGTCGCCGGCACGATGCGCTCCACCGCGGCGCCATCCGCCAGGTCGGCCTGGACGACGGCGGCCCGCCCGCCCCTATCACGGATCCGCGCCGCCATCGCATCCGCCTCGTCGCTGGAGCGCCGGCAGTGGATTGCCACCGCGTAGCCCTCTTCCGCTAGCCGTTCGACGATCCGCCGCCCGATGCGTTGCGCACCGCCGGTCACGAGAGCGGCTTTGTTCATGATCGACCCCTTGAAATGTAACTTTGCAACGCACCAGCGCGTGCCGGACAAGAAAATGACATTTTTTCGCTCGCCCGTCGAACCAATGGCCAAGCTCCGCGTTTAGGACACCAGCGATGACGCAAGGGGAAACTCGCACATTGCCGCCACAATCCTGCCACGGTGGTCTTTGCCGCTGTGGTTGTCAGGTCACAGCCCTCGACCGGTTGTCGCTCTATAAAAGGACAGTGCTTGGCTTGACCCAGGAGACCGGGTCGAGCTCGCATGACATCGATAGGAAAGAGAAACCATGAAGAAAATTCTTCTCGCCAGCGTCGCTCTCCTCGGCTTTGCCGGTGCCGCTTCTGCTGCGGACCTCCCGCTCCGCGCTGCTCCCCCGGCTCCGATCATTGCTGCCGTTCCGGTCTTCACCTGGACCGGCTTCTACGCCGGTGTGAACGCAGGCTATGGCTGGATGACGGACGACCGTCTCTATGACCCCGTGTTCGGCTTCACCGGTGACAGCAACGACGGCGGCTTCGTCGGCGGTGGTCAGATCGGTTACAACTACCAGATCGGTTCCTTCGTCGTCGGTCTCGAGACGGACATCCAGTACGCTGACCTCGGCACCCGCTACCGCTTCAACGCGGCCATCCCGGGCTACGAGGAAGACGATTCCAGCGACTGGTTCGGCACGGTTCGTGCTCGCGCCGGTGTGGCCTTCGACCGCGCCCTCATCTACGCCACCGGCGGTTTCGCTTACGCGGACGACGCCAACGGCTGGACCGTGGGTGGTGGTCTCGAGTACGCCTTCACCAACAACCTGACCGCCAAGGTCGAAGGTCTGTACGTGAACCTCGATCGCGATCGCGACTTCCTGTCCCCGACCGCGACGGGCGGCGGCAACAACACCGAGTTCGGTGTGGTCCGCGCCGGCCTGAACTTCAAGTTCGGCAGCTACTAAGACCCATCGCTTCGGCGATCGAAAAGGCCCGGTGGCAACACCGGGCCTTTTTGTTTCGGAGCAGTGCTGGTTTTACGGCGAACCGGAGCGGCGTCGCCTGAAACGCCTTATGGCGTCACTCGCGTCTTGGCGTAGGCCGGAACGCGGGTTTCGAAATCCGCGAGCCATGCGACGAGCTTGGGATGAGTCTCACGCCAGCGGCCACCGAAGCGGAGATCGAGGTAACCCAGCGCACAGGCGAGAGCGATCTGGCCGATATGCAGCGGCTGACCCGGTGCCGCGAGATGGGCCTCGGCGTAGTCGAGACCGCGGCGGACCTTGTCAGACTGGTGCGAGACCCATTTGGGCTCGTGCTTGTCCTCCGAGCGGAAGCGTCCCTCGTAGACCTGCAGCAGCGCCGCATCCATGATGCCGTCGGCAAGCGCCTGATCGCGCAGGGCCGAGAACCGCTCCAGGCCGTTCGGGATGACGCCACCGCCGGCGAGATGATCGAGGTAATCGACGATCACGCGGGAATCGTAGAGCACATCGCCGTCTTCCAGGATGAGCGCGGGGATCTTGCCGAGCGGATTCTGCTGCCGGATCGAATCCTCGGGGTTCAGGGTATCCGCATCGATGACCTCGATGCGGTCGGTCAGGCCGAGGATGGAAGCCGACAGTTTAACCTTCCGGCCGAAGGGCGATGCGGGCGAAGAGCGGAGAACGAGCATGAATGGCTCCTGTTGATAGAGCATCGTCCGGAAAAGTGGACCCGGTTTTCCGGCCGAACGATGCTCTCATTGATGGACGAAGCATCGGGTCGAATCCCAAAAGTGCAGGTCCACTTTGGGGTCCGATGCTGCAGAGTGGCAGGAGTCATGAACGCTCGACACTGGTGCGGCAATTGGCTTTAAGCAGGGGGGCCGAAGGCTTCGCAGCGATATGCGCCATAGCCGCTGCGCGACAGGCGCTCAGCCAGGGCGGGCAGAAGCGTCTCCGCCTCCTGCTTCAAGGCCCAGGGCGGATTGATGACGAAGAGGCCGCTGCCGTTGAGCCGCGACGGATCGCGTGGATCGTCCACATAGAGTTCGAGGCGAAGGCCGGGACGCGGACATTCCGCGTGCAGGCGTGCCGCCACCGCGTCGACGGAGCCCACCTCCTTGATCGGGTACCATCCGGCATAGATTCCGGTCTGCCACTTGTTCACGGCACCGATCATCTCGGTCCCGAGCCGCTCCAACTCGTTGGGCTTCTCGTAGGGCGGATCGATGAGGACGAGGCCGCGTTTCTCCTTGGGCGGGATCAGCGCGTGCAGCGCCGTCCATCCGTCGAGATGCATCACCTTGAGATTGGCCACCTCGTTGAAAGCATCGCTCAGAACCGCGTAATCGGCCGGATGCAGTTCCACGAATACGCCCCGGTCCTGACGCCGCAGAAGCTCGCGTACGATGGCCGGTGATCCGGGATAGATCGTCTCGCCGTGACGCGCCCGCACCTCGGCCACCACGCTCCTGTAGGGCGCGAGGATCTCCTCCACGTCGGGAGCGAAGGCTTCGTCCAGCCGCCCGATCCCCTCGACCCATTCGCCCGTCCGCCCGGCCTCGTCGCCGGCGAGGTCGTAGAGGCCGATGCCCGCATGGGTGTCGATGACGCGCAGCGGCGTCTCCTTGCGCTGCAGGTAAACCAGGATGCGCACGAGGAGCGCGTGTTTCATGACGTCGGCGAAATTGCCGGCGTGGAAGGCATGTCGGTAATTCATCGTCGTCCTACGGCATCGGCCCGATGCGCTATTTCACGGCCGGAACGGTGATCTCGCCCGCCCTGCACCCGTCGCGGTCGACCTCCGGGCATTGACGGAACCCGCGCAGATCCTTGGTCAGGCAGATGCGGACCTCCTGGAAGATCCGCCGTCCGCAGGAAACCGAAATCATGTCGGGACGCAAGCCCGGATTGGCATTGATGAAGGCGCGCTCGATCTCGCTCGGCAGCACCTTCGGCCGGCTGTCCAGGCCGTTGAAGCTGTCGGGAACGCGCACGAGGTCCCGCGCCTGCCGCACCGCGCGGAAATAGCCGCTCGGGCTCTCCCCCGTGCAGGTTCCGTGCTTGCGCCACTGGTAACGCGCCAGGTTATCGTCCGGGAAGAGCCCCTTGGTGTCGGCCATGGCCGCCTGCGGGACGAAGCGGCCGCTGGGCTCGCAGAAGCTGGGATAGCCCTGCTCCCATTGCGGCCAGAGACCGTGGGTCACGAAGCCGAGACCGCTGCCGGTATCGCATTGCCGGTTCCGGCTGCCGCTGCTCTCGCAGAAGCCGGGCGACCAGGACAGGGCCAGCACGTAGAAATCGAACTGCCCCATGGGGACGCCCCTGGCCTCCCGGGGGCCCTGGGCCGCGCAAGGCAGGATCGGGACAAGGAAGGCAGCCGCAAGGGCTAAAGCCTTGGACCCAAAAGTGGAGGCCACTCTCGGGATCCGTCCCATGCGTCTTCTCTTGGGAGGTGCATCGTTGGGCCCACCCCGGAGGGCCGCGTCCGCGAATAACCGGGACCGCTCTTCCGCACGATCCTCCGGCCACCCGCGCAGGATCAAGGGGCCGCCTGCTTGCAATGCGGCGCATAGGCGTAGTTGCGGTCGAGGCCGTCGACGCAGGCTTCCGTGTTCCAGCCAATGCCGATGAAGCCCAGATCCTCACGGATCGAGAAGTTGATCCGGCGCTTATAGCCGTCGGAGACGATCACGGTGCCCGTGCAGTAGCGGCGGGGGATGTAGTCGAGCCCCCAGGGGCGCCACGCGACCTCCTGAATGCGCTCGAAGGCGACGAGCTCGAGGCTGGAATTCCAGAACCGGCCTTCCTTATGCGAGAAGCGCGAGCTGATGTTCTTGAGCACCGCTGGGTCGGCGCAGGCCGGCAGCGTGGCGTCGAAGGGCTCGTCCCGCCGTTCCGCGGGCGTGATCTCGCGCGCAAGCGCAGGCGCGCTCAACAGCATGCAGGAGATGATAGCCGCCAGCCACTTCATTGAAAATGCTCCACCAAGTCTTCAGACCGTGCAACATCGACCATGTGGGCGGCGTTCGCGAAGGTCAAGATCCGGTTACGCTTTAATAGATGGCGTGGCTGTTGAGCATCATCGGCTGGCCGGCGGACCGCCCCGGCGTTCGGGGCGGAGCGTAGGTCTGGTCGACCGGACGGGCCATGGGTGGGAGAGGTGCCTGGGAAGTGCCCTGGGCGGGCGCAAACCTCGGAGATCCCGCATTCGCTCCCGGCAGGTCGGCCGCGTAGCCGCCGGAGGGTGCTCGCGGCGCAGGGCCGACCGGGGCGGCGATGGCCGGGGACGGAGGCGGCGGAGCCGGCGGGATATAGACCTCGCCATCCGCAACGTCCTGCTCCAGATCGACGGGCGCCAGGTCGCCGGACGAGGCCGCGCTCCGGATGACCTCGCGGCTGCGTTCGGGATCGATTCGCGGCTCGAATTTCAGGATCGGCTTGCAGATGCGCCGCTGGCCGCGTGGATCGTGCCGCGCCAGGTCGATGTGGAAGTGATCGTAGTGGAACGCGTCCGAACCGGGGCCGAGCACCGTGGTGAAGTAGCGGCAGGCCCCGACGAAGGCCTCGCGCAGGAATTCCTGCGTGGCGGGGTCGCCGCCCCGCCAGCCCTTGGCCACGGCGATTTCCCGCCCATCGGCCAGAACGAAGGCCATCACGTCCATGGCGTTGCCGAAGGCGTGCTCGGACACCTTCGCGCCCATCTGATTGTTGCGGGGTCGGCAGGAATAGGAGCCGGCTTTGATGTCGACGAGCGGGACGCCGAAATACATCTGGGTGGCCGGCCTGACGATCTCGTCGAGCCAGGAATCGATGCTGGGGATGATCGGGCAGGCCAGAGTGACCTTCGACTTCAGCCCCACGGCGCCGTTGTTGAAGGCCGAGACCTTGAACGGATAATCCATGCCGCAGACGCCTGGCCCATCGATCTTCGAGCTGAGCGCCATGTAGGCGGAAGGCTGGACGAGGCGCTGCGACAGGCAGGCCTCCTCGGCCTGCGCACGCCAAGGCTCGCGCTGCTCGAAACGAAACAGCCCGCAACCGGTGAGCCCAACCCCGACGAGCGATAGGGCAAAAAACGCAACTAACCCACGACGCATGGACAGGAGACTGGCTCAAGGACGTAAATATCCCGTCAACGGAGGACCGCCTTCGGCCGGTCGCGCGGATCAAATTCTTCCGCCATTGGGCTCCTGAACCGCAGCCCCTGTCGTTCCCGCGGAGGCGGGAAGCTATGACCGGCAGCAGATGCGGACGGGGCGAGCCGCGTCGAGGCTGGTCCTGCATCGTTTGTGGTTCTGGGTCCCGGGTTCCGCTGCGCGTCCTCCCGGGAATGACACAGAGGCCACTCTTTCCGTCGGAACGGCCGGGACAAGCCAGGATATGGGACGCTCTCCCAGTCCGCAGAGCGGGGACGGGCGAAGGCCCTGACGGGGTAGGTCGTTGGATCTCGAGTCCATCTCAGACACGGCAATGATTCGAGCTCTCTCAGGCACTCCTTTTGCATCCTCTCGACCAGCCAAATCGGGGTGCGACAGAATTGAGCAGGAACTTTTTTCACTCTGAACGGAGCGGAAATTCTATACGGAAAAACAATGTGTTAACATTTTGTTAACGATTACATCGGCCCGGCGGACGAGCCATTAGCCCGTCCGGGGTGCTTCTCAGGACCCTGCAGGTTTGATAGCTTGCCTCTCCATTCAGAGGGGGCTTCAACCCCTTCAGAGATAGGGGCTCCACCGATGAACATGACATCGAAGCTCGACTGGGCATCAAGGCTCAATATCGCCGCTGTCTGCGTGTCCTTTTCATATATTCTCGTTGTCGTAACGGGCCTCTTCTGACACCTCGCCGCATCGGGTTCGGGCTCTTCTTCCCGCGTTTTTCAGCTACCGCTTCGACATCTTTCTCATGTCTCGGGACAGGGCATCTCCGTGATGCTCCAGGACATCACGTTGATCTCCATCCGGCACTGCGCCAGTTTGGGCCCCTCCGGGGTCTTGAGGCAGACTCTTTCTCCGAGAGGAACCATCTTCCCCTCTGCGCGACAGTAACAATCAATGGGATTGTGAGCGGGAGCCTGGACCGTCTGAGCCGTCGGTACCTCGTGAGCCCAGGCCGGGACGACCGTGATCAGTCCTAGTGTTGTGACTCTAACGCTTGTTTCGCACGGGCGACCTTTTCCAGGATAGCC
>NZ_JALJRK010000084.1 GCF_024519725.1 Microvirga sp. Mcv34 | reverse complement strand
CGTGAAGGCGGCCGTACCGTCGGCGCCGGCGTCGTCGCTTCCGTGATGGATTAATACCGATCCAGGCGGCGGGTTTCCGCCGCCTGTTGACCGCCGGAGGAGTGTAGCTCAATCGGCTAGAGCACCGGTCTCCAAAACCGGGGGTTGGGGGTTCGAGTCCCTCCACTCCTGCCAGCGGTCGACAAAGCGGGCGTTTTGCGTTAGAGAAGCGCCCCGTAGATGGTTTGAACAGGTGGCGCGAGGCTCGAAAAGCAGCCTCGCGCCCCTTCAATTTGGGCTCAAGCGTGCCCTTAGAGGACGTTCGCAGCCGCTCTCAAGGCGATGTGGACGCAAGCGAAATGGCGAAGACGAACCCGTTCGATTTCATACAGCAGGTCCGCTCGGAAGCAGCGAAGGTCACGTGGCCGACGCGCAAGGAGACGATGATCACGACCGCGATGGTGTTCGTGATGGTGGTGGTCGCCAGCATCTTCTTCTTGGTCGTCGACCAGGCCCTCGGCTGGGGCGTTCGCTCGGTGATCCTCGGGCTTGGCGGTTAAGGAGTGGATGCAATGACGAAGCGTTGGTACATCGTCCACGCCTATTCGAATTTCGAAAACAAGGTCGCACAGTCGATCAAGGACCAGGCGGCGCAGCGTGGCCTGGAAGACAAGTTCGACGAAGTCATGGTCCCGACCGAGAAGGTCGTCGAGGTGCGCCGCGGCCGTAAGGTCGATACGGAGCGCAAGTTCTTCCCGGGTTACGTCCTGGTGAAGTGCGACCTGACCGACGAGGTGTACCATCTCATCAAGAATACGCCGAAGGTGACGGGCTTCCTTGGGGCCGATAAGTCCAAGCCGGTTCCGATCCCGGATCGGGAAGCCGAGCGGATCAAGGGCCAGGTGGCCGAGGGTGTCGATCATCCCAAGCCGTCCGTCAGCTTCGAGGTCGGCGAGCAGGTGCGCGTCTCCGACGGTCCGTTCGCCTCGTTCAACGGCGTGGTCGAGGAAGTCGACGACGCCCGGGCCCGCCTCAAGGTGGCGGTGTCCATCTTCGGCCGCGCGACGCCGGTCGAGCTTGAATACGGTCAGGTCGAAAAGATCTGACCGGAAGGGAAGTGGCACCTTTCCGGTAGCCCTTTCCAGGCCCCTTGATAGGGGCTTCCATCCGCGGGAGGTCTGCCCGGTCGCCAGCCGGGGCGTACAGACTGCACCGCGATCTGCAACTGCCATTCCGCTCGGTTGGCGCCGGGCGGTTGGTCCATTGGGAGCAGTCCTATGGCAAAGAAAATCTCGGGCTACGTTAAGCTTCAAGTGCCCGCGGGCGCAGCCAACCCGTCGCCGCCGATCGGTCCGGCGCTCGGTCAGCGCGGCCTGAACATTATGGAATTCTGCAAGGCCTTCAACGCGAAGACCTCGCAGATGGAGAAGGGCACCCCGATCCCGGTGATCATCACCGCGTATCAGGATCGTTCCTTCACCTTCGAGATGAAGCAGCCCCCGGTCTCGTACTGGCTGAAGAAGGCCGCGAAGATCGACAAGGGTTCGCAGACCCCCGGCAAGGGCGGCACCGTCGGTCGCGTCACCCGCGACCAGATCCGCGAGATCGCCGAGAAGAAGATGGTCGATCTCAACTGCGACACCGTTGAATCCGCCATGGCCATGATCGAGGGCTCCGCGCGCTCGATGGGCATGGAAGTGGCGTAAGGAGGGCATGATGGCTGTGAAAGAAGGTAAGCGCATCCGCGCGGCCCGCGAGGGCATCGAGGTCACCAAGCTCTATCCGATCCAGGACGCGGTGAAGCTGATCAAGGAACGCGCCAAGGCGAAGTTCGACGAGACCATCGAGATCTCGATGAACCTCGGCGTCGATCCCCGTCACGCCGACCAGATGGTCCGCGGCGTCTGCAACCTGCCGAACGGCTCCGGCCGTACGGTTCGCGTTGCCGTCTTCGCCCGCGGCGCCAAGGCCGATGAGGCCAAGGCTGCCGGTGCCGACATCGTGGGCGCCGAGGAGCTCTTCGAGTCCGTCAACGGTGGCACGATCGACTTCGATCGCTGCATCGCCACCCCGGACATGATGCCGCTCGTCGGCCGTCTCGGTAAGGTTCTCGGCCCGCGCGGCCTGATGCCGAACCCGAAGGTCGGAACGGTCACCATGGACGTGAAGGGTGCCGTCGAGGCCGCCAAGGGCGGCGCCGTCGAGTTCCGCGTCGAGAAGGCCGGTATCGTGCATGCCGGCATCGGCAAGGCCTCCTTCGACGAGGGCAAGCTGGTGGAGAACATCAAGGCGTTCGCCGATGCGGTCTCCAAGGCGAAGCCCACGGGCGCCAAGGGCACCTACATTCAGCGCATCGCCGTCTCCTCGACGATGGGCCCGGGCGTGAAGGTCGATCCCTCCTCGGTGATCGGCGGCTAACCGGCCCATTGCCAGACAATCGGAAAAGCCCGGCCTTCGCGCCGGGCTTTTTCTTTTGGCCAATCCCATTCCCGTCGTTTCTGGTGCAAAAACATCAAACGGCCTGTCGATCCGGCCGATCCCCGTTCGTCGTAGGATCAGGAGAGCCCGTTCGGCTCTCCCCGAGCACAAGGAGATGAGACGATGCGTGTGATGGTACTGGTGAAGGCGACAGAGGACAGCGAGGCGGGCCTCAAGCCCTCGGCCGAGCTCACCGAGATGTTCGAGGCCATGGGCCGCTTCAACGAGGAGCTGGTCAACGCCGGCATTCTCCTGGCCGGCGACGGGCTCAAGCCCTCATCCGAGGGAAAGCGGGTGGCCTTCGACGGGCCCGGCCGCACCGTCACTGACGGCCCCTTCGCTGAGACCCGCGAGCTGGTCGCCGGGTTCTGGATCTGGGAGGTCAAGGACATGGCCGAAGCGGTCGAATGGGTGAAACGCTGCCCCAATCCGATGCCCGGCCCGAGCGAGATCGAGATCCGCCCGTTCTACGAGCTGGCCGATTTCGGCGATGTCGTCACGCCGGAGCTCGCCGAGCGTGAGAACCAGCTCCGCGCCCGGGTCTCAGGCCAGTAACCCGCGCGCCTTATATTGCCACGCAGGACCGTGACGATCAGCGACCTCCCCCGCACCATCGAGACGATCTTCCGGATCGAGCGGGTCAGGCTTATCGCGAGCCTGGCCCGGATGGTGCGCGATGTCGGATTGGCCGAGGAGCTGGCCCAGGATGCGTTCGTCACGGCCCTATCCGAATGGCCGAAAACCGGAATCCCAGCCAATCCCGGCGCCTGGCTGAATGCCGCCGCCCGGCGCCGGGCCATCGATCTCCTGCGCCGCCGCCGCATGCTCGACCGCAAACATGCGGAGATCGGCCGCGACCTCACCGAGGAAGACCATTCCGGCTTCGAGGCGATCGAAGCGGCCATGGACGACGAGGTCGGGGACGAACTGCTGAGCCTGATCTTCGTCGCCTGCCACCCGATCCTCACGCCGGAGGCGCGGGTGGCCCTGACCTTGCGCCTGATCGGTGGGCTGACCACAGAGGAGATCGCCCGGGCCTATCTGGCCAGCGAGGCGACCATTGCCCAGCGTATCGTCCGGGCGAAGAGGACGCTCGGCAAGGCCGGTCTGTCCTTCGAGGTTCCGCGGGGCAGGGAGCGGCAGGAGCGCCTCTCCTCGGTTCTGGCGGTGATCTACCTGATCTTCAATGAGGGTTATTCGGCGACGTCCGGAGGGACCCTGACCCGTCCGGTTCTGTGCGCCGAGGCCCAACGCCTAGCCCGGATCCTCGCCGGCCTTGCCCCCGAGGAGCCGGAGATCCTCGGCCTGCTGGCCTTGGTAGAGATCCAAGCCTCGCGCCTGGCAGCCCGCATCGGCCAGGACGGCCTGCCGATCCCCCTGACCGAACAGAACAGAGGGCGGTGGGACAGGCTTCTGATCCGCCGCGGCCTGCTGGCCCTGGGGCGTGCGCAGACGCTGGGCGGCGCCCCCGGGCCTTATGTCCTCCAGGCCGCGCTCGCCGCCTGTCACGCCCGCGCGCCGCGAGCGGAGGACACGGATTGGGCGCGCATCGCCGGGATCTATGACCTGCTCCGCCACGTCATGCCGTCCCCTGTGGTCGATCTCAACCGGGCGGTGGCGCACAGCATGGCTTTCGGCCCAGAGGCCGGCCTGAGGCTCCTGGACGAGATCGATCCGGCGACCCTGGCTCATTATGCCCCTCTGCCGGCTGCGAGGGGCGACTTCCTATTCCGGGCTGGCCGGCTCCCCGAGGCCCGAGGTCAGTTCGAGCTGGCGGCCTCCTTGAGCTGCAACGAACGCGAGCGCGCGTATCTTCTCGCGAGGGCAGGGGCCTGCACCCGCCGGATGGACGAATTCGACCGGCAGGAATCCCCTTAGGGAAGACGTGGCGAATTAGGGCTTGAATATCGCACCGCCAGCCATCACATTGTTGCAGGTAGGAGCAGGGGTCTATTTGCCATGATCGAGTTAATTGGCGCCATTGGGCTGATCTTGACCGGATACCTGGCGCTGCGCGGCTACATCGCGTCGCCGCCGCCTCAGGCCATCCCCGTCCGGGTCGCGTCCAGGCGGTCCACCCGCCCGCGGCCATAAAAACCTTAAACTTATCCTACCCTGCCCCTTGGCAAGGGGGCAAAAAGGGATTATAGGGGATCTTTGAGTTTCCAACATATGCCGAGGCTCCGCTTTTGCGTGTGCCTTCGGCTGCGAATCCGTCCCGGAGACGGGGCGGTGACAAGCCGGCGAGCTAAGGGGTAACCTTTGGCGCGTTCCGGCTATGTCCTGTCCGAGACTGCAGGTGCCGGCTTGCCGGTTTAATTCGAAAGGGCCTGCATAGACGGGGAAGCCGAGTTTTTTATGCCTGCGTCAACGCAGGTGAAGAGGATCGGTTCGAACCATCTCACCCGGTGCGCCGCCAGGCGTCATTTGGGGGACAGGGCTTGCGAGAGCGTCGTTTAAGATGCCTCGGATGCAAGTCCGGGCCTTGAACGGCAAATGCAACCGGCGGACATTTCCGCCAACCGGAGAGAGCCCAGTGGAAAGAGCAGCAAAGCGCGAGCTCGTCTCGACTCTCAACGACGTGTTTAACACCACGAGCGTTGTCGTCGTCGCCCACTATGCTGGTCTCACGGTCGCCGACATGCAGAAGCTGCGTTCGCAGATGAAGCAGGCCGGCGCCACCGTGAAGGTCGCAAAAAACAGCCTCGCCAAAATCGCTCTCGAAGGCAAGGACGTCGCGTCTATCTCGGGCCTTATGAAAGGTCCGACCCTGATCGCTTATTCGAGCGATCCGGTCGCGGCTCCCAAGGTCGCTGTCGATTTCGCCAAGGGTAACGACAAGCTCGTGATCCTCGGCGGCGCAATGGGCGCGACCGCCCTGAACGTGGACGGAGTGAAGGCGCTTGCCACTCTGCCGTCCCTCGATGAACTGCGCGGTAAGCTCGTCGGCCTCATCCAGGCCCCGGCTACGAAGATCGCTCAGCTCAGCACTGCGCCGGCGGCGAAGCTCGCCCGCGTGTTCGGGGCCTATGCCAAGACAGGCGAAGCGGCGTGAGGCCGTAACCTCAACCATCAAACCGTTCGAACTGAACTTAAGGAACTAAGAAATGGCTGATCTTGCCAAGCTCGTTGACGATCTTTCGTCGCTGACCGTTCTCGAGGCCGCCGAGCTCTCGAAGATGCTCGAAGAGAAGTGGGGCGTCTCCGCCGCCGCTGCTGTTGCCGTTGCTGCCGCTCCCGGCGCTGGCGCTGGCGCTGCTCCTGTTGAAGAGCAGACCGAGTTCACGGTCGTCCTGGCTTCGGCCGGCGACAAGAAGATCGAGGTCATCAAGGAAGTCCGTGGCATCACGGGCCTGGGCCTGAAGGAAGCTAAGGACCTCGTCGAAGGTGCGCCGAAGCCCGTTAAGGAAGGCGCTTCCAAGGACGAAGCCGAGAAGATCAAGGCGACCCTCGAGAAGGTCGGCGCCAAGGTCGAGCTTAAGTAATTTTGCGGCCCTTCAGGGTCGCAGGGTTACCCCCGAGAAATCGGGGCTCAAAACACACGGTCCCAGGCGACTTTGCCTGGGGCCGTTGTGTCGTCAAAGAGGCCGGGCTTCTGGGCGACATGTCGGCAGGTCTGAAAAACGACCTGAATTCTTGCGGTTAGCGGGCGGATTGAGCCGCCGGGCGGCTAATCGAGGAGCCTGACCTTTCGGGGTTCTCGATTAGCCGTGTATGAGGAACGAGGTCCAGATGGCCAACACACTGATCGGCCGGAAGCGCATTCGCAAGTTCTTCGGGAAAATCAAGGAAGTGGCGGAGATGCCGAACCTTATCGAGGTTCAGAAGGCATCTTACGACCAGTTCCTGATGGTCGAAGAGCCAAAGGGTGGCCGGCCGGAAGAGGGCTTGCAAGCCGTCTTCAAATCGGTTTTCCCGATTTCGGACTTTTCGAATACTGCCCTGCTCGAATTCGTGAAGTATACGTTCGAGCCCCCGAAATACGACGTGGACGAGTGCCGCCAGCGGGGGATGACCTTCGCTGCGCCGCTCAAGGTCACGCTGCGCCTCATCGTGTTCGATGTGGACCCGGATACCGGCGCCCGCTCCGTGAAGGACATCAAGGAGCAGGACGTCTACATGGGCGACATGCCGCTCATGACCGACAACGGCACCTTCATCGTGAACGGCACCGAGCGCGTCATCGTCTCCCAGATGCACCGTTCGCCTGGTGTGTTCTTCGACCACGACAAGGGCAAGACGCATTCCTCGGGCAAGCTGCTGTTCGCCGCCCGCATCATCCCCTATCGCGGCTCCTGGCTCGACATCGAGTTCGATGCCAAGGACATCGTGTACGCCCGCATCGACCGCAAGCGTAAGCTTCCGGCGACGTCGCTGCTCTACGCCCTCGGTCTCGACGGCGAGGAGATCCTCAACACTTTCTACAACCACATCACCTATACCCGTGATGGGGATGCCTGGTCCGTGCCGTTCGACGCGGAGCGCATGAAGGGCTTCAAGGCCTCCGTCGACCTGATCGACGCCAAGTCGGGCGAGATCGTGCTCGAGGCTGGCAAGAAGCTGACGGCGCGTGCCGCCCGCCAGCTCGCCGAGAAGGGCCTCCAGAACCTGCGCGCGACGGACGAGGACCTCTACGGCCAGTACATCGGCGAAGACCTCGTGAACCCCAAGACCGGCGAAATCTACGCCGAGGCGGGCGACGAGATCACCGAGAAGCTGCTGAAGGGCCTGGAAGAGGCCGGGTTCACCGAGATCCCGGTGCTCGACATCGACCACGTCACGGTCGGCCCCTACATCCGCAACACGCTCGCTATCGACAAGGCCTCCTCCCGCGAGGACGCCCTGTTCGACATCTACCGGGTCATGCGTCCGGGCGAGCCGCCGATCCTCGAGACGGCGGAAGCGATGTTCAACTCGCTGTTCTTCGATCCCGAGCGTTACGACCTCTCGGCGGTCGGCCGCGTGAAGATGAACATGCGCCTGGACCTCGACGCCGAGGACACCGTGCGCACCCTTCGCCGCGAGGATATCCTGGCGGTCACGAAGGCGCTGGTGGACCTGCGCGACGGCAAGGGCGAGATCGACGACATCGACCACCTCGGCAACCGCCGCGTGCGCTCGGTCGGCGAGCTCATGGAGAACCAGTACCGCCTCGGACTGCTGCGCATGGAGCGCGCGATCAAGGAGCGCATGTCGTCGGTCGATATCGACACCGTCATGCCGCAGGACCTGATCAACGCGAAGCCTGCCGCCGCCGCCGTGCGCGAGTTCTTCGGCTCCTCGCAGCTGTCGCAGTTCATGGACCAGACGAACCCGCTCTCGGAAGTCACGCACAAGCGTCGCCTCTCGGCCCTCGGCCCGGGCGGTCTGACCCGCGAGCGCGCCGGCTTCGAGGTGCGCGACGTGCACCCGACCCATTACGGCCGCATCTGCCCGATCGAGACGCCGGAAGGCCCGAACATCGGTCTGATCAACTCGCTGGCCACCTTCGCGCGCGTCAACAAGTACGGCTTCATCGAGACGCCGTTCCGCCGCGTGCGCGACAGCCGTGTGACCGACGAGGTGATCTACCTCTCGGCCATGGAAGAGGCGAAGTACAACATCGCCCAGGCGAACTCGACGCTGGATGAAAACGGCACCCTGACGGAAGAACTCGTGATCTGCCGTCGCGCCGGTGAAAACATCGTCGCGGCTCCCGATCGCGTGGACCTGATGGAAGTGTCGCCGAAGCAGCTCGTGTCTGTCGCTGCCGCGCTCATCCCGTTCCTCGAGAACGATGACGCGAACCGCGCTCTCATGGGCTCGAACATGCAGCGTCAGGCCGTGCCTCTGGTTCAGGCGGACGCTCCGTTCGTCGGCACCGGCATGGAAGCGGTCGTCGCCCGTGATTCGGGCGCTGCGATCGCGGCCCGCCGCACCGGCATCGTCGACCAGGTGGACGCGACCCGTATCGTTATCCGCGCGACGGAGAACACGGACCCGACCCGTCCGGGCGTCGACATCTACCGCCTGCAGAAGTTCCAGCGCTCCAACCAGTCGACCTGCATCACGCAGAAGCCGCTGGTGCGCGCCGGCGACGTCGTGCGCAAGGGCGACATCATCGCCGACGGTCCGTCGACCGAGTACGGCGAGCTGGCGCTCGGCCGGAACGTGCTCGTCGCGTTCATGCCGTGGAACGGCTACAACTTCGAAGACTCGATCCTGCTCTCCGAGCGGATCGTGAAGGAAGACGTCTTCACCTCGATCCACATCGAGGAATTCGAAGTGATGGCCCGCGACACGAAGCTGGGCCCCGAGGAAATCACGCGCGACATTCCGAACGTGTCGGAAGAGGCGCTGAAGAACCTCGACGAAGCCGGCATCGTGTATATCGGCGCCGAGGTTCATGCGGGCGACATCCTCGTCGGCAAGATCACGCCGAAGGGCGAAAGCCCGATGACGCCGGAAGAGAAGCTTCTCCGCGCCATCTTCGGCGAGAAGGCCTCCGACGTCCGCGATACCTCGCTGCGCGTGCCCCCGGGCGTGACCGGCACCATCGTGGAAGTCCGTGTCTTCAACCGTCACGGCGTCGACAAGGACGAGCGCGCCCAGGCCATCGAGCGCGAGGAGATCGAGCGTCTCGCGAAGGACCGGGACGACGAGCAGGCGATCCTCGACCGCAACACCTATGCGCGTCTGGCCGAGATCCTCTCGGGCCGGACCGGCGTTGCGGGCCCGAAGGGCTACAAGAAGGACGCGCCGATCACCCGCGAGCTCCTCAACGAGTTCCCGCGGTCGCAGTGGTGGCAGTTCGCGGTTGAAGACGATGCTCTGATGACCGAGATCGAGGCCATGCAGAAGCAGTACGACGAGTCGAAGAAGCGCCTTGAGCAGCGCTTCCTCGACAAGGTCGAGAAGCTGCAGCGCGGCGACGAGCTGCCTCCGGGCGTCATGAAGATGGTCAAGGTCTTCGTGGCTGTGAAGCGCAAGATCCAGCCGGGCGACAAGATGGCCGGCCGTCACGGCAACAAGGGTGTCGTGTCGCGGATCGTGCCCATCGAGGACATGCCGTTCCTCGAGGACGGCACCCACGCGGATATTGTGCTCAACCCGCTGGGTGTGCCGAGCCGCATGAACGTGGGTCAGATCCTTGAGACGCACTTGGGCTGGGCCGCCGCCGGTCTCGGCAAGCAGGTCGCTCAGGCCGTCGACGCCTACATGAAGTCGGGCAAGACGACGGCGCTTCGCGAGCAGCTCGTGTCGATCTACGGCAACCTGCCGGAAATCGAGCAGGCTGACGACGAGGAGCTGGTCGAGCTCGGCCGGAAGCTGCGTCGCGGCGTTCCGTTCGCTACGCCCGTCTTCGACGGCGCGAAGGAATCGGACATCGAGGCCATGCTCCAGAAGGCCGGTCTCGATCCCTCGGGTCAGGTGACGCTCTACGACGGCAAGACCGGCGAGGCGTTCGACCGCAAGGTGACCGTGGGCTACATCTACATGCTGAAGCTCCACCACCTCGTGGACGACAAGATCCACGCCCGCTCCATCGGTCCCTACAGCCTCGTCACCCAGCAGCCGCTGGGCGGTAAGGCCCAGTTCGGCGGCCAGCGCTTCGGCGAAATGGAGGTCTGGGCTCTGGAGGCTTACGGCGCCGCCTACACGCTGCAGGAAATGCTCACGGTCAAGTCGGACGACGTGGCCGGCCGTACGAAGGTCTACGAGGCCATCGTGCGCGGCGACGACACGTTCGAGTCGGGCATTCCGGAGAGCTTCAACGTTCTCGTGAAGGAAATGCGCTCGCTCGGCCTCAACGTGGAGCTGACCAACTCCAAGAAGGCCGCCAACGAGGCGGAGCAGCTGCCTCCGTCCGAGGCGGCCGAGTAAGCGCCAGGCGCTTCAAATTCGACGTTCGGCCGCGGCTTTCGTGCCGCGGCCTCATGCAATTGCCGGTGAGGGTGCTTATGTAAGCGCCCTTCAGCCCAGGAGACGGCGATGAATCAAGAGGTCATGAATCTCTTCAACCAGACGGCCCAGCCGCAGAGCTTCGATCAGATCAAGATCTCGATCGCGAGCCCTGAGAAGATTCTGTCCTGGTCCTATGGCGAGATCAAGAAGCCGGAGACCATCAACTACCGTACGTTCAAGCCCGAGCGCGACGGCTTGTTCTGCGCGCGCATCTTCGGTCCCATCAAGGACTACGAGTGCCTGTGCGGCAAGTACAAGCGCATGAAGTACAAGGGCGTCATCTGCGAGAAGTGCGGCGTCGAGGTGACGCTGGCCCGCGTCCGTCGCGACCGCATGGGCCACATCTCCCTGGCTGCGCCCGTCGCTCACATCTGGTTCCTGAAGTCCCTGCCGAGCCGCATCGGTCTGCTGCTCGACATGACCCTGAAGGATCTGGAGCGCATCCTCTATTTCGAATCCTACATCGTCGTCGATGCGGGCCTGACGCCTATGAAGGACCGTCAGCTCCTCACCGAGGAAGAGTACATCCGCGCTCAGGACGAGTATGGTGAGGATTCGTTCACGGCCATGATCGGCGCGGAAGCGATCCGCCGGATTCTGCAGGAACTCGACCTCGAGAAGACCGCGCAGGAGATCCGCGAGGAGATCGCCGTCACCACGTCCGAGCTGAAGCCCAAGAAGCTGATGAAGCGCCTCAAGATCATCGAGGCCTTCGTCCAGTCGGGCAACAAGCCGGAATGGATGATCCTGACCGAGGTTCCGGTGATCCCGCCGGATCTGCGTCCGCTCGTGCCGCTGGACGGCGGTCGTTTCGCGACCTCGGACCTGAACGATCTCTACCGCCGCGTCATCAACCGCAACAACCGCCTGAAGCGCCTGATGGAGCTGCGTGCGCCGGACATCATCGTCCGCAACGAGAAGCGCATGCTCCAGGAGGCCGTCGACGCGCTGTTCGACAACGGCCGTCGCGGCCGCGTCATCACGGGCGCCAACAAGCGTCCGCTGAAGTCGCTCGCCGACATGCTGAAGGGCAAGCAGGGCCGCTTCCGCCAGAACCTGCTCGGCAAGCGCGTCGACTACTCGGGCCGTTCGGTCATCGTGGTCGGTCCGGAGCTCAAGCTGCACCAGTGCGGCCTGCCGAAGAAGATGGCGCTCGAGCTGTTCAAGCCGTTCATCTACGCCAAGCTCGACGCGCGGGGCCTGTCCGCCACCGTCAAGCAGGCGAAGAAGCTGGTCGAGAAGGAAAAGCCGGAAGTCTGGGACATCCTGGACGAGGTCATCCGCGAGCATCCCGTGCTCCTGAACCGCGCTCCGACGCTTCACCGCCTCGGCATCCAGGCCTTCGAGCCCACCCTGATCGAGGGCAAGGCGATCCAGCTGCACCCGCTCGTCTGCGCCGCGTTCAACGCGGACTTCGACGGCGACCAGATGGCCGTCCACGTGCCGCTCTCGCTCGAGGCTCAGCTTGAAGCCCGCGTGCTGATGATGTCGACCAACAACATCTTGCACCCGGCCAACGGTCAGCCGATCATTGTGCCGTCGCAGGACATCGTTCTCGGCCTGTACTATCTCTCCATCGTCTCCGACGGTCAGCCCGGTCAGGGCAAGGCCTTCGCCGACATGGGCGAGATCGAGCATGCCCTGAACGAGAAGGTCATCACGCTCCACACGAAGATCCGCTATCGCTGGGAAGGCCTGGGCGAGGACGGCCAGCCGGTGTCGAAGATCGTCGACACCACGGCCGGCCGCGTGATGCTCTCACGCCTCCTGCCGAAGCACCCGATGCTCCCCTTCGATGTCGTGAACAAGCTCATGACGAAGAAGGAGATCTCCAACATGATCGATGCCGTGTACCGGCACTGCGGTCAGAAGGAATCGGTGATCTTCTGCGACCGCATCATGGGCCTCGGCTTCTACAATGCGTTCCGCGCCGGCATCTCGTTCGGCAAGGACGACATGGTGATCCCGGAGAACAAGTGGTCCATCGTCGAGGAGACCCGTGCCCTCGCGAAGGACTACGAGCAGCAGTACCAGGACGGCCTCATCACCCAGGGCGAGAAGTACAACAAGGTTGTCGACGCCTGGGCGAAGTGCTCCGACCGTCTCGCCGCCGAGATGATGAACCGCATCTCGACGGTCCAGAAGGACGATCAGGGTCGCGACAAGCCGGTGAACTCGATCTACATGATGTCCCACTCGGGCGCTCGTGGTTCGCCGGCCCAGATGAAGCAGCTCGCGGCGATGCGCGGCCTCATGGCCAAGCCGTCGGGCGAGATCATCGAGACGCCGATCATCTCGAACTTCAAGGAAGGCCTCGACGTTCTCGAGTACTTCAACTCGACCCACGGCGCCCGTAAGGGTCTGGCCGACACCGCGCTCAAGACGGCGAACTCGGGTTACCTGACCCGTCGTCTCGTCGACGTGGCGCAGGACGCGGTCATCCGTGAGCCGGATTGCGGCACCGAGAAGGGCATCAAGATGCGGGCCATCATCGACGCCGGCCAGGTGGTCGCGTCGCTGGCTTCCCGCATCCTCGGCCGTTCCACGGCGGAGGACCTGCTCGCCCAGGACGGCACCGTCATCGTTCCAAAGGGCACGATGATCGAGGAGCATCATCTCGAGGCCATCGGCGCTGCCGGTATCCAGGAGGTGAAGATCCGCTCGGTGCTGGTCTGCGAGTCGAAGAACGGCGTCTGCGCGACCTGCTACGGCCGCGACCTGGCCCGGGGTACCCCGGTCAACCACGGCGAGGCTGTCGGCGTCATCGCGGCGCAGTCCATCGGCGAGCCGGGCACGCAGCTCACCATGCGTACCTTCCACATCGGCGGCGCGGCCCAGATCGCGGATTCGTCCTTCATCGAGTCTAGCTTCGAAGGCAAGATCGGCTTCCGCAACAAGAACATTGCGCGCAACTCCGACGGCGACCTCGTCGTCATGGGCCGCAACGTGGCGGTTGTGATCATCGGCCATGACGGCACCGAGCGGGCGGTTCACCGCCTGCAATACGGCTCGCGCCTGAAGGTCGACGAGGGCGATACGATCAAGCGCGGCCAGCGCATCGCGGAGTGGGACCCGTACTCCCGTCCGATCCTCACCGAGATCGACGGTACGGTGGGCTACGAGGACCTGGTCGACGGCGCATCGATGATCGAGTCGATGGACGAGTCGACCGGCATCGCCAAGCGCGTGGTCATCGACTGGCGCGGTTCCCCGCGCACGGCGGACCTGCGTCCGGCGGTGGTGATCCAGGGTGCCGGCGGCAAGGTGGCCAAGGTCGCCCGTGGCGGTGACGCCCGCTACCTGCTGCCCGTGGACGCGATCCTCGCGGCCGATCCGGGCTCCAAGGTCAAGGCCGGCGACATCCTCGCCCGTGTCTCGACCGAGAGCGCCAAGACCCGCGACATCACGGGCGGTCTGCCGCGCGTGGCGGAGCTGTTCGAGGCCCGTCGTCCGAAGGACGCAGCCATCATCGCGGAGAAGTCCGGCACGATCCAGTTCGGCCGCGACTACAAGAGCAAGCGTCGTTTGACGCTGAACCCGCACGATGGCTCGGAGCCGGTGGAGTACCTGATCCCGAAGGGCAAGCACATCCACCTGCAGGACGGCGACGTGGTCGAAGTGGGCGACTTCATCGTGGACGGCAACCCGGCCCCGCACGACATCCTTGCGATCAAGGGCGTCGAGGAGCTGGCCGCCTACCTGGTGAATGAGATCCAGGAGGTCTACCGCCTCCAGGGCGTGCTCATCAACGACAAGCACATCGAGGTGATCGTTCGCCAGATGCTGCAGAAGGTCGAAGTCACCGAGGGCGGCGATTCCGAGCTGCTCAACGGCGAGCAGGTCGATCGCCTCGAGTTCGAGGAGATCAACGAGCGTCTCGTGGCCGAGAAGAAGAAGCCCGCCGAAGGCGTGCCGGTTCTGCTCGGTATCACCAAGGCTTCGCTGCAGACCCGCTCCTTCATCTCGGCGGCGTCCTTCCAGGAGACCACACGCGTCCTTACCGAAGCGGCGGTCAACGGCAAAGTCGATACCCTCGAGGGCCTCAAGGAGAACGTCATCGTCGGCAGCCTCATCCCGGCCGGCACCGGTGCGCTCACCGCCCAGGTGAAGGCCGTCGCGACCCACCGTGACGAGCTGATCCTGCAGCAGAAGCGCTCCGAGTCTCAGGCCCAGGTCAGCGAGCTGCCTCCCGCGGCTGAATAAGCTGCCAGGCTTCAACCGATTGAAAAGGCCGCCTCCGGGCGGCCTTTTTATTGCGTGCCAGCGAACGCGGACGCAGCTGAGAAGCTTGTTCTCCCAAGAGCCGTTATACAAAGCTTAACTATATTTACATTACAACGTATCATATATACTCTGGCTCGCTTGCGGTTGTTTTCCTACATACCTGTAGCGAGTCCTCTCCATGACCCAGACCATTTCAAGAGTTGGCGTCGAAACCGTCGTAGCCACAACCGCGGTGAACTTTACGCCGGATAATCCGAACCTCTCCGCCTTTCCGCCGCCGGCGAGTGGTTACGTCGCCGTCTGGCAAGTCGCTATCGCGGGTCAGAAGGATATTTTCTACCAGCTGTTCGATGCCAGTGGCGTCAAGATCGACACCAACCCAGTGCAGGTCAACACGACTTCGACGGGTGATCAGAGTGCGCCCAGCGTCGCCGCCTTGTCCGACGGCCGCTTCGTCGTGGTTTGGGAAGGTGTGGGCCCGAACGGCAGCGGCGGACAGGATACGGCCGGAGTGTACCAACGTGTGTTCAATGCGAATGGAAGCCCCGCCAGCGCCGAGGTGAACGTCTCCCATGCCCCGGCGCTCGGGCAGGGTTCGGCATCCATTTCGGCCATTCCCGACAATGCCGGCGGTGGGTGGATCGTGACGTGGCAGAATGTCGGATCCGACGGCAATATCGATGTGATGGAACAGCGCTACGACTCCAGCGGCCAGCCGGCCACGGGCGGCTTCCCTCAGGAGTTTCCCATCAACACGACTCAGGAAGGCAACCAGCACAACGCCGAGATCACCGCCCTTTTGGGCGCCCTCGATCCTTACGCAGGCTGGATCGTGACTTGGCAGGGTAACGGATCGGATGACCCAACAGGCATCTATCAGCAGCGTTACGATTACACCGGCGGCAAGATCAGAGAGGAGGTTCGGGTCAACTCGTTCACCAGCGGCGTTCAGCAGAACGCCGTCGTCACGGCGATCCCCGGCGGTGGCTGGATCGTCGTCTGGCAGGACCTGGATCCGGGCCATAAGGGGATCTTCCAGCAGGTCTTCGACATCAATGGCAATCGACTTCATCCGGAGGAAATCCGGGTCGGCCCCGTTGATTCCAGTGCTGTGTTTGCCGGGGAACCCAGCGTCACGATGCTGGCGGGCGGCCGCTGGGTCGTCACCTGGACGAACAATTCCGATGTATGGCAGCAGGTGTTCAACGCGGACGGAACGGCGAACGGGAGCGAGATCCTGGTTCACGCCTTCGCGTCGGGCGTTCAGCAATCGCCAAGCGTCGTCGCCTTGCCTGACGGAGACTGGATCGTCATGTGGTCCGGCGGTGGAACCGGCACGAATGCCGGGATCAACGGCCTGTTCCAGCAGCGGTTCCACCTCAACAACGTCGCTCCCGAAGCGCTGACGCTCGCGGGTGGAACGACGGTGACGTATTCGGGGGTGTTGGGGAGCAACTTCGATTTCGGCCAATTGGCGGCCGTCGACGGCAATGGCGATACGGTCTTCACCTACCAGATCGTGGACGGCTCCGGAAACCCGACAATCAACTCTCGGGTCGAAATCATCGGCGATGCCTCCTCCGGCTATCGCATAGCGTTGAAGGATGGCGTCACGCTTGATTCCAGCAATGCACAAGGGCGGAACTTCAGCTTCAACATCAAGGTCACCGATCAAGGTGGCGCAAGCTTCATCCAAGCGATCAGCTTTACCGGAAGCACCGGTAACAGCACTCCCGGTTCGATCAAGGTCGGAGGCGCGACGGCGCTCAGCATTCCCGAACTGGGCGTGAGCGGGCGGGACATCGGCTCTCTGTCCGCCATGGATCCCGACGGCGTATCCGCACTGACCTATGCGATTGTCGATCAGGGCGGGAATCCGCTTTCGAGCTCGCCGTTCGAGATCGTGGCAGGCAATGCCGCAGGCTCGTTCAAACTCAAGCTGAAAGCCGGCGTCACGCTCGATCGTGAAGCCTACACCGACGGCGCGTTCACACTCTACCTGCGGGTCACGGATTCTGCCGGCCACACCGCCGTCGAGCCGATCGCCGTGACGGTTCCGAACGTCGTCGAGGCGCCCACAGCGATCACGGTCCTCGGCCCCACGACCTTCGATGAGAACGATCCGACCCAAACCATTCAAGCATTGGTGAATGTCGGCGGCGACAGCGGGACCTACACATACACGCTTGTCTCGACCGCTGCCGAAGGCAATACCGATCCGACTGCCGAGGCCCTCGCGCAGCTCTTTGCCATCGACGGGCAGAATCTCAAGAAAATCGGCACCTTCGATCACGAGGCATACGCCGGGGGAACGTTCAGCTTCAAGATTCACGCCGAGATCGCGGGCGTTCCCGGGACTGCATTCGAGCAGACGATCGTCGTCACCGTCACCGACGTCAACGAGGCTCCGACGGCTATCGATTTCGGCACTGCCGGCAATACGGCGGCACGGGTCTCGCAGAGCGCACAGGCCGGGGACGAGATTGCGACCTTGCGCGGCCTGGATCCGGATGGCGATGCCCTTGAATTCACCATCGTCGAGGGTGAGAACAGCGTCGTGGAGGCCGCCGGCGCCTTTAGCATCTCAAACGGCAAGCTCGTGGTAAGCGCTGGCGGTCTAGGTGCCGTCCTGGGGCCCCAGACGCTCTGGATCCGAGCGAAGGACGCCGATAACCTGAGCAAATGGCAGCTCGTGACGGTTACGGTTGATCCTGCCAATGCGGTCCCAAGCGCCGTAGAGGTGGCCATCGGAGCTGAAGCACCCGCCACCACGATTGCCATTGCCGAAAACGGGCAAGCCGGTCGCATGATCGGGATCCTGTCCACGATCGATGCGGATGTGGGGCAGACGCATACCTATCGCATCGTCGATGCCAATGGTATCCCGACGGTCGATTCGCCTTTCGAGATCGTGGAGACAGCCACGGCGAGCGGCGTCTTTGCGCTCAAGCTGAAGAGCGGTGTCGTGCTCGACCGCGAGCAGTACAATGGCGGCTTTACCGCCGTGAGGATCGAAACCACCGATTCCGGCAGCCCGGCACAGAGTTACATTCAGGACATCGCGATCAACGTCACGAACGTGGTCGAAGCTCCCACCTCGGTCCGAGTGGGAGGAGCGACCACCCTCGGGCTCACGGAAAACGCGGTTCCCATCGCCAATTTCGGCGGCTTGACCGTCCAGGGAGGCGACCAGGGCTTGTACACATACTCGCTAGTCTCGACCGCCGGTGAGGGCAATACCAACCCGGATGCAGCGACGCTGGCGACGCTGTTCGCGATCAGTGACGATAACAACCTCCGACAGACCGCCGTTCTGAATCGCGAGGATTATGCGAACGGCACTTTCACCTTCAAGATCCGGGCCGAGATTTCCGGCACTCCCGGAACTGCATTCGAGCAAACGATTACTGTCACGCTCGACAACGTCAACGAAGCGCCGACGGCTATCGATTTCGGCACAGTGGGGTCAGTGACGGCCAGTGTGTCAACAACCGCCAGCAGCGGACGACAAATAGGCCCGTTGCATGCGGTCGATGAGGATCTGGGCGACACACATTCCTATGTTATCGTCACCGGCAACGGTATGCATACGCAGATCGAACCGGGCGGTCCCTTCACGATCGTTGACGGCAAGCTCGTCGTGGATAATGCAAGCGCGTTGGCGGGGCTTGGCGATCAAACCGCGATCTGGATCAAGGTGACGGATGCCGGCGGACTGAGCACATGGCAGGAATTCACCATCAACCTGGTCACCAACACGGCGCCAAGCGACATTATTGTGACCGGCGGCCCGGTTGCGGAAGGAACACCGGCCGGCACGGTGGTCGCAACGCTTGCCACGATTGATCAGAGCGGCGACACCCACGTTTACGATCTCGTGGCCGATGAATTCGGCGGCGCACTGCCGAACGGGCAGCACCCTCTGTTCAAGATCGAGGACGGCAGCAACGAGATCATTCTCAAATCGACTCTCGACGATGCTCAGGTCGGCACCTACGATCTGTGGGTCAGGACCACCGACTCGGAGGGGCTCGCCTATATCGAGAAGGTGACGGTTACTGTCACCAATGTCGCGGAGGCGCCGACCGACCTGAGATTTGTGAGCCATCCTGTATCCGAATTGGCGGAGGCGGGGACGGAGGTCGGGTCGCTGATCACGATCGATCCGGATCTCGATGGCGGTTATACCTATACCTTGCTCGACGACGCTGGGGGACGGTTCGAGATCCGGGGTGACAAGGTCGTCGTCAAGAACGGGCTCCTGCTCGATTATGAGCAGAAAGATCAATACACGATCAAGGTGCGCACGACCGACCAGAGCGGGCA
>NZ_JALJRK010000083.1 GCF_024519725.1 Microvirga sp. Mcv34 | reverse complement strand
GACCCTGCAGGCTCGCAGCGCAAGCTGCGGGCCCACAGGTGCTGGCTCTTTGACAACGAACGGATCAGCACTCCCCCCCCCGCACCCCTGCCATGGCCTCCCCGGACTCGATCCGGGGACCCGTGCCGGCCATCCCGATCCGGAAAGGCTCAGCGCCTCAATCCATAGAGATCGCCCGGACAAGCCCGGTGATGACGGCGCGGCCGTCATTCCGGGACTGCGTGGGCGGGGCTCGGAACCCAGGACCCTCGACGTGGCTCGTCCGTCCCGCATCCCGCGGCGGCTCCAGATTCCCGCCATTGCGGGAATGAGGGCGTCGAGCCGCCTGCGCTCGGTCTTGCGCTTGACCGAGCCACCTGCAGCGTTGCGACTATTTCTTTAATCCATGAAGTTGCGATTTCATAAGGGCTTATGGCCGTTTCTTATTCAAAATCATCAGCTCCGATTCAGTCTGCGAAAGTGCCACAGGCGCAAGGAGGTGGCTGATATGCCCGGCCTGAGAATAAGTTGCTGAAACGTAAACGGATTTCGGCCTTGTGCTTGCCTCTGGAAAACCTGTCAAAAAGCTTGAAAATTGCGCCGTTCTCGCCCATCTAAGAGACTGATTTCAATTGGATTCGCGGGCCTGCCGGATGGCTTGACGAAGCGGCATCGAAAGTCGCCTCTCGCGAAAGGGCAGACCGTTTTAAGAAAGACCAACCTTGACCGATCCGAATGATAACCGCTCTGGCGGTCCCGGTGGGGGCCAGCCGGCGAGCGACATCAAGTTGATTTCCATCGTCGACGAGATGAAGCGCTCCTATCTCGATTACGCCATGAGCGTGATCGTGAGCCGCGCTCTGCCGGACGCACGCGACGGCCTCAAGCCCGTGCACCGGCGCATCCTCTATTCGATGCACGAAAACGGCTACACGCCGGACAAGAAATACGTGAAGTCGGCCCGCATCGTCGGCGACGTGATGGGTCAGTACCACCCGCACGGCGACAGCGCGATCTACGACGCGTTGGTGCGCATGGCGCAGGACTTCTCGCTGCGTCTCATGCTCGTGGACGGGCAGGGCAATTTCGGCTCCGTGGACGGCGATCCTCCGGCGGCCATGCGCTACACCGAGTCCCGCCTCGCCAAGGCGGCGATGCCGCTGCTCGACGATATCGACAAGGACACGGTCGACTTCACCCCCAACTACGACGAGTCCAAGGACGAGCCGTCGGTTCTGCCGGCGCGCTTCCCGAACCTGCTCGTCAACGGTGCCGGCGGCATCGCGGTCGGCATGGCCACCAACATGCCGCCCCATAACCTGGGCGAGGTCATCAACGGCTGCCTGGCCTTCATCGACAACGACGGCATCTCGGCCGAAGAGCTGATCGAGCTCATTCCCGGTCCGGACTTCCCGACCGGCGCGTTGATCCTCGGCCGCGCGGGCGCCAAGTCTGCCTATACCACGGGCCGCGGCTCCATCGTGATGCGGGCGAAGTCCGAGGTGGAGGAGGTCCGCAAGGACCGCGAGGCGCTGATCTTCACCGAGATCCCGTATCAGGTGAACAAGGCCTCGCTGATCGAGAAGATCGCCGAGCTCGTGCGCGAGAAGAAGATCGAGGGCATCGCCGACCTGCGCGACGAATCTGATCGCGACGGCATGCGCATCGTGGTCGAGATCAAGCGCGACGCCATGGCCGACGTGGTGCTCAACCAGCTCTACCGCTACACGCCGCTGCAGACGAGCTTCGGTGCCAACATGGTGGCGCTCAACGGCGGCCGCCCCGAGCTGATGAACCTGAAGGACCTGATCAAGGCCTTCGTGGATTTCCGCGAGGAGGTCGTCTCCCGCCGCACCAAGTACCTGCTCAACAAGGCGCGCGAGCGCGCCCACGTGTTGTGCGGCCTCGCCATCGCGGTCGCCAATATCGACGAGGTCATCCGTCTCATCCGCACGGCACCCGATCCGAATGCCGCTCGCGAGTCCCTCATGGGCCGCGACTGGCCGGCGCACGACATTGCGCCGCTCATCGCGCTCGTGGACGATCCGCGTCACAAGATCAACGATGACGGCACATATCGTCTCTCCGAGGCGCAGGCTCGCGCGATCCTCGACCTGCGCCTGCAGCGCCTGACGGCTCTCGGCCGTGACGAAATCGGCGACGAACTCTCCAAGCTCGCGGCGGAGATCTCGAACTACCTCGAGATCCTGCGGTCGCGTGATCGCATCATGGGCATCATCAAGGACGAGCTGGTCGAGGTTCGCGACGCCTTCGCGACCCCGCGCCGGACCCAGATCGTCGATTGGGATTCCGACGTCGACGACGAGGATCTGATCGCACGCGAGGACATGGTCGTCACCGTGTCCCATGCCGGCTACATCAAGCGCGTGCCGCTCTCGACCTACCGGGCGCAGCGCCGCGGCGGCAAGGGCCGTTCCGCCATGACCACGCGGGACGAGGATTTCGTCACCCGCCTGTTCGTGGCGAACACCCACACGCCCGTGATCTTCTTCTCTTCCGAAGGCCAGGCCTACAAGGAAAAGGTGTGGCGCCTTCCGCTGGCGGCTCCCAACGCCAAGGGCAAGGCCCTGGTGAACATGCTGCCCATCAAGCAGGGCGAGCGCATCACCACCATCATGCCGCTGCCCGAGGACGAGGCGTCCTGGGACAAGCTGGACGTGATGTTCGCGACCTCGCGCGGCACGGTCCGCCGCAACAAGCTGTCGGACTTCGTCCAGGTCAACCGCGGCGGCAAGATCGCCATGAAGCTCGATGAGGGCGACCACATCGTCGACGTGCAGATCTGCTCGGAGCACGACGACGTGCTGCTCACCACGGCCAAGGGCCAGTGCATCCGTTTCCCGGTCACGGACGTGCGCGTGTTCAAGGGCCGCGATTCCATGGGCGTGCGCGGCATCAACCTGGCTGAGGGCGACGACATCATCTCCATGGCGATCCTGCGCCACGTGGAAGCCACGGGTGAGGAGCGGGCGGCCTATCTCAAGATGCGCCGCGCGGTCACCGGCGAGCAGATGGGCGCGGATGCCGACGCATCGGAGGATGCGGAGGAGACCGAAGGCGCCAACTTCTCCCTCTCGCAGGAGCGCTACGCGGAGATGAGCGCGCAGGAGCAGTGCATCCTGACGATCTCCGAGAAGGGCTACGGCAAGCGCACGGTGTCCTACGAGTACCGCATCACGGGGCGCGGCGGCAAAGGTATCACGGCCATGGCGGTCAACAACCGCAACGGCAAGCTCGTGGCGTCCTTCCCGGTCGACAACGCGGACCAGATCATGCTCGTCACCGATGGCGGCCAGCTGATCCGCGTGCCGGTGGAAGGTATCCGCGTCGTGGGCCGCAACTCCCAGGGCGTCACCATCTTCTCCACCCGCGACAAGGAAAAGGTGGTCTCGGTGGAGCACATCGAGGGCGAGGACGAGGAGAACGGCGAGGCCATCGACGACACCGCGACCGAAGGCGGTGAGGCGACGGAAGAGTAAAGGCTTCCAGGCCTCGCGAATAAACAAACCCGCCGGCTCAGGTCGGCGGGTTCTTGTTTGAATATCGTGAAGAGATGATGGGACTTTACAGGGCTGCAAGCAGGAATTCTTGAGCCTTTGGATCTGATTCACGTTCAAACGCCTCGGCGAGTTTCGCGGTGTGATCGTGAAGAGTGAACCAATGGTACCATCGAGCGGCTTGCTCCTCAGCGCGCTCGCTCCAGTGATTTGATTTCCTGAATTTCTCTGCTCCGATGCCAAAGATCAGAGCACTGGCAAGGCGTAGACTGGCCTCACGCGCTTCACATGCTTCCCAGAATTTCTGAAATTTCACTGAGCCGAAAGGCGTGGGCAGGGCTATTTCGATGACCTCGCAGACATCATGGCCGAACCCTTCCCACCGGGATCGACTTTGAGAAGACAGAGCACAATCCAGTTCACCTGAAGAAATCGAGCGGCACAAGGTTTCCTCGAACAACGTTGTGAACCAATCGCTGAATGCGGCAAGCTCCATATCCGTCAGGCAGATCTCCGGAGCATAGCGGAACCGGGAGAGGATATGGTCCGCGTCCAGATCGGTTGGCCGTTCACCCAGGCTGATCAGCTCCATGTAGCGCGGCAACAGGGTGAGAAACTGATCCGACCAGCCATGCGCCGAATTGGTGTACTCGGAGAGCTGTTCGTTCGACAGCTCCCGCAATGGCGTCTTGAGAATGCTCTCCGCCATCTCGGCAGACATGCAAGATTCGCAGTGGCAGACTTCCAGCGGGCTTTTCAAGTCGCGCCAGCCGAACGCCTCATAGGCGTTCTGCACGGTTTTGTTCAGACGCGAATTCATGCTTGGCATAAGTCCGGACGACTTTGAGGAGCCCAGACGCTAACATAACGATATCGCGTTTACTATGAGCGTCGTGCGTATGAAGAAGTGCCTCTACAATTCTCAACCCAAGCTTGCCAGCGCGGCCGGGCTCAGGACCGCGATGGCCGTGATGGCGACGATGAAGAGGCGGAAGACCATGGGATTCTCCTGACTTAAGGTGAGCCATATCTCCCACGGCCCCGCCCGGCCTGCCGTGCGATGGCGCACTGTCTGATGGCTCCGGGTTTCTCCCACAGACGGAAATCATCACAATCCGCAGAGGTGCAGTTAAAGGCGCTTCTCTTGCGGATCAAGGAGCGGGCCAATTTCAGGCTCTACCTTAGACCGACCAATTTCATAGACGATAGCAATGATGAACAAGCTGCCGGCGGCGGTCACAATCGTCACGGTCTCGTTGAAAAAAGTAGAGGCAAGGACAAGACTGATGGGTAGGCGCAGGTAATTGATTGCGCTTGCCTGAACTTTATACTTCGTCCGATAACCTAAGATAACGAGCAAACTAGCTGCCAGGGCGATTAAAGCGTTACAGACGCTATAGCCGATAGCATCAAAATCGATTGCTGTCTCACGCCAAAATACAACCCGGAGAAACAGACAGGTTAAGAAGCCGACAAGGTTGTACAGGCCTGTAAAACCCAATACGTCCCTGTTGGTGTGGTGGCTTCCGAACGCCGCGAAAGAGGCGCTTTGCAAGATTACCGTTATGACGAAGAATATATTGGCTGTTTGATGAAGATCGGTGTCTCTCGAAAATACGAAAACGCTTGCTACAAATGCCACAAGCAACAACTTAATTATCTTTCGTGAATAAAGTGCGCCGAAAAATAGAATCCCGAAGCCGGACACGAACAAGGGGCGCATTTGGCTAGCGATGGCAAAGCCGGCCAGTGATCCAGAGGTCAATGCATATACCCCTGCCATTGAGTTGACGGTATTGACGATCGCAAATCCTATAGCATGTCTATCCTTAAGCAGGGGAGTGCTTAGAAAGATTATGAGAGGAAGGCCAACAGCAAATCGCATTATGGATATATCGAGTATGGATGTGCTGTGGAGATATTTTTTTGTGATGAAATCCGATAGAATATATAGCAACAATGCACAGAGGCTATAAAGTATACTGAGGTTTTTGCTGCCACTTTTCATTAGGATAATCCCTTTTATAGCGCAGCGAGTTCATATAGGGGATGAAGCTTCTGTTGCGCCTCTGGAACTTTATGTGCCACTCCGGGCTCTGCAATCGATGCAGCGTGCCTATTGCGGCAGCATCGATTGGGCAGACCGGGGTCCCGCGATAAGCGTCTAAGCGGCTTCTATAAAGTTTAGATTTTCGATCTCGAATCCCCTGCTGAACCACGAGCCAGGTTTCAAAAGTATCCGCAATAGTGAGCGGTCACCTTGAAATGCGGTTCGTCCATGGAGCCAGCGCTCATTATTTATGATAAGCGCCTGATCCTTCTCAAGCACGAGCGAATGCTCAAACTTTCTGGCGCAATTGATAATCCTCGCAACAATTGGAAGATCATTGAATGAATAATAACCGTTGCCGTCGCACCTGAATCTAATTCCATATTTCCCGTTTAGCGTCGAGTAGAGTAGAGGTCCACGATATATGAATTGAGAATCGTCATAAATACATCTGTGAGATGACGTCAGGAATGCAAATGCATCTGGATCCTGTTTCGACAAGAAACTACACAATTTAGCGCCGTCTACAAGCCGACTGTAGCCTCCGGCCAATGCTGGAGAAGCTGAGTAAAGCGCAACAAATGCTGGGGGCGTTTCAACTGTGCTTCGGTCAGTATGAAACTCTAGGCTGTCCTGACTAAAGCCGCTGAATCCAGGCATTTTCTCTTGTTTTTGATTGTGCGATACAGGCGTTATGCCATTTGAGGCGGAATCTCTATGAGCGTAGATTTCTCCCAAAATGCGACAAAAACTGATATACTGATCTTCTCCACTAATACTTGAGATTATACAAGCTCCTTCGGTTTGGAGTGTTTTCTGGATTGCTTCAGTCGCGTCGGACAAGAAGACTCCGATTTGGTGAGACATTTCTACCCTATGTTGTTCATTGCAACTTTTGGCATATATTATCGAATTCCAATATGTGTCAATATAACGTGTCATGCACCGCTCGATGCTTTGAGACGTGTGAGACAGATCATGCCTTGTAATTCTGGTACTGAGCGGTGCCGAGGTAGGGGTATTCACTAAGGCGTGCCCACGGACCCGAATGAGCTGCAACTGCTTGCTCATCTCTAAAGCTCAGGCTACTCCATGGTCTCATGACCCGCACCGCGCTCTATACCGGCAGCTTCGACCCCGTCACCAACGGGCACTTGGACGTTCTGCGCCAGGCCTGCAGCGTGGCGGACAGGATCGTGGTCGCCATCGGGATTCATTCCTCGAAGGCGCCGATCTTTCCTGCGGATGAGAGAGCCGACATGCTGCGCGCGGTCTGCGGGCCGGTCCTGCAGGAGAGGGGCGTGGCGCTGGAGGTGGTCACCTTCGACGATCTCGCCGTGGAGGCGGCCCGCCGCCACGGTGCGAGCCTCATCGTGCGCGGCCTCCGGGACGGGACGGATTTCGACTACGAGATCCAGATGGCGTCCATGAACGCCGCCATGGCGCCGGAGGTCCAGACCCTGTTCTTCGCGGCTTCGCCCCCGGTTCGCCCCATCACGGCCACGCTTGTGCGCCAGGTCGCCGGCATGGGCGGCGAGGTCTCGGCTTTCGTGCCGGGCCTTGTCGCCGAGCGGCTGAAGGCCAAATTCAAGCGGCCATAAAGTTTCATCATCCTCGATAAGGAGATATCGACCCATGAAGCGTCTGCTCATTGCCGGAGCGCTCGTGCTCGCAGGCCTCGCTCCCGCCGCCGCCCAGCAGGCCAGCGATCCGCAGAACACGGTCTACCTCGACACCAAGGACGGCCGCATCACCATCCGTCTGCGGCCGGATCTGGCGCCCAAGCATGTGGAGCAGATCAAGACCTTGACGAAGCAAGGCTTCTATAACGGTGTCGTCTTTCACCGGGTGATCGATGGGTTCATGGCCCAGACGGGCGATCCCACCGGCACGGGCACCGGCAAGTCGAGCCTGCCCAACATCCCGGCCGAGTTCACAAAGACGCAGTACAAGCGCGGCTCCGTCGGCATGGCCCGCTCCCAGAGCCCAGATTCCGCCAACAGCCAGTTCTTCATCTGCTACGAGGGCTGCGGCCCGCTGACCGGCCAGTACACCCTCTTCGGCGAAGTCGTGTCCGGCATGGACGTGGTCGACAAGATCAAGAAGGGGAATTCGGCCGCCAACGGCATGGTGACGAACCCTGACAAGATCGTGAAGATGCAGCTCGCCGCCGACGCGAAGTGATGCGATTGGGGCTATCATCCGGAGCGCGACCGTTCGTGGCCGCGCTCCTGCTCGGTGCCCTGATGAGCTCTCCGCTCGCCGCGCAGGTGCTCGCACCGTCCCCTGCGTTCGACGAGTGGTACTGGCCCTACGACACGTCGCCTCCGCTCCCAGAGGGCGTCATGGGCACGGTTCGGCCGCGCCCCGACGCCCCGAGGGTCGACCGCATCGACCGGATTACCGAGGTCTTCCAGGCGCTCCAGTCCTGCTGGCGCCCGCCGGCCGGCAGCGGGTATTCCGGTCAGGAGATCACCCTGCGCCTGAGCTTCAAGCGCAACGGAGAGGTGCTGGGCCAGCCCCGCATCACCTATTACAAGGCCGGGACGCAGGCCGACCAGCGCGAGCCCTTCACCCGGGCCGTGCGCGAGGCGTTCGAGCGCTGCAGCCCGCTTCCCTTTACGGAAAGTTTCGGGCGTGCCATTGCCGGACGCGTCTTCTCCTTCCGTTTCATCGATGCCCGGCCTATGTGAGCGGGCAGACGATCCTATTTTCATCCGATCCAGCCAGAACAGGAGATCCCGATGGCAGACCCCGAAAACACCATCATCATGGAAACCACCAAGGGCCGTGTGGTCATCGAGCTGCGTCCGGACCTGGCCCCCGGCCATGTCGAGCGCATCAAGACGCTCTCCCGTCAGGGCTTCTATGACAACGTGCCGTTCCACCGGGTGATCGAGGGCTTCATGGCCCAGACCGGCGACCCGACCGGAACGGGCACCGGCGGTTCCGACCTGCCGGACCTCAAGGCCGAGTTCAATGCCGAGCCGCATGTGCGCGGCGTCTGCTCCATGGCCCGCACCAACTTCCCGCACTCGGCGAACTCTCAGTTCTTCATCGTGTTCGACGACGCCCGCTTCCTCGACAAGCAATATACCGTCTGGGGCAAGGTGACCGAGGGCATGGAGAACGTGGACAAGATCAAGCGCGGCGAGCCAGTGAGCGATCCGGACCGCATCGTCTCCATGAAGGTCGCGGCCGACGCGGCCTGAGGGCTTCTTCCGATTTTACCCACCATGCCCGGGCTCGTCCCGGGCATCCACGTTTTGAGATGAGTTGAACTGCCCTCGATCATCGAACGCCAAAGCACAAGCCGGCTTTGCGTGAAATGATGCGAGAAGCCCAAAACCTAGAGCATCGTAGACATGCGCGTGGACCTCTTCGACTTCGATCTTCCCGAGACCAGCATCGCGCTCCGCCCCGTGGAGCCGCGGGATGCCGCGCGCATGCTCGTGGTCAGGCCCGAAGTCGGCCTCGAGGACCGGGTCGTCCGCGATCTCCCCGATCTGCTGCAGCCTGGCGACGTGCTGGTGCTCAACAACACCAAGGTCATCCCGTCCCGGCTCTACGGCCTGCGCGTCCGCGAGGAGAACGCGGCGCGCGTCGAGATCATGCTGCACAAGCGCGAGGGCGCCGACCGGTGGCGCGCCTTCGCCCGTCCGGCCAAGAAGCTCCACGTCGGCGACCGCATCCGCTTCGGGGAGCCGTCCGAGAGCACGGCCTGCGAGCTTGTGCGGCTCGACGCCGAGGTCGTGGAGAAAGGCGAGGGGGGCGACGTGGCTCTCCGCTTCTCCTTTGCGGGCGCTTTCCTGGACGAGGCCATCGCCCGGCTCGGCGAGCTTCCCCTGCCGCCCTACATCGCCGGCAAGCGCCCCACCGACGACAAGGACCGGAACGACTACCAGACCGTCTACGCCAAGGACGAGGGCGCGGTCGCTGCTCCGACCGCCGGCCTGCATTTCACCGACGACCTCTTCCACCGTCTGGACGAGCGCGGCATCGCCCGCCATTTCGTGACCCTCCACGTGGGAGCGGGCACATTCCTGCCGGTGAAGGCTGATGACACCGACAAGCACCGCATGCATGCGGAATGGGGCTCCGTCTCGGAGGAGACCGCCCGGGCGCTCAACGAGGCTAGGGCTCGGGGAGGGCGGATCGTGGCAGTCGGCACCACGTCCTTGCGCCTTCTGGAGAGCGCCGCCCGGGAGGATGGGAGCATCGCGTCCTTCTCCGGCGATACGGCCATCTTCATCACGCCTGGCTACCGTTTCAAGGCGGTTGACGTGCTGATGACCAATTTCCACCTGCCGCGCTCGACCCTCTTCATGCTGGTTTCGGCCTTTGCAGGGCTGGATTGCATGAGGGAGGCCTATGCCCACGCCATTGAAACCGGCTATCGCTTCTATTCCTATGGCGATGCGAGTTTGCTGCTTCGGCGCTGATATCCGTGTCATCCCCGGTGCACGGAGCGCGCCGGAATGGGATCCACTTACATGTTCTGCGGATCCATGGATCCCATTCCCGCTTCGGCCGGGCCGGAGACGACAAGACGAGGTTTGAATGACCACCGAAAACTTCACCTTCACCGTCAACAAGACTGACGGAGCGGCGCGCACCGGTGAGATCCGGATGCCGCGCGGCGTCATCCGCACGCCGGCCTTCATGCCCGTCGGGACGGCCGCCACCGTGAAGGCCATGTATCCCGACCAGGTGAAGGCGCTCGGCGCCGACGTGGTGCTCGGCAACACCTATCACCTGATGTTGCGCCCAGGGGCGGAGCGGGTGGCCCGGCTCGGCGGTCTTCACCAGTTCATGAACTGGCCCTATCCGATCCTCACCGATTCCGGCGGCTTTCAGGTCATGTCGCTTTCGGCGCTGCGCAAGATCGACGAGACGGGCGTCACCTTCCAGTCCCATATCGATGGCTCGACCCATGTGCTGACCCCGGAGCGCTCCATCGAGATCCAGGGGCTTCTCGGTTCCGACATCCAGATGCAGCTCGACGAATGCGTGAAGCTGCCCTGTTCCGACGAGGTGGCCGAGAAGGCGATGCGCCTCTCCCTCCGATGGGCGGAACGCTGCCGGGTGGCCTTCGGTGACCAGCCGGGTAAAGCCATGTTCGGCATCGTCCAGGGCGGCGCGGTGGAGCGGCTGCGCATCGAGAGCGCGAAGGAACTCGCGGCCCTGGATCTCAAGGGCTACGCCATCGGCGGCCTCGCCGTGGGCGAGCCGCAAGACGTGATGCTCCGCATGATCGAGACGGTCGAGCCGCATATGCCCAAGGAGAAGCCCCGGTACCTCATGGGCGTGGGGACGCCCGACGATATCGTGGAGGCGGTGCGCCGGGGCGTCGACATGTTCGATTGCGTCATGCCCACCCGCGCCGGACGTCACGGCCAGGTCTTCACCCGCCATGGTCGCATGAACCTGCGCAACGCGCGATTCGCCGAGGACACGCGCCCGCTCGACCCGGAATCGAAATGCACGGCCTCGAACACATATTCCCGCGCCTACCTGCACCATCTCGTCCGCTCGAACGAGATTCTGGGCATGATGCTCCTGACCTGGAATAACCTGGCCTATTACCAGGAACTCACGGCTGGTCTGCGCAAGGCTATTACGGAGGGGCGGCTCGACGACTATATCGGCGAGGTCAAGGAGGGGTGGGCCAAGGGCGAGCAGGACAGCAAGGCGGATATCGGCCGGCACGCCGACAACATCGTCATGGCGGACGAGGGCTGAAACCCGAGGCCGGAGCTGGACTTTCTTAGGAGAATGTCCCCTTCAAGGCCCAGAAGCTGAGGATTTGCCCACCCGGGCAGGGCTTTTCGATTGACCCGGGGCCCGAGAGCCCCTATCTCGGGCTCACCTCTGGGAGCGCGTAGCTCAGCCGGTAGAGCATCTGACTTTTAATCAGAGGGTCCTGGGTTCGAGTCCCAGCGCGCTCACCAACAATATCAAAGGGTTACCGGCATCCGCCCTTTGAGCCGTTTTCTCCCAGGTAGCCAATAGGTAGCCGCACACCCCCTGCAACTTCTCGACGCCCAATCGTCGGAGGCTGATCGGCACGCCTAGGACTGGCTTCGCTCCTATCACCCAGTTAGCATGGCCACGACTCATTTAGGGCGGCGAGGGCGGTACGTATGGGGAAGGACCATCACCACGATCATGACGACCACAGCCATCTCTCCGAGATCGAGCTGCGGGTGCGCGCACTCGAGTCCATCCTGGTCGAGAAAGGCTATGTCGACCCGGCCGCCATTGATGCGCTGGTCGAAACCTACGAGGTCAAGGTAGGTCCGCGCAACGGCGCTAAGGTGGTCGCTAAAGCCTGGTCTGATCCAGCCTATCGGGAGTGGCTCCGGACGGATGCGACAGCTGCCATCGCCGCTCTCGGCTTCATTGGCCGCCAGGGCGAGCATATGGTGGCCGTCGAGAACACCCCCGATGAGCACAATATGGTCGTGTGCACCCTGTGCTCCTGCTACCCGTGGCCTGTGCTCGGCCTTCCTCCGGTCTGGTATAAGTCTGCTCCCTACCGCTCCCGGGCTGTGCTCGACCCTCGTGGAGTTCTGGCCGAGTTCGGTGTGCATCTGCCAAAAACCTCCCGCATCCGTGTCTGGGACTCGACCGCCGAAGTCAGGTACCTCGTGATCCCGATGCGCCCCGAAGGTACAGAGGGTATGAGCGAGGAGGCATTGGCCGAACTCGTCACGCGCGATTCCATGATTGGGACGGGTCTCGCCCGACAACCGGAGGCAGTGCGATGAACGGCGCTCAGGACCTCGGCGGCATGATGGGCTTTGGCCCGATCACCATTGAGCACGACGAGCCGTGGTTCCATGCCGAGTGGGAACGACGAGCCTTCGGTCTGACCCTGGCCATGGGAGCGACCGGCAGTTGGAACATCGATATGAGCCGGCACGCCCGCGAGTCCTTGCCGCCCGGTGAGTACCTCACCTCGAGCTACTACGAGATCTGGACCAAGGGTGTCGAAAAGCTAGTCGTTGCGGCAGGGCTCGTCTCCGGGGAGGAGCTGACCTGCGGACAGTCTCTTGTGGGGTCTGCACCGATCAAGCGCGTATTGAAGCCTGAGGATGTGCCGGCCGTGTTGGCCCGCGGTGGTCCGACCGAGCGCCCCATCGAGCAGCCGGCGCGCTTTGCGGTTGGTGACCGCGTGCGCACCCGCAACTTAAACCCTCAGGGCCACACCCGCCTGCCGCGTTACGCTCGCGGCAGGACGGGCGTTGTGGAGCTGGTGCATGGCGCCCACGTATTTCCGGACGCGAACGCTCATGGACAAGGCGAGCAGCCGCAATGGCTCTACACGATCTGCTTCTCGGGCTGGGAGCTTTGGGGGGAGCAGGCGGATCCAACCGTCAGTGTCTCGATCGATGCCTGGGAGAACTACCTTGAGTCGGCATGAGGACATAGTCCGTGTGGCCGCGAACGTCGCGCCGATCCCTCGCGGGGACGATGGCGCGCCGGTCTTCCGAGAGCCATGGGAGGCTCAAGCCTTCGCAATAACGCTGGCTCTCTACGAGCGAGGCCTGTTTAACTGGAAAGAGTGGGCTGCAGCGCTCTCGGCTGCCATCCAACATGCCCAAGCGTCCGGGGACTGTGATGATGGCTCGACCTACTACCGACACTGGCTATCTGCGATCGAGCAACTGGTACGGGACAAGGGGATCGCGAGTGAACAGGCCCTCGTGGAACGACGGAACGCTTGGAATCGGGCGGCTCACGCCACGCCGCATGGACATCCGATCTTACTCGCGAACGATCCACTCTAGTGGTTTGTCACACAAGACCGCGTAAGGCGATGTTGCTGTGCGTCCTAGGATGACCTTAACGTGTGAGGCATGTACTCACTCCCCAAGAGGGTCGAGTAACATCCTGCACCCAACCCGATATTACCACGCCACAGCTGTCTCACTCGCTGCTGATCGTTTTCAGAAACCATTCTGTGAGCAGCCATAATCGATAAGGGATTCCGCTTTCGATCCTTTCGCAGGCAAGCGGGGAGCTGCGATGACCGTCGCCGACGCATGCCATGGCGGCCGCCGACATGGCATGCGTCGAGCCGGGCAGTCACTGGTGTCGAGGCGCGGCAGGACGATGGCGGCCAGCAGGCTGACGATCGTGTAGACGGAGGGGACTGCCCAGGGTTTCGAGGCCTGTGCCTCACAGTTGGCGAACCAAGGTCGGATGGAAGCTGCTTCGCCGCTTCCAGGTCCTACCGCATCGTACAAAAAATGGACTTGGTTTTCCACATGACGTGCGAGGTGAGGGCGCGCCGGGGTTACCACATTGGTGAGTGTCTCGCCCCTTCCGTGTTGCTCTCAACACCACGACGGCATGTGGCAAAAGCCCGTGAACAGGAGCATGATGCGCCTTGAGATCGTCTCTGCTCAAAAGAAGAGGGAGGGGTTCATGCTCACCTTCAGATATGTCTTCCGTTGTGGTTTGGCCGCCCTTGCCATGATGGTCACGCCGGTCCTTGCGACGTCAGGGTGGGCTGCGACCGGGACGGTTCGGATCGAGGTCGTCAAGGCTGGGTTCATCGTGGGCGTCGGCGGCGGTCGGGGGACACTTGTCTTCCAGGGACGACGTTACCCGCTGAGCGTCGGCGGCTTGAGCATGGGGGCGACGATTGGAGCCTCGAAGGCCGACCTCGTCGGGCGCGCCTACAACCTGCGCCGGGCCTCCGACATCGCCGGCACCTATACGGCCGTTGGAGCAGGTGGTGCCGTCGGCGGCGGGGCCTCCGGCATTCGATTGCAGAATGCCCGGGGTGTCGTTCTCGACTTGCGGGGGCGCAATGTCGGTCTGGAATTGAACGCCAGCGTGAGTGGAGTGGAAATCGGCCTGCGCTGAGGCCGGATGATACTTCTGCCCTCCTGTTCCGCAGTGGCTAGCGGCCCGATTCCGTTTCCCTGAGGTGGGCGATTCTGTCCAACTTGGGTTGATCGACACCTAGCCGCTCGTCGGTCCGCTCATAGGACAGGGGGACACTCGGTCTTCACGGGCAGCAGCATCGAGGCAGCGCCCGATCGATTGTCCCGGATGTCAGCGCGAACAGCGCTCGTATCGGGTCCCGAGGGTGTCCTGCTCATTGGAAAAGCGCTTGAGCGAGCCGTCCGGCTGAAGAGCCATGAGAACCCGCACCTCGTTGCCTGCGACCGCATTGGCGCAATCGAGGACGAGGAGCTGACGATCGCCGGCGGGCCGGATCGACTTGATGCGACACGATGCGCTTGGCGTTCTCAAGCGGCCGCCGGAAACGATAATGGCTGGCACGAAGATGTCGACGGGCTTCTTGAACGCGGTGCCCTTCCCGCCATCCGAGAAAACCTCCGCGCATTCGGGGCCCCGCTCGAGCCAGGTTCCCTGGTAGGCGGAGAGATCCCCTTGCGCCATTGCCCCTGTCCCTGCAACCGACACGGCAATGCAAAGACCAAATCCGAAGCGCGCAAGATACCCCATGATATCCGGCGCAGTTTCCCTGTGTCTCTCCATTTCGTTCTCCTCGTGCGGGCGCCCGCAGATTGCACAGTTCCGTCCGATGTTTCATGCGCCGGATCCTGAGACTGCGAGCCAGTCCGGAAACGACGCGCCCATATGACGTCTTGCAGTCAGCGGCTCGTGACACGGCGCAGGCCGCTTGCGATCAGGGCAGCGGATAATCTACTCGAGATGGAGCAATCGGCTTGACCGATAGGGACAGTCTCTTGACAGTTTGGGCGCTGCGTCGGCCCCGCCGAGCATCGGGAGCACTCGGCCGCTTGCCCCGAATTGCATCCGCCGGAACTCACCTGCGGCGAGTTCATCCCGCCATCAATCAGTTGGCCCCAAGTGACAAGCGCCTGTCCCGAACGGTCAAGCAATCCTTCCAACGGAACAATAATGTGCCTTGTTGATGATGGTCTGCCCAGTGCTGTGAGGCAATAGGGGACAGGACGCCTCTCCTAGTTCCTCGCGCAGTTGTGGCGAGCGCCCATCGCCGTGACCTCCGCGTGCCCGTGGGCCGTCGGGAATGATGTTCGTTCGACCGGTCCATTGCCGGTGGGTTCGAACCGGAGTGACACCCGGCATCCGGAACCTTCCGTTGCCGGGACATGCAGGAGTGATGTCCGATGCGCCAGGCGATCGCGTTCACGCTCGTACCGATCCTAGCCGCCACGACGGCGCTCGCCGCGCCGGGCGTGACCACTGCCGGCGTCAATTTCCGCTCGGGCCCCGGAACCAGCTTCTCCTCCATCCGGACACTGCCAGCCGGCACGGCGGTCGAGATCGGCGAATGTGAGGAATCCGGGAGCTGGTGCGCCGTCTCGGTGAAGGGGCAGAGCGGCTTTATCAGCGGGCGCTATCTGGAGGAAAAAAAGGAAGCCGAGGGGTGGCCTCGGTCCTATGAAGTCGGTGAGGGCAGGATGGTGCTCTTCCAGCCGCAATTCACCGAATGGACCGAGTTCGAGACCATCGAGGCCCTCGTTGCGGCCGAGTACGTGAAAGCGCCAAACGCCACTCCGGTCTTCGGCGTGATCGGGCTCAAGGGTGCGACGTCTTATGACGGGGATGCGGGCGAGATCGTCATCAGCGACATCACCGTGACCGAGCTCAACTTCTCAGGGCTTGATCGCGATGCCCTGAAAGCGCTCTCGGTGGAGACCGGCAAGCTCCTGCCGACAGGATCGATCACAGTCCCGGAAGCGCGGGTGACGGCGAGCCTCGCCGAGCAGAAGCGCATGACAGACGTGACGGGACTCAAGGCGGATCTGCCGCGGATCCTCGTCTCGAACGCTCCGGCGATCCTGGTGCAGACGGATGGCGAGCCCGCTTATGCCCCCGTGAAAGGCAAGACAGGTCTCTCGTTCGTGGTCAACACCAACTGGGATCTGTTCCGGATCGACGAGGGCGGCACCCTCTATCTACGCAACGACACCCATTGGCTGACGGCGCCCGCGATCCAGGGTCCCTGGGCGCCTGCGTTGGAACTGCCCGCGCTGCTGAAGGACTTGCCCGATGACGGCAACTGGGCCGATGCCCGTGGAGCTGTTCCGCCCGAGCCGTATCAGGACGGCAAGGCACCGGAGGTCCTGACCGCGGACAGCCCGGCCGAGATGATCCTGTTCCAGGGCGAGCCCAAGCTCCAGGACGTGCCGAAGACCTCGCTGCAATGGGCCTCCAACACCGAGTCGGATGTCTTCTCCGACAAGGCCGGCAGGCAGTGGTACGTGCTTCTGTCAGGGCGATGGTTCCGCGCGCCGTCGCTGACTGGCCCCTGGACTTTCGCCACGCCCGACTTGCCCGCTGATTTCAGGAACATTCCCGAGGATGCGCCGTATTATGCCGTGCGCGCCTCGGTGCCCGGGACGTCCGAGGCCGCCGAGGCCCGGCTCAAGGCCAGCATCCCCACGACAGCACGGGTCGAGGTGGGGTCAATCACCCCCACGCTCGCCTATGCGGGCGATGCCCAATTCGCCCCCATTGAGACAACCGATCTGTTTTACGCGACGAACACGACGGACACCGTGATCAAGGTCGGCGCGCAGTATTTCCTGCTCCAGGATGGCGTCTGGTTCGTGTCCGACAGCCCGAATGGCCCGTGGCAACTCGCCCGCGAGATCCCCGATGCCATCTATGCGATCCCGCCGTCCTCGCCCGTTTACGACGCGACCTATGTTCGTGTGTACGATACGGAGCCGGATGCGGTCTGGTACGGCTACACCATGGGGTACCTGTCCGGCTTCCTGGCCTGGGGCACGTATGTCTACGGCACTGGCTGGTATTACCCGCCCTATTGGTACAACCGGCCGGGATCGGCATACCCGATCTACTACCCCCGACCAGCCACGTGGGGGATCGGAGCCTTTTATAACCCGGTCCGCGGCATGTATGGCCGCTACGGCTATGCGTACGGGCCCTATCGCGGCATTGCCGGAGCGCGGACATGGAACCCGTCGACCGGCACCTATGGCCGAGCTGGAGAGGCCTGGGGACCCAGGGGAACGGCCGGCTTTGTCGGGGCGTACAATCCGCGCAGGGACGCGGGTGGCTACCTTACGGGCGGACGCAACGTGTACGGCGCGTGGGCTTCGGCCGGAGTTAAGCGAGGATCCGAATGGGCCCGAGTCGCGGCGCGCGACACCGCTGGGGGCGGTTCGGCGCTTCGGTGGAATACTTCCAACGGACAGGGCTTCGTCCGCGAGGGCCGACGCGGCGACATCTACGCCGGTCGCGACGGCAACGTCTACCGCAACACCGGTGAAGGCTGGCAGCGCTTCGACGGCGGTTGGCAGGACGTACGACGGCCGGAGGCCGGAGATCTGCTCCAGCGGGGCGAAGGTCGTGAGGGTCTGTCGGCGGAGGGGCGTGCGCGGTTGCAGGAGCGCGGAGGGGGCGAAGCGCTCAAGGGGCTTGCCGGAGCCGGTGCCGCCGGAGCGGCAGGCGCTGCGCTCGGCCAGCGCCTCAGCGGCGGTGAGCAAGCCCGGAGGGACATTGCCAATACCGAGGCCGTGCGTGAACGCACGCAGCAGCGCCAGGCATCCCAACAACGTCCGGCAGCGCAACAGCGTCAAGCCCCACAGCAACGCGAAGCGGCCCAGCAGCGGCGTGCGGCGGCAGACCGACCAGCCGCCCAGCAACGACCGGCCTCACAGCAAAGACAGGCGCCAGGGCAACGCCAGGCGCAGGCACAACGTCCAGCCCAGCGTGCTGCCGCTCAGCGTCCGGCGGCGAGCCAGCAGCTTCCGTCGAACGTCATGCGCGATGCACAGGCCCGTCAACTTGGGAATCAGCGGCAGATGGCGAGCCAGCAGTTCAATCGGCCACCGGCCCAGTTTTCACGCCCAGAATCCTTCGGGCCTTCGCGGAGCATGGGCGCACGCGGCGGCTTCGGTGGAGGCGGACGTGGTGGAGGTTTCAGAGGAGGCGGGCGACGTTAACGCTCCATGCAACTTCCTTGGGCGATCTGATTGCCGAGACGGGCGAGCTGACGATCCGCGAGCGCGGTGCCAATCATTGTCATGGGCTTCTATTCACGCGAGTACCCGAGCACGTTCCCGCGACACACATTTCAGCGCCGGCCGACGCGATTGACTGGACCGCCGCGATTCATGGGAGTGCCAGGGCGGACGCCGACGCCCGGTGCACCCACGCCGGGAGTCACCACTGCACGGCGGGCCACAGGCGCGACCGGGCGCGCGACGCAGCCTTTCGGCACACCGACCGTCTTGCAGTACACAACGGCGTTTGCGGACCCCGGAGCAGCCATGGAGAGGGCCGTTAAGGCGGCTAGTGCCCATCCGGCAGGGTACAGGAGCTTCATGGACAGCATGACCGTTCTCCGTCCTGTGGTCCCTGCGCCCGCTATCAGGCGCAGGTTGTTCTCGACCGTCCTAGTGTTCTGTCACTGACGAGCGATTCCGAAATCTGGTCCGGCGTGCGATGTTG
>NZ_JALJRK010000082.1 GCF_024519725.1 Microvirga sp. Mcv34 | reverse complement strand
ATCGATCCTGGAAAAGGTCGCCCGTGCGAAACAAGCGTTAGAGTCACAACACTAGTAAGGAAGTTCCCAGAGATCGACGTCGTCCTCGTCGTCCATGTCCATACGGCGGTTCTCCACCCCGGCTCGGAGCCCCTCAATGGCATGGACCGCCACAATTCGCAGCCGCGTCCTCTGATCGGGTGCGAGGCTCTGGTAAAGCGGCTGCCAAGCATCGGCGAGCTTTCTCAGGTTCGCGGCGCGTTCTGCAAGCACGTCGGAACGCTGCCGATAGAGTTGCACCGGATCGATGTCACGCGCCTGATCCATGTGTCCGGCCAGTGTGACCAACCGCCGATAGCGTGTCTCGGCCCTGGCGCGGATCGCCTCCTCCACCGCTGGCCAGAGCTTCTCCTGCTCCGGTGTGAGTTGCAGTGCGGCCTTGATCACCCCGACCCGAATGTCGGTCAGCATCTTGAAATCAGCCTGGCTCAGCGGTCCATTTCCAGGTGCGGCGGTTGGGCCCGAGGTGGCTTGCTGGGCATAGGCCATGGGCGCGCCGACGACGAACAAGGCCATCGCGACACCGATCATTCTCTTTCGCATCTTGATCTCCTGCTGGTTCCAGCAGTCGTCAGACTACAGAATCGATCGAGGTAAGCTTGATGGCTTGGGACATCATCTTAGCAGTTTGAGACAATGCCAAGACTGTAGCGGGGCGGCGGAATGCATGCCACCTAGTGTGTAGGAAGGGGCTCCAGCATACCTCGGTCAAGTCTCTGGTCGTGATAGGATCCTCACGCTCGGGCGCGATTATAAGGCTCAAACCCTTCACGGTGTGCCTTGGTATCGTGATATGGCCGCATCGATCGTGGGAGAGAACCGCGCTTCGCCGAACCGATCGAACAGCCCAAACCGCCGCAGTTTGTCCTTGACCGGATCCTTCAGTTCGGCAAACCGAAGCTCAATCCCCTGTTCCAGCAAGGCCTCGTCTAGTTCAGTCAGGGCATCAGCCGCCGTCACGTCAACGCTGGTGACCGGCGCTGCTGCGACAACGACGGCTCGCACGGGCGTCGGTGATTCCCTAACGGCAGCGAGGACGCGCTCCCGGAACAGCTCCGCGTTGGCAAAGAACAGGGGTGCATCCCAGCGGAACAGGACGAGGCCGGGTATTCGACTGGCCTCGGGATAGCGCGTGACGTCATGGTATCCTTCCACCCCGGCCGGATGCCCAAGGACCGCGGAGTACGGACGCCAGCCGTCCCACAGGAACTCGATGATGGCGATGATAATCGCCAACCCGATCCCCGGGATGGCGCCGAACACGGCCACGCCGGCGAAGCAGGTGATCGACAGCCAGAATTCCCAGCGCTGTATCTGATAGATCCGCCTGAGGTCGGACACTTCAAACAGCCCGATGGCTGACGCGATGACGACGGCCGCTAGAGCGGAGGTCGGCAGGTGCCGCAGGAGGTCGGGTGCCACAAGCAGCAGCAGAGCGATCGCAAGGGCGCCGACGACCCCGGTCACTTGCGTGCGGGACCCCGCAGCCTCCGCCACGGGCGTGCGCGAGCTGCTGCTGCTGATTGGAAAGCCTTGGAAGAACCCGGCGGCGAGATTGGCGGCTCCCAGACCTGTCATCTCCTGGTTGGGATCGACCGTCGTGTGTGTCCGTGCGGCGTAGGCACGGGAGAGCACGCTGGTATCGGCGAACGACACCATGGCAACGGCACACCCACCGACGAGGACCGGAACGACATCGCCGACCCCGATCCAGGGGATTGCGAACCGGGGCAGCCCCTGCGGCAGCGAGCCGAGGACGGACACGCCATTGCGCCCAGCGAGGTCGAACAGACCGACGAGGACGGTTGCACCAACCACGGCCACCAGGATGCCAGGGATCCATCGGCGTCCCCGCAGCAGCAGAATAGTCGCAAGCGTACCCACGCCGATCGCAAGAGCCACCCAGTTGGCCCGGCCGGCCAGAACGGCCCCGCCGATCGCCCACAGATCCCGCAACGGTCCCGTGCTCTCGACCGAGAAGCCGAAGAGCTTGGGAAGCTGGCTGATCAGAACGGTCAACGCGATGCCGTTCATGTAGCCGTACCGGATCGGCTTGGACAGAAGCTCGGTCACGAAGCCCAGGCGAGCCAGCCCGGCCAAGGTCAGGACCGTCCCCGACACGAGCGCCATCATGCCGCCCAAGGCGATGGCACGCTGCGGATCCCCGCCAGACAGCGGGAGCACGACACCGAGAATGACGGCCGCCAAGGCCGAGTCCGGTCCGAGGACGAGAATTCGGCTTGGTCCGAAGACCGCGTAGACCAGCAGAGGGATGATCGTCGCGTAGAGACCGCAGATGCCCGGCAGGCCGGATGCCACGGCATAGGCGATCCCGACGGGCACGAGCATGGTCGCAAGCACCAGACCGGCTACGACATCATGGCCTAACCAAGCCGCTTCGTACCGGAGGAGCATCCGGAGCCCAGGCATCCAGCGGGACCATTCGGCTGCATGGTTGGCTCCGAAAGCCACTGGCGCCCCGACCTGATAGCCTGCGCGTTGAACCACGCGTCCAGGGGCTGCATGGCCCCCGTCCGCAATTGGCGGCGTCGCAGCCCGGGAAAGCGGATCGATTGGTTGCGTGCCGGCCATGGCCGCACTCCGGGTTAAGCCGCCATCGCCCTCAATATCGGGCTGGCACGATGTGGGAAGCCGGCAGTCCGTCCTCCGCGCCCTTAGGCCTCGGCCCGGCCTTCGGCACCTTCGGCAGATCGACCTTGATCTTCTTGTAAGGAATCTGCCTCAGCATATGAGTAATCAGGTTGAGTCGGGCGCGGCGCTTGTCGTCGGACGGCACGATGAACCACGGATTTGACGGGGTGTCGGTGCCGCGCAGCATGTCCTGGTAGGCCAAGGTGTAATCCCACCAGCGGCGCACCGACTCTGTGTCCATCGGGCTGAGTTTCCAATGCTTGATCGGATCCGCGATCCGGTCGGCGAACCGCCGCCGCTGCTCATCCCGGCTGACGTCGAGAAAGTACTTGAGCAGGATAATGCCATTATCGACGATCTCCTGCTCGAACGATGGCACGAGGCGCATGAACCGCTCGTACTCGTCATCCGTGCAGAAGCCCATCACGCGCTCAACCCCGGCTCGGTTGTACCAGGAGCGGTCGAACAGCACGATCTCGCCGGCGGCGGGGAATTGCGCCACGTAGCGCTGGATGTAGAGCTGGCTTTTCTCGCGCTCGGTCGGGGCCGGCAGGGCGATGTGCCGAAACACCCGCGGGCTCACCCGCTGCGTGATCCGGCTGATGACCCCGCCTTTCCCGGCGGTGTCCCGGCCTTCGAAGACCACGATGATCCTCGCGCCCGTTGCTTTGACCCAGGTTTGCAGCCGCACAAGCTCGACCTGAAGCTTCCTCAGCTCGCTCTCGAACGTCTTCCGCTTCATCCTCTCTGGAACACCGGAGTCAACCGCCGCGCCGACGTCGGCTCGCTCGCTCTTTAGAAGCTCTTGACGCTTCATGTCACGCACCGCGTCCTAAAATGGCAAACCCGTAGGGCCGCAGATTTGGCAACACCGGAGCGAAGGTTCCATTCCCGATTCGCTGCGGGTACCGCTTGCAAGCAAGCATACGGAAACATCCTGCCATCGCTTGACCGAACGTGACGATGGCTTAGCATTTTGAGACAGTTCTCTCTCTTCGGTTCAAGGAACAGTGCCGCTGGATAGGGACCGCTACGGAGGAACCTTTCAGGTCACACGGCTGCTTCCATCCCAAGCTATGGGACGCGCCATCACCGCTGCGGCCCCATGAGCGCGAATGCATGCTGCGCACAGAACACGTGGCTATGCAGATTGGCGATCCACTCCCGGCCTGCGGCCGTCACGTTAAGGTAGGTGATGGCCTCTCCCAGATGCGGCGAGACGCTGGTCCAGTAAAAGTCGGGGAAGCGCTCGACTAGGTCCGCCGGAGAAGCATAGCCGAATTGACGATTGACGCCGATCTCCTCGAACTCATGGAACAAGGCATTGGCCTTCTTCAGGTAGAGAGGATCCCCAAGCTGCCCGATCAGATCGGCGGCCTGCACAAGCCGTCCCTCTCGATCCTCCTGTCCGGGCGCAGCGGTTTCCGGTGCCGGAAAACGCGTCAATTCGACGGCCTGAGCAACCCGTTCCGCATCGAGCAGGGGCGAGCCCGTCAGCCGATCCAAGACGAAGAGCTTGGAGCGGTCGACGTGATACGGGGCGAGCGCCGCATCCGAGGCACCACGCGGCAGGGTCACCGTCGTACCGTCCGCGTCGACCACGAACCGGTCATCGCCATCACCTTTTAGAATGCCACGGACATAGCCGATGTCGTGCAGCAGGCAGGCGATGATCAGGTGCGAGTAGTCATCCGGCTCTAGGCGTTCCGTCAGCATTCGGCCATGGAGGATATCTCGACCGACAAGGGTGACGAGAAAGGTGTGTTCGACGTTGTGATAGAGGGCGTCGCTCTTGCCGAGGCATTCCAGGGCCATACGCGCGGCGCCGTCAAGGCGTTCAGCTTTGTCCTGGTGCGCCGAACCGAACAGGCGGCGGAAGTCGTCTGCGATATGTCTCCCGAGCACATCCGCCATGATCGCTGGCATGGTCATCATGCCGACCTCCCAAAGCTGGGCCATCCTCGGAACGAGATTATAACCGACTTCGCTCAGAAACTCTGCAAGGCGCCTTCCGCAGACCTCCAGGCGTTCAGCTATCAGCGCGGCTCAGGCTAAAAGGGGCGCGCTGCGGGTCCGAATAGCGCGATAATTACCATGGGGCGGGGGAGGTGGCCGCGCTAACGACCACCAATCAGTCATCGGGCCATACGGCCTGAATGCCTCTATCAGAAGGAAGGTTTAGCTGAGGGGGCTTAAATTATGGAGGTTAAATTTAGCCTATTGGCATTGATCGGAAGCAAGAACTTGTCGGCTCATCAGGTGGTGAACGGACTTTCATTTAATTTTCTGTTTGTTTCTTTTTGATTCGATGCAAGCGTCCAGTGAATAATTGCTCTTCTCTTGCCTGACGTCCCTCACGACATCGAGAAACGCTCGCAATGCCGGCGGTACTGCTCGATGGCCTGGGTAATAGACGGCTGCTCCCTCTGGCTCGTGCATCCAAGCGGATAGGACCCTGCGCAATCGTCCTTCCGCAAGGGCGGCTTCGGCCGCCCAGTTCGCCACATATGCAATGCCCAGGCCCTACGCGGCCGCCTCCACCATCAAGTCTTCATCGTCGAGGACCACGGGTCCGGTTACATCGATGGTTAATTCCTGCCCGGCCCGCTCGAACTCCCATCGGTACAGCCTGCCACTGGGCATGCGGTGGCCGATGCAGCGATGATGCTGCAACTCCTCTGGGGTCCTCGGCTCACCAGCGCGATCGAGATAGGCAGGCGATGCGACGCAGACGAAATGTATGGGGCTGGCGAGCGGCACCGCGATCATGTCCTTGGGGATTGATCCGATGAGGCGCACCCCGGCATCGAAGCCTCCTGACACAATATCGATCAGCCGCCCCTCGACGACGAGATCCACCGTCACGTCGGGAAACCGTACCGCCATGCGAGGGAGAACATCACGCACGAGAGCGGCCGCGGCCACGCGTGGCGCGTTGACCCGGACTGTGCCTGCCACCTTGCCTCGGAAGGCGGTGACAGCGTCTAACGCTTCATCCAGCGACGAAAGGGTTGCTTGCAGTCGGCTGAGCAACTCTAGCCCGGCTTCCGTTGGCGAGACGCTGCGGGTCGTCCGGTTGAGAAGGCGTACGCCCAGCCGATCCTCAAGGCCGCGCATTGCGTGGCTCAGTGTCGATGGCGCCGTGCCCAGTTCGTCCGCTGCCCGGCGAAAGCTGCGATGGGTAGCAACGGCCACAAAGGCAGTCAGATCGTTGAGGGAGGGGCGCATCATTGATGGCAATTTTGCATCAACCTATGCCGATTTCAACGTCTAATCGCATGAACCAGGGGCCGCTATCTCCTGCTCCAGCAAGGCAGATCCCGACTCTCAATCGGGACGAGCCATTGTTCCAAAGCTTCATCCGATCTGAACAAAGGCGAAAAGAATGTCCAAACGCGATGCGATCTTCCCAGCCGGCCGGCAGGCGCTTTACGAGATCAACCGCTACTCCGCTGCCATTCGAGCCAGTGAGCTGCTCTTTGTCTCCGGACAGGTCGGCAGCCGCGAGGACGGCTCACCCGAGCCTGACTTCGCAAAACAGGTAGAGCTTGCTTTCGCCAATCTCCGTGAGGTTCTGAAGGCGGCAGGCTGCACTTTCGACGATATATTGGATGTGACGACGTTCCATACGGATCCTGAGACACAGTTCGAGGTCATCATGTCTGTCAAAGACAAAATGTTCTCTCAGAAGCCTTATCCCAACTGGACCGCTGTTGGGGTGAACTGGCTTGCAGGCTTCGACTTCGAGATCAAGGTAATAGCGCGGATCCCAGCGGCTGCCTGAACTGCCACCCGATTTGATCACCCGTTTGGATGAAATACGTCCTTCGGCGACCAACTAACCCGACCTATCAGAATCCTGGCTCAAAATGGAGCTATATCCATGGATGTTCGCAAGTTCTCTATCGCCGACGCATCGTTCGAGCGCTCGCCTGGCCAAGACGGGGAGGTGTTCGCGGGCAATGTGATCGACCAGCGCCACGGCGGGCCGATCACCATCGGCTACGGCCGCTACGGGCCCTGCCAGAGCATCGATGAGACCATTGCCGTGCACGACGTCATGGTGGTGCTTGAGGGAATCCTGTCGGTCATATCGAGTACCGGCACGGTCACTGCCGGTCCAGGCGAGATCGTCTATATGCCTAAGGGCGAGGCAGTTACGATCCGGTCACATGAGCAGGGGGCAATCACCGCCTACGTCACATATCCGCACTGGCAGGAGGCCGAAGTAGGCCGAAGGTCCGCTTGAGCTAGGAACACCGCATGTTCTGGAGGCCTGTGGAACTTTACTTCCTGATCCAAAGCTGACCTTGCCAACGCCAGACGCTGACGCCGAGCGTATCCGAATGCGATCGAGGCGAGGAACCGGCTTCGCGGTTCGCAGGTAGATGTCTCAAACGGACAAGCGGCTGTCCGATGCGGTCAAGCAGGCGGTCGCCGATGGCTTTACGGTACCAATTCCGTAGCTGGCCATGCCCTGAGCCGTAGATGGCTGTGCCTGACTGGTTGTTCGAAGCCCCTTCGCCGAGCACAGGACACACGTGCCATGGCAGCGATCTCCCGAACCCCGTCCGGCTGGCTGCTGTCCCGTTGCCTCGCCGTGTTGATTTTGGGCTTGTTTTCCACGGCTCAAGCGGCGGAGCCGGCGCCACAGCCGCCGGCCGGGCTGAGCCAGGCGCAGTTCGACAGTCTTGTCGACGCAATCAGCAAGGCTGTGGCTGCGAGGCTCAAAGAGGGCGGTAGGGGACAATTGACCGACGGTGCCCCGGCGCTGACCGAGGCCGCCGCTCCGGATCGGGAGCCCGGACCGTCGATCCCGGCCTTCAGCGCGCGCGCCAGGGCGATCCTGTCCGCCTATCCCGACCTGTCCCGTGAGATCGCCCGCATTCCCAGCCTTCTCGACCAAGGCGAAGAGGGCCGCAGTCCCGGTAACTTCGCAGCACTCCTGGCGTTAGCCGCCTCCGCCGCGCTCGCGGCCGAAGCACTGGTTCGCTATGCGCTGCTCGGCGTTCGACGCAGGCTCGCGGCGCGCATCGCCGCTGATCACGATAGAGTCGGCCTTGGCAGTCTCATTGGCCTTGCCGTCATCGATGCCATCGCCGTTGGCGCCGTCTGGCTCGTCGGCTATGGCGCCGTCGCCATCTGGTTTTCCGGCACCGGCGCGCAGTCCCAGTTGGCAATGCTGGTGCTCGCGGGCATCCTGACCTGGCGTCTCTACATGCTGGCGTTCCGCTTGGTGCTGCGTCCGGACCTGCCCGACGCACGGCTCGCAGTCATGCCCGACCGGGATGCCCGCGCCCTGTATGGCAGCATCACGGCGGTGGTGCTCGCCATCGTGGCGGCCAGAAGCCTAACGCGGGTGCTGATCGCCATCGGCTCGCCCCCGGAGGCGATCGCGGCGGAACAGATCGCTGCCAACCTCTTCCTGCTTGCCATTCTCATCACTCTGGTCGCCGCCTCGCGCGAGGCCGTGGCGGGTTGGTTCGCGAGCCTCGCCCGCCCGGCTGGTCCTTCGATCGGACGGCTTGCCGCTCGATACTGGCACGGCCTGGCAATACTCTTCTTCGGGTTCCTCGTGGCGGCCGCGATCTACGGCGCGATCATGGAGCGCTACACCGTCCCCAGGGCGCTGATCCTGACGCTCAGCGTCATCCTCGCGCTGATCTTCCTCCAGACCGTGATCGTCTTCCTTTTGCGGAGGCCGGCGGGCTCCGGCGACGCCTCGCTGCCGCTCGCATCTTCCGGGCCGCGCCTCGGCGGTCTCGTCGCGCGCTGCCTCACCGTCGCCGCCCTGATCGGCGCGGCCGTGCTGGTCACGCAGTTCTGGATCGTCGATGTCCTCGCCCTTGTCGATTCGGGGGACTGGGCACGGCTCACCCATGCCTCGCTTACGACAGGGATGACGCTGTTCGCGGCCTACGTCGCCTGGGAGGCGATCCTATTCGCGACGGCACGCTATGGCGTCGTGAACTCCGGTAGCGCGGGCGGGTCGGGCGAGGAGAAACAGGCGGGCGGCAGCTCTCGGCTGGCGACCCTCATGCCGCTTCTGCGCGTCTTCGCGTCGATCGCGATCCTGGTGATCGCGCTCCTCATCGTGCTGTCGGATCTCGGCGTCAACATCACGCCGCTGATCGCGGGCGCCTCGGTGTTCGGCCTGGCCATCTCGTTCGGCAGCCAGACGCTGGTGCGCGATATCGTATCCGGCATCTTCTATCTTGCGGACGACGCTTTCCGAGTCGGCGAGTACATCGATTGCGGCAAGGCCAAGGGCACCGTGGAGGGCTTCACGCTACGCTCGATCAAGCTCCGGCACCAGAACGGCCAGTTGCACACGATCCCGTTCGGTCAGCTTGGCCAGATCACCAATTTCAGCCGCGACTGGACGACGGTGAAGTTCAATTTCCGCTTCGCCCGCAAGACCGATCTCGAGAAGCTGCGCAAGACGGTGAAGGCGATCGGCCAGGACATGTTGGAGGATCCGGAGTTGAAGGGCAATTTCCTGGAGCCGTTGAAGATGCAGGGCGTGACGGACATCACCGACAACGCGCTCGTCGTGCGTTTCAAGTTCACGGTCAAACCGATGAATCCGAGCCTAGTGCAGCGCCAGGCAATCAAGCGCATGGTCGCTGCCTTCGCGGCGAATGGGATCGAGTTCGCCGACGCCACGGTTGCCGTGCAGACCCTCGGTGCCGCGCTCGACACGCCAGCCGCCGGCGCGAGTGCCGCCAGCAGCCGCCTGCGAGACGTCGCATCGGGATGATCCGGCGGCTGCCGCAAGGGCCTCATCCTTATCCGCCGCAGCCGGGTAGCGGCCGCGTCGGCGAGGTGATCGTTGAAGGTGAGGATCGCTCCCTTCCTTCGAATGACGCCGTCCTTACATTCGACCGCAACAGACCTTTGCAGTGACGGCGTCGCGGATCCTGTTCCTGTTGAAGGCGGCTCTCTCGCGAGGCGTCGCCACATGACCGTCTCAGTGGTATCATGAGCCAGCACGGTCGCGGTGTCGGGCAGCCGGATGGTGCATGTCGCGTCAATCGCCTGGGCTTCATCCGGTGGATCTCCTGAGGGAGAGACAGCCATGGCGACTGCAAGAGCGGAGCGGCGGCTGGCCGCGATCCTGGCCGCTGACGTCGTCGGCTACTCCCGCCTCGTCGAACAAGATGAGGCTGGGACGCTGTCGGCCCTGAAGGTTCTGCGCCAGGAGGTGATCGATCCGCTATTGGCCGAGCATCACGGTCGCATTGTCAAGCTGATGGGCGACGGAGCGCTCGTGGAGTTCAGCTCGGTCGTCGATGCCGTCGCGTGCGCGGTCGCCATCCAGAAGGATATTGCCGAGAACCAGGCGGATATCCCGACGGAGCGACGCATCATCTTCCGGATCGGAGTCAATCTGGGCGATGTGATCCACGAGGTCGACGGAGACCTCTACGGCGACGGCGTCAACATCGCGGCCCGCCTCCAGGGCTTGGCAGATCCAGGGGGGATCTGCATTTCCGGCACGGCCTACGATCACCTCCTGGGCAAGCTTGCCTGCGATTACGAGTATCTAGGCGAACGCTCGCTCAAGAACATGGAGCGACCGGTGCGACTGTACCGCCCCCTTCCGGACGGGATGACCGCACGAACGGTCCCGCCCAGGCCCGCACTGCCGGACCGACCATCCATTGCCGTTCTTCCGTTCAACGCCATGAGCGCCGACCCGGAGCAGGACCTCTTCAGCGATGGGCTCACCGAGGACATCACTACCGCGCTGTCCAAGCTCAAGGGCTTCTTCGTGATCGCCCGCAACACGATGTTCACCTACAAGGGAAGGCCTGTGGATGTGCGCGCCGTCGGGCGCGAACTCGGAATCCGCTATATTCTCGAGGGGAGCGTCCGCAAGTCCGGCAACCGCGTGAGGGTGACCGCGCAGCTCATCGATGCGGCTTCCGAAGCCCATCTCTGGGCCGAGAGGTACGACGGCGACCTCGGCGACATCTTCGTCATTCAGGACGAAATCACCGCAAGCGTCGTCGGCCGGATCGGGCCGGAGCTTCTGGCGGCAGAGCATGCCCGCGAAAGCCCCAAGCCGCATCACGGCCTGGATGCCTGGGAATGTGTCGTTCGAGCGGTGTTTCTCTGTTCCCAGTTGTCCGAGGAGAGCAGCCGAAAGATGCTCCCACTACTCGATCGGGCCATCGAACTGGCCCCCGACTATGCCCAGGCGCTCGCCATGAAGGGTTGGATTACAATGTGGCGCGCGTTCCAGGGGTGGGAGGACATGGGATGCGCCCTGGCGCTTGCCAGGGATGTCGTTCAAAAGGCTATTGCCGCCGACGATAAAGAACCGTGGGCTTACCTTGCGCAGACGATGACGGCCTATGCGACACGGGACGATGCCCTGGCGATGGCAGCTGTCAGCCAGGCTGTCGCGATCAACCCCAACTCCGCGTTTGCACACGGCCAGTTGGGACTTGCGAATGCCAACGGGGGCCGCGCGGCGGAGGCCATTCCTTGCATCGACTACGCCCTCAGACTGAGCCCGCGCGAGGCTTTCCTCGGCGACTTCCAGTTCTATTATGCAATGGCTTACTTCCAGGGCGCGAATTACGAGCTTGGATTGAATTATGCGCGGGAGGCGCATCGCCTGCGGTCCGGCCATGCATACCCGCTGATCATCGGTACGACCTGTGCCGGGCTTCTAAACGACCAGGAGGCTGCTAAGGGCCTCCTCAGGCGGCTCAAGTCGCTGGTCCCCGAGATCTCACGGGACTGGGTCGGAGCAACGTCCTGCTTCGTGCGCGCCGATGATCGGGCACGCCTCATTGATGGGCTTGCCCGAGCCGGCCTGGATTGACCCGGAAAACTCATCGCTTGTCGGTGAAGGGCGTTCCCGGCCGCATGTCGCGGTGACTTCGACAAACATCCCGCCTGCCAGGATCAGGATGGTGCACATCGAGGTCTGATATGTGCACTGCTTCCGATCCACAATGCGCCTCACGGCCCGTGCCAGTCGAAAATGTATGCAGCCGCTCTCAGGGCGGCTTCCCTTTCAGGGTCCGATCAAGGAAGGCGTGAGCGCGTGCGAGCGCATCCTCCGCGGCCTTTGCATCGTAGGCGGCGGGAAACCCGAAGATCGAGCCGGCTGCGCCCCAGTGCGGGTCGGCGAACCCGTGCTTCACCCCGGGATAGATCTGAACCTCAATGGAGTTTCCGTCTCCACCCGTTGGTCGGGCGACCTCCTCGCATTCCTGCGCGCGCGTGCGCTGGTCCTCCCGCCCTATCAGGATCAGCAGTGGGAACGCAGCCTTCTGGACCTGACCGAGTGCGGTACACTCAGGATAATATGCCAAGCCGGTCTTGAAGCCGAGACTCTTATCGTTGACGACGCTTGACTGCGACTGTGGCTCAGCGAGCGTGAGAACAATGACCCCTCCGGTCGCGAATCCGAGAAGGCCCACTCGGTCGCGCTGCACCATTGGCAGACCAGCCAAGTAGAAGAGGCCACCGTAAGCGTCGGCAATCCGGTCCACACCAGGAGGCTCCTGACCGTTCAGGAAACACCCGGCTTCCGCCTGTCGGGTGGTCCAACTGTCGAGCACGAGCGTGACATAGCCCCAAGCGGCCAGTTGCGCCGTGAGCGTTTCGCGGATGAAAGGGGTCAGGCCGACGCAGTCGGGGAGCACCACGACGGCCGGAAAGGGACCGTCGCCCGTGGGCTTGGACAAATAGCCCTCAATGCGGGTTCCTGGTGTCGGTTTTGGCTCCTCGCCGCGCTCGCGCATCTTCCTGGCCATGAGACCGCCCACAGGCCGAGCGGCGGCCTGAAGCTCGACTTTCTCAACGGCGACAGAGGGTGGGCCCGGTTCAGTGTGTTGGGCCCATGCTCCGGTTGCGAGGACAAGCCCTATGGCAGCACTGATAAGGTACCGCATGGCACTGCTCCCGTGCCCTGTCCCATTGCATATTCTTACCAGTTCCGCCTGTTGGTGACGAGGGGAATGGGAGACCGCTGTGGTGCTTCATCAGATCAGGGTGCCAACTCCACAGACGAGCTTGCGCGGGCATCGGACGATTGTCTCATCCACGCGACGGCGGGCGGAATGGGATCTTGAATGCAAGACGACCGTCCTCGCCCGACACCGCAATGAAGCTGCTGTCTTGATCTCGAACATGATCCACCAGAAGCATGGCTGTAGAGTGTGCGTGGGTCCGGGCTTCCTGGTGGTCCCGAAACTCTCTCCCATGATGGTCGACAGTCGGGTGTCCGTTCAGAACAACGTTGAAGAAGTACTTCGGCATCGACGAGACCTGCAAAGCCCATCGAATACGTCAATCACCACGATCCGCCTTGCGGTTTATCAACGTTGTGGGGCGATGTGGTTCTCTAACACCTCAGGGATTATCCGGTGTGGTGACAAATATGCTCCAATGCGATTGTCCCAGGCCGGTCATAGGCCCCAGAGCTTTCAGACGTTCGCTCTACCGAAGGCCTACCAGAACGTGCGCGTCTTTCCCTGGCATCGCAGCCGCTAATTCAGGCTCACACCTAACCCCATCAGGGGATCGGGTTGACTGGGCCGTAGCTCCAGACCATTGAAGCCATTGAGAGAACGCCGCTCATGAGAAGAACGCCTAAGAAGATGGCCCTGAACGGAATGTGCCTGGACCTCCACATGAGCCGCGTCGCTTCTGTGTGGTCAGATCCAGATATCGTGGGATAAGCAGCCATTGGTGCCTCCCTTCTTCAAGCTTATAGAATACCCTGATCACAGGCTCCATGTCGCCAACATAGATCAATCAGGGCATTAGATTTCCGGCGCTCCACGGAACGCGAAGCTCGCTTCATAGCGCGGCATGTCCAATGCTGGTACTCGGCAGCCATCCCACCAGTCTCAGACGGCTATCCAGCCACCGTCCATGGAGTAGGCGGCTCCTGTAATGGTGCGAGCATGAGAGCCACAGAGGAACACCGTGAGTGCACCTATGCTCTCGGTTGACGAGAACTCGTGCATCGGCTGCTTCGCGCGCAGCAGTTCCATGCGTGCTTCTGCCGAGGTCATCCCGGATGCCGCAGCCCGTGCTTCCACCTGCCGCTGAACAAGCTCGGTTAGCACCCAGCCCGGGCAGATCGCATTGCACGTGATGCCGTCGTTGGCAGTCTCCAGGGCAACAACCTTGGTCAACCCCAGCAGGCCATGCTTGGCTGCCACATAGGCGCATTTGTTTGCGCTCGCGACGAGGCCGTGGACGGATGCGATGTTGATGATGCGCCCCCATCCCCGTGAACGCATGCCCGGCAGGACCGCCTTGGTGGCATGGAATGCCGCGCTCAGGTTGAGCGAGAGAACCTCATCCCAACTCGCGTCAGCAAAGGATTCGATCGGGGCAGCATGCTGGATCCCAGCATTGTTGACCAGGATGTTGACTGGGCCGAACTGCTCCTGCGCGAACGCGATGAGCCGCTCCGCGTGGCTACTCTTCCGAAGGTCCGCCGCATGATATCGAGCCTCGACATTCCAAGCCGTGGCGAACGCGTCCGCGAGGCGATCGCCTTCCTCGCCCGACCTACGGCCGTTGAGGACAAGATTGCAGCCCGCCTCCGCCAGAGCTCGTGCAATCCCCTCGCCGATGCCTCTCGTCGAACCCGTGACGATGGCAGTGCGGCCTGCAAGCGGGCGAAGGACCTGTTGCGTCGCAGCTTCAGCGGTGAGACTGTGCACTTCAAGCGGAGGCATGGTGGCGTGCATGGATTGGGTCCTCAGGGTTTCGGAGGCACTGATACACCGGCAGGGTTCACGGACGGCTTGTGTGTGTCGACCATCCGCCGGAGGCGGGCTCTCACACCGACGACGCCCTTGATGGCGAGCGGCAGGGCCAGGACCGGAAGCACGCACGCCGCCACGTAAGCCTCCGTAGCCGCGGGCAGGGCTGATCCGGCCGCAGCCCAGGCCAGGGTGACGTTGCGGTTGCCGCTCACGAGCCCGATCGTGAACGCGTCCCTGGCACCCCAGGACGCAAACAGGAGAGAGCCCACGAGGCCTGCTCCCAGGTTGGCGCTGATGGCCGCCATGGCGAAGACGGTGAACGCACCCGGGTTGGTGACCCAATGGGCGCGAATGCCGCTCATCATGGCAAGACCCACGATCATGAGGCCGATCACGGCTACGCCGGCTGCGGCCACCTGGTCCGGCAGAACGGTTTCGACCTTGCGGCGCCAACGCCGCGCCGCCTGCGCAAGGGCAGCGGCGGCGCCGATGATCAAAGCCAAGCGCCAGGCGAGATGGGTCATGTCGACGGCGGTCCCGACGCCGAAAGCCGAAGCGAACGCTGGCATGGACAGAGGGGCCGCCAGGGTCAAAGCAATGGAAGTCAGCAGAGCAAGGCGCGGCTGGAGGCCGAGCATTGCTGCGATTGCCGCGGCACTGCCGACGGGAGGTGCGAGCACCGAGAGAAGGATACCCGCCTCCAGAGCTGGATCAAGACGGAGTTGGAATACGACGGCGGCCGCGATCAGCGGCACGCCAAGACCGACCCATGCCAACGCCAGGAGGATACGCCGCCAGCCCAGGGACCTCTCGGCGGGCGCGAGGCTCGCGCTCAGAAAGGAGCCTAACGTGAGCAGGAAGGCCGAGATGGGTAGCGCTTGGTAGGCCGCCGTCGCGAGTGGGGCGAACGCCGCTCCAAGCGCCAGGGAAATCACCAGCAGGGCAGGTCCGCGACGGCCGACGCAGGAGAGACCTTGACCAAGAAAGCGCATGGCGGGCTCCATTGCCACGAGCCGAACCGGGCGCATGGCCGCAGGACATGGGACGGGACAGCGGACAATCGGACGCCAAGCACGCAGGCGACCGAGGGCCCTGGCGGATCGCACTCCTGCGTCGTGGTCCCGGGAGCGGGGCGAAGCGACGCCTGGGGCAGGTCTTGCAGGGAAGATTGCCGAACTCCGGCCACGGCCGCATCCCCCGAACGGGGGATACGGAAATCGGGCTTGAGAATGCTAATGTTCCGGCTGCCAAGTGCAGGAGGGCGGCTCGGGGGGCTGGGTCACGGAGGTTTGCTCCATGTCGGAAGGTCACCTTCTTGCGCTCACCGAGGAAATCTACGATGCGGCCGCAGGCGGCACCTCCTGGGCCGTCGTCGGCAGGAGCCTGTCGAAACTGGTCCGCGCGAGCAACGGCTGGCTCTGCACCATGGACCAACAGGGTGAGAATGCCAATCTCCTCTACCGTGCGGACTATCCTGACAAGGAGATCGTCGCCTATCAGGCCTATTACCGCCACGTCGACCTGTGGACCGTTCGCACGATGCAAGCAGTCCGCAGCGCCAGTCCTACGGCGCCCCTGAGGGCAAGGACCAGCGGCTTCCTAGTCCCGGATACCGAGTATGTGCGAAGCGAGTTCTATGCAGATCTCGGGCGGCATGTCGGCCTGAGGCACGTCGTCGGGACGGTGATCCCACTTGGGACGGCTGGCCTGATGCCCGTTTGCCTCCACCGGGCGGATGGTGAAGGGCCTTTCGAACCGGCGGACGCGCGGCTCCTGGACCATCTGCTGCCGCATCTGCGCCGCGCCATGCAATTGCGGCACAAGCTTCATCCCGATCCATCCTCCGCTTCCGCAGCTTCGTCAGCGCTTGATGCGCTCGCGAGTGCGGTAGTGGTCGTCGACGCGGACATGGGAATCGTGCTCGCGAACACCGCGGCGGAGGCGCTGGCGGCCGGCCAAGCGGGCTTGAGGTTCGCCGACCAGAAGATCGGGCCCTGCCTGCGCAACAGGATGCTGACAGCCCTGCACCACGAGGACCAGAGCGCCATGAGTGCGCTCGTTCAGGCGACGGCGCTGCGTGGATCGCCGGGAGGGGGCCTGCGGGTGCGGGATGCTGCTCTTACTCCGAGGCTTGCGGTTCTCGTCAGCCCCCTGCCAAGTCGGCTTTCCGATGGCTATGGGGGGCTATCCGGACGTGTTCCCGGCAGGGCCCTTATCCTGCTGCGGGATCTCGGGGATGTCTCCCGCGCACCGGAACCTGCCCTGCTGCGTCGTCTGTTCGGCTTGACCCGGGCGGAAGCGGAGGTGGCCTGCGCCCTTTACGGCGGCGCCACCAAAAGCGCAGTGGCGGTCAAGCGCGGCTTGCAGGAATCGACGATTAGGAGCCAAGTCGATGCCATCCTTCGCAAGAGTGGCACAACAAACCTGCGCGATCTCGAACGGCTCCTTACCAGCCTGCGCTAAGCCATACCGCTCTCGTTGAGGTGAGAGGCCAAGCGCCGGCCTTGCTCAAAAAAGTATAAGTCTGCTCCTAGCGGGCACAGGCAGAAGTACACCGAACTTCCATGATGAGGCGATATCCGGACTTTTGAGCAACAGAGCCTGGCGCTGCCAGGGATTGATCTGGTCGAGATAGGCGGTGTTCACGAGTACGGTCGAATCATTCCTTTACGTCCAGAACAGATCGTTGTTCACTTTTTGTTTCCGATGACGCAGCCTGGCCTGGTGTTGGGAGTGCGACCGCTGGAACGCGGTGGACGACGTCTTCGCCTTGATGGTGAGGCTGTTTGACGAGGCATCCATGCTTCGGCTGTCGATTATCGGCAGGGACATCCCAGGCATGCTGCCATCCAATAACTCTCTCTTTACCCCCATGAGCGACAGTCCCGGACGGCAGCAGCTTCCCTGCTTCTGCCTCAATGGATTTGCAAGCAGTCATGCGTAACTCATTCAAGCCTAATGATTTTCTTCCGAACGCGATTCAGCACGACGGTCGGGATTCGGAAGCGACCTCGGAGGTTGCAAGGACGGAGGGCGCACAGGTCGAGGCCAGCATGCAGTTCGCTTGGCAGGCGCCGTGGTCATCGGTCGGCGAGGCCCAGCCTGGCTGGTGGCCAGCCTTTGAGCTGTCCAAGGACGTGAGGGCAACGCGCACGCCTGACCGTTTCATCAAAAAGCAGATCGACACGAACGTCGTGGCACTGATTGCTGAAGAGGGAATTGAAGTCGCCCATGCGGCGCGCCAGGAGGATCAGGCGGCACAGGATGCGATCCACAATCGGATCGAGAGGCTTCGCGCCGCCATAGAGGCGAGGTCGACCGACGCCCATGTCTTCGAGACGACGCTCGATTCCCGACCTGCGGTGGCGGTGCCTGCAAACGAGCAGTCGGAAGAAGAGGCCACTTATGTCTCTCATGACCCAGTTGCGGACGATCTCGAACCGACCCTCGACAATGAGCCTGTCCTGGAGAGTTTTTACGCGGATGTGAGCCTGGAGAACGGGAGCGAGGAGACTGTTATCGATACGACCGCCGAAGAGAGCGCGGAACGACGGACTTTCGAGACGGAGCCCTCCGCTTCCGTGGAACTGCTCCTGCCTGTTCCGGTCTCCGCTGTATCACCGCTTTTCTCAGGGTTTGCTTTCCAGTCCAGCCTTTACAAGGTGGTCCTTGCGGCTGGATCATTCCTGATCGACGACACGCCGATGGAAGCCGAGAGCTTCGATCGCGGGACGTTTGCCGGGGAAGCCGCCTATGACGCGCACGAGTTCGAGTGGGCTGCAGCGCCTGAGGAGAGTGGTCTCTCCTCCCAGGAACCGGAAGAGATGGTTGCGTCGGATATTGCTGAGCCCGGCTTCGGAGACGCAGTCGTGCATGATGCGGCTGACGGGATAGATCTGGGGTATCTGTCCTTGTTTGGCGACGAGTTCGCGACCGCAGAGATGGCAAGCGAGGCTCCCGTCGCCGATGAATGCCAGGAAACATCGGCTGACCCGGTCGTCGACTTTGTGATGGAGAAAGTCTCCCTGCCGATGTCGGGCCAAGCGGCCCAGGTGATCGAGTTCCCCATGTCCGAGCGCGCGTTTTCGGAGCCTAGAAAGTGCGTTGGCTATGAACTCCCGTCCATCGAATTGCTCGCTCCGCCGCCGCCGCGAGAGGGGGAGGTTCTCACCGAGGATATCCTTGAGGAGCGGGCCGGTCGCGTGGAAAAGGTCATCCGCGATTTCGGAGTGAAGGGCGAGGTCATCCACGTTCATCCCGGCCCTGTGGTCACTTTGTACGAACTGGAGCCTGCTCCAGGTGTCAAATCCTCGCGTGTCATTGCCCTCTCGGAAGATATTGCCCGCTCTATGAGCGCCGTTTCGGCGCGCGTTGCGGTGATTCCCGGACGCAATGCCATCGGCATCGAGCTTCCGAACGCGACCCGGGAGACGGTCTATCTCCGGGAGATGCTGGAAGCAGCGGATTTCCAGGGATCGGTTCAGAAGCTCCCGATCTGCCTCGGCAAGACCATCGGCGGCGAGCCCGTCATCGCCGATCTCGCCCGCATGCCCCACCTGCTGGTGGCCGGCACCACCGGCT
>NZ_JALJRK010000081.1:14709-19395 GCF_024519725.1 Microvirga sp. Mcv34 | reverse complement strand
TCCCAGCGCGGATGCGCGAGCAGGAACAGCAGCACGTCCGTCGTGCGATGCGAGCCCAGATTGTCGAGGATCGCGTACACCCGCTCGGTCGTGCGCGGGATCCAGCTCTCAACGTGCTCCAGGAAGTCGACCCAATGCGCCCCGCCGCGTCCAGGATAGGGATGGGTGAAGGCCTCGCCCGTTGTGGGACAAAACGCACCAAAGATGTATCCCTTGGCGCGGCGGCCGTAATCGACCTCCTGGCGGGCCCGTTCGGCCGGTTGTGTCTTTGTCTGCACCAGCGCACGACCCGTGTAGCTCTTGGCGCTCACTGGTCCCATCTCGTCCAGGCAGATCACAACACTGCCCGCAGGCGGTGCAGTGTAGAGCGTTTCGATCTTCCCCTTTTTTCGGCGAACGCCGGATCCACCCGCTCGCCGAACCAGGTCTCGTGTTTGCGCCAGCGCAAGCCCTCGTGCAGCAGGATTTCGTCAATGCGGCTGCGCTGCATCGCAATCCCCTTGGCCTCATGCAGGTAGGCGGCCAGTCGATCCAGTGTCCAGGCCGCAAACGGCAGCCCCAGCGTCTGAGGCTTGGTCAACGCGCTGGCAATCACGGTGGCTGTCTGCTCGGGCGTGTAGGTTGGTTGGCGACCCGAGCGATGTCGGTCCTTGAGCGCTTCCAAACCCTCGGCATTGAAGCGGCGGATGCGCTTGCGCACGGTCTCACCATCCAGGCCCACGCGAGCTGCAATCGCCGCGGCGCTGTCGCCGCGACTGGCACACCAGATGATCTGAGCGCGTTGCACCCTCTGGGCCGGAGCGGTATGTGAGTGAGCCAAGCGCTTGACGGTCGCGCGTTCGTCCGCGGTTAAGTCCCGTAAGCAAACTGCTGCCATGGGTCGCCTCCGCTACTGGATCAGCGGGAGACGCCATTATACCCCTCTACCTGCCGGATGCACCACTAAGGTGGTATGTGGATGACGTCGTTGACATGACGAAAGATCCTACAGCTAATTCCATAATGTTTGTTACCGGTCTTTCTCGTGTGTAGGCGCCAAGTTAAAATGTCCCACCGTAGCAAACTAGGAATGTCACACTCCCCTGAACCAACGTGCATGGGAGTGTGGCATGGGCTGGGTGGAGATGAGCGAACGGGAGCTTCGCCGCGCTGAGGTGCTGGCATCGGTATTGGCAGGCCGCCTGACGATGACTGTGGCGGCCAGCCTCATAGGCGTCACGTATTGAGCGCGTGCCAGCACAACTCGACACAATTCTTGTCTAGCATGAGAAGCGCTATGTCGCGCAGCAACTGGCGCTCTCCTATGGCAGCAAGCGGATTGTTCTAAGCGAAGCGCCGGTGATTGCTGGATTAATTGGAAAGCATGTGCAGAATACGTACTTCCATTGTCGCTATCCCGCGCGTGATTGATTACTTCCCGGCACGAGGGCTCTCGATATCATCGGTGACAAATCTTTTTCGCGCAGCTTAGACAATGCGCCATCACTATCCGGCCCCAAGGTAACCCGCTTCGCTTGGCCTGAGCGCTGGACTGGGAGCCGACGGCAAAGTAGGTCCGCCAAAGCAGCATCCTCGACAGCGCAGACAATCTGCCGGCCGTCGGCTACAAGTTGCGCCACCACTTCAGCCAAGTGGACCGTCCTGAAGTCATCGACGTGCTGTACAGGATCGTCGAGAAGGATTGAGCGCCATCGGCTCCAGGCCAGCGACGCATTCACTGACAGAAGGAAGGCCAGGCCCGTAGCCCGCCGCTGTCCGCTCGAGAAGAGGAATTGAGGATTCAGGTTCTCGCCGACCTGCAACTTCAGGAAACGCTTCACGTCGCCCCGGATTGAATACTCGATATCGCGCCAGACGGGGTGCGGGCGTAAACGGCGGTAGAGCTCGGACATCAGCGGGAGGACCCGATCAAGCCGTCGGTCGAGCGTTTCGCTTGCGGCCCGGCGCGCCGCATCGTGGATGGCGGAGGCATTCGCCTCGGCCCTGCGAGCGCGCCCGAATTTCTCCTGCTCCCGGGCCAGCAACGCCTTAGCCTCCACCTCGGCGTGTAGGGCGCGTTCTAACTCCCCGCTAAGACGGAGCGTTTCCAGAATCCTCAGATCCTGACGCGCGGCGCTGACGGAACTTCTGATCTCTGACTGGCGTCCCACAAGCTCATCGGGTCCAAAAGTATCGGCAATTCCAAGAATGTTCCGGTCGTGATCGAAGGATTGCATGAAAGCGCGAATCTGCTCGGACGCCGCTTTGCTCGTAGCTACAGCACGCTCGGTGCTGGCGAGCCGAGCCTCCGCAGCCTTCACCGATTGTTCGCGCTGCTCCTCGCGAGCGGCAGCGTCGTCCAAGCGCGCCGCTATTGCTTCTGCGACTGCCAAGCCTTCATCAAACTCGGTGTGCGACTGGCCCTTGGCGCAGAGCGGGCAACATCCGTCTTTCAAGCCGATGGTGCGGCCAAGGGAAACCAACTGGATCAGATGCCGCGCTTCCGCCGCAAGTGCGGATGAGGGCAACGCGTCTGAGCCTTCAGTGATAAGGTTATCCAATGCAGCCCTTGCAGCATCCCGCTCACTTCTAATCTGCTGCTCAGCGGCTTCAAGTTCTGTGAGGCGCAAGCGACCATGGGCCGCTTCGGTCCAGCGGTTGGTCAGACTCTCCAACGCGTCTGCCCGTGCATTCAGGGACGCAATGCGATCACGCACGGGTCCTATGAGTCGATCCGGCGACGCCTGCGTCTCCGCGAAGGCCCTTAAACGGCGGACGGCCTCAGACATGACTTCGTCGGCGACGATGTTCGCCCGCACTTCGTCAATACGTCGTGCAGCTTGAGAAACAGCGCTGTTGGCGGCGTTAACTGCCTCCTGTGCGGCGCTCGTCCGACGCTTCGCTGCAGTCAGGAGCTGGTGGGCCTTAGCGATCCACTCGTCGGCGTCGTTAGCACCTAGGGCGTCACGCAGGAGCGCGTAGCGTTCCGTTTCCTTCAGGTCGAGACTGAGCCCTGCAATGTGTTCGTCACGAATGATAGAGGCTGAGCAAAGCTGCTCCAGGGGCGCAGGCGGAGCCAGCTCGCTATCGCAGAGCTGCCCAGACACGATCGCTAGCTGCTGCTGGTCCGGCTCTCCGAACTGAGTACGGCGGATACTGACGACTTTACCACCGACCTCGAAGCCGACGTCCACATAGCGATCTTCTGGTGCGGGCCCTTGGCCGGTCCACCAGATGTAGTCAGCGACGGTCTGACCAGACGCTTTGGCGTCTTTGTACTTGCTCAGGGTTCCAGTGAGAGCGAACTCTATTGCGTCGAAAACAGTGCTTTTTCCCACACCGTTGCGACCGTCGATAATCGTGAAGCTCTCGGCAAACTCGATCCGGACGGGCTTGCGGTATCCACGAAAACCACACACGTCGACATAGGCAAGTCTCATGGCGTTTCCTCCAGAACCTGCATGATCGCGGTTTCGTCCGCACCTGAGAAGAACGCTTCGAGGGCCCTCGGCGGCAGCTCAGTGGTACGCAAGCGTATCTCCTCGACCATGTCGACCGCATCCAGCTTGGGAGCAGCCTGCAAAGGAAGCAGCGGCAGAAGGACAGCCCTAAGGTCGGACATGTCGGCAATCCCAGCGCGGGCGATCTTTCGGGTCCCGATGAGGCTCTCCTCAATAGTCCCGAGAACAGTAGATTGGGCGAAACTCGCCTCCTGGTGGGCCAACAGCACCGTGTAGGCGTTCCATGCCTTCTGGCCAGCGCGGCGCAGGCCCAACTGGTGGGCTGCAACGGCACGGTCGGAGTCGTTCTCCCATGAGGTCACCAAGCTGGCTGGATCGTCATAGACGAACAGGAACCCGAGGACAGTAGCGTTCTCAAATATCAGGAACTGCGTGTCACCGGATGCACTCCGGTCTGTGGTGAAGCCATTCTCGCCTAGGATTTCCGCGCTTGCTTCGATGATATCAATCACAGCTTGAGCTCCTCAACGGCTTCAGGACGGGTGAGCCAACGGCTCGGAGTGCTCCGAATGATCGTCGGTGTCGTTCCGTCCCGCACGATGTCGGACGGCAGGGCTTGGGCCTCCGCACCGACAGCGATGACAATGTCAGGCGCGACTGCCGGTGCCGTTTCGCGCTCAAACTCAGCTTTCACGCGATGAAGTGCCTGATTCGGGGTGCGCAGGACGCGAATGCGGCGACCGTCCATCGACCAGTATGAACCGTCGGGGGTCGCACCGCCAGCCCTCAATTGGATGAGCGTCAGACCGAGCAAAGCCTCCTGAGGAGGGTCACGATCGCAGGCAGGCTTTCCCGGCCCGCGGCCTTCCAGGTCGCGCCGGGCCAACCACAGCGCATCATTGTCGACCTCCGGTGCCTTCAGCCAGGCATCAATCGGAGCGGCACCTGTCGTCTCGGCATAGGCCTCTTTGCCTGACCACAGTACGCGACGCACGAACGACTTTGAGAACTCCAGGCGCAGCCTGTCGAGGAAGTCCGATCCGGATGCGGCAACGTGATGGAACTCGGATGTCGCCCGTTGGCCAAGCGCGTAGAGGGCAGGGGCCTTCGTCTCAAACGTAGCAGTGTTCGCCGGATCGACCACGATGACGCGCGAGGGACGCACCGCTCCGAGTGCCCGCTCCAAGATGGCGTTGAGGTAGGACCAGTCGGACCAATAGCCGACGATAACAAGATCGCGGTCGAG
>NZ_JALJRK010000081.1:0-14700 GCF_024519725.1 Microvirga sp. Mcv34 | reverse complement strand
TCTCACGATGTGACTGGCTCGGCGGCAAGTTGCCCGGGAGCCCACACGGTATTATCCAAGTCCTGCGTTCTGCAGCCGTGGATTTTCAGGTAAGGGGCCGTGTTAGCCGGAAGCTTCGCGAGTTGGTGGCCGTCCACGCCCATGCCTATCTGGCCGAAGAGGAGTTGCCCGGCCGTCTCGACCATACAGTCGACATTAGTCGTTACCGCCGCTTGGATGCCACGCACGAGCAGCAGGTCGGCGACGGCGTGGTGACCGGGGTTCGGGCGGCCAGCGAACGCGTTTGAATCGATCAGGGATCGCAGATAGACCGTTGCAAGCTCCTTCCGATTGAAGAAGAATTCAGCCTGCTCTTCGATCCCTGCTGGGAGAGGGTCCCTAATGCCGCCGTACTTCGCGTCGTACGTCTGCTTGGCCTGAGCAGCGAGCGCCGCCGCGCTCGGCAATGCGCTCGGCGGTGCCATGGACAGGCCGGCACCACAGAGGACAGCCAAGCGATTGCTCAGCAGGGAGTCGAGGGCAATCTCAATACCCCCTTCGAATTCAATCCCTTTCATTAACCAAGAGCCCCTAAAGGATATTTTGTTACCAGACAGGATTGTAGGGAGTGTCTTTCTACCTACTGGGCGTTGCTCTGTGCAACAGGTCTTTAGCCGGCGCCGTAATCTGTTGGAGGACTTCTCTCGCAAGTGCCACGATATGAAAAACGGCCGCTGCTGCCAGCGGCCGTGAAGTTTGTTGCTATACCAGGAAATGGGTAAATAGCGCGTGGGAGTGTACGGCGAATTGGTTGAAGAATGCTTATCTCGCCCGCAGAAATCTAACACCTAACAAGGTCAAAGCTTATGCTTGATGCGCTGCAGGAAAGTTGGTGGGCTGGATTGTATAATTCAAAGTGTCGTTTGTCTTCCAGACTGCTACTTGCGATTTTACTTTATTGGCCTGTTCGTCGAACTGCGTTTCGAGGACGATAGTAGCGCCGCACGCTCCGGCTGTGACGGTGACCGTTCAAACCGGCACACTGGCTCGATCTGATCTTTCCCCTTGAGCAACAATTTGCAGCATGTCTTCGGGTAGGGGTTTCTGAAGTTTCAGTGCCTCTTCAGCCGGCGCATTCAGCCAAACGTCATATTCTTCGGGCGTGGTCAGGATGACTGGCATCGCTTTTGGGTGGATCGGCCCCACCACTCCGTTCGGCTCCGATGTCAGAAATGAATAGAGTAGGTGTTCACCTTCAACAGGATCAGCCTTCGTTCCACGTACGCCGGTCCATGGCCGCCAAATGCCAGCAAAGGCGGCAAGGGGGCGCTCTTCATTCAGGGCAAACCAAACCGGTGTCTTGCGTGGACGAGTATCTTTATATTCTGAGAACGAGGTCAATGGCACAAGGGCGCGGTACTGCGGCTTGAGCCAGGCACGCCAGAACGGTGAGCCGACATTCCGAACATTCGTCACTGGATGATTGCCAACCTTCGGAGGAGGGGGAAAACCCCAGCGCATCTGGATCAGCTCGCGCTCGCCGTCATGATTGCGGATGACCGGCGCCATCTGGTCTGGAAAGATCGCTGGCAGAGGAGGGAGGTTGCCCGCGCTATCGCGGGTTACATCGAAGGCCTGCCGCATCGAGGCCTGTGTTGCGTACGAGCTATAGAGATTGCACACGGGTGGAACCTTCCGTCTTGGCATCCGGGCGTTCGTTTCATCCTGGAGCATTTGTCTGCGCCCAACGTGACAATAAGCGCTGCCTCACGCAAGCCTTCGGGGTATAATCACTGGAATCGGCAGACCGCGTTTTGATTTGCGAATCATGGCGCATTTTCGGTCCGCCCCTTCACTCGTTTTCCCATTGATTTTCAGATCCTTGACCGATGCGGCCAAATTCCAATCCTGCAGACATCTTGCCTCGAACCTCCGTTTCGGAACTCAGCCGACGGATCGGTGACAAGCAGGCTGAGCCCTATCAGGCCAGGATCGCCGCATCTGTCCGAGAGGCCATTCGACGCGGACGCTCGGGCGCGGTTCTCGCGCCCACCGGCAGCGGGAAAAGCCTCTTGGCCGCTGGAGCAGCCGAGGACGCCATTGACCTGGGCAAGCCGATCCTCGTCCTCCATCCAGACGTCAGCCTGCTGCGCCAGAACTATGCCCAGTTCCAGAGCGTTCCGGCGGTGAAAGGTGCCCAGACCGCCTTCTACGTCGCCAAGAACGAGGTCATTGGCGAGCAGCCGATGGTTCGGAATTCGCTTGAGGCGGATGTGATCCCCGCCACCAACATGTCTCTCGTCAACAAGCTCGATGACGAGGACTTCCTGCGCTCCCTCGATAGGTTCGGCAAAAGGGGAGGGGTGGTCCTCATTGACGAGGGCCATAAGGCCGCGGCAGACGAACTCGCAAAGGTCCTCTCCCGCGTTGCCCATGCCGGCGGCTCCGGTATTGTTCTGACGGCTACTCCGTTCCGGACCGACGGCAAAGACCCGCTGGACGCCTTCGGCGCCAGCATTGAGCACGACCTGATCGACGTTGCAACCTATGACGAGGTCCTGGCGACCGGCCGCACGGTTCCCACCAGGTTCGACATCGCCACCGGTGAATTCGAGGCACACCTTGGTACCGACGCCGTACGGCTCATTGAGAGTGCGTTCCTGGCACTCCTGGCCGAGAACAAGTCAGTCGACCAAGCCTCCCAACAAGCCTTCTCCCGCTTCTTCAAGGAAGGAGCGAGCGAGGGCGACAAGGCGATCGCCGCTCTCATCGTGGCGGCCGTTGCCCGGATCTGGGCTAAGCGTGCGGCCGTCGCGACCCTGGCGATGATCCACTGCGACAGCGTCGAGTTCGCCAAGGAGCTCTCCGGCTATCTGGCTCAAGAGAGCCTCCCTCCCGGTCACGATAGGGAAGGGGAGAAGCCCCGCGTAGCCTTTGTCGTGGCCGGCGAAATCCGCGTATTGCGCGACGGCACCGAGGAGGGGCTGAAGGAGGGCGAGGAGCCTGGTCGCAAGATCAAGCGCGACGATCTTCTCAATGCGGCCCGCGCCGGCGGCTTCGACATTCTGGTCAACGTGAATGCTCTGGGCGTAGGAACTGACGTCCCACAGACTGACCTCAATATCCTCGCCTGCCAGGAACGCTCCATCGGGCCGGTGAAACAGATCAGCGGGCGAGGGGAGCGGGCACACAAAGCGTCCGGCAAGACTCACCAGGTCTTCGTTGACGTCGGCAATTCTATCCTCCGCATCTTCAGCGACATCGACGCCATGCGCCGGAACGACCCGGAGCGCTGCCGCCGCCAGGTCCGCGGGCTCGCTGCCCCGATCCGCGAGCAGTTCGAGGCATGGTTCGACAAGGATCCCAGCCTCCGCGAGCAGATTGAGGAACGCCAGCGTCAGATTCGCCTCCGGATGGGTGAGGGCGATAGCGAACAGTACGATGATCCGCTCGACCCCACGATGGAGATCGGCGACGAAGACACCCTCCCGGTGCCAAAGCCCTTCGCCGCCGGACTTATGGTGACCGGCATGCGCCGCTATGACTCCGAGACCAAGAAGTTCTCTAGCCGCGTGGCGCTGTTCTGTGACCTTAAGGAATTCGGCCTTTTCGATGAGGAGGCCGCGCCGGATCTGCCGCGATGGCTGGTTGCCACGCACGACGAACGGACAGGGGCGCAGCAGGCCTTCCTCTGCAAGACCCAGGACGTTGCCCGCAAATACGTGGCCTTCGTTGGTATCCGGCATGACGGGGACTATGAGAGCGCCAGCCCCACCGACAAGCAGCGTAGGTTCCTCACGAGCCTTCAGCAGGCCCGGCCTCTCGCTCTCCCGTGGCTCACAGGATTTGCGGCACCGGCCAACGCCACCCAAATGTCGGCCGCCATCGATCTCCTGAAGGACAAGGCAGGATTGCTTACTAGGCTGCTCAACGTCGCTGCTGTGCGACTGGTCGAGCGGGCAACGGGAGCCCATAGCCTGCGGCCCGATCTTCGTTCGGTCGTTTTGGATCGGCCCAACCAGCTCACGCCACAGAGGCGCGATCTCCTTGCCGCCTATTGTCGGCTGCGCCAGCGCTTTGCCGACCTCTACCCATACGCGATTGGAGGAAAGCCGACGGCTTTCTCGGTCACGACGTTTGACCCGAGCGTATTGCCCGAGATCAAGGCCATCGTGGCAAACACCAATGTTCGCTTCTTCATCATCGACAACCCGGACAAGGAAGAGCAGCTCCGCCCGAGCCTTGCCGAGGGGCTGATCAAGTCCTCCATCGTAGCGGTCGGCCCCAAAGGACCGAGCGAGCAGTGGATCCGGCAAAAGGCGGGATTTGGCCGGCATGACGATGCGGCCCGAGCGCGGGAGCAGAGTTTTCGGGAACACCTCACCGATCTTGCGGATGCTCCCGTGAGCGAGGACCAGACGCTGACGATCACCCTCGCAAGGACTGAGTATCTCGAGATTGCCGCTGCGAAGCCCGGGAAGGAACTCGTCAGAGCGATACCTTCTGCCGTAATGAACCTCTTGCTGCTCCTGGGAGAGGAGGGTGGGATGCCGCTTCCAGGGGAGCAAGTCGAGCTCATCCAGGATGCCATTCAGAAGAACCGGACAGACATAGCGGTTCCGTTCTCCCTCCCTCGGCTCTGTGCCCGGTATGCGCAGCGCCAGGTGCCAGCGCAAAAGAAGATCCTGAAGGATCTGGAAAAAGCTGCTACCTTCAAGCGGAACCGAGATGCCTACCTGCAGTCTCAGGCCAGCACCGCACAACGCGAGCAACGGCTCCGGGCATAGGTGCCCGTGACCGTATCCCCTTGAGGACGCCGATGGACAGCATCGAATTTACCGATCCCGTTACGGGTTCATGTCAGTGCTGTGGAGCTCCGACGATCCAGCTGGCGCGGTTCGTCCACCGCAACGGCGAGCCCTTTGCGGTTTACCGCGCTCTCCTTGCCCATGGCCCGCACGAACGTCGCGCCGACCTTGTGATCAGTCTCGGTGATTGGGCAGAAGCAGCCTCACCATCCGATCGCGTGACTTTCGCCTGCCACCTGACAGCCGATCAGCACAGTTTCAACGTTGGATTTGTCGAACCCCACCAGACCTCCTGGACTTCAGGGGAACTTGGACGAATTCTGTCGCGAGACGAGGCCCTCCAGCATCCCTGGAAGCAGGAGGTGTTCAATCTGACCGATCGGTTACTCGAATTCGATAAGCCGCTGATTGCTTACCTGACAGCACCCTGAGCAGTTGCACTCCCGGCAGGAGCGGCAAACAAAAAGCCCCGGCTGAGAGGGTAAGGGCTCCCAACCAGGGCCAGCTCCAAGCATTGGGGGCTATGGAGATTGTGCGGGCTGATACGCAACGCGCCCGTTAAGTGCATCTTGATACCGCCAAGCTAAACAATTCGTGCACCGGCATGCAGCCTGGCTGAGCTGCTATGAATAGCCGTAGAGGCACTTACGGACCGCTGCCCCAGATGTCGCTCACGGTGCCTTGAACGGCTCCGTCAGCATGCCGGCAAGCCCACGCACGCCCTCAAGGTAGTTCCCCAGTCGCATGTTTTCGTTCGCGCTGTGCTGGTTATTGTCAGCATTGACGAACGGGACGATGGCGAACGGCACTTTCAGGGCGCTAACTGCCACGCCTGTGGGTACTGTACCGCCCATCATCCGGATCTGCACCGGATCCTTACCATAGGTATTCACGAAGCTCCGGCGCAGCCATTGGCCGATCGGGGCCGTCAACTCCGTGCGTACTGCCGAGCCAGATGAACTGATCCCGGCGAGCTTCAAGGAGGCAAGCTTGGGATAGCGGGAACGCTCGTCGTCGGTCGGCGGCCCTTCCGTAACGTGGAAGCCCTGCTTCTCGACATGGCTCTTCAGGAGGCCGAACAGGGCCTGCGGTGGGGTCTCGGGCACTGTGCGAAGATCAATCTCGGCTGTTGCGGTCGCGGGCACGATGGTTCTGGCCTTCGGACCAATATCCGCCGACTGCATGCCACGGACATTGAGCGACGGGTATTGAAGGGCCTCCTGGTAGTACTGGCCGACCTTCTCGGCTTCAGCAATGCCCAGGCGCTTACGCAGGGCAGGTTCGTCATCAGGCACAGCGCGCATGACCTTCTGGGACTCTTCGTCGAACTTGACAGCATCATAGTAGCCAGGAATGGTAACGCGGCCCTCGTCGTCTTTCATAGAAGACAATAGCCGGGCGAGGGTCTGGGCTGGGTTCGATGCGTAGTTGCCGTAGTGACCGCTGTGCAGCTCCTGCTTAGGGCCATACACGGTCAACGTGACCTGTGCCACGCCACGATTGCCAAAGACGAGTGTTGGAAGATTGCTCGAATGCATCGGGCCGTCGAGCACCACAAGCGCATCCGATTTCAGCAGATCCAGGTTGGCGCCGATCACCGCGCCCAGCGACGGAGAACCCTTTTCTTCCTCAGAGTCGAGAATGACTTTGATGTTGACGGCAGGTTCCATGCCCTTGGCACGCAAAGCGTCGATCGCCGCCAATAACATGATGATCGGTGCCTTATCGTCAGACGAGGAGCGAGCGAAGAGACGCCATTCAGGATCAAGATTGGCTCCATATAGCGCCTCAAGGGGGAGGGGCTCCCATTGGCCGTCAGCCCTCCGTTGCTTGAGAACGGGCTTCCACGGGCTTTCCTGCTGCCACTCCGAAGGCGTCACTGCCTGACCGTCCAGGTGTGCGTAAAACAGAACCGTGGTGTTTGATGGCTTGGCATTGGGCGCTTCGGCAAACAGCATGGGCTTGCCGTCAGCGGGTAATTGCTGGGTGCGGAAGCCACGACGCTGGAAGGCCTGCTCGAACCAAGCCGTGTTGCGCTGGATGTCGGCTGGCACGACGGAGTCGTTAGGGATTCCGAGCACCTCAACCCATTCCTTGAGGGTGCCTTTAGCAGCTGCAAGTGTCTCTTCGGGAGTGAGAGCTGGCGCCGCTTGAAGCGGCAGTGTCCCAGCTAGGATTATCGCAACCCCCGCCAGAGCAATACGGTCCCGCAGCTTAGCTTGAATTGAGGATGCCTTAGAGAGAAGTATTGTCATCGGAGTGGCCCCACTCTCGTCCCGGAATGTCGACTGCCTGGCAGGAACTATGCCAGCGTCCGTTCAAGGCAACTGCCTCATCAAGCCTTTGATCCCGGGCTCGGGATCTTAACTGAGTCGGGACCCTTTGGTCTGGATGGGCCGGATTCTCCGCTCCATAAAAAAGCCCACCGCACGGTAGCGGTGGGATGTGGCTTCATCTCAGAGACACTCCAGATCGCGGGTGCTCATCCTTCGACAGCACCCGCCGATCGATCAGGAGAGATGCTGAGCGAAGTGCTTGTTCATCTCAAACATGCTAACCTTGTCCTTGCCGCCGAAGACCGGCCGGAGCTTATCGTCAGCCAGGATCTCGCGCTTATTCGCAGGATTCTGCAGGTTGTTGGCTTTAATGTACTCCCACACCTTGCTCACCACTTCCGTGCGGGGCAGGGGCGAAGAACCGACAACGGCAGCGAGCTCATTTGACGGCTGCAGCGGCTTCGCCAGGGCCGGGTTCGGTTTCTTGGTCTTGGTGGCTTCTGCCATTGTGATACTCCGTTTGAACGCTTCCCCTTGTAGGGGGGAAAGGGGTGGGACCATGGCAATCAAAAACCTAACGGCCCCTTAACTGAAGGTTCGCCGCTCAGTACCGCCGCTTGCCTTGCGGCTTCGCCATCATCTGGCGCATGGCCTCCTCCGCCCGGGCTCTGGCCTCGGCATCATGACTGAGGTTCCTCACCTCTCCCGGCTCATCCTGCTCCTGAAGGCCATTCTTGCGGGCGCGCCATTGTTTCGCCTGGGCTGCGGTCGCCGCTGCATTCGCAAGTTTCTCCAGACGGTCAAGCTGAGGAGTGCTGGCCTGACCTTTGGTTTCAGGCTGCTCACCCTCGTGCTCCGGACCATTCGACATGGGTCTGCTTCCCTGTTTGATAGCTCTCAATGCCCATTTATCTAGGCGTCCGTACCTGTTCCGACAGGTCTGGGATTAACCTCGCCTTAACCATGAAGGTCCGAGGTACGCCGATGCGAAAGATCCATCATGGCTTCACAGCTATCATCATCCTCGCGGGCCCCGCCGGTCTCATTCTTGCCCATGAGAAGCTCACCCGAACACCTGCCCAGGAGATATTCGAATCCTTCGATCCCCCGCCGATCCTGCGACACGCGTACGCGCAGTGTGCGGAGGCTCCGAAGCAGCAGCGTTCGGCCCAGTGCGATAAGTATGTGAGCTTTTTCGAGGAATGCGCGTCTCGGAGGTTTGAGTGTGGTCCAGAGTCCGTCTACGAGGTTCTCACAAAGCTCATACTCTCGTCCCCGCCAAAGAGACCCAAAGGGGATACAGAGGCGGCACCCTCAGACGTCTGATTCATCACCAACTTGCAATCCTGTTTTCCTTCACCGGGGCGACACCCACTAATGACCTATTCCCGTGAAACCACCGCAATCTCTGAAATCACCGGACAACCGGTCAACACATGGTCTGAGGAATGGCAGCGCGAATGCGAAGCTCGGGCAATCCTAAAAATGTCAAAGGTCGAGCGGGATGAGTTCTTCAATGGCAAGAAGGACGAGAACGGGAAGACCCTCGAGCGGGGACTCATTGCCCTCCGCGGTCCTAAGGCTGCTGAGAACATAAGGGAGCTGATGCAGCAGATTCTGGATGCTCGCGCCAACAAGCGCTAATGTAGTGTCAGGTAGATTGCTCCGCCAGCCAAAATTAGGCCGACGAAGAAGTACGGAAACCATCGCGGGAACGGCCTTTCATGACCATCAAAGCTCATCGGGAACTCCAGGATCAAAGAATCTCTGGCACGCCGTGAAGGCTGATCATGGCCATTTCGGGGAGTTTAGCCTTGGAATGTTTCTCCGCAGGGGCAAGATCAAATGGGACTGCGTTTCCCATCGGGCTCAAGCTGCTGCCTTCAAGGCGAGCCGAGACCTCCGCCATTGCTCCAGTCGAGCCAGAATATGGGCTCTCACACGGGCTGCCCGGGCTTCCTGGATTAGGTCTTGAGCCTTCTGGGATGGTTGCATTGGTGTAAAATCCAGACGTAAGCTGGCCCATGAACGCAATAGCCAAGCTAATGTTCCCGGGCCAGATATTCGACTATGCGGCCATCCGCATTGGCACGACGTCGTTCCTATAAAAGGCCTCATCTCCGAGTTCCGACAGCGCCTGTACGAGGGTCATGAGCCGATCAGCCAAATCGTCGGCCTCGGTCATCTGGGAGCCTGACGCCCTCTGGCTATGGAAACGCATGCGGTACAAGTTTTTCAGGATCGAGCAAGCGGTTGCGAGATTGTCAGCAACCTCAGCACCTGAATGTCCTTCTGCCCGAAAGCTTCGGCACCGACGGGTACTGCTAAACAGATCGCGATAGACACGGTCCAGGTCCTCAGCCGTCATATCACGTGCGGCCAATGCACTCCCCGCGCTAACATCGAATGTATTCGAAATTAGTCGCGCCACGTAAAGCAATGCCTGCCCATACGCATAAACTTTGTCATGCCCCTTGGAGTCGACCTTTGCTCTCACGGAAAGCAAGGTCGATCGAGCACGTGCAATATCTTCTGCGACGATTGGGCAATCGTCGCGCCCCAGCCATCGTCCGCTCATTATTGTTGTTGCCTTGAGAATCAAGCGAATTAACGAAACCGAATTGAATCGACGGAGTTGCGCAGGCAAGGAATATTTACGGCTAAGTAGATGAGTGCGACATTTGTCATCAGTGTTGAAGTCGAGTTCCATTTTTGTTCATACGTATTTTGCGCAATCTACTTCGAACTAAACAGCTATCTGGAACAGGAGCCAATTGTATATGCTTAAGCTTGCTCGAAGCTTCTCTCGCGCGACCTTCGCTATCGCCTGTATCGCCCTATGCGGACAAGCTGTTTTCGCGAGGGAGGTTTCGATGAAGTGTACCAACCCGCGTCAGGAGTATCTGGTGAAGTTTGACGACGCTAAACGCCAGTTCTTCGCCAACTCAACGCAATATCAAGTCCACTCGTTCACATCGGGCGCCGGACAAACAACTGTTTCCGGACAAACTGTTCAAGGTGGCCCCCGCTTTAACGCCTATTTCGGCTCCGAGAAGCGGATGGAATTTATCTCAGGAGGCGAGATCCAGACGGATCTGTGTCGGTAGACAGTTCGGTTTTACGCTGTAACATCGTAGGGAGAATTGGCCTCTGTCCGTAACCACTGACGGGTCCGTAACCTGACTCGTCCAGCAGTCTCTAAGGTTTGAATATGCGTGCTGCTCTTTGTGCTGCTTTTCTTGCGGTAACCACAACAAATGTCTACTCGCAGGACCAACCGATGTGGATCTTATCCGAGGATAGTTCGTCGCTGGCTTACGGAGTGCCTGAATCATCCAGTATTTTCTATATCGGGTGTGCCGACGGTGGCACTATGGAATTTCGAGCCGATCTACCCTCGAAGCCGGATGAGGTGTTCTCCGAAGGCGAACCGACGAAGATCGATTTGGTCGGACCTAATGGGCGGGAAACTCTTACTGGGCAAGTGAGTGAAGGCGATGGATGGAGCTTCGAGACCACCCTTTCGGCGGACAATGCAGTCGTCGACGCCCTGAAGCCCGGAAAGCAAATCACCATTTCACGTGGGAAATCGGCGTACTCGATCCCCGGGAAAGGTCTAGCCGCTCACATCAAGAAACTTGTCTCGACTTGCGATAGAAGCCGGTCGAGCGACACGGGGGAGGGAAATTCAGGCAAGACACCTGATGCAGTTACAATCCGAGGAACGATTAAGTACGGAACGTTAGACTCGGCTATCGGGAACTATAGTTTTCTCAGTTCGTCGCCAGAGGCGAAGACTATCTTTGCCCAGTGTAAATTGGATGAGCAATGTGAGGTGGTCGCCTCCGTTAAGGGCGAGTCGCTTCAGAAAGTGCATTCCGTCCGGCGGATCCCATGATTAGCAAGTGAGTCTAGCAGCAGCCCGAGTTTCCGCTGGCACTAGCAGCTCTCGATATCCCGCTCTGTTCTCGCTTACTATCTCCTAACAGACCTCTTTTGTACCGATCAGACGAGGTCAAAACCCCATGAAAAAGAAGATCAGCCAGTCGCAGCTCATCCTTCCGCTGCTCGATGCGATCGAGGAAAGGGGAGGGGCCGCGAAGGCACGCGATATCTATGACCTAGTAGCCGAAAAGGTGGATCTGCCGGCGGATGACCGTACGGCTCGCATCACGATCTCAGGTCACTCCTATAATGCATTCGAGCGCGAGGTGCGCTGGGCCCAGCAGAGAGCAAAACTCCAAGGTTTCTTGCGACCGGCGGATGCGGGCCTGTGGGCGCTCACTGACAAAGGTCACTCGGCTCTTACCAAGGCTACCCCTGGCATCGTCGTCACGATCTTCATGACCGACAAGGGTGCTGCCCTCTGGGGACACTGCGAAGATGCCGTCGGGTTGCTCGACGACAACAGCCTGAGCCTCGTGTTTTCGAGCCCTCCTTATCCACTCCTTCGTAAGAAGGAGTACGGAAACCTGGATGAGCGGGAGTATCTTGATTGGATGCTGCGTCTGGCCGAGCAATGGATGCCGAAGCTGGCCAAGGATGCCTCTGTCGTCCTCAACCTGGGTGATGCATGGCGTCGACGCGAACCGACCCTCTCGCTCTACCAGGAGCGACTGCTCATCAAGTTCGAGGATGAGCTGGGCCTGAAACTCTGCCAGCGCTTTTCTTGGCAAAACCCAGCGCGGCTTCCAAACCCGGCGGAATGGGTGACAGTGCGCAGGATCCGCGTGAAGCCATCTCTCGAGAATGTCTTCTGGTTGTCCGCCTCGGACAACCCATACGCGGACAATCGGCAGATTCTTGTTCCCTATTCTGACAGCATGAAGGCGGTCCTGAAGAGGGGAGGGCAGGAAGCAGCAACGCGGCCAGCCGGATACAGGATGGCAGAGGGTGCGTTTGGCAATGACAATGGCGGCGCCATCCCTGGCAACCTCATCGTCGCGGCCAACACCGAGAGCAATTCCGACTACATCCGGAGCGTCAAGGCGGCCGGTCTTCCGGTCCACCCGGCCAGATTCCCCGCGGCATTGCCGGAGATGTTCATCAGGTTCCTCACACGACCAAAAGATCTCGTGTTCGAGCCCTTTGGCGGCTCTCTCACGACCGCCGCAGTTGCCGAGGCCCTCGACCGCCGATGGGTCGCTTCAGAGTGCATGCTCGAGTACGTGCTCGGAGGGCAGCACCGCCTTTCTAAGCGAGTGACAGCCTAGAGCAGCTTTAAGCTTCCATTAACCATACTCTGCCACCCTGACATTAAGGTCTTCGCTCAGTGGACCTTAATCCAATGAACCCCGTGCAGCTGCTCCATCACTGCGCGGGGTTTTGGTTTTCTGATGACAGCTGTTCTCCCCCGTACGCTTTATCACGCGACCCCTCTTTACCGGTACGACCCCAAAGCCACGGACAATCACGGCATCTGGGATCCGGCAATCCATGGTCAGATCAAAGACCATGGCCTGAGACCAAGCATGGACTCGAGTAAGGACGTTCCGGTTGTCTTCCTGACCGACGAGGTCGGGATCGCTACAAACTACGCCGGTTGCAATCGGGGCGAGGAGTGGCCGGTCGACTGGATTATTCTTGCGATCGACGCCTCCGTCATAAACCTGGCGCACCTCCTGCCGGATATGGATCAAGAGGCCCAGACCATGGCCGACGACATCCTGGCTCAAGGATATTCCCAGGCCGAATGGGACGCCGGCACGATCCCATGGACCTCCGTATTCAAGATCACCGGCCAGGTGAGATACGCCGCGCCGATCCCCGATACTGCCATCACGGCGTTCAAGCTCCTGCCTGTGGATCCTTCCGCTCGGTAAGCTTTTGTTAAGAGCCGGCGCCTACCTCTGGCGTCAAGGATCAACCCAACTGATCCTGTCCTCCGGGAACCCTGCGTAGCATAGCCCCCGCTACGCAGGGTTTTCTGCTTTCGGCTTCGACCATCGCGCTTTGCCGCCGTCTCCGACCAGCTCTCGAAGCTCACTCCCTCAAACCATCTTCGGAAATGACCCAGCTATCGCTCTTCGACCTGTCGATGCGGTGGAATAGCCGCCGCGCGTCCTATCGTCCCTCTCAGGAGCCAATCGATCCCAGCCAGTTCTCTGTTGAACCCATCGGAGATGCGGCCGCCCGAGAATTCGTGATCAAACATCATTATTCCGGATCTTACCCAGCCGCGATCGCGGCCTATGGGCTGTTCGAGAGAAGTGGTCCCTTCCAGCAGGGTTTGGTCGGGGTCGCGGTATTCTCGGTTCCTATGCAGCCGAAAGCCGCCGCTGCATATGGCGCAAACCCCACCGCAAAGTTTTGTGAGCTCGGACGGTTCGTCCTTAAGGACCACGTGGGAGGAAACGGAGAAACCTTCTTCTTATCGAGAGCCCTTCGACTCCTCGCTCAGGACAAGCAGCGGGCAGACCGCCGCCCACTTTACGACCTCTGTCTCTCGTATAGCGACCCGATGCCAAGAACCACCTCAGCTGGGACGCTCATTCATGCCGGACACATAGGCTCAATTTATGTCGCATTTTCAAGTATTTACGTCGGCCGAGGGACCCCTCGCACCCATTGGCTAACACGCGATGGATCGATCGTCTCTCCCCGGGCGCTTTCAAAGCTTCGGAACGGCGAGCGAGGCGCGGCTTACGCCTATGAGTTCCTCCGCTCCCATGGAGCCCCAGCCCGCGCGCTCGGCGAGCCGGAGGCCGACTACATTCGCCGAGCCCTACAGGAGGGGCCGTTCCGGCGGATGCGCCACAACGGGAACCATGCCTATGTTTTCCCGTGCGGGACGCATTCCACTCGCCAGGAGATCCGCCGGCGGATGGATAAGGGACTGCCGCGCCCGACGAAAACGGACCTGCCGACGGCGGCATAGAATCTAGTTCAAATATCCGATCGGCAAATCACTTCCGTTAATAGGTTTTAACCATCCTTCCCGCTTCGCGCCCGAATCAAAGTTCGGGGTCGCGAGTCGAACCTCGGGCCGAATACTACGCAACATCGAATCAAGTGTGTAACTTGGAATCACTCGGAACCGGGCTTTTACATGCGAATTGACTCGGCCATTTCACCTAAATGATTCCATCCAAAGCAGTTTCCCACCGCTGAATCGATCTATTGTGAATGGATTCTTGACGCGCGACTCCACAGCCAACTCAGAATCGGTCATTTCTCGAAATCGCCACGAGTGTATTGGGTGAGCGCCATGCCTGTGAAAGGGACCGATGCTGTTCAACGTCTTCGGAAGCACCGCCGCGAGCGGGGCGACCGGGAAATGAACGTATGGATCCGTCAGCCGGTAGGAGCGGCGATTGATCAGGCTGTCGAAAGCGGCCAGTTCAAGTCTCGCCAGGAAGCCATCAACCATGCCCTCGAGGCGGCCTTTGTTCGGAAGGAGACGAACACAGTGACGTAACCCAGGCAAAGCAAAAGGCCCACGAAGCTGGAAACTTCGAGGGCCTTTGGAGCTACCCGCGAGGGGCGGCGTAAAGAATGTGTAAGCAGCATCCTTATGCCATCCCAACAAACTGACTGTCAAGAGCATCGGTTACGGTGAACGCTCCCGCTTTGCCCTCACATAGGAGGGTACGATGCAGCTTGCATCGTCAGGAGGCCGGCGGCTGAGACATGCCGCT
>NZ_JALJRK010000080.1 GCF_024519725.1 Microvirga sp. Mcv34 | reverse complement strand
GCCGTGGGGTTCTACGTCTTGATCTTGCCGGCCTCGATCACCTGATAGACGCGGAAGGGTGATCAAGCCCATGACGATCCCCCGGTGAACTCCTAAGCTGAGGGCTTTGGCCTGCGCCGGTGTGGTCAGTTCACTACACCCCTGCCCTAGTTCGAGACTCTTGCGATGGCCACACGATCCCGTATGGTAAGGGCCACCCGCAAAGGAGCAATTCAGTGGACCCTGTGTGGACCCATTTACGTCGTCTCGTCGCAACCCTCATGGTTGCGGCTGTGACGTCGTTCGTGTTGCACAGCGGGGCCATGGCTGGCCTGGATCATCATGGGGATCGCAGCGTGGTTTCTCACATTGAATCGTCGACTGACTGTGATCCGGATGGTCCCGAGTGCGGCCACACCCCTCACTGCAGCAGCGTCTGCGCACAGGCTTTACCCTCGCTCGGGATCGAGGCAGGCGATGTCTCGCCTGAAGCCATTATCTTGGCACTCGTGAGCCAGCAGGGCTCCGGGATTGAGCCGGCTGGTCTGAAGCGGCCCCCACGAACTTGCTGCACGGTTTGAGCGAGCCTTCGGCCCACGCCGCATTGTCCCGAGATTGCGTTCGTGATCTGCGCTTCCCGTGCTTGTGCATCCGAGTGTCATCCTGGCTCCTGTCACTGACCGCTCTCATCCCTTTACATGGGAGCAATCCACGTGCTGCCTGACGCAGGTCCATCCTTGATGAGAACCCAGCGCATGCAGCCCGGGAAGTGACCAGCAGGGTTCAGGACTGCACTTCGCAAGCCCGGGAAACGCCAGACGTCACGCCTGCCACCTCTCCAAGGGCAATACGGTGAAGCTGGGCAATTCAGGCCTAATCGCCAACATCGGCGTGGGCCGCTGTACCATTGTCCCTCGTTCGGAGCACAGTGTTGCCAGACAAAATCAATAATACCTGGAGACGCAAGTCGGCAGGCTCACGCCGTGCTGATCATGAACGGCCAAACACTTCGAGACCCCCAGAAGCGGTGGATACACACCAGGAAATGGTCGATCCTTCGAATCCCGTTGCGGGCCGTCGACGCCGGAGTACCCGAGCAAAGTCGGGGAACGGGATCGAAGCCCAATCCTATATCGTCTTTGAGGCTCGGTTTGCGCAGGATCTGTTCTGTGCTGTCTCAAAGAGCAGCCAGATCCCCGATTTCGTTGTTGGAGCAGGTTGGAGCTTCCGCGGCACCCTCAGCCGGCACTGGAGCAGCTTGAGTGGCTTCAAAGCGGCGGAGGCAAGGGCCGCTGTTGAGCGGGAGGGGTTCTACCTCTTTGTGGCCTCGTTGGATAAGACATGAGTGTTATTACAGGCTGTCATCTTGAGTTTGCCCCAAACAGGCTTGCAAAGGCGCAGACGCAATCGCAGATGAGTGACACGAAAGTCCGCTTAGGACCTGACGTGCGTACACCCGACCCAAACTTGTGTTGAACAGCGTTTCCGCTTTCCGTTTCGGGGATAAACATGCCGCGGCTTGGAATTTCCGGGCGGTCGTGTGGATGTTGATTTCGAGAAAGTATTTGGCACGTTCCCAAATCGGAGGATGATGTGGGCCGCCGACTTCATGGATTCATCCGTTATAGCGTTTTCTTGTTGGTGGCTTCCGCACAACCAGCGCTAGCCTCGCTTCACCAGAAAGATGAGGCCATTGAGGCTAAGCGAGTTGAGAGGATCATTCTGTCCTTGCCAAAACCGCCCCCGGTTGAGGGTCTCATCGGCTTAGACGCCTATCGGCCGAAGGGACGCGGTTCCTACCTGCCGCTGATCGTGAAGGAGGCGGAGCGTCAGGGATTACCAGCAGCTGTTGCGGATGCCGTCGTCATGGTTGAAAGCTCCTACAATCCATCCGTCATCGGGACGGTCGGGGAGCTTGGACTGATGCAGGTCCGTCCTGGCACGGCAGCGATGCTTGGCTTTACTGGCCCAAGGGAGGCTTTGGCCGACCCTCAAGTCAATATCCGCTACGGGATCGAGTACCTCGCCAAGGCCTGGCGCCTCACAGGTGGCGATCTATGCCGAGCGCTTATGAAATATCGGGCAGGTCATGGAGAGGAGCGGATGACGCCCCGCTCGATTGAGTATTGCCGAAGGGCCCGGGTTCATCTCGCCGCCATAGGTTCGCCCTTGGCCAACCAAGGGGCTGCGGATCCCGTAGGACTTTCAGTTCAACCGGTGCAAGTTGCCTCCGCCCAGCCTCTTCCATTGGAGCGCGAGCCTCGCTTGACGATACAGGAGCAGCGCAGGGCAGCTTTCCAGCGTGAGCTTGTCAAACGGTTCATCGTTTCGGTCGCTAACGTTGGCTCTCAAAGCAAGGCCGAGGCTGTCAAACGGACAGGGACGCTGTCCAAGGCTGGGGAGGTAGAGATTGGACGGAAACCGACAGTTCCGCTGGGACGGAAGCCTTAGTGGCGTGGGAGCACGTCAGGCAGCATGACCAATGTGAGGTCTCGTGGAACGAGTAGCTTTGCCATTATCCCGTAACGGACCTTGAAACCCGGGGCGGTATCGATCATGTGATCGGAGGCGGCTTTTCTGAGCGGCCCTGATGTGAAAGTGTTGGGTATGGCACTTTGGGTGGCCCTTTCCCGGTTGCTGACGATCCTGGCGGTCGTGAGCCTTGTTGTCGTCGGTGGTTCGTCCGCCGCGTCGGCAGGGGCTGGGTTCAATGCGCCCATTGTGACGACAGCGGATGATATGTCCTGCTGCGACCAGACGCCGCCTGACTGCAGCGACATGAAAGCCTGCCCCTTCGCGGTGCTCTGTATTGCCAAGTGTCCCCAGAGCATGCCGACGGCTGGCTCGGCGCTGGTTCGCGCTGCGCTCGTGGCGGAACTCGCCGCTTATTTCGCGCAACGTGGCGATAGCCTGCCCGCGCTGCCTCCGGATCATCCTCCCAAAGCCTAGTCCTGCACCGGCGTCCGCGCCGGATGGTGTTGCCTCGTGGCCATGCGTCACGGGGTATGACCGCGCATTGTAAAGCGTCCCTCCGTGGTGCCCGCAATGCCCTCGATATGCATGACTAGGTTACAGACAGATGATCTTCCTCACCAAAGGGCGCGCCATTGCGGCCGTGCTCCTGGGGCTCGCTCTAGTTGGCTCCGCCCTCCTCGGCCTCATGCTGATGGACCGATCGGCCTTGTCGGCCTGGATCCCCTCTTCGGCAATCCAGGCGTTGCCCGACCGTTCAACCCTCCCAGCCTGGGTTCCGCCCTCCTGGGCGCAGGCGAAGGCGCGGTTTGGGCTTACCAGTGCCGGCACGCTACCCCCCGTCTCGACCGCGGAGCTCAAGGATCATGCCTTTGAGCTTATCCGAGACGAGGTGAAGCAGGGTGAAGCCATGGTGGATGTGCGCCTCGTCGACAGGCGCTCCGGAACGTCCGTTCCGGACGCAGTGGTTTTCGCGCGGCGGATCGACATGGCTCCCGACGGCATGCCGACGATGACGGCTCCCATCGAGCCGATGCCGTCACCAGAGCCTGGGATCTACCGGTTCAAGACCAACCTCGCGATGGAAGGTGGATGGCAGCTCTCGCTGGCCGCGAAGGTGCAGGGCGAGATCGGTACCGTTCAAAACCGACTCGTGCTCAAGGCGGTGCCGTGATGGATCAGATGACGCGTTTTCATGCCACCGAACCGGAGGAGCAACGACCCTCAGACGGCAAGCGGGCCCCCAGGCGCATATTCGTTGCTGTGTTGGTGTTGCTGGCCCTTGCAGCTGGCATGTGGCTCGGCTTCCGTGCGGGCCAAGGCGGTCTCGCCTTGCCTGGCGGGATTGCGCTGCCGAGCTGGCTAGGCTTCGCCCCGGGGGGCAACGGCTCTCCTCCGGCGGCGACCGGCCCGATTGCGTATTACCGCGACCCTGCCGGCAAACCCTTCTACTCCGCCGGACCAAAGAGGACGGAGGATGGCCGAGATTACGTCGCCGTTCGGGTCGGTGAGGACGTAAGCTTCGACGACAAGCCGAAGGACGCGTCAGCCAGCCCGACCACGGCCGATCAGAGCGGTGGAAAGAAGATCCTCTACTATCGCAATCCCATGGGGCTCCCGGATACCTCCCCGATTCCCAAGAAGGACTCGATGGGGATGGATTACCTGCCCGTCTACGAGGGCGAAGCCGAGGATGGCTCGACCGTCACGGTATCGCTTGGCAGGCTGCAGCGCACCGGGGTCCGGTCCGAGCCGGCAGAGCGCCGTGTTGTTACCCGGCCAGTGCGCGTGCCCGGCACGATCAAGCTCGACGAGCGCCGTGTGGCGGTCATCTCCTTGCGCTCGGAGAGTTTCATCGAGAAGGTTGAGAACGTCACGACGGGCGACCGGGTGCGCGCCAGTCAGCCGCTCCTGCGGCTCTACTCGCCGGAGATCTCCGCCGCCAGCGCCCAGTACCTGAGTGTCCTCAATGACGGAGGCGGAGCCGGTGGCCGCGCGGCGGTCCTCGAAGGAGCTCGCCGACGCCTCGAAAACCTCGACGTCCCACCCGAGGCGCTGGCCGAGATCGAACGTGCCCGCAAGGTGCCGACCACGATCACCTGGTCGGCACCCCGGGACGGTCTTGTGCTGGAGCGCAATGCGACTGACGGGATGCGGGCCATGCCGGGAGACGTTCTGTTCCGGATTGCCGACCTCTCGACGCTCTGGGTGCTCGCCGACGTGCCTGAACATGATCTCGGCGCCGTCCGGCCGGGGCAGGCCGTCACGATCCGTGTCCGCAGCCTGCCGGGCCAAGTTTTCCCTGGCACGATCGGCCTGATTTACCCGCAGGTGAACCCGGAGACCCGGACGGCTCGCGTCCGGATCGAAATTCCGAATCGGGAGGGTCTCCTGCTGCCGGACATGTATGCCGACGTCGAAATCGCGACGGGGGCCGACAAGCCAGTCGTGGCGGTGCCTGACAGCGCGCTCATCGATACCGGCACGCGTCAAGTCGTGATCGTCGACAAGGGCGAGGGCCGCTTCGAGCCCCGCCAGGTCACGGCGGGCGCCAGTGGAAATGGCTATGTCGAGATCCGTGAGGGCGTGGCGGCGGGCGACCGGGTGGTCGTGTCGGCCAACTTCCTCATCGATGCCGAAAGCAACCTGAAGGCTGCATTGCAGAGCATGGCGGCTCCAGCCGGGGAGAAGCCCCAATGATCGCCCGCCTCATCGCGTGGTCGTCGCGCAACCTGATGCTCGTTCTGATCGGGACGGTGTTCGCGGTCGCGGCGGGTCTGTACTCCCTGCGCAGCCTGCCGCTCGACGCTATCCCCGATCTCTCCGACGTGCAGGTTATCGTCTATACGGAGTACCCGGGTCAGGCGCCGCAGGTGGTTGAGGACCAGGTCACCTATCCGCTCACCACGGCGATGCTAACAGTGCCGCAATCCAAGGTCGTGCGGGGCTTCTCGTTCTTTGGTGTCTCGTTCGTCTACATCATTTTCGAGGACGGCACTGACGCGTACTGGGCCCGCTCGCGTGTGCTGGAGTACCTGAACGCGGCCGCCCGACGCCTGCCCGCCGGCGTGACGCCGAGCCTGGGTCCGGACGCCACGGGCGTGGGCTGGGTCTACCAGTACGCGGTGATGGCCAAGAACATGACCTTGGCCGAGCTGCGGTCGCTGCAGGACTGGGTGGTCCGGTTCGCCGCCGCGAAGGGAGAGGGCGTCGCGGAGGTCGCGAGCGTCGGCGGCTTCGTCAAGCAGTACAACGTCGTCGTGGACCCGCGAAGGCTGCGCGCCCAGGGCATCTCGCTTCAGGCACTGCGTGAGGCGATCCGCACCAGCAACGCCGATGTCGGCGGGCGCACCGTTGAACTGTCCGAGTTCGAGTTCATGGTCCGCGGCCGCGGTTATCTCAAGAGCATCCAGGACATCGAAAGTGTCGTTCTGAAGACGGAGGCCGGCACGCCCCTGCGTCTCGGCGACGTCGCCCGCGTCGAGATCGGGCCGGACGAGCGGCGTGGCATCACCGAGCTCAACGGCGAGGGCGAGGTCGCAAGCGGCATCGTCCTGCAGCGGTTCGGGGCCAACGCACTCAACGTGATCGAGAGCGTGAAGGCGCGGCTCGCCGAGGTCGCTTCGAGTTTGCCGAAGGGTACCGAGATCGTTCCCGTCTATGACCGCTCGCAGTTGATCGAGGCCGCAATCGAGACGCTTAAAGGCACGCTCATTGAGGAGAGCGTCATCGTCGCTCTGGTCTGCGTCGTGTTCCTGCTCCACTTGCGCAGCGCCCTGGTCGCGATCCTCATGCTGCCCGTCGGCATCCTGATGGCCTTTGGCGCCATGAAGCTCCTCGGGCTTGGATCCAACATCATGAGCTTGGGCGGCATCGCCATTGCGGTCGGCGCTATGATCGACGCGGCCATCGTGATGATCGAGAACGCCCACAAGCACCTGGAGCGGGCACCACCGGACCAGCCGCGCGTCGAGATCCTGATCAAGGCGGCAAGCGAGGTCGGGCCGGCCCTGTTCTTCAGCCTGCTGATCATCACGGTCTCGTTCCTGCCCATCTTCACGCTGGAGGCGCAGGAGGGCCGTCTGTTTGGGCCGCTCGCCTTCACCAAGACCTTCGCCATGGCGGCGGCGGCCATCCTGTCCGTGACCCTGGTGCCGGCGCTGATGGTGATTTTCGTGCGCGGGCGGATCGTTCCGGAGCACCGCAACCCGATCAATCGCTTCCTGGTCTGGATCTACAGGCCGGTCATCCGTGGTGTGCTCAAGGCCAAAGTCCTCACCATCGTACTCGCCGTCGTGGCGCTCGGTGCGACCGTCTGGCCGGCTCGCCAACTCGGCTCCGAGTTCATGCCGGCCCTCAATGAGGGCACGCTGATGTACATGCCGACCACCCTGCCGGGCCTGTCGATCACCAAGGCGGCCGAGCTCATGCAGATCCAAGATCGGATCATCAAGTCATTCCCCGAGGTAGCCACGGTCTATGGCAAGGCGGGACGTGCACTGACCGCCACCGATCCCGCACCAACGGAGATGTTCGAGACGATCATCACCTTGAAGCCGAAGAACGAGTGGAGGCCCGGCGTGACCATCGACAGCCTCAAGGCCGAGATGGACAGGGCGCTGCAGTTTCCCGGCGTGTCGAATGCCTGGACGATGCCGATCCAAGCACGCATCGATATGCTGTCGACCGGCATCCGCACGCCTGTTGGCATCAAGGTGTTTGGCACCGACCTCGCCGAAATGGAAAAGTTCGCGCGCCAGGTCGAGGCCGTGGTCAAGGCGGTGCCCGGCACGTCGAGCGCCTATGCCGAGCGGGTGATCGGAGGCTACTTCCTCGACATCGTGCCGGACCGGATCGCGCTCGGGCGCTATGGCCTGACCGTCGGCGACGTGCAGGACGTGATCGCGACGGCGCTCGGCGGCGAGATGGTGACCAACACGGTCGAGGGACGCGAGCGCTACAGCGTGAACATCCGCTATCCGCGCGAACTGCGCTCGAACCCGCAGGCCATCGCCACCGAGGTGCAGGTGCCAATGCCAAACGGCGGCGCCGTGCCCTTGGGCGAGGTCGCGGAGGTGAAACTCACCCGGGGCCCGACCTCGATCCGCACGGAGAATGGCCAGCTTGCGGTCTACATCTTTGTCGACATCGCCGGGCGTGATCTCGGCGGCTATGTCGCCGAGGCGCGCCAGGCGGTTGCGAGTGAGGTCAAGTTCCCGCAGGGCTACTACGTTCAATGGAGCGGGCAGTTCGAGTACCTTGAACGCGCCGAGGCCCGTCTCAAGATCGTAGTGCCAGTCACGTTGCTGATCATCTTCCTCCTGCTCTACCTCAACTTCCAGGCCCTGACCGAAACGCTTATTGTCATGCTGTCGCTGCCGTTCGCGCTGGTGGGTGGCATCTGGCTGATGTGGTGGCTCGGCTTCAACATGTCGGTTGCGGTCGCCGTCGGCTTCATCGCATTGGCCGGTGTTGCGGCCGAGACCGGCGTCATCATGCTGATCTATCTTGATCACGCGCGGCAGGAGGTGCAGGCGGAGCGGGAGCGACAAGGCCGTCTGTTCACCCGGGCCGACCTCTATGCGTCGATTATGGTTGGGGCGGTGGAGCGTGTCCGGCCCAAGATGATGACGGTGATCGCCATTATGGCGGGCCTGGTTCCGATCCTATGGAGCACCGGAACAGGATCCGAGATCATGCAGCGCATCGCCGTACCGATGATTGGAGGCATGATCTCGTCGACCATACTGACGCTGGTGGTGATCCCGGCCATCTACGCGCTGATCAAGGGCTACCGTCTGCCCTGCACTGTGAACGATGCCGACAAAGGTCCTGACACGAGAGGCCAAGAGCCCACTCAGGCTTGGTCCCGTGCGGCGGAATGAGAGGCAGAACCGATGCTGCCAATCGCCATCTCCCTTCCGGTTTCGCCCCTGATCCCAGAGGCGGCTGGAAGAGACCCTGCCTTTGCGCAGCAACGTCCGCTGCGCGGGGCATCCACCCGGAGGGCGCGCCAAGTGGCGCGGACGCCTCAGCCTCACAGGCCAGACAGGAGAATACCATGTCCAAGATCTCGATGATTGCTCGTTCGGTCTTAACGGGAGCCGCGCTCCTGGCCGGCGTCGTGGCCGTCTCCGCCCAAGAGGCCGTGCCTGCGCCGTCTCCGTCCCAGGGCCAAGCCAACCCGCATGGGATGATGCAGGGCAGCGGCTCCATGCCCATGATGGGCATGATGCAGCAGATGTCTCAGATGATGGAGAACTGCAACAGGATGATGCAGTCCGCGATGCAGCAGCAACAGGGCGGCGCCGGGCAGCAACCGACGCCAGCACCTGGCACTCGCGGCTGAGATCAGGCTAGGGCGGCGTGACGGCTCACATCCGGCACGTGCCGCTCGACGTAATCCGGCGACGCTGAGCTGCGGACGCTCAGCGTCGTCCCAAAGCAGCAACCCAGCAGGAATTTCACGATGGGACGGACAAACAAGAAACCACGCGGGAAGCTTTTCCCGGCCGGAGCGGCAGCACTGGCGATCACAGTCGCCGCCTTCATGATCCGCACCAATGCGGCCGAGAGCATTGCTGTTTCGGATCTGACGAGACAAACCCACATTCACGGCCTGGCCATTGACCGCCAGGATCCCTCGCGCCTCCTGATCGCGACACATCACGGGCTCTTCAGCGCTGGCGCGGATGGGAAGGCGGAGCGAGTCTCCCCGGTTCAGGACTTCATGGGCTTTACCCCGCACCCGTCCGACCCGAACAGGCTTTATGCGAGCGGCCACCCGGCGCAGGGCGGCAATCTCGGCTTTATTGCCTCGGAGGACCGCGGGCGAACCTGGACCCAGGTGTCCCCAGGCGCGAATGGCCCGGTCGACTTCCACCAGATGACTGTGAGCCCCGCCGACCCGCAGACGATCTATGGTACCCACCGGGGGCTTCAGGTCAGCAGGGATGCAGGCAAGACGTGGACGATTGTAGGGCCAGGGCCCGAGGGACTGATTGACCTCGCCGGCTCGGCAAAGAGCAGGGACACGCTCTATGCGGCGACTCAGTCGGGGCTGCTGGTTAGCACGGATGCGGGCAGATCCTGGATACCGCTTGCGCAGGGAGCGCCGGTGAGCTTGGTCGAGGTGACGCCCGAGGGTACGCTCTACGCCTTCGTGCTCGGGCGGGGGTTGGTGAAGGCGGCTGAGCCGCCGGTCGGGTTTGAAACCATCAGCAGTGGCTTTGGGGACGGCTACCTCCTTCACCTCGCGGCGGACCCTACGAATCCAAAGCGGGTGTTCGCCGCCACGAACGGCGGGAAGCTTCTGAGCAGCATCGACCAGGGACGCACCTGGACGGCGCTTGATCAGCCCAACCTGTGAGGCGAGGTTCCAATGACGGGCATGATGGACGGAATGGGCTGGATGATGGCGGGGATGGGCTTGGCGTGGCTCCTGACCGTCATCTTCTTCGTGCTCGCGGCAGCCGCGCTGGTCAAGTTTCTGCGCGGCAGGTTGTGACATGGGCAAGCTGCCGCTGTGGGGAGCCCTCCTGACCATCTCCGGCATCGCCGTGGCCGCGTTCGGTTGGCTCGGCCATGAACGATCCCGGGATCGAGGCGATGCGGTTCAGCTTGCGTTGGGCGCCAAGCTCTATGCCGAGCGTTGCGCCTCGTGCCATGGCGCCAAGCTCGAAGGCCAGCCCAACTGGCAGGAGCCCCTGGCGAGCGGCCGCATGCCCGCACCACCACATGATGCCAGTGGGCACACATGGCATCACAGTGATGAGGAACTGTTCACGCTCACGAAAAAGGGCGTGGCAGCGCTCGTACCCGGATACGAAAGCGACATGCCCGCGTTTGAGGGCTCACTGTCGGACGACGAAATCCGGGCAATCCTCGCCTTCATCAAAAGCACGTGGGCAATTACCGAGCGCGAATACCAGCGGGCCCGCAGTAAGCCTGGAGCGTAAGGCTTGCACAAAGGTCTGGGTAGCCTAACCATTGGGTTGAGAAGGGTCTAAGTTCAAAACAGGGTCGACCTTGGTTGGGCCTATGCGGTTCCGCGTCTCAGCCAAGTGTCGCGAGAGCCGGGAACGTCTCCAGAAGCCAGAACGACATATCGGTGATCCAGCCGGTCAGGAAGGCGATGCCGGTTAGCACGAGGAGCGCTCCCATCGTCTTCTCCACCAGCACGAAGTGAGAGCGCATGCGCTTCAGCAGGGCGACAAACGGCTTCATGGCGAGTGCCGCAAGCACGAACGGGACGCCGAGGCCCGCCGAGTAAGCTGCAAGCAGCAGGGCCCCCTGCGCGACACTCTGCTCCGAGCCGGCGACAGTCAGAATGGCGGCTAGTACCGGGCCAATGCAGGGGGTCCAACCGAACGCGAAGGCAAGGCCCATCGCATAAGCCCCCCAGAGGCCGACCGGCTTCTCGATGTTGAACCGAGCCTCCCGATAAAAGAGCCCGATCCGGAAGACCCCAAGGAAATGCAGGCCCATGACGATGATGGCGAAGCCTGCCAGCTTGCTCAGCACATCGACATGTTGCCGGATCACTTGCCCCAAGGCAGAGGCCGTTGCGCCCAGCAGAACAAAAACCGTCGCGAACCCGGCTACGAATAGGAGCGCGGCTAATACTGCCCGCCTGCGAACGGCACCGTCGCCGGCATTCAGCCGGTCGAAGGTCGTGCCCGCTAGGAAAGACAGGTAGGGCGGCACCAACGGCAGGACGCAAGGGCTCAAGAAGCTGATGAGGCCGCCTAGCATGGCAGCCGGGAGGGAGACACTGAGCATAAGATTTTCACTCTATCCTGCCCCGCCGTGCGAAAGCTTCGCAGCAGCCTGGGGTGATTGTCCAAGCATGAAACCGCGTCGCACCGAGATTTCTCGTGCCGAGACGGGTTTCCCTTCTTCGACGTGTTCCTTAGTGACGAAGAAAAGGGTGCGGGCGTCCCATCGAACTGATTTCATCGCATGAACGGTTGCTGTCTGGCAGGACCCATAATTCGGCCAGGGATGTGGGGGGACGTGCGTTCCGCTGCGTGCGCCCTCAATACGGTACGCCGTCGGGGCTGTACACACTTTCGTCATTGGCCTGCCGCCGCTCCTGCGTTGCACGTGCCGCCACCGGAGGATTCGATGAGACCTGCCGCTGCCCTCCTCGTCCTGCTCCTCGCCTCGCCTGCCCTGGCGGGTCCCTTCGACACCCCGCCCGAGCGTTACGACGAGACAGTCAACGTGGCCCTGCAACAGATCGGCTCTGACCTGCGCATCCGGCAGACCGCGTGTGCCGCTACCCGCTGCCGCTTCGCCGCGCGTGAGGTCATCGTCGAGGTGTCTGGTCCGGCGGATCGTCCCGCCATCGAGCGGATCACCATCGCAGCCACCTTCCGCCAAGGCGATGACCGCACTGCCACGAACCTCCTCGATGACACCCTGACGGTGGTCGGGGCGACCATGGTAACCTACGACCCCGGGATGGCGGCGGAGCGGCGGGGCGAGGTGTTGCTCGAGCTCGGTGAAGCCGCACTCAGCGTGGGCGAGGCCCATCTGGACAGCGCCGATGTGCACTACGCCCTGTCGTTCGACGACGTCAGCGGCCGCCTTGAGATCATCGCCGCGACGCTGCGCGCAGGACATGGCTGACGAAAGTCCGGAACGAAAACGGGTGCGACCTGTTAACCCTTGTTTAACTTTTGCCTTGAGCGCCGCCGAGCCACCGTGTCAGGTTTGATGAACAAATCCTTAACGGCACATTGGTGGGGCAATGCGGCAACCTCTCTCCGGGCTTCTGAGCGTACGGTCTTTTTCCAGGAGCATGTTCCGTTTCGCCGTCGCCTCCCTCACGCTGACCATCACCGCTGCAGCCGCGCAGGCACAGACCCAGACCGGGAGCATACTGCCGACCGTCACCCAACCCGTTGCCAAGGTCGGCAAAGCCAAGCCGATCATGGGCTGGCTCCGCTTCTGCGGGCAGAACCCGACCGAGTGCGCCGTCGATCCGTCCGAGCCCGCCACCATCGATCTCACGGCGAAGGACTGGCAGACCCTCAACCGGATCAACCAGCAGGTGAACGCCGGCATCAAGGCGAAGACCGACCAGGATCACTGGGGTGTCGAGGATATCTGGGACTTCGCCGAGGACGGCTACGGCGATTGCGAGGATTACCAGCTCGTCAAACGCAAGCGTCTGGTTGAGGCCGGCTTCCCGCACCGGGCGCTGCGGATGACGGTCGTTATCGACGAGGAAGGCGCAGGTCACGCGGTCATGATGGTCCGCACCAATCGTGGCGACTTCATCCTCGACAACAAGCGCAATGCCATCCTGCCGTGGCACAAGACGGGCTACACTTACATCAAGCGCGAAGGCGACGAGGGCATGGCCTGGGCCTCGCTCGGCGGCCGAACCTCGCCGACCATGACGGCGAACCAATAGCTGCTCGCCTCTGCCATGGCAGGCATGGACCCTTGACGCTGTGGTGGCATTGACTTGTCCCAGGTTGTGGGCAGGACCAGTACTTGGCCGCCGAACCTCCCACTGAGTTCGCATAGTGCGTATGACCTCGGCGAGATCAAGCGATGGCCGCGGGCCTTCCTAGGGCGGTTCTTTACCAGCCAGTTCAAGAGTACGGCGATGCCGAATGGCCCGAAGATCTCATCCGGCGGCTCCCTGTGCCCGCGGGGAGATTGGCGGGCCCCATCCGATGCTGGCCCTGGCGTCTGGCGCGGCGAGCTGGATCGCAACGTCCCGGACATTGAGACGTCAAACTCCTATAAACATTGAAGCCGGGGTCAGGCGGTCTTTGCCACCGCGATGCGGTTGCGCCCGCCCTGCTTGGCCTCGTAGAGGGCGGCGTCGGCAAGCGTAATCAGGTCCTTTGGACCAATACGTGAACGGTCTAAACTCGGCACCCGGGTCGCACTTCCGATGCTGACCGTTAGAATACGGCACGGGACGTTGGCCTCGTGCAGCATGCAAAGCGCTTCTACCTTCGAGCGGATCTTTTCGGCGACGGTCACGGCATCGATTTCATTCAACCCCGGCAGAAGGACGGCGAGTTCCTCGCCGCCATAACGTGCTACCACATCGGACGGCCTGCGAGCCGCATTCGCGATGGTGTTGGCGATGGTTCGCAGGCACTCGTCTCCAGCCTGATGTCCGTAGATGTCGTTGTAGGCTTTGAACCGATCCACGTCGATCATCAGCAGCGAAACGGGCGCCTTCTCTCGGGCAGCCCTGAGCCATTCCGTTTCGAGCCGCTCGTCGAGGGTTCGGCGATTGGCAAGGCTCGTCAGGCCATCCGTCCTGGCCAGGACAGCGAGTTCGGTCTCTGCCGTCTCGCGCCGCCGCAACTCTCCCGCGAAGCGCCATCCCAATATGGCGATCGTAGTGACGAGCAATCCGGTGGCCACGATGCGAATGGCGAACATGCTGTTCCAGCGCGCAAGCGCCTCGTCCCGTCCGACGGCTGAAAGCACGCCAATAGGAAAGATGTGGTTGCGCTGATAGCCTCCAATGCGGGTCACCCCGTCAATGGAGGACGTATATTCGTAGATCCCAGAGGCTTTCCCATCCTTAAACCACGGCTCGTTCACCGCAAGGGCCCCGATTGCACGCTCCAGGTAAGGATAGCGCGACAGAAGTGTTCCATCGGCGTGAAACAGAGCAAGGATTCCCTGTGCTCCAACATCAAAGCGGCCAAAGAAGTTCGCGAAGTAGCGTGGTGGAATGCTGGCCTGAGCGACCCCGCCGAAACTCCCATCCGGCTTGTTGACGCGACGGGAGAGCGTGACAACCCATTCGCCTCCGAGAGGATCATGGATCAGAGGGCCGAGGTACCAATCGGCTCTGGAGATGGCGCTGTGATACTGAAAGAATGGCTGATCTCGGGCATCGATCTTGCTGCGGTGGCCTGGCAGGGAGCTGCTCATCAAGAGCCCGTCCTCCCCATAGATCGTCAGGGACTTGATACGCTGCAAGGATTGGATCCGCTCGACAAGGAAAGAGTCTAGCCTCAACATGGCGGTCGGCCCGATACCTCCGGTCTCGATCCGGTCCACCACGTCCACGAGAAGGGTGTCAGCCACCTCGAGAGAATCCTGCACGTGCTGGGTCAGCGACTTGGCCCGGTTTAGGGTCTCGGTGCTGATCCTGGCCATTTCCTGGCTCCGCCCGCTCCAGTCGCGCCATGCCTCGACACTCAAGATGGCGAGGCACGCCGTGAGCACGAGGACCTTGAGACCCAGGGTCGAGGACCTCGGCTTGGTAGGATCGAAAGCAGACATGATGCCCCGAGGCATAGCACCCGAAGCTAGCCCGGAGCTAGCTTCGGGCCAAAGGAGGCCGCCGGTATTCGGCTGCATCTCGGGACAGGAGCGGGCGCGCGACGAGGGTGAATATCTTGAGCGCTCAATAATCCCAACGTGGACCTGCCGAGGTGCCCTCTGGTGTTACCGGCTTACTCATAGGATAGTCCTGGCGACGGTGAGCCTAGCCGCCGAAGAACGCCAGCATCCGTCCAAGTACAGAGCGCCCTTCACCACCTGCGGCTTGGGTCGCCGGCTCAGGCCCTGCCGCAGCGGCAGGGGCCGATGCAGCCTGCCGGACTGATTCGCTGGCGCGGGTCTGCCCCACAGCCGACCGCTGAGAGGCGTATGCCAGCGCCGACGAGGGCTCCTGCTTCGGCTTCCCATTGGCGGCGAGGATGATTTCCTGCGGCCCCGCGGCCAAGGCCTCCGGCCGGCTCACGTCGCCAAGGCGGTTCCGGGCGCTCACGTCGACGGCAAGCGAGCCACCATCTGTCGAGGTGTTACCGGCAAGCGCCTGCCGGAAGGTCTGGTGCTGCCCGCCGTCATCGTAGACTAGCCTGATCGGCGGCACGCCCTTGGCCACCAACTCAGCGACCTCCTGCTCGTCCTTCTGGCGCTTCTGCGCGACCGCAGCCATGACGGAGGCATCGCCCCCGAACGCATATTGCCGGTTGGCGACCGAGATCTGCGGCTCCTCCTTGGCGACCTCGAAGTAGTCCGAGCCTTCCTTGAGGTTCTTCCAGAATGCGATGTTTGGGTCGAGGCGGTGCTTGGCCAGGTTCTCGGCCGTCATCCTGAACGGATAGGACTGGAACTGGAAGCCGCGCTGGCCGCTTGCGAAGGCCTCCCGAGCGAGGGCATAGACTTCCGAGATGGCTTCGTCCGTCATGGCGAAGCAGCCGCGCGACGAACACGAGCCGTGCACCATGAGGTGTGATCCCGTGCGGCCGTGGGCACGGTCATAGGCGTTTGGGTAGCCGAGGTTGAAGGACAGGTAGAGCTGCGAGTTCGGGTTCATGGCAGCCGGAGTGACCGTGTAGAAGCCCTCCGGCGCCTGCCGGTCGCCCTCACGGATCTTCGGCCCGAGCTGACCCGACCAGCGGCACATCGGGTAGGTCTTGAGCAGCGCGTACTTACCGTCGCGGCCACGCTTCCAGATCTCGATCTCGGACTCCTTCTTGTAGGAGCGCATGAGGATCGGATCGTTCTGCGACATCCCCTTGCTGGCCATCAGCGCCATAGTGGCCGATGGGATCGGCGCGAGGTGCTTCGTCGAGCTTGTGGAGACGCCCTCACTCTGGCAGGCAGCGAGCGCGAGCACCAGGCTCGCGGCCATTGCGATACGCTTCATCATGAGAATCCCCGCATTCCCTTAACGACTTGCCCGGACGTTATTGCCGGACAGTTCCCCGATTTGTCTAAATGGTTAGCTTTAACTCTGTCTTACTGCAAGAAAGCTGTCTCATCCTAAAAGCCCATCGGAGGTAGATGTCACGTAGATGGCACCATGTACGCCCGTGCGAATGCCCGAGGTGGTCAGGCTGGTGATTGGGCGACCTTTAGGTCGCGGTGGGCATCCGTGATGATGCAAACGACGATTGAAGGAACAGTCCAGCGGGTACGCAGCCGGGGCCGTACACGCTTGTGCCATGCGCCCACCGCCGCCTGCGCATTGCTTGTAGCGGCTTCGGAGTATTCGATGAGAATGGCCGCCGTCCTCTCCGCCCCGATCTTAGCATCACCCGCACTGGCGGGGCCTTGCCGCGGCCGGTCGGGGGTCTAGCACACGCTCTTTTGACCATCACTCCGAGCGTCGGTGCAAGATCCAGCGACCTGACGCGTGGCAGCGGCTCCTGATCGAACGGCAAGTATTTAAGCTCTCATCCGCATAGTTACCAGCGCAGCAGCCGGGGGCCCAGCAGCGCCCCAGCCACGGTGCATAAGATGATGGTTCCGCCGTACCAGAGCGCAATGAACGGCAGGGAGTCGTCCATGCAGTGTAGGGCATAACCCATTGCGCTCACGCCGCCGGCCGCGAGGCCGGCAAAGGCTCCGGTCCACGCCAAGTTCGTGGGCGCCGCGAACCGGCGCACTGCCCAGACGACCACCGCAAACGGCACGACGGCGATGGTTGGTATCGACACAAGACAATTAAGCCACATGTCGCCCACAATCATCGCTTCCCAGTGGGTACTGGGGGTATGGGCGAGACTCAAGCCCGCGAGCAGGGCGATGGCCGCGAACGGCAGCAGCACCAGGATGGGCCGCGTCCCGTGCTCGCCGCCCGGGCGCGCGAGGCGCGTCAGCAGCAGCGAGGCCATCAGGACGACGCCCGTTGCGAAGGCGAGCTTCAGGCCGAGAAAGGCTAGGACGCCGGGCTCGTGCAGGTCTGTGCGGACGCCAAGCGCCAGCAGGACTGTGATGAGCGCCCCTCCTGCCCCGAGCGCCACCGCAAGACCGAGGCTGCGTCTGAGCTGGCGGCGGTCCACTGGCTCGACATTTGTGCTCAGTAGGTTGATGAGGTCGTCAGTCTTCATGTGGTCCTCCCCTGGGCGATTGCCGCCGCCATGGCCTTGAGGCCCCTATGTACGCTCACCTTGACCGCCGATTCTGTCATGCCACAGCGAGCGGCGGTCTCGGCGACGCTCAGGCCGTCGATCTTCACGTGCCGGATCGCACGCCGCATCTTCTCGGGCAACCGCGCGAGCAGGCGGTTGATGTCGAGGGCGCTCTCCGCCCCGGCATGGTCGTCTTGCGCCTCGAAGTCGGCGGCGTCCTCGATGGGCATATCCGTCATGGTTGCCTTGGTGTGGCGCAGGTGGTCGATGAGCTTATAGCGCGCGATGGCGTGCACCCACGGGGTGAAGAGCTCCTCTGGGTCGTAGGTCTGCCGTCGGGTATGGATTGCCATCAGCGTATCCTGCACCAGATCTTCCGCCTCGTCCGCGCTCCGCCCGATCCGCGCAAGCTTATTCTTGTAGTAGGCCCGCAAGTGACGGCTGAGCCTGTCTAGGAGTGCGCGGTGGGCCGCCGCATCGCCGTTCAGGCCGGCCGTCATGAGCGCCCGCAGCTCAGCTTCGTTCGCAATCATGAGCGGTCCTCCCATGATTCGTAGCAGACAAGGATTCGGTTACACCACGGCCGCGTGTTCCTGAACTCCCTCATGGCTGCCCTCCGCTCAATGCGGCACCGCGCCATAATAGATTATAGCCGGGGTCCCGTAATGGAGGACCAGGGCGGGATACGAGAGGCCCGCGGCTGGTGCGGCGCCCGCCCCACTGGCCGAAAGGGCGTGGCAGCTGAGCGACGAGCCGAAACGATCTGACATGGTGTTCACTCTGAAACCTTATGGATAGGCACCCTGGGTGAACGGAGCGCCCGGGATCGACCGGCGGTGCACTGGAATCAGGCGCAGCCACGAGCGGAGGGCCTCAACTCAGGACGCTCGGTTTCGGCGGAAGCGGGTCGGGCGGGCCCGCACAGGCGGCGGAGGGAAGCCCCAGATAGCTGCCGCCATGGTTGCGCAAAGCCGCTGTGGCCGAATGTCCGCCTGAACTGGGCTCCTTGCCGTGGATATGGTGAACGCCACGTTAGTGGATTCTCTCCGTTGTGGCACCGACCACAATCCCGCTTCCATGCTGCTGGTCGTTATTCGCTGCGTTTGCCGCCGGCGAGCGACAGCAGGAATTGGAACATGTTGATGAAGTCGAGGTAAAGCGTCAGAGCGCCGAAGATCGATACCTTGGCCGCGGCCTCGGCGTCGAGGCCGCCCATGAAGTAAATATCCTTCAGCTTCTGCGTGCCGTAGGCCGAGAGGCTCGCGAAGATCAGCACCCCGATGCCCGAGATTGCGACCTGCAAAACGCTCGCCTCCAGGAAGATGTTGACGAGCATCGCGATCACGAGGCCGATTAGGCCCATCATCAGGAAGGTATCCAGGGCTGACAGGCTGCGCTTAGTAGTGTAGCCCCACACTGACAGCGAGCCGAAGGACGCCGCTGTGATGAGGAACACCTGCACGACACTGGCGCCCGTGTAGCGCAGGAGCAGCGTCGACAGCGACGCGCCCATCAGTGCGGCGAAGGCGAAGAAGGTAATTCGTGCTGACGCTGCCGACATCCTGTCCAGCTGGAATGAGAAGATAAAGGTGAAAGCCAGAGGCGCAACCGCCACAATCCACATCAGAGGCGTTCCATAGAGAAGGTGACCGAACACCGTGAGAGTGATGCCCCCGACCTGCCCTGCGGTCGACGCGGAGTCGGTGGTCGTGGCTGCCATGTTGACGCCGAGTGCCACGAGGGCCGAGATGCCAAGGCCCAACACCATGTAGTTGTACACGCCGAGCATGAAGCTGCGTATACCCTCATCGATCTGGGCAGCCGTCCAGGCGAGGCCGGTGCGATAAACGTATTGGTTCTGCTCAAAAAGCTGCATCGAAGTCTTCTCTGTTTTGGGCTGGCCGCTCGTCCCATCGCGAGCGCGGCAGGCTCCTAGGTGACCGGCACCATTCTCGTAGGTAGTTCGCAGATCTTGCGAGCTTGGTTACATCCCGATCCCACCAACGTTCACCTGCCCACCTGGCCGAACATATCGAGCGATCATTGCCGCTCGTTCCCTGTGGGCCGGGTCAATCATGCGCTTGCCTGGGGCACAGCTTCGGCTGTCAGACGGTCTCTTCTGTTCTCGTGGGCTCGAGGCTGGCGTAGGGGATGGGCTTGGTGCACCGGCCGACTGGGAAAGTGGCCCCGGCGCGGCGGTATCCACCAACTGGCTGGATCCGTTGCCTGAGGGTACGAGGATGACGGGACCGCTGGAGCCCGCGCCCGACGTGCTCCCGGACTATTTCAGCTTCGAGACAGACGTCATCATGGAGATCGTCTGATCGTTCAAGCTCATGGCGAAGGTGCCTGATGCGGACGGCCTAGTGTTGTGACTCTAACGCTTGTTTCGCACGGGCGACCTTTTCCAGGATAGCC
>NZ_JALJRK010000007.1:136900-143337 GCF_024519725.1 Microvirga sp. Mcv34 | reverse complement strand
CCCACAACTTGCGACGCCTCGCGAAGCGCGCCCCTCGTCGGATCAGGCTGTGCAATGATATAGCTAAGGTTGATCCCGGTGTCAAGAACAAAGTAAGAACATAACGCTGCGCCGCTCATCCCGCGCCGTCATGGCTTTCCCCGCTGCGGCCACCCACGTCTTCCATCGCTGCAAAGACATGGATGGCCGGGTCTGATCCCCGGATCAAGTCCGGGGACGGCCATGACGTGGGAGCGTGACAATCCCGGCCATAAGGGGGCGTGCCGTTCCCGTCGTCCCATCGGCTTGACCTTGCTGCGATCCGGCCCTGCGCCTCCGGCATTCGCACTGTCGCTGGAGCGCCATTGACAGCCTTTCCGCTCTCCCGCATCCAGAGGCCATGTCCTCACCATCGACCGTCCGATCCTCCGGCGATTTCCTGGCCGACCGCCGCTACGAATATGCGCGTGGGGCCTTCGACGAGCGCGACTTCGCGGCCGCGGCCGATCTCGCCCGGCAGGTGCTCGAACTAGCGCCGGGTTTCGCGGCCGCCCATGCGATGCTGGGGCGTTCGCTCGCCGAACTCGGCGAGCGGAAGGACGCGGTGGATGCGCTTCGGCGGGCTCTCTCTCTCGAACCCGAGGATGCGCTGGGCGTGCGGCTCGACCTTGCCAGGCTCGGGGCGCTGACGCCCGACGAGGCGATCACCGACGGCTACGTGCGGGCTCTCTTCGACGATTATGCGCCGAAATTCGATCGGCACCTGACCCGGAACCTCGCCTATCGCGGCCCTGCGCTGATCGCCGATGCCCTGCGCCGGGCATTCTCTAGGCAGGGCCGCGATTTCCGGTTCGGGCTCACGCTCGATCTCGGCTGCGGCACCGGGCTGATGGCGCAGGAACTCGCCGGTATCTGCACCGGGATCGAGGGTGTCGATCTCTCGCCGCGGATGCTGGAGAAAGCTGAAAGGACAAAGCTCTACGATGCCCTGCACGAAGGCGAGCTCGTTGCGTTCCTGAGCGGACGGCAGACGGGCGAAGCCGACCTCGTCGTGGCGGCCGACGTGTTCGTCTACATGGCGGCGCTCGATGCGGTCTTCCGGGAAGCCCATCGCGTGCTGAAGCCTGCGGGCCTCTTCGCCTTCACCGTCCAGGCGCACGAGGGCGACGGCTACATCCTCGGCGAAGACGCCCGGTACGCCCACGGCGAATCCTATCTGCGCAGGCTCGCGGACCGGGAGGGTTTCGCGCTCGCATTCTTCGAGCGCGTGTCGACCCGGGAGGACCGCGGCGTGCCGGTGCCCGGATTCCTGGTGGTGCTGCAGCGCTGACGATCGCCCATTTCAACACTCTGCCCTCATCCTGAGGAGCAGACGTCGTCTGCGTCTCGAAGGAGGCTCCAGAGTGCACTGAATCCTCCTTCGAGACACCGCTTTCAGCGGCTCCTCAGGATGAGGTGAGAGGTGTTCGAGCCGGCCTCTCGGAATAATGGTGTGTTGGTGAAAGAGGCTACTGCGCCGGCGTGGAGGGATGCGGCGCGCTCTCGTAGCAGCCCATCACCGACTGGTCGAAATCGATCACCGAGCCGGTCATCATGCCGGATTCCGAACTGCACAGGAACGCCACGGCGCGGGCCACTTCCTTCGGCTCGAGAAGGCGGCCGAAGGGCTGCTCCTTCATGGCCTTCTCCAGCCATCCGTCCTGGGCGCCGTGATAGAGCCGAATGATCCGGTCCTCGCCCGGCGTGTTCATCCAGCCGATGTTCAGGGCGTTCACGCGGATGCGCCAGGGCATGAGGCTGAAGGCGGCGTTCTTGGTGAGTGTGGCGAGGGCGCCCTTCGAGCCGCTATAGGCGGTGATGAAGGGCTGGCCCCCATGGGCCGACATGGACAGGATGTTGACCATGGCGCCTTCGATCTTTTCGCGCCGCATGATCTTGGCGGCTTCCTGCATCAGGAAGAAGGGCGCGCGCACATTGACCGCGAACATGCGGTCGAACAGCTCCGGGCTGGTGTCGAAGATCGTGCCGCGGTCGGTGATGCCGGCCGCGTTCACCAGCGCGTCGACGCGCCCGAACACGCTGTCCGCCCGCGCGGTGACCTGGCGCGCCTCGTCGACGCTCTCGAGATCGGCCTGCACGAATTCCGTGTGGCACCCTTGCCCCGAAATCTCCCGCGCGATCGCGTGCCCGCGCTCCGCGTTGCGGCCGCAGATCACGAGGCCTTTGGCCCCACGCTCGGCGAAGGTGCGGGCGATGGCCTCGCCGAGCCCCTGCGTTCCCCCCGTGACGACGGCGACGGCATTCTGAAACTGGAAGTCGTCCGACATGGCATTGACCTTTTCATTCTCGTTGTTGGCGTCGAGCCGAGCTGAAATGATCCGATGCGGGTTGGCAAGCGGTCATTGGTCGGCGTTCACATCCTGATGAACGAAATTCTGTTTCATGCCGTAGGGGCGTCTCTGGCGAAAAGCCGGGCGCACCTTATGTTCAGGAGCCATGTCGCAAGCGTCCCTTCTCCCGAAAATCTTCCGTGACTGGTTCAAGATCCGAGGCTGGGCGCCGCGCGAGCACCAGCTCGACCTGCTCGCCAAGGCCCGGGAGGGGCGGTCCGTCCTCCTCGTGGCGCCCACGGGGGCGGGAAAGACGCTCGCCGGTTTCCTGCCGAGCCTCGTGGAGCTGGCGGAGAAAGGCCCGGGGCGGGGCACGGCCAAGGACCGGCGGGGGCTCCATACCCTCTACATCTCCCCCCTGAAGGCGCTGGCCACCGACATCGCCCGCAATCTCGAAACGCCCGTGCAGGAGATGGGGCTGCCCATCCGCATCGAGACCCGCACCGGCGACACGCCCTCCCACAAGCGGGCCCGGCAGATCGAGCGCCCGCCGGACATCCTTCTGACCACGCCGGAGCAGCTGGCGCTGCTGCTCGCCCATGCGGAGGCGCGGGACTTCTTCAAGGACCTGCGCCGCGTGGTGCTGGACGAGCTGCATTCGCTGGTCACCTCGAAGCGCGGCGACCTGCTCTCGCTGGGCTTGGCAAGGCTCATGGCCATCGCCCCCGAGGCGACGGCCGTCGGGCTCTCGGCGACGGTGCGCGAACCGGATGACCTGAGGCGCTATCTGGTGGCGCAGCGTGACGCGGATTCCCTCCCCCTTGCGGGGAGGGATGAAGGGTGGGGGTCTGAAAGTCAGGATGCTGTGCTCGATCCAGGAAACACCAAAGTCGCTCCAGCATCTAATCGGCTCACTCGCGCACCCAGTCTCACCACCCCCACCCCTGGCCCCTCCCCGCAAGGGGGAGGGGAAGCACCCATGGCCGATCTCGTCGTCGTCCAGGGCGGCGCGCAGCCCGACATCCGCATGCTCGAACTCGACGAGCGCCTGCCGCTCGCGGGCCACACGGCCTCGCTGTCGATGCCGGCGATCTACGACCTGATCCGCGCGCACAAGACCACGCTCGTCTTCGTCAACACGCGCCTGCAGGCGGAATACACGTTCCAGGAACTCTGGAAGCTCAACGACGACAACCTCGCCATCGCGCTCCATCACGGCTCGCTCGACGTGTCGCAGCGCCGGCGCGTCGAGGAGGCGATGGCGGCGGGAAAACTGAAGGCGGTGGTGTGCACGGCGACGCTCGATCTCGGCATCGACTGGGGTGACGTGGACCTCGTGGTGAATGTGGGCGCACCGAAAGGGGCCTCGCGCATCATGCAGCGCATCGGCCGCTCGAACCACCGCATGGACGAGCCGTCGGAAGCCTATCTGGTGCCCGCCAACCGCTTCGAGATCCTCGAATGCCGCGCGGCGCTAGATGCGGTGCACGAGGCGGCGCAGGATACGCCGGATGCGCGCACCGGCGCGCTCGACGTGCTCTGCCAGCACATCCTCGGCATGGCCTGCGCCGGGCCGTTCAAGCTCGATGACCTCTACGAGGAAGTGCGCTCCGCCGCGCCCTATGCCGGCCTGACCTGGGAGGATTTCGAGGCCTGCGTGGCCTTCGTGGCGACGGGAGGATACGCGCTGCGTGCCTATGAACGCTTCGCCAAGATCGTGAAGGGCAAGGACGATCTCTGGCGCGTGCGCGACGCGAAGGTGGCGCAGCAATACCGGCTGAATGTCGGCACCATCGTCGAGTCCAGCATGATCAAGGTGCGGCTCGGCAAGAGCGCGCGCTCGCGTCCGGGCACCGTCCTGCCGCGCGGACGAATCCTCGGCGAAATCGAGGAGTACTTCGCCGAGACGCTCACGCCGGGCGACACGTTCCTGTTCGCCGGCGAGGTGCTGCGCTTCGAGGGTATCTCCGAGGACGAGGCGCTGGTGACGCGTGCGGGTTCGGGCACCGATCCGATGATTCCGTCCTACGAGGGCGGCAAGTTCCCGCTCTCGACCTTTCTCGCCGCGCGGGTGCGGGCGATCCTGGCCGATCCGTTCGAATGGGACCGCCTGCCGCCGCAGATGACCGAATGGCTGCTGCAGCAGCGCCGCCGCTCCATCGTGCCCGGGCCGCGCGACCTCCTGGTGGAGACCTTTCCGCGCGGCAACCGCTTCTACATGACCTGCTTCCCTTTCGAGGGACGGCTCGCGCACCAGACGCTCGGCATGCTGCTGACCCGCCGCCTGGAACGGGCGAAGCTCAAGCCGCTCGGCTTCGTGGCCAACGATTACGGCATCGCGGTCTATGCCTCGGGCGACATCGCGGCCCGCGCCGGGCGCGATCCGGGCTTCCTGGACGACCTCTTCTCCGAGGACATGCTCGGCGACGACCTGGAGGACTGGCTCGCCGAATCGTCCCTCATGAAGCGCACCTTCCGCCAATGCGCCGTGATCGCGGGTCTCATCGAGCGACGCTTTCCGGGAGAGAAGAAGACTGGCCGGCAGGTCACCATCTCGACCGATCTCGTCTACGACGTGCTGCGCAAGCACGAGCCCGACCACGTGCTCCTGCGCGCCGCGCGGGCGGATGCGGCAACGGGACTCCTCGACGTGCGGCGCCTCGGCATGATGTTAGAGCGCATCCGGGGGCGAATCATCCACAAGCCGCTCGACCGGGTTTCTCCTTTGAGCGTGTCCGTCATGCTGGAGATCGGCCGCGAGCGCGTCTATAGCGACAATGCGGACGAAATTCTGGCCGAGGCGGAAGCGGCGCTTCTCGACGAGGCTTTGGCGTGACGGCATTGCGCAAGAACAAACAGACAACACACGAGATCGATCTCGCCGGGCAGCTGGCGCTCCTCGACCTGACGGGCGCGATGGTGCTGCCCGCTCACGACGCCCTGCTCGTGGCCGACCTCCATTTCGAGAAGGGCTCGTCCTTCGCCCGTCGGGGCATGATGCTGCCGCCCTACGACACCCGCGAGACGCTGATCGCGCTCTCGGATGCGGTGTTCCGCTTCGATCCGAAGATCGTCGTCGCGCTCGGCGACAGCTTCCACGACATCGGCGGGCCGGACCGCCTCGGCGAGGAGGAGCGCGCCACCCTGGCCGAGGTGCAGAAGGGGCGCGAGTGGATCTGGGTCACGGGCAATCACGACCGCATCCTGCCCGACAGCATCGGCGGACAGGTGGTCGAGGAGATGGCGCTCGGGTCCCTCACCCTGCGCCACGAGCCGGCCACGGGCGAGCAGGCGGAAATCGCCGGCCATCTGCACCCGGTCGGCAAGGTGGTGATGCGCGGCCGCGCCACGCGGCGGCGCTGCTTCCTCACGGACGGCAGGCGCTGCGTCATGCCCGCGCTCGGCGCCTATGCGGGCGGTTTGAACGCTTGCGACGCCGCCTTCAAGCCGCTGTTCCCGCAGGGCTTCACCGCGCATCTCATCGGAACGGAGCGCATCTTCGCGATCGCCCGGGCGATGCTCTGCCGGGATTGACCGCCGGAACTCTCCGCTGCCCTTCCAGGTCTCGCCTAATCCCGCCGGAAGATCGTGCTGGCGAGCCAGCCGAAGAAGAGCGCGATGGCGGCCGTGGTCAGGCCGTAAGCCAGGGACCAGTCGCGGGCGATGACGCCGATCTGCTCCTCGAAGCCGGTCTTGACCAGCTCGAAATGGGTCTGCGTGCGGGCCAGGATCACCGTGTCGGCGAAGAGCGTCACGTCGACGTCGTAATTACCCGGCGGGGCTGTCGCCGGCAGCGCGATGGCGGCGCGGAAGATCTCGGGCGTCAGGAAGGTCACGCCGCGCTCGTCCGCCAGATAGAGGCCCTCCTCGGACTTGAGCCGGAACAGGGCATCCCGGAACGGCTGATCCGCGCCGCCGCGCGCGAGCGTGAAATCGCCGGCATTGATGATCGCCTCCAGGCCGATCTTCTGGCGCTGTCGCAGCTGATCGCTCGTGATCTCCTCGATCGGCCGGGAGCTGAGCACGTTCAGGTAGGACGGCGCCGTCGGAAACTTCTGCTGATCCTGGTTGATCCAGACAGGACCGAGCCGCTCCTTTTCGCGCACGGTGAGGAACTGGCGCGGGCCG